>NZ_JAVQNT010000043.1:0-661117 GCF_031799075.1 Acinetobacter sp. V91_7
ATTTTAGATGAGTATAGTCCAAGTTATGATGGGTTATGTTTGTATTATCCGGGCCGTAGACATGTTTCTAATGCGTTGCGAGCATTGATTGATATGATTCGTGCTGATCATTTCCCTTAAATTTAAGATTGTAGGGAAATTGATATATGGATAAATAATAAGCTTACATAACCAATAATAATTTCTAACACACGTTTAATTTAGAATTTCAAGTTTTAGTTGACAAGACAACATTACAGAGTTAATTCTATTTGACTAGTTCTATTTTGGAACTTAAATAATTTCCACTAACTTAAAAGTCAATAATAGCTATTATGGAAGTTGTAGAAGTATTTAAGTTACTAATTATTTTATTAATTTTTATATAGGTAGTGTTTAAATGATAAAAACTTGTAGAGCTTCAACTTTTATACCTGCACCTATAGAACAAGTCTTTGATGTTTTTACTGATTATAAAACTTACCGTTTGTTATCTGGTGTAAAAAGCACACGAGTGCTACAAGTGGGACAATCAGACCAAAGCTATTCACTTGGCACTATCCGAGAATTGGATTTGAGGTTTGGTGTCTTTCATGAGCAAGTCATGGATGTAAATTATCCACATTATTGGGATTATAAATTTATCAAATGGCCGCTTTCCTTGACCCATATTGGTGGTCGCATGTCATTTAAATCGGTAACAGGTGGTACACAAATGACATGGGAGTCAACGATTGAAATGAAGGGGAAAGTGAGTTTTACATTACCATTGATTGCGTGGATAAGTGGATATGGCTTAAAGCTAATGTCGTTACAGATGAAAAAAATTATAGTTAAAAAGGCTAGATAGGTGAGAGTGAATATTTTAGAAAGATAGGTTCGATCCTAACTGTAAAATGTCTAGCAATGTGAATGTAGGAACTAGTGTAAAAGCCCTCTAGAAGAGCTTTTACACTAGTTCCATAATGATTAGTTATTATTTATTGATAGAAGAAATTTTCTAATATTATGGGCTAATACTTTTGGTTGACTCAACGGTGCCCAATGAGCTGCATTTACTGTCGACTCACTTAAGTTACTCGCCCAGTTTTTACTGTCATCAAAAAGATAGGGGGGTAAAAATGGGTCTCGCAAAGCCATTAATGTATGTACGGGAACATCTGTCATAATCTCTTTTGCGAATAGAACACGTTGTAGTAGGTTTGCGCGATAAATGCCTAAATACCGAATTGCATCTCCTTCAACGCCTATATTCTTTTGATAATGAACGTCGGACTCATAATAAGTAATCATCCATTTCATCATCAATGTTCCTAAGCCACTGTACCATAATAATTCTGGAAGAATTGGTAGCGTAAAGAAGGTCATAAGGCTATTACGCCAGAGTTGAACAATGAGTTGCCATAAGTTTTTTGGTGTAGGTTTGAGCAAGCGTCTTCGTAGATATAGCCCAACTTGTTCTAAACTTGGCGACATGGTTGTAAATGAAGCAATTCGTTTTTTTCCTTCACTATCGCGAATAGCATCCCACCCATAAATGCCTCCCCAGTCATGTCCAACTAAATGTATTTTCTGATTTGGGCTTACAGCATCAATTACTGCATAGAGATCGTTGACTAAATGCTCGAACCGGTAATGTTTATATCCTTTAATATGTGTCGATTCTGCACATCCGCGCATGTCAAAAGCAACAACATAAAAGTCATTTTCAAGTTGTTTTGCCACTTTTTCCCAAAAGAGTGCCCGATCTGGAAATCCATGAGCAAATATTAGTATTTCGCGTGGATGCTCATGGGTTGGTTCGTCCCCCCAAGTATAAACAGCAATTTGAATATCGGTTGAGGATGAAACAAAGAAAGCTGGTTGCTGCATGTTTATTCTCCGATTAAATATTTAGTTATGTTCGCGGGTGGTTTGACCATAGATGACATGAAAAAAAGCGAGAAATAGTAAAGCAGTACTAAACCCAATAGGGATGACAAAGCCTTGGCCCGCCAAAATATATTCAATAGGAAGAGGAAGAAAACTGATGATGCCTATAGTTAGACAATAAAGCGTCGGAAACGGTAATAAACACATAAGAAAAACCAAACTTTCTTTCATATATGCCCAATGCTTACGACGATTTGCAGTTAAAAAGAAAATGCCGAAAAAGATGAGTAAAGCACCATTTACGACATACATCGTTCCACCAGAAAACAGAACATTCTGTGGCATAAGACCAATGTTCCAGCCGAGGTAAAATGCAGAGCTCCCCGCTATGATTGTTAAAATCGCGATTAAGTTTGCTAAATGATGTTGCTGAAAAGGAGTGGTTGTAGATGGACGGATTAGTAAATTTCTGAATAGGTATAGAGCCAAAGGCAAAGCTACAATGGTAGAAATAATAAAAGTTGTTTTGGCTATTGGATGAGATGATAAAACATTTGATTCTTGTGCAATGAAAGCGGCAGGGACAAGGTGTCTAGCAAAATCAAAGCTAGAGAAACCTTGACCAATTATATAGTAAGTAAAACTTATAATGCCTGAAACAATAGCTAAAGCATAAAGTATTGGTAACGCACGAACATAAATCTCACTACCACGAATAGCGATAGGATTAGGTTTACGTTGAGCCATTGGTCTCACATATTGGCGATTAATTAGAATTAAACCATAGCCAATAAGCAAACTCTCTGGCAGCATTAACCCCATAGTGACCAGATTTAAGGTTTGCTGGTCTATGTGTGGGAAAATTGCCGCGAGTATTGCCCAATCCCAGCGTAGCATAGGTGCAACCATTAAGCTGGAAAAAGACAACGCCATCCAAGCTTGATGCTCATAGATCTTACGCTTTTTAATTGCAAAAACAGCCATCGTGATTGCAATTAAAGAGAGTACACCAAATATCCATAGTCCAATCCATGCAACCAAATGATCATATATATGATGTGGCGCAGTATTGGCAAGATAAAGTAGGGATGCAATAACTGCTATGGGTACAGTAGCAATATATAAAACACCAATGAGTCGATGTACTTTTAAGTATTTTTTTCGGAAATAAGGCCAGAACTGTAAACCACCGAATAGCATGCAGACACTGCCAAAAAAAACATGAACGACCATGAGTCCTTTGTTGTAGCTCGACATTGTTGTGAAATACAGGCCTTGTTCCAGCAGTTTAGAATCAGCATAGTGTGAAACATTATGTAATTTTGATAATCCCCATATCTCAGTACTGATATGGCGCATATTTTCTGGAGTTGGATCTGTACGTACAGTCTTAATTGCTTGCTCAATTTGTTCTGTAGTCAGTTTACCCATAAACCCATCTAAAAACCGACCTTTGCCTTCTTCTAGAGCAATCCAGCCCGCTATCATCATGCTAATAATGATGATAGATAGAAAGATTCCACCCGAAAGCTTTCCCAAAATAGATTCAACACCGCTTGTACTTTGAGTTGATTTCATCTTGTTGTTTTCCCTTTCGTGTATTTAAACAGATCTAGACCATCTGAATTTATTACTTTGATATGCTAAGTTCTAAAAAGGAACTTTATAATGTCTATTTTGACCAAATAAGTGATAAATTAGGCCAAAGTAATAAATAGACATTAGTGAAAGAACAGGGGAATAACCTTATTGTTCTCATTTATATGATGGGAAAATCGCAGGGTGGTTCTAGGGTTTTAGACTACTTTTAACTTATATCCGATTGGTTATCAAAGAGTTAGATGCGTAACGGAAGGCGCTGAACAATTTTAGTAAAGTTACCAGTCGTATTGGTCGTCAAGATGAACTAAAAACTTAGCTATAAAGCTCCTAAACACGGGGCTTTTTCTTTTGATGGGGTGAAAAATTAAACTGACTTAAAGGTGGTCGTGATATGGTATAAGAGCACCTCCAATAATAAGGATTAAATATGTCAGACAATTCAACAAAATGGCTTTGTGTGGGTGGTGTTCTAAGTGGTGAGTGGAGAGAGCAGCAATTAGAAGCTTTTGATGTTGATCCCAATGATTTAAATACTCATAGTTATGAAGCAATGAAACTCATTAATCCTGTTACCAAGGCAGAACAGGATTTCTATGTATATACTGAGCTACAAGAACATGCATATGACAGGGCAATAAATTTTGCCTTATCCAAAAATCAATAAGATCAAGAGAGCACTTAGGTGCTCTTTTTTATCTGAAGACATGACCTGTTAAATAGTTTATTAATTCCCAAGGACTCGCTTCTCAAGCATATCCATAAAAGTTTTTAAAATAATATTGTGGTTTTTGCCTTTGTGAGTAATTAAGCAAATTGGGGTACTGTAATGCATTTTTTCCTTTGAAATAGCTTGCATGAAACCATCTTCAACCCATTTCTTTGCGTAGTGGTCGGGTAAAAAACCCAAAAACTTTCCGGTTAAAATCAGAAACGCGATTCCTTCACGGTCACTTGCAGTCGCTTTACAGTCTAAAAGTTGGTGCAACTTTGCCGCTTCTGGTGTGATGGCGTAATTGGGAAGTACAGCTTGCCATTTTTTTAATTCATCTAAATCCATCTTGCTACATTTGCCAAACAAGGGATGGTTTTTACCGCAATATAAAAATGAACTTTCGCTATATAAATCAAAATAGTCTAGGCCAGACAGCGGAGTCACAAGGGGAATTGCTCCAGCATGTAAACGGTTGTCTAGCACACGGCATTCAATATCTGAAAGTGTGCTCATACTAATGTTAATAATGACTTCGGAATGTTCTTCGGCGAGTTGTGCCAGCGTATTGGTAATGTAGCCACTTGGCATGGTCACAAGGTTGTTAATAATACCTATATTAAATTCACCCTTTAGACGGTTATGCATTTGATTAACTTTAGAGCGAAAGTCTTCGATAGATGCGGTGAGCACTTCTATATATTCTAAAATTTCCCGTCCTTCATTAGTCAATGCAAACCCGGCACGGCCACGCTGGCATAGCCGAATGCCCAGACGATTTTCTAAATCACTCATATGCAGACTAATGGCAGAACGGCTAATGCCAAGAATACTTTCGGCAGACGTAAAGCTATGACAGTCACAAACTGTTTTAAATATTTTAAGTAATTTAATATCAAAATCAGTCACTTGATTTAATTTTTTGGGTTTCATTTAGTTTCGTTTTTTTAAATCTAAACTCAAGATAATTTGAATTTATCAAAACTATATCGCTATGTACACTCAAAAATAGCCTCAAAACAAGAAGAGTGATTATGTTTGATATCGACAAATTAACTGATGGTGATTCTGCATCGGAAACCGTTCAATCAAATGCTCAGATGAGCTTAAATTATCAAGCGCATTGGATGCCATTTTCTGCAAATCGTAATTTTCATAAAGATCCACGAATGATTGTTGGTGCTAAAGGATCTTATTTAATTGATAGTGCAGGTCGCGAAGTCTACGACTCTTTGTCGGGCCTTTGGACTTGTGGTGCAGGACATACGCTTCCAGAAATTCAGCAAGCCGTAAGTACTCAATTGGCAAAGCTGGATTACTCTCCAGCATTTCAGTTTGGTCATCCTTTGTCGTTTCAATTGGCTGAACGAATTATTCAACATATGCCTGAAAAATTGCAGCATGTGTTCTTTACTGACTCAGGTTCAGAGTCAGCCGACACCGCAATTAAAATGGCTCGTGCCTATTGGCGAATTAAAGGCAAACCAAGCAAAACCAAGCTGATTGGGCGCGCACGTGGCTACCATGGTGTAAACGTTGCGGGAACGAGTCTTGGCGGTATTGGCGGTAACCGTAAAATGTTTGGTCAGCTCATGGATGTAGACCATTTACCGCATACCTTACAGCCAGATTTAAGTTTTACCAAAGGCTGTGCTGAAACAGGTGGTGTAGAGCTTGCCAATGAAATGCTTAAGTTAATTGAGCTACATGATGCATCGAATATTGCCGCAGTCATTGTAGAGCCAGTTTCTGGTTCGGCAGGCTGCATTGTACCACCGACTGGTTATTTAAAACGCTTAAGAGAAATCTGTGATCAACACGATATCTTGCTGATTTTTGATGAAGTCATTACTGGTTTTGGGCGAATGGGGAAATGGACGGCTTCAGAATATTTTGATGTCACGCCAGATATTTTAAATTTTGCCAAACAAATTACCAACGGTGCTATTCCACTCGGTGGTGTGGTGGCAAGCCATGAAATTTATGACGCCTTTATGCAGCAAGATTTACCTGAACATGCGGTTGAGTTTACCCATGGTTATACCTATTCGGCGCATCCGGTGGCTTGTGCGGCTGCTTTAGCAACACTCAATGTTTTAGAGAAGAAAAATTTAATTCATCAATCGGCTGCATTGGCTCCAAGTTTTGAAAAACTTTTACATGAGTTAAAAGGCGCTCCAAACATTCTTGATATACGCAACTGTGGGCTGATTGGTGCTGTGCAATTAGCACCGCGTGATGGCGATGCGACGATTCGTGGTTTTGAAATTGGAATGCAACTTTGGAAAGCGGGTTTCTATGTCCGTTTTGGCGGAGATACGCTTCAGTTTGGCCCAATGTTTAATAGCACAGAGGTAGAGTTACAACGACTCATGAATGCCGTGGGTGAGGCAATTTATCAAGTGAAATAACGTTTGTTTATATCAACGCTCCATTAGAAAAGATGAATAGATACAAGGAAAGAAGATGAACACTTTAGAGAATTTTGACAGCAACGCGATTGCCAACACAGACACAGATTCAAGTCAGCAAACCGTTAAAGTAGTAGGGCATTTTATTGATGGTGGGCTCGTAACCAAAACTACCAAGAAACAGCCGGTTTATAATCCAGCGACTGGTGAAATCACCAAAGAAGTTGCGCTTGCAGATGCAGACTTAGTAAATCAAGTGGTTCAAATTGCAGAGCAAGCTTTTCCAGCATGGCGTGATACACCAGTGATTAAACGCGCACGTGTGATGTTCAAATTTAAGCAATTACTTGAAGAAAATGCTGACAAGCTTTGTCAGTTGATTGGTGAAGAACACGGAAAAATTTGCCATGATGCCAAAGGTGAATTACAACGTGGCATCGAAAATGTCGAATATGCATGTGGCGCGCCTGAGTTTTTAAAAGGTGAATATTCGAAAAATGTGGGTCCAGATATTGATTCATGGAGCGAGTTTCAACCATTAGGTGTGGTTGCTGGGATTACTCCTTTTAATTTCCCAGCAATGGTTCCGTTGTGGATGTTCCCAATGGCGATTGTTTGCGGTAACTGTTTTATTTTAAAGCCTTCAGAAAAAGCGCCGTCGGCTGCGTTATTTCTAGCTGAACTATTAAAACAAGCTGGATTGCCTGATGGTGTTTTCAATGTTGTAAATGGTGATAAAGACGCTGTTGATGCATTGTTGCATCATTCAAAAATTCAAGCGGTTAGTTTTGTCGGATCAACTCCGATTGCAGAGTACATTTACCGTACAGCAACCGCGAGTGGTAAGCGTTGCCAAGCGTTAGGTGGGGCCAAAAATCACGCCATTATTATGCCAGATGCAGATATTGATAACGTCGTAACTTCTTTGTTAGGTGCGGCATTTGGTTCATCTGGCGAACGTTGTATGGCACTGTCCGTTGCTGTTGCCATTGGTGATGAAGTTGCAGATGTTGTGATTGAAAAATTAAAACAAGAAATGAAGCAGTTGAAGTTTGGTCACTATGCAGATGAGCGTAATGACTTCGGACCGCTCATTACGCAAGCACATAAAGATAAAGTACAAGCTTTTATTCAAAGCGCAGAGCAACAAGGTGCTAAAATTGTTGTAGACGGTCGTGATGCAAAACCAGCAGGTTATGAGAAAGGTTTTTTTGTTGGACCAACTTTAATTGACCAAATTTCACCAGACATGACAAGTTACCAGCAAGAAATATTTGGTCCTGTTTTACAGGTCATTCGTGTACAAACGATGCAAGATGCAATGCAACTGATTAATGACCATGAATATGGTAATGGAACGTGTATTTATACTCGTGATGGCGAAGCAGCGCGTTATTTTACGAGCAATATTCAAGTCGGTATGGTTGGGGTCAATGTGCCATTACCTGTGCCAGTTGCATATCATAGTTTTGGTGGCTGGAAACGCTCATTATTCGGTGATTTATATGCGTATGGTCCAGATGGTGTGCGTTTTTATACACGCCGTAAAACCATTACCCAGCGTTGGCCTTCAACACAGGTCCGTGAATCCAAACAATTCGCTATGCCTACATTAAATTGATGAATAAAAGGGAAAACTCTGATTTTCCCTTTTTGTTTCGTACAAGTTGGAGAAGTACATTTTAAGACGGTTTTAAAATCAGTTTGTCAATTTGAAGGAATCGAATATGAACAATGATAAAACAACAAAATTAGGTGAAGGACTTTCTAATCGACATGTCACCATGATCAGTATTGGTGGCGTTATTGGTGCGGGTTTATTTGTAGGCTCTTCTGCGGCAATTGCAAAAGCAGGCCCAGCCGCCGTACTCGCTTATATAATTACAAGTATTTTAGTTTTTCTGGTCATGCGCATGCTGGGCGAAATGGCCGTAGCACAACCAGATACAGGTTCATTTTCTACATATGCCCGTAAAGCAATCGGCCCTTGGGCTGGGTTTACCATCGGATGGTTATATTGGTGGTTTTGGGTACTGGTTATTCCAATTGAAGCGATTGCTGGAGCTGAAATTTTGCATGCTTGGTTCCCGCAAATTTCCAGTGCAGTTTATGCGTTCGCCTTTATTATTTTACTCAGCTTAGCCAATTTTTTTAGTACCAAAAGTTTTGGTGAGTTTGAGTTTTGGTTTGCCCTCATTAAAGTCGTTGCGATTGTAGTGTTCATTATCATTGGGGCAATGGCTGTATTTGGAATGTGGCCTTTAGCAACAAATGTGAGTGGTGTCGGCAATCTATTTTCAAATGGTGGTTTTATGCCACATGGTATGGGCGGGGTTTTATCAGCAATTTTAATCTCGGCTTTTTCATTTTTTGGAATCGAAATTCTTTCAATTGCTGCGGCAGAATCTAAAAATCCGGAAGAAAAAATTAAACGTGCGACCAATTTGGTGCTCTACCGAATTATTTTATTCTTTGTTGTTTCTATTTTTCTTGCAGTTGCTTTGGTCGATTGGCGTTCGCCAGACTTGCAAAAATTTGGCACCTTTCAGTTTGTCTTAATGAGCCTGAATGTTCCTGAAACTAAACTGATTATGGATGCCGTGGTATTTATTGCGGTTGCAAGCTGTATGAATGCCGCAGTTTACACTTCATCTCGCATGTTATTTGCTTTAGGTACACGTCAGGAAGCACCGAGAGTTGTGACAAAAATTAATGGGGTGGGCGTACCGACTTCGGCTGTGTTTTTATCTACGTTGATTGGTGTAGTGTGCTGCGCTGTAAACTATATGTTCCCGGGACAAGTCTTTGGGTTCTTACTCTCAACCACAGGCTCAATTGCATTACTGGTGTATTTGGTGATTGCATTTTCACAATTGCGTTTAAGACATAAATGGGAAAAAGAGGGTACAGCTGTATCTTTTAAAATGTGGTTGTTCCCATGGTTAACTTGGTTTGTGATTTTAGTTATTATGACCGTTTTAGGTTATATGTTCTTATCACCTGCCTATAGTTATGAAACCACTTTATCTTTGGGCGTAACTTTAGTGGTGGTCGTTTGTGGGCTGTTTGTCACGCGAAAGCGTAAAGCAACCAGAGCGGTTGCTATGAATTTAGATTAATTAAAAAAAGAGTTTATAAAGACTTTGTGTAGTGAAATTTTATCTATCTATGCAAAGTCTTTTTATTTTTATTAGATTTTTAATGGTGCCTGTTAAATTTTCTATTCAGAAAAAAGTTCAAAACATACTCTTCTTAACCATTGGTTGCTTGGTGTTTGATGAACTCGTGCATGCCAATGCTGCTTTACGCTATAAGTCGGAAAATGATAAGGAGGTTCTAAAACTTTTAAGCCACCTCTGACTAAAAGCACCTGACTTAAATAATGAGGAATAGTTGCAATCGCGTCGGTGTCTTGAACAACCAAGCCAACCCCTAAATAGCTTGGCAAACGAACCAGAATATTTCGGTTTACTCCTAGTTTTTGTAACTCATGCTCCAGCACGTAGTGTCCACCCGTTGCAAAAATATCGACATGTAGCTCTTGGCGAAATTCTTGTTCTGAAAGCGTTGTGCCTGTAAGCCTTGGGTGTTCTTTACTGGCAATACAAATATAACGTTGCTGGAAAAGTGTTTGCTGATAAAAACCTGCTTCAAGTTGAGGCAAAAAACCAATGGCTAAATCAATGTCTCCATTTGACATCATTACTGGCGTATTGGCATCAATTGGGACAATTTCTAGGCGAGTATTGGGGGCATGGGCACGTAAATAATTGATCAGTTTAGGTAATAAAACCAGATGGCTAATATCAGTCATGCTGATTTTAAATTGATAATTTGAAGTCTGTGGATCAAATTCAATATTGTAGTTTTGAACCAGTTTCAGTCGGTTCAGAATTTCTACAACCAGTGGATATATTTGTTTAGATAACTCAGTAGGTTGCATTTTATTTTCAATACGGACAAAAAGTGGGTCCTGAAAATGCTCACGTAATTTATTTAACGCAATACTTAAAGTCGGTTGTCCAATTTCAAGCTGTTCGGCAGCTTTAGATACACTGCTATGTTTATAAATTTCAAAGAAAATTTGTAAAAGCCGAGTATCAAGATCAAACACTTTAATTTCCTTGTATTGATTTTATCAATACAGACTATTGTTTTTTGTGCATGGATTCAACAATTTTCGATTGTTACATTGATGATCAAGGAAGAATAGGCCGTAAAAGTACAAACCTTATTGTACCAATTGGCCTTAAATAGAGGATCTGAAATGGAACAGTTAGCAACGCTAGATGACTTGCCGAAACGTTATCTTGGTCAACTTGAAGAATCAAATTTAGTCCCTTTATGGCCAAGTTTACGTAACGTATTGCCTCCGCATAAACCGATGCCACAGACGTTAGCAACGGCATGGTATTTTCAGAATATTAAACCTTTATTGCTCGAAGCAGGTGAGTTAACACCGATTGAAAAAGCTGAACGCCGTGTATTGGTTTTAGCAAATCCCGGACATGGTCTGGAAAATATGAAAGCCAGTTCGGTCATGTATCTTGGCATGCAGCTTTTGTTGCCAAAAGAGTGGGCGCCATCACATCGACACACCCCAAATGCAGTGCGCCTGATTGTTGAAGGTGAAGGTGCTTATACGACTGTTGAGGGCCAAAAATGCATGATGGAGCATGGAGATTTAATCCTTACACCATCAGGGCTGTGGCATGAACATGGACATGATGGCGATGAACCTGTTATCTGGTTAGATGTATTGGATTTACCTTTGGTTTATTACATGGAGGCTTCTTATGTACAACCGGGCGAAATCCAAAAAGTGACTAGTGCCGGAAATGCCCATCATTATGGAACGGGCATTGTACCAACTGCACATTTTACCCGTGAAAATGCTTCGTATCCAATCATGCGTTACTCTTGGAAAGAAACCAAAAAAGTTTTGCATGCGCTTGCAGATGATAAAAACCATCAAGCACCAATTCAGGTGACTTACATCAATCCTGAAACTGGTGATGACTGCCAAAATATTATTGGTTACTCAGCTTTAATGCTCAGACCAAATGAAATATTACAGCTCCAACCGCGCTCTACTGCCCAAATTTTTCATGTGATTGACGGTCAGCTCCAAGTCAAAATTGATCAGAAAGATTTCAATTTAAATAAAGCTGATACAACATGTGCGCCATGTTTTGCTCATATTGATTTAATCAATACCTCAGATCAACCATGTTATTTGTTTATTGCAGATGAAGCGCCCTTACAACGGAAACTGGGTTTGTACTCTGTGCGTGAGCGCCAGTAAATAGAATATTTTATAAGGATATAAATCATGTCAAATACTCAACAACCGATATTAATTGCTGGTGGTGGCATTGGCGGGTTTGCAGCTGCACTCGCTTTGGCAAAACAAGGCTTTAAGGTACAGGTTTTTGAACAAGCCCCTGAAATTGGTGAGATCGGTGCAGGTATTCAACTAGGCCCAAATGCTTTCCATGCCTTTGATGCGCTAGGAATTGGTGAGATTGCTCGCAGTAAAGCAGTCTATACCGATTATATGGTTATGCATGATGCGATTGATGAATATCAGGTCGGCAAAATTCCAACCGATGAAAAGTTTCGTGAACGTTTTGGTAACCCATATGCGGTGATTCACCGTGCCGATATTCATGGTTCATTGGTCGAAGGTGCTAAACAATACGGCAACTTAGAAATTATCACTAATTGTCATATTCAAAAAGTTGACCAAGATGATGCGGGCGTAACGATTACCGATCAAAACGGGAAGCAATATCATGGTCAGGCACTTATCGGTGCTGACGGTGTTAAATCTGTTGTGCGTGATACCTACGTTGGTGACCCTGCATTGGTTACAGGTCATGTGGTTTACCGTGCTGTTGTACCTGAAAGCGAGTTTCCTGAAGACTTGAAATGGAATGCAGCTAGTATTTGGGTAGGGCCAAATTGTCACCTTGTGCATTATCCACTGCGCGGTGGAAAGGAATATAACGTTGTAGTGACGTTCCATAGCCGTGAGCAAGAACAGTGGGGCGTAACCGATGGTTCTAAAGAAGAAGTGCTGTCTTATTTTCAAGGAATTTGTTCGAAAGCTCGTCAATTGATTGAGTTACCTAAAAGCTGGCGCCGCTGGGCAACCGCAGACCGTGAACCGATTCAAACATGGACTTTTGGCTGTGTGACATTACTTGGTGATGCAGCACATCCAACCACGCAATATATGGCGCAAGGTGCATGTATGGCGATGGAAGACGCCGTAACTTTAGGTGAAGCGTTACGTGTTACCGACCATGACATTTTAAAAGCTTTTGATATTTACCAAAAAGCACGTGTGGCACGTACAGCGCGTATTGTTTTGTCTTCACGTGAAATGGGCAAAATTTACCATGCCAAAGGTGTGCAACGCTTGGTTCGCAATGATTTGTGGCGTGGACGTCCTACTGAACGTTTTTATGATGCAATGGAGTGGTTGTATGGCTGGAATGTCAATAACTGCCTTGATGCAGTAAAAAACTATCAAGGGAATGTGGCATGAAACTTTATAGCTTTTTCCGTAGCGGTACATCGCATCGAACTCGCATTGTGTTGAATCTAAAGGGTTTGGCTTATGAAGCGGCTTATATATCGCTCGCTAAAAACGAACACCATCAAGCTGCTTTTAAAGCTTTAAATCCGCAAGGATTTGTACCAGTAATTGAAACTGAATCGGGGAACTTGTTGCAAAGTCCAGCCATTATCGAATGGCTAGAAGAACAATATCCCGAACCCGCTTTATTGCCTACAGATGCATTAGGTCGTGAAAAAGTCCGTGCCATTGCTGCTTTAGTTGGATGCGATGTTCACCCCTTAAACAACAAGCGTGTTCTTGAATATTTACGCCAGAACTTAGGGCTGGATGATGCACAAATCAACGCATGGTGTGCCAAGTGGATTCAGGATGGATTTGCAGCTTTAGAGCATATTTTGGAACAAGACCAGAATCGCGAAAAGTTCTGCTATGGCAAGCAACCGACCATTGCAGATGCCTATTTAGTTCCACAAGTAGTTTCTGCTGAGCGTTTTAAAGTCAATTTATCGGCTTATCCAAACATTAATGAAATTTACCAACATTGCATGACCTTAGAAGCATTTCAAAGAGCCGCACCTGAACAGCAGGCTGATGCATTTTGAGTTGTGATTAATTAATAGAAGGAATTTATATATGTCATTTATTTTTGAACCAATGACCACGGCTGGTCTATTTATTCACGGCTCAGAGCATAAATTTCCGGTACGCCGTGTGTATTGTGTGGGCCGTAACTATGCTGCTCATGCACGTGAAATGGGTTTTGACCCAGACCGTGAACCACCATTTTTCTTTTGTAAGCCAAATGATCTTGAGTCGGTTGTTCCGGTAAATACAGATGCGGTTGATATTCCATACCCATCTGAAACTTCAAATTTTCATTATGAAATTGAGTTGGTCGTTGCAATTGGTAAAGATGCCAAAAATGTCTCGGTTGAGGATGCAGTGAATTATATCTATGGCTATGCCGTTGGTTTAGATATGACACGCCGTGACTTACAGATGGCAATGCGTGAAAAAGGCCGCCCATGGGAAATCGGTAAAGCTTTTGATTTTTCTGCACCAGTTGGCCCAATTCATCCGATTACTCAAACGGGTGAAATCAATAATGCCGATATTCATTTAACGGTAAATGGTAAAACCGAACAGCACAGCGATGTCAGTCACCTGATTTGGTCTGTGGCTGAAACGATTGCAAATTTGTCTACGCTATTTGAACTAAAAGCAGGTGATTTGATTTTTACAGGAACTCCAGAAGGCGTGGGTGCTGTAGTGAAAGGTGATGTTATGCGTGCAGACATTACCGGACTGACTGGAATTACGGTGAATGTGAAATAAATCAAATTGAACTGATTTATGGAAATAGGTGCTCAACCTAAATAAAAAATACAGTTGGGCACCTTTGCTAAGGATTGCATATACGCCAATGTATTGGCGAAAGGAGCTCTCATGTCTCAAAATTCTATAGACGTACAAAGTTTCATTGATGAAATACCGCTATCGTCTTTGCAAAAATTAATCATGTGGTTGTGTTTTTTGATTGTTGCGATTGATGGTTTCGATACCGCAGCAGTTGGGTTTATTGCACCTGCTTTAAAGGCAGAATGGGGGTTGCAAGCAACCGATTTGGCACCTTTATTTGGCGCTGGTTTATTTGGACTCATGGCAGGCGCACTCATTTTCGGACCGTTATCCGATAAGCTAGGCCGTAAACCGATTTTGATTGGGTCGGTCATTATGTTTGGGATTGCTAGTGTGTTTGCCTCTTTTTCAGCAGATTTACAAACCCTAATTATTTGGAGATTTCTCACTGGTTTAGGTCTAGGTGGGGCTTTACCCAATGCAATTACTTTAACCTCTGAATATGCGCCTACATCTCGTCGGTCTAATCTTGTAACCATGATGTTCTGTGGCTTTACAGTGGGTTCTGCTCTTGGTGGTATTTTTTCGGCTCAGCTACTTCCTCATATTGGTTGGCACGGCATTTTGCTCATTGGGGGAGTGTTGCCTTTAGCGACTGTACCTTTCTTATATTTTTTATTACCTGAATCTATTCGATTTTTAGTGCTTAAAAAGAAGAGCACTGAAAAAATTGAAAAGATTATTCACCGTATTGCACCGCATTTAAATAGCACACCGACTTTGGTGCCAACAGTTAATGAAGTCGAAAAATCAAGTTTGAAAGATTTGTTTAATAAAGGCTTTGCTTTGGGCACTTTTTTGATTTGGTTTACCTTTTTTATGAGCCTTCTCATTATTTATATGATTTCAAGTTGGATGCCTACTTTACTGACCAATGAAGGCTTTAATTTATCCAACGCGTCATGGCTGACTTCAATTTTCCAAATAGGTGGAACCATTGGTGCGATTGTCTTAGGCTTGTTAATGGATAAGATGGATGCAACCAAAATTTTAAGTACGGCTTATGTTTTTGGTGGTTTTTTCCTGATTTGTTTAGGGTTTGGAATTGAACAGGCAAATACGGTTTTATTAATGTTTGCCATGTTTGGGGTAGGTGCAGGAATTAGTGGTTCGCAAGTAGGAGCAAACGCTTTTGCATCTAGTTTTTATCCAACACATTGCCGTGCAACAGGGGTAAGTTGGGCTAATGCGGTAGGACGCTCAGGGTCGATTGTGGGATCAATTATGGGTGGTTGGTTAATGTCATTAAATCTCTCCAGTTTTGAAATTTTAAGTATTTTAGCGATACCTGCATTTTGTGCCGCGGTTTCGTTGTTACTCATTAAACGTTTAAAGAAAAATCAGTCTCAAGTTTTAGTCGCTTCAAATTGAGATAATACGATTCCACCGAACAAATATATATCTGTGCCAAAGGATGGCGCAGACAATAGTTAAAGGATGATTTGTTTCATGAAATATTTAAAAAACGAATATTTAAAGTTTTCTACTCTTTTATTTATCTGTAGTGGTCATTCATTACTGTGGGCAGCAGATACCACTCAACAAAGCGAAGATGAATGGAAGTTCACGCTAAAGAATGCTTATATCAATCGTAATTTTGATAATGATGCACTCAAAGACACAGGCAGCTGGTCTCAGGCAGCGTCATTATTTTATAAATCGAAAATGCATGACACCCCACTAGTCATTGCAGACAAACCTATTACGATTGGTGCCGATGCTTCTGTTCAATACGCTGTTCGTTTGAGTTCAGATAAACATGTCGCCGACACCGTTTTACCTTTTAATAAGGAAACGCAATCTCAGGCATCTGACTATTTAAAATACGGCGCCACTTTAAAACTGGGCTATGACAAAACCCTTTTAAGTGTCGGTGAACTCTGGTTAGACCTGCCTGTAACGGCTGTCGATGCGAGCCGACAATTACTTGCCTCTTATTGGGGAACTAATCTTAAGTCTCAACTTTCAGATCAGCTTTATGCCGAAATTGGTCGGGTTGAAAAAGTCTCGCCACGAAATGAAGAAGATTTTAAAAAGTTTTCTTTTACGGCAAATGGAATTACCAAAGAATCTGATGGCTTAAACTACGTTGATCTACGTTATCAATTTACGCCGTCTTTAAAGGGTGAATACTACTTTGGTAATTTAGAAGACCTCTACAACAAGCACTATGTTGGGCTTGAGCATAATTGGAAACAACCTAATTTCGCCCTCACTTCTAAGTTTAAGTACTTCAATGCAAAAGATGATGGCAATACTTTTGATATCGATGCACAAAACATTGGAGTGCTGGAAACTGTTAAAGTAAAAAACCATACTTTCGGCTTGGGCTACCAACAAATCATGGGTGAGTCAGCTTACCCATTACCGGATGGTTTCTTACCAGAAACCTATTTCATTAACTGGAATGCTACTGGTTTCTTTAAAGAAGACGAAAAGTCTTATCATGTGATGTATGGCTACGACTTTAAAGATTACCTTCCGGGCTTAAACGCAATGGTGAAATATGTGTATGGCCATGACTTTAAAGCAGCAAATGGTGAAAAGAACCATGAAACTGAGTCGAATGTGATTTTAAATTATGCGTTTCAACAGCCATTCTTAAAAGGCGTTGCCCTGCAATACATTCGCATTGATTACAACGTTAAACATGGCAATGACTTTGGTGAAGATCGTCTGTTTGTAAATTACACCAAAAAGTTTTAAAACTCATAATTAAAAAAGAGACCCATTAACAGGTCTCTTTTTCTCTCATATTTCAAAATCTAGACTATCTATTTATTCGTATCTATTGATACTAAAACCGATAAACCAGGACGTAATAATTTAACGTCTTTTTGATTTTCAACAAGCTTGATTCGTAAAGGTAGACGTTGAACAATTTTGGTAAAGTTACCAGTCGCATTGGTCGCAGTGATCGGAGAGAAAAATGCGCCAGTAGATGGAGAGAAGCTGTCTACCACACCTTTTAATTCAACGTTATAAGCATCGACATAGACATTAACAGGTTGTCCGATTTTGATTTGTTTTAACTCAATTTCGCGAAAGTTTGCTTCTACGTAGACTTGATTTAAAGGTACGACAACCATTAATGGATTACCAGCGCCAACAAAGTTACCGACGTTGGCAGACTTCTGACCAATCATGCCATCAATAGGTGCTCGAACTTCTGTATAGCTCAGATTCAGTTTTGCTTTATCAAGGGCAGCCTGTGCCTGTTTAAGGGCAGCTTGTTTGGCTTGTACCTGAATCTTGTATTGGTTTAATTGATATTGCGCATCGATTACTTTTTCTTTGCTGCTGTCTAAGTCGGCATATTGCTCAGTCAATGTGGTTTTTGACTGTTGCGTAATTAATCTAGATTCCGCCCCAAGAGCTTGTAGCTGCTCATAACGCGCCGTGTTGTCTTTAGTAAGTGTAATTCCTGCTTCTACTTTTCTAAGCTGGGCCTCTGTTTCTCGAATAACAGTCGGTTGTCTATCAACTGCGAGCATTGCTTCGCTTAAGTCGGCTTGTGCTTTTGCATAATTAGATTCAGCTTCAGCTAAAGCAGCTTGATAATCACGTGCGTCAATCCGTGCTAAAAGTTGTCCTTTTTTTACAGTCTGATGATCTTTAATATAAATTTCTTCAATATTGCCAGACACTTTAGGGGCAATGGTTGAGTACTCTACATCCACACGTGCATCGTCTGTTTCAACAATTGAAGACGGTAAAAATATAAGTTTTAAAACCCATAAAATGGATGCTAAAACAATAATAAATGTGATAACCATAACCCAATGCTTTTTGAGATATTGCACCTTTGTTAACTTGGGTGGTTCGGTGTTGGTGGTATCTTGGGCTTCGAGAGTACTCATAAAGATTTTCCTGAGTTATGACTATTCATTAACTTAATGAGAGCAATACGTGGTGGATAAGTTCTAACGGGCAAAATCAGCATAACGATCAATAAAAACGCAGCCAATCCCGCTAAAAGTAGATATTGATCGCTAATGACTAAAACAGATTGCTGCGCTTGAATCGCAGAATTTAGAGCTGATAAACCACCTGAAACACGTTCTGCGCCATTTTCAGTCAGTACAGGTGGGGTCAGAGGGTTAATAACAGGGCCTTGAATATTTTGGAAAACATGTTGGGCTGTATTTTCAATCAGTCGTGTTGAATGATATTCACCGCGTACACGGTTCACCCAATCCAAAATACAAACACCAAGTACGCCACTAATGGCACGCGGAGTATTAATCATTGGTGAAGCGTAAATCGCCATGGTTGGATGTACGCTGTTTGTACCCATCATGAGCAACGAGAGCACTACACAGGTTTGCCCTAAACATGAAATCGCGTGCCAAAAATAAAATTGATCTTGATTCCATGTGGTGTCGAGCTGACTTGCACCTAAACAGCCTGCGATGACTAGAAGCAAACCAAAGCCATGCACATATCGACTATCAACCCAAGCTTGATTTAAAAGCTTAACGACAATAGGAATATAGATAAATTGCAATGCCGCAATTTGTAAACCAATCCACATGGTTTGGGTAGGTTTATAGCCGTGTACAGCACTTAGGTAATTGAGTGGTAATGTACTTGTCGACATCCCAATAATCACAAAGCAAAACAGCGCAAAAATGGCATAAGCAAAATTTCGTATTTCGAGCATTTGCGGTTTAATTAATGGGGACGGAGAACGCCATTCATGTATGAAAAATAAAGGTAATGTAATGGAACTGATTAAAGCCAATACACAAATTAATTTAGAGTGGAACCAATCTAGATGATTGCCATGCAATAACATGGTGCTCAGGCTTGCCAAACTAATGATGGCTAAAATAGCGCCTGTCCAATCGTAAGTCTTTATTCTTGAATAATTTAAAGGGTCTTGGGGAATACCAAAATAAACCAACGCTGCACTTAAAGCACAAAACGGGATGGTTTGAAAGAAAATCATCTTCCATCCAATTACATCTAAATAAAAGGCAGAAAGCGCAGCACTTAAGTTGGGAAAGAAAGTCGCAGTTAATGCGTAGCAGGCTAGACCCCATAGTCGAATATCTGGCCCCAAAAATCTAAGCGCACATGCCATGAGCAAAGGAATGGTTAAACCATTAGCAAGACCTTGTAAGGCGCGTAATAAATAAAATATTTCGATATTTGGACTAAAAGGAATTAAAACACTAGAGAAGAGGCAAAGCCCTATGGCAAAAAGAAGAACTCTCCGCATAGAAAAAATGACCGCCCAACTGGTGGAAAGTATCATTCCAATAATCATGGCACTGGCATAAATACTGTTGACCCAATAACCCGAGTCAACACTAATTCCCATAGCTCCACGTATGTCGGCTAGGGTAATGCTGGTAATGCGGTTATTAAATTCGACAGTCATTGCAGCAAATATTGCACCTGCCAAACCGATGAGGGGGCGTATATTCATCTTTTACCTTAAATCTTAAACACAAATTTATGCAGGTAGCAGATATTGCAATTAACTGTACCGATCGGTACTCTACTCTTTAATTAAATTTACGTCAATTCTCGATTTTGAACTTTTCGATGAGTTACACTACAAACGAAGTCGCTAAAATTGTTATAAGGTCAATATGTCTGGTTCAACTAAAGCTAATGAAAAAGATCAAAAAATTCTGGATGCAGCAACAAAATTTTTTCTGACTCATGGTTTTAGTGGCACCACAACAGATATGATTCAAAAAGAGGCGGGTGTTTCAAAAGCAACCATGTATGGCTGTTATAAAAATAAAGAAGTGATGTTTGCTGCCGTGATTGAACGACAATGCACGAACATGCAAGAGCAAATTATATTAGTCGAGACAAAAGCCGAAAACCTACGTTCTGCTTTAACTGAAATGGGGAAAACCTATCTGTGTTTTATATTATCGCATTCAGGTTTGGCTTTTTTTAGAGTATGTATTGCAGAAGCAGTCAGGTTTCCAGAGTTATCTGAAAAATTCTTTCAAGTTGGCCCAGAACGTCTTGCTAATATTATTGCGGGTTATCTTGAAAAATCTGCCAAAAATGGTGAAATTGAGTTAAATTCTTCTGCTGATATCGCTGCGAATATATTTTTAGCATTACTACGAAGTGATGCGCATCTTAAGTGTCTTACACATCCTAATTACATTATATCGGATAGTGAAATTAGTTCTTGGGTTGAATATGCAGTTGGTTTTTTTCTGAAAAATATCAATTACAATGAGAAGTTAAAATAATTTTATCAGTACTTCTGGTCGCAAAATTGGCAAGTTCTTTTCTTTATTTAAAAAGTCTAGCAATGGTTTTCCCATTGTGACTCGTCCAGAAAATTGAAAATATCCAAGATAGAGACCCATAGGAAATTCAAGCTAAAGTATCCTTTAGCAATGATTTCAACCTAGCAGCACTTGATAGAACCTGACAATCAAGTGCTGTATTTTTAACTTTATATAAACCAAATTATTCGATGCGCTGGTGTAAATTTGGAGGTTCTAACTTCTAGTCTCTTTAAAAAGTGAGCGTTACGTGAGAAGAGTAATTTTAGCTGCTACATTAAGTTTTGCCGTACTAGGTATGCAAGGTTGTCTTTCTTTGCCTCATAAAGTTGATGAAAAACCCGCTGAAAAGAAAAACGATTATTTTTCAGAAATTATTAAGTTCAAAGGTTTAAGCCAAACACAAATTTATGATGCTTCTAAAAACTGGCGAAACAATGTTGTGGATTATGTTTCAAGTCGAAAGATTATTCAGGCAGATGACAATAATAAAGTACTGACAATTAAAGGACATGCAGGACTAAAATTTGATAATTGTATGGACTGTCTAAGCAGAAATATGATTAAGGTCGCAGATGATTCCTTTAATTATATTTTGAAAATAGAAGTTAAAGATCATCAAGCTAAGCTTACTTTTAGCAATATAGAACCTCGTGACAATCGTAATAATCATTTTTATAAAGATAAAAATGCAGCCATAAAAAATCAATTAAAGAACATTGTGGAAGGCTATAAATTTCATATCTTACATCCGAATGCTCAGCCTAAAGGTGCGAGTCCAATGTAATTTTTTTACATTGGCTTATAAAAATATAGTTAAAAAGTCAGATAGGCCTATGAGTGATAAATGTCTAAAGAAAATAGGCATTTATCTTTGTTAGGTAGGTGATGTATATCTCTTTAATATAAAAAAAATAAATATTGGATATAAATATCTTGAATAAATATTGATTTCCTGTATGCTTAACTTAACTAGAAAAAAGACTTGTAGTAAATCTTCTTTAAGTATCGCAGTTTTAGTCATAATCCTTCGTTTTTTTCAGATCTTAAGCTCAATTCGTTATTATTTTTTCAAAGTTATATTTGTCATTTAAAATGACTCAAATTATTAAAATCAAAGGATATATTATGTCTAATACAAGTAATGGTACAGTAAAGTGGTTTAACGAAACTAAAGGTTTTGGTTTTATTCAACAAGAATCTGGTCCAGATGTGTTTGCCCATTTTAAAGAAATTGCTTCTTCTGGCTTCAAAACTTTATATGAAGGTCAGCAAGTAACTTTTAATATCGCTCAAGGCCAAAAAGGTCCAAGTGCTGTGAATATTATTCCACAGTAATAAGCGACAAAAAAAAGCCCTGATTATTCAGGGCTTTTTTTATTTATTGTGAATCAACTTTTACCTGACGATGAATTAATCTTAATTCTAAATTTTCCAAGCTAACGACCTGATCATTTGAATCAACCAGCTTTAATTTAAGTAAATCATTTGTATTTTTGTGGAAAACTTTAACCACATCTTGATCAGCTTCAATAAAGTTGCTGCCAGATTCAAGCATTGCAAGTAATACAATATTTAAGCTTCTACCTTTTGGTGTGAGTAAATACTCTTTGCGCTCTCTAACGCCGATTTCCTTATAAATAGATAATTCAAATATTTCTAATTGAATAAGATGTTTTAGTCGATTAGATAAAATTTGCTTTGATATGCCTGTATTTTCTAAAAATTCATTAAATTTAGTTACCCCATAAAAAGCTTCTCTTAATAAGAGGATGGTCCACGTGTCATTCAATATTTCAGCAATTTGAAAAATTCCACACACATCTGCCGAGAATTTATTATTTGGAATAATTTGATTTGACATTCAGTGGGGCTCCAATTAGCATGAGTCTATAATTTAGACCTAGGGTTAATTCAGGTAGCATTATGCCATTTATAAATATACAAACAATAGAAGGCTTACTAGATAAAGAAAGTAAGGCTGAGCTTTTTAAGCGAATAGCAGATTTATTTGTAGAGATCGAAGGAAAGGGAAATGCTGCTTTTCGGGAACATGTCTGGATACGAATTGATGAGTATCCACCTGAACAGTGGCAATTAGGCCACTTACGACCAACAAAAGAGATGATTGAAATAATATCTAAATAACTAACTATTATTCTTCCAGTGGTGTTTGGTGTAGAAATACCGACATAACAAACCTGAATTATTTTTAGGATAATTCAGGTTATAAAAAATTAATCTGCTAAATGCTTGTCTATTTTTATACGCTCTTTATATCCACTGACGGCGAAACCCCAAAAAAGCGTTTATATTCTCTAGAAAATTGCGACAAACTTTCATAGCCTACTTGCATGCTTGTAGATGAAATATCATATTCCTCAGTGATTAATAAACGCCGTGCTTCGGTCAGCCTCATTCTTTTTTGATATTGTAAGGGGCTCATTGAAGTAATATCACGAAAATGCTGGTGAAAACTTGAAGTGCTCATACCCATTGTGCTTGCAAGCTCTTCAATGCTAAATGATTTTGCAAAATTTGTTTTCAACCATTCAATCGCTTTCACAATTCGATGACCCGTAGTTCCTGCCGCTACAATGCGTTTAAGTCGATCACCTTGCGGACTCATCAATAAACGATAAAAAATTTCCTTAATAATAAGGGGAGACAATATTGGGATATCTTGAGGTGTGTCCAATAGTTTTAATAACCGTATAAAAGCATCATTCAGTTCCGAATTTACGACCCCAACAGCCATTCCTTTTTTTTCAGTATTGGTATCTTTAAAAGGAATATGGGCTTCAAGCATGATTTGGGCAAGCACATAAGGGTCTAGTCGTAGAACTATTGAAAGATAGGGTTGTTCAACTGAAGCCTCAAGAACTTGAGCAATTACAGGCAGGTCAATTGCAGTAAAAAGGAAATGATTTGAATCATAGGTATAGGCTTCTTCGCTAAGAATCACCTGTTTTTTCCCTTGAGCAACCATACAGAGACTAGCATCCATCATACTGCTATTGGGTTGGGTCAGTGTTTCCGCACGAAATAAAGTCAGTCCCATAATAGGCGTTTCAAATGTACCTTTTTCTCGGGTCCATTGATCGACAAGTTGAGCCAGTGTTTCATTATTGCCTAGTGACATATTCGCCATTCAGATTTCACCTATTGTCATCTGTGTTTTTATTGTAGGCATTTCAAATAAGAAAAATAGAGAGAATTGCAACAATTCGGAGGATTAGGCAAATCTGTGAGAGGAATAGAACAACACCTTATAGCTTTCATTTTTATACTGATGAACATGGCAAAAAAGTCGATTGATTAAAGCCTGTTGATTCACCGTTTCCACAACGTATTCACGGCTTTTCAAAATCTATAGCCATCAATGAATGTTCAACGAACAAATCGTCTTTATTTAAACATTAAACATGAGAGAAAAAATATGACAATTGAAGTTTTAGGTTATGCCGCGCTGTCATCAGAAACTCCTTTAGTTCCGTTTAAGTTTGAACGTAGAACTCCACGTGAAGATGATGTTGTCATTCAAATCGAATATTGTGGTGTTTGCCATTCCGATTTACATCAAGCTAAAAACGATTGGGGATTCAGTGCTTATCCGTTAGTACCGGGTCATGAAATTGTAGGTCGTGTCACCTCAATCGGTGCCAAAGTCACAAAATATAAGGTCGGTGATTTAGTGGGTATTGGCTGTATGGTCGATTCATGCCGTACTTGTTCTGCTTGCCATTCAGGGCTAGAGCAATATTGTGAAGAAGGTAACACTCAGACTTATGGCGCTGTAGATCGTCATGACCAACGACCGACCTACGGCGGATATTCTCAAACCATTACTTGTAGTGAAGATTTTGTATTAAAAGTACCTGAAAATTTGGATGCTCAAGCTGTACCGCCGTTACTTTGTGCCGGGATTACCACATGGTCACCACTTCGCCATTGGAATATTGGGAAGGGCAGTAAAGTAGCAGTCGTTGGTTTAGGTGGCTTAGGACATATGGCAATTAAACTTGCAAATGCTCTAGGTGCGGAAGTGACATTATTCACTCGCTCAGCCAACAAAGAACAAGATGCAAAACAACTCGGTGCGCATTATGTTGTGCTATCAACCGATGAAACCCAAATGCAGTCAGTCACAAATCAGTTTGATTTAATTATTGATACTGTTCCTTATAACCATGACTTGAAGCCTTATATTCCAACGCTAGCTTTAAATGGAACAATTGTGCTGGTTGGATATTTGGGTGAAATTAGCGCAAATTCAGTACCTATGATTTTGGGTAGAAAATCAATTGCTGGCTCGGTGATTGGCGGGATTAAAGAAACACAAGAGCTACTCGATTTCTGTGGAGAACATAACATCGTTTCTGAGGTCGAGATGATTGATATGCAAAATATCAATGAAGCTTTTGAGCGTATGTTAAAGAGTGATGTGAAATATCGTTTTGTGATTGATATGAAAACTTTATCTGATCATTAATTTGGTTTGATCTGGGCTGTGCATTTCGCTTTAGGGTGCACAGTTCAAAAAACTCTCTAAACAAGACAATATTATTAAGCTGATATTTAAGAATTTCCTTAATTATGTAATTTAATGAAAAACAATAATTATTTAAATATTTTCTAGCCAATATCACATTGACACCTTAAATATTGAAGATTACCATTTGCAGGCTGGCCACATTGCCAGTCGGTTGTCGCAGACCGTTCCGAAAAAGCATTAAAAGTTAATTCTTTTAGTGACGAACCCTCGTGCCCCCTCTACGGTGGAACGGGAGGGGGACACCTTCGGGTGTGCTGGGTTTTTTCGGCCAGTCTGCGAACCCCCTTTCGTTCTGCCACCATAATTTATAATGTTTTGGCAGAACTCCCAATAAAAAAGGAGTTGGCTATGCACATTCATCATTTCTTGGCAGTCTTTGCCAAAAGCTATATCGACACAACTTAAACTTTTAAAACGGTTTGATGGCCGTTAGGTTTTTCAGGCTTTAAATTATTATCAATCAAAACTTAATCAACAATAAAACTTGAGATGTGCCAAGCACAGTCTTTATGGCTTTGCTATGCCTTTTTTTTCAGTTATTAGAAAAGTAGCGATGCTATATCTCATTTATATACAACAAGAATTTATTTTATAACGGTAAAACTATGCCACATTCAGATCTCCCATCTCGTGCTTTAAGCGCGCTACATACCTCTCGGAACCTTTTTAATAATTATGGCTTTCATAAGGTCGGAGTAGACCGAATTATTGAAGCAGCAAAGATGCCGAAAGCCACGTTCTATAACTACTTTCACTCAAAAGAACGCCTCATTGAAATGAGCTTAACCTTTCAAAAAGATGGATTAAAAGAAGAGGTGCTTTCAATCATCTACGTTCAGAAAGATTTAACCGTAATTGAAAAACTTCGCAAAATTTACTTTTTACATGCAGATTTAGAAGGGCTTTATCATTTGCCATTTAAGGCCATTTTTGAAATTGCAAAAACGCATCCAAAGGCTTATCAGGTTGTAGTTAACTATCGAAACTGGTTAATCAATGAAATTTATAAGCTGCTTTTAACAACCAACACGAATGCTTCAAAACAAGATGCACACATGTTTTTATTTGTGATTGATGGGGCGATGGTTCAGCTTTTAGATTCAAATAGCGTGGATGACAGGGAAAGGTTGCTAGATTATTTTTTAGTGGGGGTTGGGTAAAGTGAAGTATTGGTTTTAAGCCAGCTCACTTATTGATAAGAAGATGGTAAATATATAAAACTATGTAAAAGCGCTTTTACATAGTTCAACGTATTAAGGTAAAAATTAAAGATTTGCATTGTAAAAAGAAGCAAGTTTCTCAACTGCTTTATTAACATGATCAGGTTGATCATACATTGTCATATGGGTTGCATGGTCAACTAGAAATAGCTCTTTTTTAGATTTGGCTAAATCGTAGAAATGTTTACTGTGCCATAATGATTCGGCATCACTACCTGCTATCAACAGTAGAGGCTGTGTAAGTAATTCTTGAATATTATCTGTGGCATCAAATGCAATAATTTTATCTACACTTGAAAATAATAACTGATTTCCAGAATTTTTATGTTGTCCACGTGGGGTTCTATAATATTCATAAGCTTGCCTTAAATCACGAGGTGTATTTGCATCTATTTTTTCTGGAACGTAATTGATATATAAAGGCTTAGCACCATTTGCTTCAAGAGTACGTTGCTTAGCAACTTCATCAAGTAGTTTTAATTGATCTGATAAAGTCCCATCACCATACCAACCTTTACGGAACCCTAGACCAATATCAAAAGCACTTACAGTACCTATAGCTTTAATGCGATGTTCTGTCATTGCTGCATTAATGCCATATCCACCACCTGCACATATTCCAAGTACAGCAATACGATCTTTATCAACGAAATTTAATGTGGTGAGATAATCTACACTACTTCGAAAATCTTCTACACGTTCAGCTGGGTTTTCTAAAAATCTGGGTTCACCACCACTTTCACCTTGATGCGAGGCATCAAATGCTAGGGTGATAAACCCTTTTTTTGACAGCTTTTGTGCATATAAACTAGCTGTTTGCTCTTTTACACCGCCTCCGGGGTGAGCCACAATAATTGTTGGATATTGTTTTTTCTCATTAAAGTTATCCGGTAAATACAAATCACCAGCCATTATGATTTGGCCATTTTTGAAAGTTACGTGACGGATATTTTTTTGATTCATTTCTGAGCTTATCTTGGTTTTTACTTCTACTGCAAAAGTGGCTTGAGCCGTAAAAATAACGGTGCCAAAAGCTAGAGCTGAAATTAAAAATCCTTTTCTAACTAAATTGTTCAACTTTAATTTATCTGTTACCCGTCTTTTGTTAAAGACATTAGATTTGCTAGTTTTCATGTTATTAGTCTCAGAGGAAAATCAATCAAAAATTTGGATGAGTTTCTGTTTTAGATTCTCGATATCTTTGCTAATTTGAGGTTCTTTAAATACATCAAAGAAAGAAAATGTCGGTAATACTTCAACACCACAAAATTTATAATTTGATGTATTGTGGATAAAGACATCATCAACCGATCTACCGTCAAATAACTTTTGCTCAAAATTATTAAATGCTTCTCGTGGAGCATTCCAAGTTAGCGATAACATGTACTTTTTACCAAAAAGCTTTCCACCTGTACCATATTGCTTAGATGGATCATTTCGAGTACGTCCGTCGTCGGCTAAGAAGGTTCCCTGTTTTAAACCTTCAGTAAAGACTTCATCAACATATTTCTTATAGATCCATGGAGAACCAAACCAATACACGGGAGACTGAGTAATAATCAAATCAGCCCATAAGTGTTTATTTACTTCTTCGTTGATATCATAGCCTTTTTCAATATGAGTAAGCTGAACTTCACAACCCAGATTGGTCATCGTTTCTTTCATGATTTCAACTACTGAATTATTTAAGGTGCCAGTAGACATCCCTTCATAGAATTGATGTGTATTAATAATCAATACTTTTTTCATCAGACTTAGCCTAATTTTATCTGCATAAATTAAGGTATTAGTTTGCACGGAAGAACGTTAATTTAGGTTGCCAAATCTGCTTTAATTCTTGCCTAATATGATGAGAGGTGGCAAAAACATAAATAATTCATTTTTAATCTGTTAATCTTAAATCGTATATTGAAATCCTGATTTTTTGGTCATGGAGTAAAAATGAATAAGTCCATTGTATATAGTCATCTCTTATCTTCAATTCAAGATATTGCTCAAAACGATGGAGATTACACTACAGAACTTCCAGTATTATCTATTTATCGTCGTAGTACACCGACTGATCCAATGCCTTGTATCTTTGGCCTAGGTTTAGGAGTAGTAATCCAAGGCGGAAAGTGCGTAACACTTGGAGAAAAGGCTTTCGAGTATGGCTCTGGGCAAGCACTCATTAATACAATTGACTTACCAGTTGTATCTTACGTAACTCAGGCCACAATGACAGAGCCATATTTAGGATTACGTTTAGATCTGGATGCAAATTTAATCGTGCAAATTGCTACAGAAATGAATCCATCAATGATTTGGAAATACACTCCTTCAAGAGCGATGTCGATTATAGAATTAGATGAGGGATTACTTGATGCTTTAACACGGTTAGTTAGATTATTAAATGAACCAACAAAAATTCCGTTTATTGCACCATTAATTCAACGGGAAATTATTATCAGGTTACTGGACGGAGAGCATGGACCAATGCTCCAGAGTCTTGCTGCTGAAGGATCACCTAGCCAACAAATTTCCAAAGTCATTGCTTGGATTAAATTAAACTATACAAATAATATTTCAGTTAATGAATTAGCAGAAAAAGCACACATGAGTTCATCTACTTTTCGGCAACATTTCCGAACCATTACAGGGTTAAGCCCTTTGCAATATTTAAAAAATTTGCGTTTGCAAGATGCGCGGCATTGGATGCTCTATGAAGGTATAGATGCGGGTAATGCTGCTATACGTGTTGGTTATGAAAGTGTTACTCAGTTTAATAGAGAGTATGCTCGAATGTTTGGGGAACCACCGCTCAGAGATATAAAACGCATGCGTAATCTAAATAATTGAATTGATAAATATGGTTTTTCACAGTGCTGGTATTGATCAAATTATTGAATCTGCAAAAGTAGCTAAAACTATATTCTATAACTACTTTTACTTAAAGAAATCTACACTTTACTTTTAATAACTCATGTAAATGCTTCACAACAAGATGCCCACATGTTTTTATTTGTGATTGATGGGGCGATGGTTCAACTTTTAGATTCAAATAGTGTGGATGACAGGGAAAGGTTGCTAGATTATTTTTTGGCGCAGATTGCGTAATTCTTTCTTTGACTTGGAACTTTTGATTAAAAAAGGAGTTAGGCAAAATTTAAGTCTAACGCCTTAATCAAATAAAGATTTATGATTTAGAAGGGATATATTTACGTATTACAAGGATGAGTATCGTAAGCAAAATACTAAGACCAAAAACAGGTAAGCTTAGCCCTAACACAATGCCAGCTAGCATTAACAATACTTTTTGTTGGCTAGTTGCACGCTTCCAAATAAATAAGCTTTGACCAACAAAGTGGGTTGTCATGAGTTTTAAATTTGAGTTTTTAAATGCAGCCTTATATGCATAAATAATCATGATACAAAGTGCAAGCGCATAAAGTGCGAGAACCAACTGATTTATCCAGCCAAATAAAATACCAATATGAGCATCAACTCCCCAACGAGTTAGTTTTGCCACCAGTGAATAGTCTTTAAAAGCAAGTTGATCGATGACTTTGTGTTGTTCCATATCAATTGCGATGCTATCTGCTTGAGTTGGCCATTTACGCTGAATTTCGGCTACAGTCCAAGCTTGATTTCCACTGGTGGGTGGTTTGATTTGTATTTGTGTCGCCTCAATGCCATGTGCTCTGGCTATTGAAAGAGCGGTATCAAACTCACCTGACACAATATTTAAATTAAGATTTTCACTGTGTAGCATGTCGTGATGTTCATGGTGCATCACTGTAGGTAAATTATCTGTCTGAAGAGAAGTTGCTAATGTTGGGGTTTGCCAGTTGAGCCACTGACGAGCAACCCGAATATTATCTCCAGCCCACTGGGACCATGTAAGACCCGTAATGGCGATTATTAATAAGAGTGGAAATAAAAATAAACCAAGCGTGCTATGCCATCTTAATAATTTATTTTTTTGTGTTTGCCTGATTTTAAGATTTTGACGACGTTTCCACCAATTATACAGTCCAGTCAAAGTCAAAATGGCTAACCAACTTGCTGCCAGTTCACTATAAAAGCGGCCCCATTTCCCTAGTAATAAATTGCTATGTAATTGGTCGAGTGTAGTTCGAAACGGTAGAACTCCACTGGTCCCATAGACAGCAAGGTGGCCTTTGGCTTTAAGCGTAAAGGGATCAACAAAAACGGCTTCACTGGTAAAATGATGTATCGGGTCTGAGAAAATAACACGAGTTGTCTGGTCAGAACTTGGGGCTGGTCTAACTTCAATTACCTGTGCAGACTTGGGCATTACTTGCTTTGCGGCTTCAATTTGCTGACTCAGCTTATATTGCGCTTGGTTCAATGGCTCAACGTATAGAACATCTTTATAAATCGCTTGTTCAAGTTGAGGTGTAATTGCATAGAGTAAGCCGGTGAATGCAGCGACCAATATAAATGGTGCAATGAAAATACCAGCATAAATATGAATTAAACGGTAAAGACTACGCCAGAAGGATGAATGGGTCAGCATCAGAAGATAATGTCTATCAGGTGTTGGGCGGATTATAACGACTTATTTCTCTTAATGTTGATCGAGCTGTAACCGCTATTAAATTATTTGAATGGCGCTTAGGCAGAGTGTTTAGACTAATAATTAGATAGTTTTTATTACTTGGTAAATTTGGCGCTTTTTTTGCTTAGTATTTAAGATCTTGTCTACCAAACTTTATTTGATAACTTTACAGCTTATGATTCAAACCGTCTTGCTCTCTTATGGTGTTTTTTTCACATGAAAAATGCACCAAATAGACACGTCTTTTTATTTTGCCCTGTATTTGTGCATTGGGTGCTGTAATGAAATTTTTGGTTTCAATACTCACTTTACTTATTCTATGTGGATGTTCTTCATCTGAACAAAAAGCAAAAACACAAGAAAAGTTAGCAGCCCATTCTATATGTGTGTTCGATAGTACAAATACAAAAGTCTGTGTAGATAAACCAGCACAAAGAATTGTGTCTTTGTTTGAGTCGGGTTTAGATGGCCTCTACATGTTAGGGCAAGGCCATAAAGTGATTGGTATACCAGCTGAAGTGTACATTCAACCTTTATTGTTTCATGCCTATTCAAAAATAGATAAGCGTATCGCCAATAAACAGCTTGCGACACCTTCACAAGGCGCAAATGCAACCAATATTGAAAGTCTCGTTTTGTTAAAACCAGATCTGGTAATTTTAGGGAGTGGGCAAACCCAAACGATTGAACTGTTGCGGCAGTTTGGCATTGCTGTATATGTGATGGAGTCCAGTACCTACCAACAAGTGAAAGAAGAACTTTCTGAAATTGCTGTACTGAGTGGTGCTCAAAAACGTGCTCAAGAAATTTTAAATTTTTCGGATGAAATTGTGTCGGAAGTCGCAGCCAAAACAGCACGTCAGCCAAATAAGCAATCGATTTATTATGCATGGTCAGGTGGACGAATTTTTTCTACCTCGGGACGTACGTCTATTACTAATGACTTTATTGAGCTGGCGGGTGCTTTCAATATTGTTCAGACCGATGCAAATCAACCTAATGTGAACCCCGAGACTTTAATTGAATGGAACCCAGACAATATCGTGCTTTGGAATACCAACCCAAAACTGATTTATGAACGAAAAGAATTACAAGGCTTAAGCGCTGTACAAAACCGAAAGGTTTTTAATTTGAGTCCCGCATTTATATATAACCCACACACCATCAAAATCATTATTACGGCGATTTATTTGAATCACAGTATTTATCCTGAACAGTCCGATCTACCTGTAAGTGCTTTACAACAGCGTATTTTAACTAAGTTGTATGGTGAGCACCTTGCCAAAGCGTTGGTGCAATGAATATGCAAAATCTGAAATATTATTGGTTTTACCCGTTACCCGTCGTAATGATTTTGATCTCGTTGCTCATAGGGCCAACTCAAACATTGAGTGCATGGGACTATTTGCGGTGGGGTGTGCAAGCAGTCTTTGGTACACCATATTTTGATGCTGAACAATTTAGACTGATGCAAAACATTCTTGTGAATGTCAGACTTCCTAGAATTTTACTGACCTTTATGGTGGGGGCTGCATTAGCAACAGCCGGTAATGGCTTGCAGGCCTTGTTTCGTAATCCTTTAGTTGACTCGTATGTACTCGGTATTTCATCTGGCGCGGCGTTTGGTGCAGCCTTGGCACTTTCTTTAAGTTGGCTTTCACCTAATCTATCCGCCTTTATTTTTGGTGTTTGCGCCGTTGCCTTAACGTATTTATTTGCTCATCAAAAGCATGAAAGCCAGACGTCTTTAGTGATGGTTATTTTATCAGGCATGATTGTTTCTGGGCTATTTTTGGCAGGACTTACAGTTATTCAATACTTAAGTGATCCATTTAAGCTGCAAGCGATTGTGCAATGGACTATGGGCAACTTACATCAGGCTTCTTGGCAAAAGGTTCAATATGCTGTGCTACCGATTTGCATTGGACTTGCCGGATTATTTGCGATGCGTTGGCGTTTAAATTTAATGGCACTTGGTGCTGAAGAGGCGCAGGCTGTGGGTGTTAACCCTCGGTGGGAACAGCTTCTTTTAATTGCTCTGGTGACCGTTTGTACATCAACTTCTGTCGCTGCGGCAGGTATTATTAGTCTATATGGGCTTTTTATGCCGCATATTGTGAGAATGTTGGTTGGGCCAGATCACCGCTACAGTATTCCTGCCAATATGGTGTTGGGTGGTAGTTTTCTACTGATGATTGATAACTTTTCTCGGGTTTTACTTACTTTTGAAATACCGATTGGTATTTTTACCATGTTACTTGGTGCGCCATTTTTCTTATTATTAATGAAAACACAGAGGACTCATTGGGCATGATTCAAATTGATCAGTTAAATTATGCCTATGGGCACAAACAGGTCCTCAAAAATATTCATCTGGAATTTCCCGAAAATCAGTTTTCCGTCATTTTAGGGCGCAATGGCTGTGGGAAATCGACACTTTTTAAGTTGATGGCTGGCTTAGAACCCGTAAAAGATGGATTAATCCGTTATTCAGGAAAGCCATTATCGGACTTTAAAGGTAAAGATCGGGCTGCATTACTTGGGTTTTTACCGCAATTTCACAAAACCGTATTTCCATTTTTGGTTAAAGATGTCGTGATTACTGGCCGCTCGGCTTTTAGCCGATATCGTCCTTCAAAATCAGACTGGGAACGTGTTGACCAAGCTTTGCTTGATTTAGACATTGAGCATTTACGTGACCGTCCTTATACAGAGCTATCGGGAGGTGAAAGGCAATTGGTTATGATTGCACGTATTTTAGTGCAAGCGCCGAAAGTCATTTTGCTTGATGAGCCGACTAATCATCTTGATGTTTATTATCAGTCTTATTTAATGAAAAAATTGCGTCAGTTGTCGCGGCAAAATTTTACGGTGATTGCGATTATGCATGATCCAAACTTGGCTTTTTTATTTGCAGATCATCTATTTTTCATGCGCGAACATGAGGTAGTTAAGCCTGAGTCAAAAACTCGAATAACCGATCCGAAGTTTTTAAAAAGTGTTTACGATGTCGAGTTCCATGAGGCCATGATTCAAGACAAAACCATTGTTATCCCTGATCATTCTTGGCTATAAATATGACACTTCACTATCAGCTAGCCGACAAATCAGACTATGCATCTGCGGTAGAGTTTGCACTTTATACTAGACAGCTTTTATTCCCAGAAATCTATCATGGGCAAGTTCCTAAAGATTTAAAAAATTTTGGGCAATATTATGTCAATGATCCATTAGGTTGCTTCATTACCGTAAAAGATAAAAACCGTATTATTGGCACCATTGCATATCGGGCGTATGACCATCGTTTTGATCTAAATTTGCCGTCCAATACGGCTGAAGTCGTTAAGTTATTTGTATTGCCTGAATACCGCCGTAATGGCATCGCAACTCAGCTATGCAACATGTTATTTAGTCATGCAAAAAAGAATGGAATTACTACATTGTATTTGCATACTCATCCATTTTTACCTGCTGCTGAAGAGTTTTGGACTCTACAAGGCTTTGAGGTTATTAAGCGAGAATGGATCGAGACGTATGACACCATTCACATGAGTAAATCTTTATAGCGTTTCATTCTGAGTATGAAATCTTTTTAGAAAATGGGTAGGTGGATAACCCATAATTTTACTGAACATTGCTGTAAAAGCTGCCGAGTGTTCATAGCCCAAACTAAAAGCAATTTCCGTAATTGAGATATTATTTTTCAAGGCATTTAACGCATAAATTACACAGACTCGATTACGCCAAGCCTGAAATGACATGCCCGTTTCTGACTTAAACCAGCGATGAAAAGTTCGTTCACTTTTATTGTGATGATGTGCCCAATCTTTAGGGCTGCTATGAATATCAGGGTGTTCCATAAACTCAGTACACTGTTTAGATAGTAATGTGTTGTGAGGCAATGGAATAAACAGAGGCAGGGCTGGTGCAGCTTCTACTTCATATAACAATAAATCGATAAGCGCACCGTCACGGCCTGAATGCTGGTAGTTAACAGGTAGCTGATTAGCCTGAATGAGCAGTTGATGAAGTAACGGTGATACTTGTACGACTTCGCAGTAGTTTGCCTGTCTTGGGGCATTACTCACTTCTATATACAAACTATATGTGCTGACTTTAGATAACCATACCCGATGTGGTTTGCCTGCGGGTATCCATACACCACTGTACGGTAATACGAGCCATTGGCCATCTTCAGTTTCAACTTTCATGAGGCCTTCGGGTGCATATAAGAACTGAGCACGGCGATGGCTATGCGTATCTAATAAGGTATCAGCTGGATAGTCTGATCCTAATGCTAGAACTGCTTGTGGTAGATGGTCTACCTCGTTAATTGGAATATTACGCATATATTTTTGGCTGAAATAAATAAAAATATGACTTTTCTACGTTAGTTTGCCACATGGCTATTTTATATCATGCCTCTATAAACGTGAGGAAGATAACGATGCTATATGAGCTATTTTTATTTGGATTACTTTCGGGCGTAACCACTTGGTTATTTGGCTTTGGCGGTGGTTTTGTTGCTGTGCCTTTGCTTTATAGCGTCATTCTTCAAAAGTGGAGCAACGAAAGTAATGTCGGCATACATGCCATGCAAATTGCAGTTGCCACCTCGGCATTTGTCATGTTGTGTTCAGCAAGTTTTGCAACCTTTCGGCACTATCGGTCTGGACATATAGATTGGCAAAAGATCCATTTTTTATGGAGTGGTATTGCACTAGGTGGAGTTGTTGGTGCGGTAATGGCCTCATTGTTTAATGGAAACTGGCTTCGTTGGATATTTATGGGTTATGTGTTTGTAACGATTCTTGATTGTTATTACCGACCAGGATTTATGGTGGCATCAGCGCAAAAGCAAAACTATGCTCAAAACAGTGAACTCATTAAAGGTGGAATTATTGGCTGGGTTGCAGCACTTTTAGGTGTTGGAGGAAGCGTAATGACGGTTCCTTTATTACGGCGACGGGGGCGTTCTATGGCAGAGGCTGCGGCTATAGCAAATATTCTCACCTTACCTTTGTCTTTAACAGCAACGCTGACCTATTGTTTATTGTCACTTTGGCAATCTGAATGGGCCCCCAACGGATTCATTGGTCTGATCTGGTTTGAAGCCGCATTATTCTTGGTTGTGGGAACATGGATCGGACTATATTTTTCAGAAAAATTTATTTCAAAACTACCGGATTTATGGCGGGCAAAGTTGTATCCGCTACTTTTAATCATGGTTCTACTAGTCATGTTTTTTGTAAATTAAATGTTTATTTCAATAACTTAAATAATAGATTTCATTAAAAACTGAATATATGATCGCTCTAAAACTGCAAATTTTATGTCTTAAATTGTCTTGAAAAAAGTTTGAAAATTAGACTTGAAATATATAGTGGCTTTATGCCACTATATATTCATCGAAGGTCATCAGACAAAAAGAGGATGATATGGCTATCCAGCTTTTAGATGCGGCAAGAAATGAAATTCCAGTGAAATTCACGCAGTTTTCTGGTGGAGAGCGTCATGTTCAAATTGATGAGGCAACCTTAGGTTTACTATCTGGCACGGTATTGGTTCGTGCACAAATGACCATAAGCCACGATGTGATGGACTATTTACTACTTGAAAATATATTGCTGAATCAGGGTTTAACCGTTGATCTAGAAGTTCCGTATTTTCCATATGCACGTCAGGACCGTATTTGTGCAGTGGGGCAAGCGTTCTCACTCGATGTGATGACTAAATTACTCAACATCAATGCAGACAAAAAAGCCGGCAAACAAGGCAAGGTGACTGTTTGGGATTGTCATAGTGAAGTAACAACAGCATTACTTGCTGCCAATACTTCTTTTAGCGAAGTTGTAAATGTGAGTTCAGTCGACATCATTGCTAAGAGTGAAGCGCTGAGCACATTGTTAAAAGATGAAAAAACAGTACTGATTTGCCCAGACAAAGGCGCAAAAGCACGCACACAAATGGTTGCAGACGCTTTTAATCTTGAGCGTAAACAACCAATCACTATTGTTCAGTGTGATAAAAAACGTGATCCAGTAACTGGCAAAATTTTAGGTACACATGTACATGCGACTGATTTATCTGAGCTAACAGCGGTCATTACTGATGACATTTGTGACGGCGGTGCAACCTTTATTGGTATTGCCAAAGAACTCCGTCACCTCAATTGCCATAAGGTCGTTCTATATGTGACCCACGGTATTTTTAGTAAAGGATTAGAGGTTTTTGATGGACTGCTTGACCAACTGTTTACCTCGGACAGCTTTCCGCAACAACCATCAGACAAAATTTCAGTAATTGCTTTTGCAGCAAAATAAAGAGAATAAAGATGACTATTAAACTTAATCCATTAAACGCTATCGATTTTTATAAAGCTGATCACAGACGCCAGTATCCAGTAGGCACAGAGTACGTGTACGCAAACTTTACGCCGCGTTCATCTCGACTCGCTAAAATGTTACCTGACTTCGACGATAAAGTTGTGTTCTTTGGTCTTCAGGGTTTTATCAAACACTTTTTGATAGATACATGGAATGAAGGATTTTTTAAACAACCTAAAGACAAAGTGGTAGCTGCTTATAAACGCCGTATGGATAGTTCATTAGGTGAAGGCGCAGTACCGGTTGATCATATTGAAGCATTACACGACTTGGGTTATTTACCATTACGCATTAAAGCATTGCCAGAAGGTAGCCGCGTCAATATGCGTGTACCTGTGCTCACTGTAATTAATACCGACCCGCGATTTTTTTGGTTAACCAACTATATTGAAACTGTATTAAGTGCTGAGCTTTGGAAAAGTTGTACTACCGCAACGATTGCTTATGAGTACAAACGCTTATTAACACAATATGCCGTAAAAACTGGCGCACCACTCGATTTTGTACCTGTGCAAGGACACGATTTTAGTAGTCGTGGCATGAGTGGAATTTATGATGCTGCTCAATCTGGTGTTGGGCACTTAACCAGTTTTATTGGAACAGACTCGGTTGCTTCAATTGACTATGCAGAAGAGTATTACAATGCAACAGGTGTGATTGGGGTATCGGTACCAGCGACCGAACACAGTGTGATGTGTATGGGCACAGAAGACAGTGAGCTAGAAACATTTAAGCGTTTAATCTGTGAGCTTTATCCATCTGGTGTTGTCAGTATTGTGTCTGATACTTGGGACTTTTGGCGAGTGATTACAGAGTTTACAGTGGCTTTAAAACCTGAAATTCTAGCAAGACAACCCAATGCTTTGGGCTTGGCTAAATTGGTTTTCCGTCCAGACTCTGGCAACCCAGTTAAAATTATTTGTGGTGACCCAGATGCCGAAGTCGGCAGCCCAGCGTACAAAGGCGCGGTTGAATGTTTATGGGAAGTGTTTGGCGGTACAACGACTGACCAAGGCTATAAAGTACTGAATGAGCGTGTTGGCTTAATTTACGGTGACTCGATTACCCTAGACCGTGCACAGCGTATTTTAGAAGGGCTTGAAGCTAAAGGTTTTGCTTCAAACAACTTGGTGTTTGGTATAGGCAGCTTTACCTATAATTACTTAACTCGCGATACTTTTGGGTTTGCTGTGAAAGCAACTTGGGGACAAGTCAATGGTATAGGCCGTGAGTTGTTTAAAGACCCAATAACAGACTCAGGTGTAAAAAAATCTGCTAAAGGTCTATTACGCATCGAAGAAAGTGAAACTGGTTTTACCTTGTTTGATGAGCAAACAGCGGAACAAGAACAAGGCGGAGCACTAAAAACAGCCTTTGAAAATGGTAAACTTCAATATGAGTGTACTTTGGATCAAATTCGTGAGCGTTTATCCATCGCATAACTGAGCTTAGATGAGTCGTTACATAGTGGGCGGCTCATCGTTTTCATTGAGAGACTGAACGTGACTATTCAAACTGAACAAGAATTCCTTGCCAGTTATGATCGCCGAGATTATGACGCACCTTTACTCACTGTCGATATGGCTATTTTCTCGGTCTTTAATGGTCAGTTGCAGGTATTACTCATTAAGCGACCAAACTTTCCAGCCAAAGATCAGTGGGCTTTACCCGGCGGTTTTGCCGATTTAACCCATGATCAAGACTTAATGGCAACGGCCTATCGTAAGCTGGTCGAAAAAACAGGAATTGCTTCACCTTACTTGGAACAAGTCGCCTCTGTCGGCAATGCCAAACGTGACCCGCGTGGTTGGGCCGTAACCATTTTGTATTTTGCTTTAATCGATTTTAATGCCTATCAACATCAAACATTGGCTGAATATAGCGAATGGGTAACTGTAGCAAAAGCACAAGATTTAGCATTGGCTTTTGATCACAACGAATTACTCACCTTGGCATTAGAGCGTTTAACCAATAAAACTCGCTATACCGCATTGCCAGCCAGTCTCATGCCTGAGTTATTTACGCTAACTGAGCTACAAACCATTTATGAAATTATTCTTGGGCAATCTTTAGATAAAAAAGCATTTAGACGCCGTATGATAGAAGCAGGTGCAGTTGAAGAAACTAATCACAGTAAAATTGTGGGTAAACGACCAGCTCAGCTTTACCGTTATGCACTCGATTCTTTCGATTTTATATTTCCTCGCTCACTCGAATTACCCAGAAATAAAGAGGGTGAAGATAAGCAAAACAATGAGCTTTCTGAGTAGCGCATCTTGATTCACTTTGATTTATAATGCCGCGCTTATGATTAATGTCATGTTTTGATCAGCACTTTGCCTATGTCACACGTTTCTCCCTGCTTCCAACAAAACCAGTTTTTTGTGTTGGTGGAATATCTCACTTCACTGCATGAAATTTATCCTGTTAAACATGAGTTTGCGGGATATCCGGCTGCAATGACATTGGCAGATCGCGTACATTCAGATCATGATATCGCGCCGCTTGAGGCCAGCAAAAGTTATCCTGACACAATCGATAAAGTCTTACACTTTTCGGGCAAGGCCCGAGACATACAAGACTTTGAGCATTTTTTAGAAGAAGCCCAAGCAGCCAATATTCAAAACTTGTTATTGCTTACAGGCGATAAACTTAAAGAGCATCATAATGGTCGAAATGGACAGCCTCGTAGTCGATACCTAGAGTCGGTAAACGCCGTAATGGCTGCCAAGCAATACGGCGGGTTTCGCATTGGGGTTGCTTTTAACCCATTTAAATATGTCGAAGCTGAACGGGATGCACAGTACTTAAAACTACATAAGAAAATTAAAGCAGGTGCTGACTTTATCATTACGCAATTGGGCTATGACATTGAAGCCTTAAAGCAAGCCAAATCATTTTTAATGAAGCATGCTTATTCACAGCAAATACTGGCTTGCGTCATGCCACTGACTTTAGGTCGTGCCAATTTTATGGTGAAGCATAAAGTGGCAGGTATTGTGATTACTGCACACATGCTAAAAGTTTTGGCAGACGAAAAACAGGCAGGGCATACAGACCGTGTTTATTTACGCTGTGCTTTACAGATTTTGATATGTAAACATTTAGGGTTTGCAGGAATTCACTTATCTGCTTGCCATAAGCCTGAAGAGCAAATGCTGCTTGAAAGCTACATCGAGCAATATCGCCATCTTACACTTGAAGCCTTAGAAGAGCTTTGGAATTCACTTTGGCAAGTCACGACAGGCAAAGAGTTTTCGCCTGAAATTACTCGTTTTTCACGTCAGCCCACTTCCAAACAAATGCTTAAATATCGCCAACTGCATGTGATGCATGAGGCGCTGTTTGAATCAAAAATTGCTAAAGGGCTTGGACGCTTTATTTTTAAAGCATCTTTTTGGGAAAACTCTTTGGTTGCCAAAGCATTACTTAAAACCGAAGTACTGAGTAAACATAGCCTAGTGGGCTGTGAAAGCTGTGGTCAGTGTCGCTTAAGCGATACTTTATATATTTGCCCTGAAACGTGTCCAAAAGGTTTAGCTAATGGTCCTTGTGGCGGAACAACTTTAGACCGCTGTGAATTTGGTGACCGTGAGTGTATTCATTCTGTTAAAGCAAGGCTTGCCAAAGCGGTTGAACAAACTGAGGTATTAAAAGAGAAACTCATTCCAACCGTGCCTCTTGAAACTAGAGGAACCAGTTCTTGGAAAAATTGGTATTTAGCGACTGAGGTTTAAGTTTTATATTACCCCTTGGTTTGAATTTGTTGCAAAACAAATGATATGCTAAACGATTGCGATAATTTAAAAATAACAATTACTTGCCTTAATTATGTCCAATCAAAATGATTACCTAGGAGTATACTTAAAGCAAATCTTTTGCGTTAAAAGGAAAGGCTGTCTCAATGAAAAAGTTGGTTGCTGTACTTACTGTAATTGTTGTTTTAACTGGATGCGTTTACGACCCTGTTAATTACGACAAAATACACGACCAAGAGTTCCAAGACCACCTCAGGCAAAACGGTTAGTAATAAAAAAGCCCACTCAATGAGTGGGTTTTAGTGTTTAAAAAGCCCGACTATCCACTGTATCTGAAATTACTGTGGTATATCTTAGTTAAAGCTCTACATCCACAAGCTGCAAATTTGGTTCTGGCAATCTCTTTACCTTCCCGTGAAACAATTGAGGTCCAAAAAAGTAAACTGTTTCCTAATGGCTCAATTTATTCTTCATTTATACATTTAAATCTGATTTCAGTTTTAGGAAAGTTACCCAAAATATAGGGTGGTTTTGCATCAATAGTTTCTAAGACATTAACGAATTTATTTGTTTTTTGGCATTCTTGATATGCTTCCTTCATTGCTTCTGCTTTAAGTGTTCCCATTCCACTAAACCCAGTAGCAGCTTGTCGTGAGACCATATAAGTATTATTTCCCATAGGAACAATACCTGAATTTGCAGCGCACCCTACAATTGAAAAACTGCAAATTGTTATTAAAATTTTTTTATTAAAAGAGGTAGTAAGCATGAAATTTTGATTCCATAAACAAGTTTTTAAATTAAATATTTCTTAAGGTTACTACTTATTTTCCTATGTGACAATTAGTAACCAGTTTGTTACAGTAGGTGTACTTAATAATAATGTTGGAAAGTACATGAAAAAACTTTTAATAAGCTCATTTTTAGTTTTGGGTATGTCGGGTTGTGCAACTACGCCTCAACAGCCTTCAGAACCTATTAAATTTGAAAAAGTTTATACAATGGATAATTTGAAGCAAACTCAAGTATATGATGGTGCGCGTCAATGGTTTGCAACAGCTTTTCGTTCAGCAAATGCAGTAATCCAATATGAAGATAAATCAACAGGCTCTATTATTGGTAAGGGTAATATGGCCTATCGTTGTGGTGGATTTGCTGATTGTATGACTGCAACTCCAAATGATCGGGTTGATTTTACAGTACGTGTAGATACTAAAGATGGAAAAATGAGAGTTAGTTACGATAACTTAACTCATTATCAACCATCCCACATGAGTGGCACAGTAAGAATTCAGGAAAGTAATCGTCCTATTATAGAAACAGCACCTTCAGCAAAAATTATTTTGAATGAATTAAATCAATCAGCAGATAGCATGGCTGAAAAAATAAAAACTCAGCAAAAAGTTAATGCAGATTGGTAAAGTGAATAAAAGCACCCTCTAGGTGCTTTCATTATTAGATATTAATAGTTAAATAATAAAATAAAGGGCAAGAATATGAAAAAAATTATTATGAGTATTTTATTAGTTCTAGGTTCTATCAGTATTACAGAAGCTGGTAAAGGCCGCCAACCTTGTTCTGGTAGTAAAGGTGGGATTAGTCACTGTGATGGTAGTAAATTCGTCTGTAAAGATGGCTCAATAAGTGGTTCCAAGAAAATTTGCACTAGATAGGTTTGGCTATGGGCTTTAACTTTAGAAAGAGTTTTAAAATCGCACCTGGTGTACGACTCAATATTGGCAAAAAAGGAATCTCTAGCGTTTCTATAGGTGGTAAGGGTGCTCGTGTAAATCTTAGTAAGAAAGGAACACGAACTACAGTGGGGATTCCTAGAACAGGCTTGTCATATAGTAGTTTTAGTTCCCATAAGAAAAAAGCACCACCTCAATTAAATAGCTACCAACAGCAACCATTTATTGATACTTCGACTTCTCAAATGCCACCAAACAGAAGTGTTTCATTTCTGCTCGGTTTTGGAATCTTTTGGATGCCGTACATCTTTGCATGGTTTACTTTAAGATCTGGCTATTCCAGTTCAGCTCGGTGGATAAGCTTTATTTGGATGGTATTTGTTTTATTGATTGTTATGGCAGATTGAAACAGCTAATTATTAATAATGAGTTAATTTATGAAAAAGATTATTTTTACTACAGTGTTGGGTTTGATAATTTCTAATTTTGCAAATGCAGATACTCTTATTCCAAGAAGTGTTCAAGGTGATAAAGGAAAATATTATTTAATAGAGAAGAAAAAACAAGGCGATATTATTATTACACTTCACAAACGCATTGGTGTAGAAACTATAGATTACACTCGATTGGAGACAAACTGTAAGACTATGAAAATGCGTGAAATTGGAACTGGTGAGGGATCAATAAAAGCTATAAAAATTAATCCTACTAAGTGGTTTGATTTAGTAGAAGGCTCAAGTAAAAGTGACCTAGCTCATTTTGTCTGTAAGAAATAAAATTTAGTAAAAGCTAAACTTTTAAATCCTCAATTTTATTGATAATAAAAAGAATTTTTAAAAGCACCCTAGGGTGCTTTTTTATATTTACATATCTTATTAAAAGTTCTGTTTTTCTTCATCAAGTGATTTTATTTCTATATTTTCAAATTTGTTGTTGTACAAACTCTTTAAATTTTCTATAGGTGTGTTATAGAAGAGCATAAGCTCCATTTTTCTTAAAATTCGATGGATTTCGTTAAATAGGTAGACGATGACCGCACTTTTAGAAAAGGATTTCAGCCCATCTGAGTTTACATTGTTTTCTGAAATATTATGGAAACTTGGCTCAGGGAAAGGGCAATGCACTTTACGTGAAAATATCATTGCAGATATTGCTACCTTATTACGGGCTGATTTCGCCGCATCTTACATTTGGGATTCAACGCATAACTTATCGAGAGAAGGCGTAATATGGAAAATCGACCCAAAAGCCATAGAGGACTATGAGTATATTTGGCAATTTGATGACCCCATTACTTCACAACTTCGTAAACTTCAGAAATCGACCTTCGTCAATGAAGTTATGCCTCTTGCTGATCTTAAAAAAACCAGCTATTACAATGAGTTTTTACAAGCGTATGGTTTGTATCACGGCATAAATATTTATTTTGTCCGAAATGGTATAGATATTGGCGATTTACGCATTTGGCGTGCACAAGACGCTGACATGTTTGGTGAGCGTGAAAAAAGAATATTAAATTTACTTGAACCTTATTTTACTCAAGCCTTACCAGCAGATTTATCAACACAATATGGCCTGACTCCACGTGAACAAGAAGTGGTTCGTTTGGTCTCTAAAGGTTTAAGTGATAAACATGTGGCGAATTTACTTGGTATTAGCTTTACTACTTTAAGAACCCATCTAAATAATGCCATGAGAAAAATAGGCTGCAATAATCGCACTGAAATGGCTTTACTCATTCAACATTAAAGCAAAGCAATCCTCAATTTTGAGGATACGAATGAATGAGCAATTTGTACTAAGTTCTTAAGATCACAACTTAAATGGATTTTAAGTCACCATGTCAAATGCAGTTGAAAAAAATAATTGGAGTGAAACACTCGATTTAGCCAATGCTTCAGTAGATGTAATCACTCAATTGATCCATGACAGAAAAGTGTCTTGCGAAGAACTCGTGCATCATTACTTCGAAACAATTGAAAAACAAGAGTCTTTAAATGCATTTATTAGCATAGATAAAGCTTCAGCAATTCAACAAGCTCAATATTGGGATAAATATCTACTGAGTGGAAAACCATGTCCAGCTTTAATGGGCATTTTAATTGCGGTTAAAGATAATATTCATGTTGCTGGTTTCTCAAATAGTGCAGGCACACCAGCTTTAGCTGATTTTAAGCCTCAAAGCTCCGCACCGATTATTCAAAAACTTATTGACCACAGCGCAATCATTGTTGGTAAAACCAATATGCACGAATTGGCCTTTGGCGTAACAGGCTATAATACCGCCATGCACATTGAAGGTGTTGTGGGTACACGAAATGCGGTAAACCCATTACATATTGCTGGCGGGTCTTCTTCTGGTAGTGCTGTGGCTGTTGCCGCGGGAATGGTTCCGATTGCGATTGGTACAGATACTGGTGCTTCGGTTAGATTACCGAGTGCTTTAAATGGTTGTGTCGGCTTTCGCCCAACGGTAGGAAGATATTCACAAGAGAGTATTACCCCAATTTCACATACGCGGGATACTGCCGGCCCTATAGCACATACAGTATCTGACATTATCTTAATTGATCAGCTCATTACTCAAGAGCCAAGAAAAAAACCATTACAACCTCATCAAATTAGACTCGGTATCAATTCATATTTTTGGAATCATTTAGATGAAGACGTTCATCAACAAGCCCAGATTGCACTTGAGCTTTTAAAAGAGGCAGGAGTCGAAATTATTAATGTCGATATGACGAATTTAGAACAACTTAATCACGCTATTTCATTTCCAGTGGTTGTCTATGAAGGCAAATATGACCTTATTCAATATTTAAAACATCACTGTATAGACCTGACCTTAGAGTCGGTGATCGATCAGATTTCAAGCCCAGATGTACAGGCACTTTTTAAACAGAATATCCTTCCCCAATTAATTCAAGATCAGACTGGTCAATTTGTTCCTGCTTTACCTTTCTATGAAAAAGCCATCAGTGAAGCTCGTCCACAATTGCTAGAACTCTATCAAAACACATTTAAAGCGCATAATTTACATGCTTTATTGTTCCCAACATCAGCCATCGTTGCACCACTAGTAAACGAGCAAGTCAGTTCAATTGAAAATTTCCAGACACTGATTCGAAATACAGATCCTGGCAGTAATATCGGATTACCTGGACTGAGTTTACCCATTGGAAAGGGAGCGAAATCGAAACTACCAATTGGGTTGGAGATTGATGGTTTACCTCATCAGGATAGTGAAATACTTGCGATTGGAGAGACTTTAGAAGAAATTTTTAAGGTTTTAAATAAGTAAAAAAATAAACTGATAATTCTCTATTTTTTAAATAAAAAAGAGTTAAAAGTAACTCTTTTTATGATTAATTTTATTTGTTAATAATACTTAGTTTCTTAAAAATATGTTGGCTTGGGTTCAGAATTTCTCTGCTATTCCACTTAAAATAGTTAATCATAAATTTATTAAAATACATCTTTAATAAGTTTTGTTTAACTATTTTGATAAATAAGAACATTTATATTTTATGTTTCTATAAATATTATAAAACTTATCTATAACTCTTTTTAAAATTACACATTACCTTAATTAATTCTACACAAGTACTACAAATTGAAGACTGATTTTTAATATTGGTACAATGAATTTTCCTGTCAATTAATCACTTTAATAAGAAAAATAACTAAATTAAGTTATTGATTTAAATTAATAAATTAAATTTTTAGAAAATGGGTTATAAATAGAAATTTCAAAAAATATAAAATTACATAATTTTTAAACATATTTTTTATAGCATGCAGTGGATTGGCGTAAATAGAAAAAATATATGTCAAAACGGTCAATGATATTTAATCGATTTAAGAATCATAATTTGCACCAAATTTTACGCTGTCACGATTCATTGAATAAACCAAGTGAAAAGTTACGTAAAAAAGACGCTAATAGTTTATTGGTGTAAATAAAAAATCGAATATTACAAATAAACGGAATGAATATGGATAACGTAGCTCAGCTAGAAACTGATACTAATTTCCAAAGTCGAAAAAAGATAACTTGGGGTGTTTTTAGTGTCCTGCTGTTATTTTTAGTCGCGGGCATTATATATTATTTTTTTGTATACCGATTTTATCAATCTACTGATAATGCTTATGTGCAAGCAGATGTTACTTGGGTAATGCCAAAGATTTCAGGCGAAGTGATGGAGTTATTAATTAACGATAATCAGTTTGTAAAGAAAGGGGAAACTTTAGCCGTCTTAGATCATCGTGATTACCAAGCTCGTTATGATCAAGCTAGCTCTGTCGTGAGCTTAAAAGAAGCAGCGCTAGGCGTACAACAACAAAATGAAAAGTCTGCCAAGTCTTCCATTACAGAAGCAAATAGTGGCGTTGTTGCGGCACAAGCAGACTTATCTCGCTTAAGAAAAGATTTTGAACGTTATCAAGATTTATTAAAAGATGGGGTAATTACGCGTCAAAACTTTGAAGGGGTTCAATCTCAATATTTAACGGCTCAAGCACAGCTAAGTAAGGCACAAGCCGCCGTAAATGCAGCAGAAGCTCAGTTGGGTAGCTTACAAGCGAGTAGAGCGCAACTTTTGGCAGATATTCAAAGTGCCAATGCAAACTTAAATCTTTATCAAATTGATTTGGCTTCATCAAAAGTGGTGAGCCCAGTCGCAGGAAAAATAGGAAGCCTTGCGATCCAGAAAGGTTCGCGTGTTTCTCCGCAAACCCGCTTAATGGCGATCATTCCTGAAAATAGTTTGTATGTACAAGCGAACTTCAAAGAAACCCAAATTGAAAAAATGCATATAGGTCAGAAAGTTAAATTAAAACTTGATGCTTACCCAAACCTGACTTACAGCGGAACAATTGAAAGCTTTTCTCCAGCTTCAGGTGCAACTTTCTCACTTATGCCACCAGACAATGCCACAGGCAACTTTAACAAGGTTGTTCAACGTATTCCTGTACGCATTGCCATAGATTCAAGCCCGCATATTGATCTTATAAAACCCGGAATGTCGGTTAGCGCTACGGTTGACCTAAGAACTTAATAATAAAATTTTTAGGTAATAAGAAATGAATAAGCATATTGACGCTGAGTGGAAGTTTCCCGCAAAGACGGCTTGGGCAATTTTTGCTGCCATGATTTTTGGCAACTTTATGGCGATTCTTGATATTCAGATTGTGGCGAGTTCTTTAAACGAAGTTCAAGCCGGCATGAGTGCAAGTCGTTATGAAGTGACTTGGGTGCAAACGGTTTACTTAATTGCCGAAATTATTGCGATTCCAATGTCGAGTATTGTCTCGCGAGTGCTTTCAACACGGGTGTATTACACCATCTGTGCAATTGGCTTCACCATCAGCTCTTTACTTTGTGCGTTGGCATGGAACTTAGAGAGTTTACTGGTTTTCCGTGGCATTCAAGGCTTTATGGGCGGCGGAATGATTCCGACTTCCATGACGGCCTTGTACTTACTTTTCCCTGAAGCAAAACGCTCATTGCCTTTGGTTATGTTTGGAATGATCAGTACCTTAGGCCCAGCCATCGGCCCAACCATTGGCGGCTGGTTAACCAATAACTTCTCATGGCACTGGATGTTCCTGATTAATATCATTCCGGGCATTATTATCGCTACGGTCATCTACTCGGGTCCAAATATTGATCGTGCAAATCATTCACTTATCAAAAGTATGGACTGGTTTAGCCTCATTGGCATGGCGATGTTTTTGGGTGGGCTAGAATATTTCCTTGATGAAGGTGCACGGCACGACTGGCTTGCAGACACAGGCGTTCGGATTGCTTTCATGGTCTGTGTTGTGGGCGGCATGATCTTCTTCTCTAGAAGTTTTACCCAGCCCAAGCCTTTGCTCGATTTATCCGTATTTAAAAATAAAAACTTTACCTTAAGTGCCATCACGACTTTTGTGATTGGTATGGCGCTTTATGGCTTGGGTTACATGATTCCAGTGTTTTTGGGGCAAGTCCGTGAAATGAACAGTAGCCAAATTGGTCACGTCATGATGGTGACAGGTATTGTCATGTTCTGCTTTGCGCCGTTTCTTGCGTGGCTCATTCCCAATTTTGATACCCGCAAAACTGTATTTGTCGGAATGATTCTGGCTGGTTTTGGTGTATGGCTCAATTCTCACCTCAGCATTCAAAGCGATTATGACTTTATGTTCTGGCCGCAAATCTACCGTGGTATTGGCCTCATGATCTGCTTGATTGTGGTTTCACATTTAGCCATGAGCACCTTGCCACTGAGTAAAGTGGCCGATGCCAGCGGTATTTATAACCTGATGCGCAATATTGGCGGAGCGGTTGGTCTTGCACTGATTAACTCATCCTTGGATTGGCTGACTGCCCTACATGTCACGCAGATTAATCAGGGGATGACACCGCAAAACTGGATTTTTACAGAAAGACTCGATCAGCTCACGGCGCAATATCAGGAAGTCGGCTCAAATGCACAGCAAATTGCGCTCAGCGTGATCTATCGTGACATTCATTTTCAGGCGCTTACATCTAGTTTTAATGATTTATTACGCATGCTCGCAATCATCATGTTTGTGACGGCCTTTTTAACCATCTTTATGGATCGGGGGAAGAAAATGAATATGTAGCTATTTAGAAATAAAAGGCAGCTTTCAAAGAATGAAAAACAATAGGGCATATCAAAACGTATCCCTTCATAGAAAAAGAACATTTTTATGAGTTTTCTAATATCGGTAGATGAGATCGGGGAACTCGCAAATTAGAGGTGGAAGGTTAAAGGATTATGATTAATACAACGTATAAATTGATTTCAAAATTGAACCTGAAAAACACGACTTATGGTCAATATTTTGAAAAAGAGCAAATTGATACAGAGCGATTAAAAGTGATGTATTCCATTTACGAACAGTATTATGAAAATACGAGATTTTCTATTTTCGTAGATGATTTTAAAAATAAAAGTGGTGCGATCTTAATTTTTGACTCGGAGACAGATGAGATTGTGGGGTTCTCAACCGTTGTTGTGCAGCACTTTTATTTAAACGGTAAAGACTACACCGTGTTATTTAGCGGTGATACGGTCATTTTGAAGAAGTTTTGGGGTACGCGTAGTCTGCAAAGTACCATGCTCAAACTCATGATCAAGCTTCGAATCAAATATCCATTTAACGAGCTCTATTGGCTGCTGATTTCTAAGGGCTACAAAACCTATCTCTTACTTGCCAATAACTATTATGTGTACTACCCAAACATTAAAGATGAAAACCAGCATCTCTCGGAAGTGGTTGAGCACTACTGTGAGAAATTCTTTGGGGAATACTACGACCGTGAAGCTGGCTTATTAAATTTTGGTGATGACTATCAACCATTAAAAGGTGAAGTCGCACCGATTACTGCCGAAATGAGACAAAAGAACCCAAATATTCATTTCTTTGAGCAGATGAATCCAACATGGAGTGCGGGTACGGAATTACCGTGTATTGGTCGATTAGGCTGGAAAGATATTGCCCGCTTCCCTGTGAAGCTCATGACTAAACCTGCAAGTAAGGGAAGATGCGAAGCACGTAAAACGTCGAAAACAAACCGTAGAGAGGCCATCCAATGAAATCTAATGAATGGCTGACTTTGGGTTCGCATCTTATTTTAAAAAAATGGTGTGATGCATCCGATCGTAATTTTCAAAAACGGTTTAATGCGTTAGAAGCAACACAACGTCAAATCCTGCATTCGATTTTACAGACCTCTACGTTTGCTAAAGATAAAAAAGTTCAAAACTATGAGCAGTTTGTAAAATCATTTCCTGCGACACGTTACGGCGCGTGGCGAGAAGACATTCAACGCTACCGTGAACAAAAGCTTTCACTATCTAGCAGTAAGCTGGTTCGTTTCCAGCCAACCAGTGGCTCGAGTGAACAGATTAAGTTTATTCCATATACCAAACTGTTTTTAGATGAGCTAGATCATGCGATTGCACCGTGGATGGCAAGTCTATACCGTAAATGTCCGGCGCTTAGTTCGGGAACGCATTACTGGTCGGTGTCATGGTTACCTGAAAGCCAGCGTGAAGTTTTAAAAGATAAAAACCTAAATGATGATAGTGCGCTACTGGGTGTAGGTAAGCGAATTTTATCTAAGTTTACCCAAGCGGTTCCAAGTAATGTTGCCTTTGCAGCCAATGCCGACGATGCACTCTTTGCCACGATTTGCTATTTGGTGGCAAACCGTAACTTAGCCATGATCTCGGTGTGGAGTCCAACTTTTGCGCTGCAATTGCTTGAGCGTTTGGAGTTTCTACAACAAGACGTGATTGAAGTTTTACAAAGTGGTTCATGGGGCAATCGTCAAGCTTCATTAAAAGAAGTGACTGCACCGCATGGTCCTGAAAGCGCTCAAGCCTTAATTGACAGTTCAAACGGCGAACAGATTGACTTCAAACAGCTATGGCCAAAGTTAAGTTTAGTGTCGAGTTGGGATACAGCAGGTTCAAAAGCTTGGGCCGAAAAATTACAAGAGAAATTACCCAGTGTTCAGTTTGAAGGAAAAGGTCTATGGGCGACTGAAGGTGTAGTGACCATTCCCTATAACGATCAATACCCGCTGGCGTATCAAAGTCACTTCTATGAATTTGAATATTTAGAGGGTGAAAAACAAGGACAAATCATTCCGTCGTGGCAGCTTAAACAAGGTGATGTGGTGAGCCCACTCATTACCTCAGGCAATGGCTTGCTTCGTTACTGTATGGATGATTGCTTACGCGTGACTGGCTTTATCGAGCAAATCCCGTGTTTTGAGTTCCAAGGCCGCCGTTTTGGGGTCGATCTGGTCGGTGAAAAACTCGCACCTGAAACTGCCCAGCAATTATTGTCGCAGTTAAATGAAACGGAATCTAAAGCAATTTCTTTACTGGCGATTGATACCGAGCAACACGTTAAGCCGTTTTATTGCGTGCTTTTTGAAGGCGAAATTCATCACAGCATTAACAACGAATATATCGACAGTATTTTGCGTCAAAACTTCCATTATGAACTTGCTCGAAACTTAGGACAGCTCGACCAGCCTCAAATTCGTCAAGCCAATAATGGTTGGAATGCCTATAAAAAACTGGTCATGTTTGACGGCATTATCGAAGGCAATATCAAGCCTGAACCACTCAAAAAAGTCACCCTGAATAGTTTGGAACAACTATGAAAGGGATGAAGCAATTTAATACTCGGTTTTTAACACTTCGACACGCCTTGTATCTTGGCGTGTTGGTTGTGTCGAATGTACAAGCCATGACTTTAGACGAGGCTTTGTCTGCCAGCTTAAGACATGAAAGTCAGCTTGAAGTCAGCCGTTTAAGTGTGAACCAGTCAACCGCTATGCTTGAACAGGCTAAACAGCGTGATGGACTTAAAGTCAATTTAGTCGGGCAACTTGACTATGAAAGAATAGATACGCCTTCACAAGTCCTGTTTCCAACCGAAGGAAACCGTAAAGGTCGAAGTTTACAATTGCAGGCGGATTATCCGATTTATACCTCTGGACGACATCGTTTAGGAATTGATGTTGCTGAAAGCCAGCTCTCTGCACAAAACCAAGGGCTATCTGACCAAAGATCGGAAACCATTTTAAATACTGTGATGGTTTATACCGACGTATTAAAGAAGAAAGCGATTTTAGAACTCAGACAAAAGACCATGGCAAATCTGCAACGGTCTTTATATGAATCGAAGCGCCGTTTTGATGTAGGGATGATTACCCGTGCAGACTTGGCTCAGGTTTTGGCACAAGTCGCGCAAGGTCAAGCCGATATTACACAGGCTCAATCTAATCTGACCGTAAGCGAAGCACAGTTTTATCAAGTTACGGGGGTAACGCCTGAAAACCTTGTTGCGATTAAACAACTACCCGCTATTCCCGCTAACTTAGATGAAATTTTGGCTCAAACCAAAAATCATCCAGCTTTAATGCGTAGCAAATACGAAAAACAGGCTGCAGAGAAACAATACGCTTTAACCAAACGTGAACTTTGGCCTACGGTTATGCTCACCAGCCGTGCCGGAAAGCAAGATGAGGCAAGCTATATTGGCTCCGAAAGTAATAACTATATGGTTGGGGTACAGCTTAATGTACCGCTCTATGACGATGGTTTAAATCGGGCCAACGTCAAAAAAGCACAGGCCGATATAGATTTGGCGAACCAAAAAACGCGAAGTCTTGAACTGGATTTGAATAAGCGTACACGCACGAGCTATGCGCAGCTTCAAACCATTCGACAAAATAAAGAAGCATTGGCAAATGCCATAGAGGCTGCGTCGATTGCCTTTGTCTACACACGTAAAGAGTTTGATGTCGGCACCAAAACGACGTTTGATTTACTCAATACCGAGCAAAAGTTACTTGATGTCCAAACTCAAAAAACTGTGAATGACCAAGACGAAGTCGTGTTTGTCTATCAGATACTCGATCAAATGGGGCGTTTAAATAACTTGGTTCCTACACAGACCGCACAACAGGTGAATAATGAATGAAAACAAATCCACCACTTGCTGACAATACCCTGATTACCCGAGAAGCAACTTTGGCAGACGATCAGGCTTTAAGAGACTTGATTGCAGTACCTATGACCACCAAAGGGATACAAATTAGCTTTCAACGTGAACCCAGTTATTTTCAAGCTTCCGATATTGTCTATCGACATAAATTGCATGTGGTGATTGAAGACACTGAGAGTCAGAAGCATGTCGCTTGTTATAGCAATGGTTACCGTCCGTGTTATGTCGATCGGAACGTACAAAACTTACGATACGCGGGTGATTTACGCGTAGACCACAACTATCGTGGGAAATCACTGGTTAAGGTTTTAGCAAAGCATGTAAAACAAACTATGCATGAACCGAATTATAGCCAAATGATTATTTTTGATGATAACCACGCCGCGCGCGCTGCCATTCAAACGGGCAAAACGGGAATGCCTGATTATTATGATGAAGGGCTCATTGAGACATTAAGTCTGACCGACACGGGCGCAAAAAGAAAAATCACGGCTTTCTTAAAGCAAGCTAATCAGAGTGATCTTCAAGAGATTCGTACATGTGTAGCCGAAGCTAAACATGTGGCTGCAATGAATCAGTTTATTAGCGACATGGCCGAGTTTTATAACTTTATTCCAGCTTATAACTTTGAAGAACTTGCCCAAGGGCATCAGTATTTTTCAGGAATGAAACTCTCAGATTTTTCACTTTATTTTAAAGGTGAAAAACTGGTGGGCATGTTTGGCTTGTGGGATCAGCACAGCATTAAGCAAACCAAAATTTTGCATTACAGCTCAGTCATTGGAATTTTTAGACCCGTTTATAATTTATTGACTCCAATTACTAAGGGCATGCGTTTGCCTAAATTGGGTGATTCTATCAAGTATCACGTGTTACACACCTTAATGTGCCATCCACAAGATTTGGCTTTGCATCATAAAATGCTCGAAGATGCCTATAACAAGTCAAAACAGCAGGGCGTTGGTGTGGTGAGTTTTACGCTTTCACATAAAGACCCGCGTTATCAATTAAACCAGTTTTATAAAGGTGAACGCTTAACTGGAATGCATGGTTTTATTAGTTATGAAGGTGACCCACGACCACATTTTGATAAAAACCTGATTCCATATTTAGAAGTTGGACGTATTTAATTTAAAGCTTGAAGTGATACTTTGAATTAAGCCCACGAAAGTGGGTTTTGTTATTTTGAATATGAGCGATGAGGTAGATGATCAGTTTATAAAAGAAAATATAGCAATAATTTATAATATAATTATTTAATTTTTAATGGAAAAGTATTTTAATTTTTATTGATGCATAGTCACTAAACGTACATATAGCGCAACTACTATACAAATCGAAATTTAAGAACATGGTAGTTAAGTGATGAAAAAAAGTTTATTGGGCGGCCTTATTCTGTCTTTGTGTACAACTCAAGCTTTTGCGTTAAATATTTTATTGGTTAATGATGACGGTCTAACCAGCAATGTCAAAGCACTCTATGATGAATTAAAAGCAAATGGTCATAACGTGCTTGTGTCTGTGCCTTGTTCACCACAAAGTGGCCGTGGTGGCGCAATCGTGATGTACAGCTCAACGACGATTACCGCGGATAACGATAAGCAAATTGCGGCTGAAAATGGTTGTCACAATGGTGCAGCACCAATTGGCGCACCTGCGGCTGGAACCTTTACCAAAGCGGGTTATACAAATGGCGACTGGAATTACACGCATGGTACACCAGTCATGGCAACAATTTATGGACTAGATGTGGTTGCGCCAAAACGCTGGGGTAAAGCGCCAGACTTAGTTTTATCTGGCCCGAATGAAGGTCAAAATGTTGGAAAAGTCGTTGTACACTCTGGCACGATTGGTAATGTTCAGTTTTCGGCAGGACGTGGCATTCCGTCTATTGCATTAAGCGCCGATACAAATACGGTAGATGACAAAACGTTAAACAACCCTAACTCTGCGATTGTGGCAAAACAAACCGTAGTGTTATTAAAAGAATTACAAGCTAAGGCAGGCAAGGGGCAATTGTTGCCAAAAGGCATCACGCTTAATGTTAATTTCCCAAAAAATTTAACAACCAGCACACCTTTTGCTTTTTCAAAAATTGGGACGTATGACTTATATAAATTGAAGTTCCAAGTAACCAAAGACAATAAAGGCAACAACCAATTTGGTCTAGGGATTGATGCGGCACCATCGGCGCCAACCGCAGCTCAAATGTCGGATGAAAGCGCCGTCATGCAAAGCAAAATTGCTGTGACTGCAATGCAAGTTGCTTACGATCAGCGACCAGCAGGTCAAGAATGGCTCAAAATTCGTTTAAAAAGCCTATTTAACAAGTAAGGAGAAAGACCATGAAACGTTGTTTGTTGGTTTTACTTCTTGGAATGGGCTTGGCGGCTTGTAATGACAATGATCATGATGACCAAGTCTCGACTGAAAAACCTGCCTTAGCTCCGAGCTTAGATGTCGGTACTTATATTATTAGTACCGAAACTGATCAAGAGTTACCAATGGCGGGTAAATACTATTCTGGTACAGATGGTTCTAAATTATTGGTTTTAGATGATGACGAAAACCGTGCCAAAATTGTGATGAGCTATGACGCAAAAACCAAAGCTTGGCAGAGCAATCAGTCTAATCAAGCGATGACCGTTGAATTAGCGCATTATGAAAAAATTGATGATCAGAAAATTACGCTGAATCAATTAGCCGGCACATACGATTTATCTTTTCCAGATGGAACAACGGTCAATGCCGAGGTGAATGCACAAGGTAAGATTGTCTCGAAAGACCCAAATTGTGTGTTTACAGGTGTTATTACTGAAAGTGCACTAGCGAATACGGCAAGCTATCAACTTACCGATAACAAGTGTGATGCGCTAAAAAATAACTCGAAAGGTTATGTTGTGGTGGATGAAGACTTAGAGCCTATGAGTTTTAGACTTGTATCTGACACGGTTGCATCAAAAGACATTTGGGCATTTGCACAATCTTAAAAATAAAAAGGCAACGGATTCATTTCGTTGTCTTTTCATTCCAACCTATCTTGCGCCGTTGAAACAATTAACATGGTTTGAAGATAATAATCTACACGTGATTGATTATTTTCTTTATGTGAGTTATGCGCATTAAAGGCTGCATCGTGAAGTTTCACGACTCGAGCGATCGGATTTGAACTACAACGAATTAAATATTCTTCGCGTGTTTCACTTTCCCGTTTAGTTAATGCATCAACGGCATCACGGACTTCTTTTCCGAATAAACTTTCGATTTTGTCTAGCGTAAGAGGAGTGTCTTCAACGCTATCGTGGAGAAGGGCTGTAATAATATAGACTTCCGAAAATCGGTGCTCAATTAATGAGTTGACCACACCTTTAATATGGTAATCAAAGTAATCATGAGGTCTATACTTTTGACCTTGATGCGATTCTTTTGACAATTTCTCTGCTAATTCAACTTTATTTTGAGTCATTTTTTGCTCTTATCACTTAAAGTATATGACGCGGCCTAATTTGTGAGTTTGGTCGCTTAAGTACAAGTTTATACTGAACACTCAAATTAGGCATATATAAAAAGCAGCCTCGAAATGAGACTGCTCATTTTTAAGTGAATTCATAAGCTTTAAATATTTGATAAAGTGAATGAGCTATTACCGCCAGTTAAAGCGACGTTCGTACCATTGATTAATAGAACAGGTTTATTTCCACCAATATTGGTTACGGCTAGGCTACCAAACCACCAATTGTTATGTCCAACATAGTGACCTTGAGCGAGATATACGGGAATGGAAGCAGACGAAGTTTGCAAATTAACGCCAAAGTAGAAGTTAAGCTTGCTAGGGGTGTCCCCACTACTTTGACTATCAGCAAACATGTGACTACCTTTTTGTAATAGTTCAACATAACTATTAGCAACCTGCGAAGAGCCGCTACGGTCACAGTCTAAAGTGATAGTCCAAACATTTCCTTTTTTAGTAATAGAGGGTGGTGGTTCACAGGTTTCGCCGTCTGTATATACAACAGAACCATCAATATATGTGATATTGGTTAATAGCCCAGTATCATCAGTAATAACAACAGTGTTGGATGAAGTTGACATGATTAAATCCTCTTAAATTATGTTTTATCCAGTCGCTTTATTTTATTGTTTATAAAAGTAATCGCGCTGGATGCTTTGTCTGGTATTTTAAATACCATTGGTTATAAAATGTTTAAAAGTATGATTTATTTATATGCCTTAGACTTATGTTTTATCTTTATCAAAATATCATTTGAGCTGCCTTATTAATATTATATTCATTAAAAAATAAACCATTTTTGATACAAATTATATTTTATTGGGATTTTTTCACTATATTGTTTTTAGGTGTGAAAAGGGCTTTGTTTTTTAAAAAGAAAGATAATTTTTAATTAAAATTTGACTAATATTGATAATTGAAGCACTTATTGAAAATAGCTTTATTATTTTATTTATACTATAAGTATCTGAGTTTGTTGATATAAATATTATATTTTAGCTTGATTAAATTTATGGCTTTATTATTAAGTTGTATTAATATTTTAATTTAAATGTGGTTTTTATAGGTTCTAGTTTGGTGGTGTTATAATAAATATTAATCATTAAAAATAATGGATATTTTATACATAATAATTATTTAGATAGAAATATTTATAAATATTAGTGCCATGAAAATAAAATCCATTAATTTTAAAATTTTATTAATTACGTTGTTAATATATAGGAGGTGATTGTAGATCCTTTAAATAGTGCAGATTATCTTTTACTTGCTTTCATAAACTCATAAAAGAAAAGAGTTGTCCAATATTTAAGCAAAACTAGGCCTTAAGTTTTGAAATTTTAAACTTTAACTTAATGATATAAAACTTGATTGTAAATATTACTTAAGAATCTCCTTAATTATCTAATTAAATGAAAAATAATAACTATTTAAATAATTTCTAGCCAATTTCACATTGACACCTTAAATATTGAAGATTACCATTTGCGGGCTGGCCTACATTGCCAGACGGTTGTCGCAGACCGTATTAAGACCGCATCAGGATTATTTCTTCTGAGGAATAGTTTTGTGTGTAAGCTCCTCGTTCCCTCCCGTAGCGGTAGGACGGGAGAGGGACACCCTCGGGTGTGCTGGATGTCTTAACCAGTCTGCGAACCCTCTTCCGTTCTGCCACCATAAATCTTATGCTTTGGCAGAACTCCCAATAAAAAGGAGTTGGCTTTGCACATTCATCATTTCTTAGCAACCATTGCCAAAAGCTATAACGATACAGCTTAAAACATTTAACGCAGCTTGATCGCCGTAAGGCTTTTTCAGGCTTTAGCTCGTTATTACTTAAAACTTAGACAATTAAAACTTGAGATGTGCTGCGCACAGTCTTTACGGCTTTGCTATGCCTTTTTTTCTCCCAAAGGCAGCGGTTTTTACATCTCATTTATATACAACAATAATTTTATAACGGTAAAAATATGGCACATTTAGTTCTCCCAACACGTGCATTAAAAGTCGTAGATAAAGCAATTGAGTTATTTCATTACAACGGATTTCATTTAGTCGGCATCGATAGACTTGTGAAAGAGTGTGAAGTTACCAAAGCGACTTTTTATAACTACTTTCATTCTAAAGAACGGTTGATCGAAATTTGCCTGATTGTGCAAAAAGAGCGCTTAAAAGAAAAAGTGGTTTCAGTGGTTGAATATGACCGCGACACAAACGTAATGGATAAACTCAAAAAGCTCTATCTTTTACATGCCGATTTAGACGGGCTGTATTACCTGTTATTTAAAGCCATTTTTGAAATAAAACTGACTCATCCAAAAGCCTACCAAACCGCCGTGCGATATAGAACATGGCTCACCAACGAAATATATAGCCAGCTTAGAGCACTTAACGCCGATGTTTTTTTTACCGATGCCAAACTCTTTCTATATATGATCGAAGGCGCCGTCATTCAGCGTTTAATTTTGGGTGAGATTGATGAAAGGGTATTGGAAGTGTTTTTGAAGGGGATGGGGTGAGGGGGAATTTTTATCTAATACGAAAGTTAAGTAACAGTTTTTTTATTAATAAGATATACTTATAAATATATCAAACAACTTAAATGATAATTATTTTAATTCATGTTGCTATAATTTATTTAGTAAATTTAAAAATGAGGAATTTTATGGCAGGTTATACAGATGCAACAAAAAAATTTTTATCTTCTTTAAATGGTAAAGGAAAATGGTGGGATAAAATATATTCTCCCGGTCATGAAGTACCTGTTTCTGGTATTTATAGATGTATAATATGTGAAAAAGAAATAGCATCTAATAAAGATGATTCATTTCCTCCACAAAATCACCATCAACATGCTAGTGGTGCGAGAATCTCTTGGCAATTAGTAATTCGAGCTGACACTAAAAATGAATGGAGTAAGGGGACTTAAAATACTAATCTATTTTAAAATAGAAGATGATAGTCCTCTCTTAAAATAGTTTTAACTATTTAATGAAAGTTTTTATTAGAAAATGGTAAATTGATAAATTATGAATAGCTTACAACTTCCTAAAAATATAAAATTAGAAATTCTAAAAATTTTAGCTAAACAAGAAGAAAGATTATTTAAAAAAATTGATGCTGTAAGTTTTTTTGATTTAATTTTAAATTTACGTACTTTGCCATCTACGGATGTAAGATACCAAGATGCAAAAGGTGATTTAACTAAACACTATATAAATAATGATGATTGGACATTGGAGGAGATATTTCTTGATAAATATAATTTTATTAATTCAGATATAAATTTTTCAAAATTACTTAATACTATAATTTCTTCTGCTGTTAATGAAACAGAGGATGAAATAAAGTATTTTTATCATACTATAAATCCTATTTTAAATAACTTCTCTATTGAATATCGACTAAAAGGTATTAGTGAAAATGGATTATCAATATTTGAAATAGATATCTTGGATATTAATAATAAGCTCAAAGATATTATTGATAATAAAATTCCTTTTTTTGTGAGTCGTGATTATAAGCCAAATTTTATTAATGGATTAAGTTCACAATACGAAATATATTTTCTCCTTACACCAAGTTCATGGGATGATTTTGGTAATAAAAATGAGTTTAACTTATCTTGCCAATTTAATGGTAAGTATCAAACTATAGGTCCTTTAAAAATAATTTCAAAATTTTCTAAAAGTACAACAATAAGCATATCTAATGATTTTAAAATGTTAAACAATGAATATTGCTCATTAGGTGAGAAAATTGATTATTATCATAATATTAAAAAACTATTTGGAGATCAATACTTATCGATCCTGAAAGCTCTTAATGACGTTGCCTTTTTTCCACAAATATGTGAAGAATTTGAAGATATTAATGATTTTAAAAACAGTCTGATAAGATATGATGAGCAGGAGCAGTTGATGCGCCAAGCTCGCTATATGGTTGATAATTATGATATGAGTAATCTTTACTCTTTTGAATATTTTTATCAACTAAGTTATTCAAAAGATATTGATCCTTTGAGAATACCTTTTTATTTTAAAGATAGGTCTACAATCCCAATGAGAATATATACTCTCATTGGAGAGAATGGGGTTGGTAAAACACAACTAATATCCAGACTTCCGATTGATATAGCAAATTCTAATATAAATGTTTTCCTACCTAAAATACCACTCTTTAGTAAAGTAATAGCTGTTTCTTATAGTGTTTTTGATGAGTTTACTATTCCTGAAAGTTCGTCAAAAATAAATTATGTCTATTGTGGGTTAAGACAGAAAAATAATGGTGAATATCATACTCTTAATAAAAAAGAATTAAATGAAAGATTTTTTAAATCAATTATGAAAGTTCAAAGTAGTAAAAGGTTTGAAAGTTGGTGTGAAATTAATGAAAAATTCTTTTCAGAAAACTTGGTTAAACAGTGGAAAACTTGGGATCTTTCAATTTTTGATTATAAATTAAATTTTGAAGAATTTAATAATTCTTTAAGAACATTTAGTTCTGGACAGGCAATTTTTATATATATCTTAACAGAAATATTAGCTAATATTCGGTATGATTCATTAATTATATTTGATGAACCAGAAACTCATTTACATCCAAATGCCATTTCTCAGCTTATAAATAGTATTCATTTATTAGTTAAAAAATTCCAATCATATTGTATTATTGCTACTCATTCACCAATAATTGTTCAAGGTATTTTGTCGAAAAATGTTTATGTAGTAAGGAATGAAAATAATGTTTTAAGTGCAAAACACCCTTCTATTGAAACATTTGGAGAAAATTTAACTAAAATAACTGATGATATTTTTGGAGCAAGGGACACGACATCTCAATTTAAAACTGAGTTAGAATTATTAATTAAACAGGGCTATTCTTTTGAACAAATTATCAATTTACTAAAATCAAATGACGTTCCTCTAAGTTTAAATCTTACTGTGTTGTTAAAGAGTATGTATGGTAGTGATTTAATATGATTAACCTAACTTCATATCAAAAATCTAGTGCAAGTTTTCTAACCTTAGTTATTAATTCAAAACGTAAAGGTAAGGACGAAACTCCTCCATATTATAAAGATAGAATCTTAAATTTATCACCAATTATACTCCAAGCGTATTCAATATATGATACAGCTTTTTTGTATAATAATTTACATACTGTCACTTCAAACATAAATTTTTCTGACAGTCAAAAATCTGATGTTTTAAAACTATATAAATATGATACTAGACCATTTACTATTTTGAAAAATGCTATTATCACGCGACCTAATAATTATGAGCTACATACCTGTCAATATTGTGCAATAAACAGCATAAATACTTTAGACCATATCATGCCCAAAGATAATTTCCCAGAGTTTGCTGTTCACCCTAAGAATCTTTTTCCTGCTTGTTCTCAGTGCAATAGTTATAAATCAACAAAATGGATGACGAATGGAGTATTTGAATTTTTAAACCCTTATCTGCACCTTTTACCCTCAGAGCAATTTTTATTTGCCAGTGTTAATTATTTAAATAATACTTTTGATGTTAGTTTTTACTTAAATAATCCAAACAATATAATCCCTTCATACTTATTTAATATTATTCAAAATCATTACAGAAATCTTCATCTTTTAGATAGATATCGGAAGGAATCATTTAAAATTATTTCTGAATTTGAAAATACAATTAGGGGAGCACTTACAGCACAAAGCCTTAATGATGCTCTTAATTGTGCTAGGATAACTGTACAATTGAACCAAGCACAATTTGGTTTTAATCATTTTGAAAATATTCTTAAGCTGGAATTATGTAACGGTATTGCATTTAGACAATATTGCCAAGCTATGGGTTACTGATTTTTCTTTAACCCTATTTCAAATCATTAAGTGAAGCTAGACTTTAGTTGTCATATCCAACTTTCGATGAACAAATGATATCAATGAAAAAATATCTAGCGCATCTTGTTCTGACATTTGCCATATAATTTTAGGGGCATGAGCAGTAGGATTCCTTACTGTTCCAAATAAGCCTATTAAAATATTACTAAAACCTTTCTGTTCGCTAATCTCTGTTTCAGTCTGTAAGTTATTTATTATTAAAAGAGGAGCTTTAACTGAAAAAACAGTATTTACTAATTCAGATCCATCAGTTCCAAGACCAGAAAGTTTTCTTATTCTTTCTGCAATACCCTTAATTGCTTCAAGTACAGCATGAAAATAATTGTCATTTAAAAGTTCAGCTTGACAATATTTAAAAATTTCAGGATGAGCTTTTCTATCTTCAAGTGCATGTTTCAAAGCATTCGCTCGAGCAAATGCACCTTTTAATGTGGCTTCTTTAGAAACTCTACGGACTTTACCATCATCACCTATATGAAAACCAGAAAATGAAAGAACAACATTTAGCTCATTTTTACGCCAAAGAAATTTATCTTTATCTCTTGAATAGCTAACAGGATTCAAAGCTCTTGTAATAAACATAATTAAATGGTTGCCGAATTGATGTTTATTTTGAGCTGCTGCCAATGCATTAAAAAGACGCTTCCATTTTGTCATATGTGGATCGGTATCTAACAATCGACAATCAGCGAGTATATAACCAATTTCAGAGCCAGTAAGCCCATTTTGTGTATCACCCAAGATCTTACAAGCAGCTTGAAGATGCTGAGCGTTAAATATTTCTATTCTTTCCATTTGTTTATTACTCTATGTCTATTTAAGCTCTTTACTGTTGAAGCTTAAAACTCAATCACATTTCTAAATAGTGTTTGTGTTTTAGAAATCATAATATTTATTTCATTATACCCATGCTAAATTCTAATTAAATATTACGAGCTATCATAGTAAATTTTATTCAAATAACTTCGAGAAAAAATATGAAAGACATTGAAATTTTAGAAATAAAAGAAATTGGCGATTATGAAGAAGACTTATCGTTATTGTTAGAAGACTCTATCAATAGCGGAGCTTCAATAGGTTTCCTGGCTCCGATAGAAAATAACGAAGTCTTAAATTATTGGCGTGAGGTCAACCATAAATTAGCACAAGGTAATAGCCGTCTATGGATTGCCATTCAACAAGGAAAAATTGTAGGTACTGTTCAATTGTCCTTGGTGAGTAAAAAGAACGGCGTTCACAGAGCTGAAGTTGAAAAACTCATGGTGCTTACATCGGCAAGAAAACAAGGAATAGCAATATTTCTAATGAATGAACTAGAAAAGTTTTCAAGAGAAAATGGTCTGCGCTTACTTGTCTTAGACACACGGGAAGGCGATGTTTCCGAACTTTTATATAGCAAAATTGGATTTGTTCGTGTGGGTGTAATTCCAAATTTTGCATTAAGTTCAAACGGGAACTATGACGGCACAGTGATTTATTATAAAAGGCTTGTTTGAAATTAGCTTGGAAATAATAGGCAGTTACTTTAAAAAAGAACTGCCTGAAATAAGAAAAATTTTAATTAGGCGCTTTTAAAAGTTTTAAAGCATCTTCTAAACCATAAATACTTCCTGCCAAATACTTTGACACTTGGATGCTGCACTCAAGTAAAAGAGAAGTATTTTCGGTAATTTTTTCTTGTGTTAAACGTTCCGAAGGCCCTGAAATGGTAAGCGCCCCTTGTAACTGTCTACCATTGCTAAATACAGGTACAGATAACGAAGAAGTCTCTGGGTCACGTTCTCCAAATGAACTTGCCCAAAATTGGTTTTGGATTTGCTCTAGATTTTCATCCACTTCAGTTTGAGAAAATGCACGAAGAATTTTACCAGAAGCCCCAACATTCACTGGGAAGGTATCTCCTTCAGAGATTGAAACTTTTACAGATCGAGCTGGTTCAATGCGAAACAAAACTACGCGCTTATCTTTATCTAAAATATAAAATGAAGAAGTTTCACCAGTTTCTTTGGTGATTCTTTCTAATACAGGGTAAAGCACATCTTTAATATTAAAAGAATTTTGATAAATTCTTGATAATTTTAAAGGAGTTATGCCTAGAGAAAATTGACCATCTTCATTTCTGACGACATAACCATGACGTTCTAATGAACTCAGTAATCTAAGAATAGTACTTTTATATAGCTTTGTACGGCGTGAAATTTCTGCGAGAGATAAGACAGGGCTATCTATATCAAAAGCATCTAAAATAAGTAATGCTCTATCTACGGCAGCTACACCTGAATTTTGCTTATCCATTTGGCTATCAGGATCTTGTGTTGATTTCGTCATACAAAAATATAAAAACTCAATTAAATTTAAGTGTTTTAGGAATAAATAAGTATAGCTGTAATTTAAAAGATGAAATAGATTTTTTAGTGAATGTCAGTATGCAGTGAGATAAAACATAGAAGAATATAAAAGTGCCTTCAAATATTGAAAGCACTTTTATTGATTTATATAAGTCCGATAACTAGAGCAGCAAGATACATCACTATGCAGGTTCCAGTACACCAGAGTATGGATGCCTTTTGATTTTCACCATAATCTACATTAGTTAAAGAACATAATAGATAAGTAGAGGCAACCATTGGGCTTAACAAGTGAATAGGTTGTCCGATTAAACTTGCGATAGCCATCTCATTCGAACTAATACCATAATGTGAAGCCGTTTCAGCAAGAATAGGTAAAATTCCAAAATAGAAAGCATCATTCGTCAAAATGTAGGTAAATGGCATACTGATAAAAGCAGTAATCGATGACAGATAAGATCCAGACGTTTCAGGAATAACTGAGATTAAATGCTGAGCAATAGCTTCAATCATGCCTGTACCTGTCATGATTCCTACAAAAATACCAGCAGCAAAGATCAGAGAAGACACTGCTAAAACGCTATCGGCATATTTTGCGACTAATTTTTTCTGTTCAGATAATTCAGGGAAGTTAACCACTAAACCGATACAGAATGCCAAAATGAACAGAGGAGCTAAAGGTAAATAACCTTTAATCATTGAAAAAACGAGAAGAATAGTAAGTATCAGGTTAAACCATGATTTCCAACTTTTCGTATTTGGTTCTTCATGTATAAGGTCGTCATCTGGCGTAATCTCATGAATGCCTAAGCGTTTTCTTTCTTTTAAGCCAAGATAAAAAGCGACAGATATTACCCAAATAAGACCAGCACACATTACTGGCAACATTTGTAAAAAGAGTCCAGTCGGATCGACTTTAAGTGCGCTCGCAGCTCTAGAAAATGGGCCAGCCCAAGGTAAAATATTCATTACCCCAATTGAAAGCAATAGAACAGTTGCCATGACTTGTGGTCGGATTCCAACTTTTTTGTACAAAGGCAATAATGCTGTTGCAACAATAATATAAGTCGTTGCACCGTCACCATCTAACCCGACACAAATTCCAAGAATACCTGTGCCCACAACAATCTTTAGCGGATCACCTTTAACGATTTTAATGATGAATTGAATGAGCGGATTAAAGAGACCAGCATCTGTCATCATGCAAAAATATAGAATTGCAAAGGTAATCATGATGCCAGTGGGAGCAAGTAACTTAATCCCATCAATCATCATGCTACTCATGTCTGCTACATGACCAGTCAGAAGAGCAAAAATTACTGGAATAAGTACTAAAGCTGTAAGCGCAGATAAGCGTTTCGACATTACCGCATACATAAATACAGCGATCATGCTGTAACTTAAAAAGACTAACATAAATCAATCCTTGATTTACTTAAGAAATAAACTTTAAGTAGAAATTAGTGTTGAAAAAACATCGGCTTACCAAAATTTTCTAATGGCATGATTCCATTTCTATAATCAGCAATAAAAATTCGACTCGATGAGATATCTCTATCAAACAAATTTCCATCTTTAGTGTGTAACTCTTTTAGGGAAACAAAAAGATTCATACATGCATCCTTATAGTTCTACTGTACAGAACGATGTTCTATTAATTATTATTTTTTAGCTAATTTAGAGTCATGTCAAGTGTTTTTAAAATTAATTGAATTTGTCATGGGGGGATAAAATTTTTAATTTGCATTAAAAATAGAACTATGTTCTATTAGATAGAACGCTTCTGCGTTGTATGTAAAAATATTCTTGTGCAATAGGAAATGTAAGCATATGAGCCATTCAAAGGACATCGATATATTGGTGAGTGAGGTTGGACCTCGCGATGGTTTGCAAAGTATTAAACAAACCATGCCAACCGATATGAAGAAAAAATGGATTTCAGCTTTAGCTCAAGCAGGATTAACTGAAATAGAAGTTGGATCTTTTGTATCTCCAAAATTGCTGCCACAAATGGCGGATTGCGGAGAGCTGGTTGAACACACTTTGACTTTAAAAGATGTATTCGTTACAGCTTTAGTCCCAAATCTAAAGGGTGCCGAAAATGCATTTAGAGCTGGGGTTCAAAAAATTACGATCCCTGTCTCAGTGAGTGAACCTCATTCACTCTCAAATATCCGTAAAACTCATGCTGAAGTTTATGAAGAAGTGAATTCAATCATTCAGCTGAGAAATGAAAAATATCCAGAAATATTAATAGAAGCAGGTCTATCAACAGTTTTTGGCTGCACGATTCAAGGTGTAGTTACGGAAAATGAAGTCCTAACGATGGCTCAACGAATGGCCCAATTAGGCGTAGATGAGATTGGTCTAGCAGATACGGTTGGATATGCAAATCCTGTCCAAGTCCGCAGTCTATTTAAAAAATTAAAACAGGAAGTAGGGAATTTAGCAGGTAGCGCACATTTCCATAATACACGTGGGCAAGGTCTGGCGAATGTTTTAGCCGCAATTGAAGTGGGTGTGACTACATTTGATGCCTCGCAAGGCGGCATTGGTGGTTGTCCATATGCACCTGGTGCATCAGGCAATATTGTCACTGAAGATTTAGTTTACCTGTTAGAAAGCATGGGATTACGTACCGGTATTGATATTGATCGACTTGTTGAAGCTCGCGAATGGTTAAAGCAAGGAATACCAGGAGAACCACTCTACGGATTTATTCCAGATGCAGGCGTAGGTAAAAATTTTAAATATGCAAAGGACCAATAACATGAAAGATGAAAAGAAACTCCCACTGGCTGGAATCCGAGTTTTAGAATTCGTACATATGGTTATGGGACCTGCATGTGGTTTACTTCTCGCAGACTTAGGTGCTGAAGTCATCAAGATTGAGCCATTGCCTCAAGGTGACAACACTCGCAGACTTATGGGGTCGGGTGCGGGTTACTGGATGACTTATAATCGCAATAAAAAAAGTTTGTCAGTTGATATTAAAAGTGAAAAAGGAATGTCACTTGTTAAGGACTTAATCAAAACTGCGGATGTTGTGATTGAAAACTTTAGACCCGGAGCGATGAAAAAACTAGGACTCGATTATGAAGGGGTTAAATCAATTAAGCCCGATATTATTTATGGTTCAATGAAAGGTTTTTTACCCGGTCCTTATGAACATCGGACAGCCTTGGATGAAGTCGTACAAATGATGACAGGGCTTGCGTATATGACTGGTCCTGTGGGACGTCCATTACGTGCTGGAGCATCTGTTAATGATGTGATGGGCGGAATGTTCTGTGCTTACTCAATCGTTGCAGCTTTATACCAACGTCAATTAACTGGCCAAGGTCAGCTTGTTGAAACTGGTTTATTCGAAAACTCTGCATTTTTGGTTGCACAGCACATGATGCAAAGAGCAGTTACAGATAAGCCTGTAGCTCCAATGCCAAATCGTGTTTCAGCTTGGGCAGTATATGATGTTTTCAACACTAAAAATAATGAACAAGTCTTTATTGGCGTAGTTACGGACTCGCAGTGGCTGGCTTTCTGTGATGCTTTCGGCTTAGAAGCCCTAAAAAATAATCCAGATTTTGCTCAAAATAACCAACGTGTAAAAGCACGTGAGCAAATCCATCCAATTATTCGTGAGACGCTTAGCCAATTAGACAAAACAAAAGTAATGGAACTATGTGAACAAGCTGGTTTACCTTTTTCACCGATCCAACGCCCAGAAGATTTATTTGAAGATATTCATTTAAATCAATCAGGTGGGATGGGGAAAGTAGTGCTAGAAAATGGTAAGCAAGTAAAGGTTCCTTTATTACCATTTACGATGGATGGTCAACGTTTCGGTGTACGTGAAAACGTGCCGGAAGTTGGTGAAGATACTATAGAGGTTCTTACTTCTTTAGGTTATGACCAAGCAAAAATCAAAGAACTTACTGATTCGCAAATTATTAAATCTAACTAATGCTTTTAAGCATAAGATTTTTAATATGTGCTCAATTTAGATAAATCTAACATTGCTGAAATGGGCTACGAACCATGTAGCCCATTTGCTTTTAATAACGAACTTGAATACCTCAAAACAAGATGCCCACATATTTTTGTTTGATATTAACAGGACAATGGTTCATTTTTTAGATCTGAACAAACCAGATGAACAGGAGAGATTGCTTAAGTACTTATTCATCATTTAACGCGCATTCAAAATTACTTGGATTTTCTTTACATCTCACTTTTTTCAAAAAGTTCATCATTTTAGGGTCGTAGATACCTGCCTTGGTTAGCTGTATTCGTGCCTCGCGCATCATTTTCATATAGTTTAATTGTTCATTTTTAGGAATATCCATCCAATATTTCGCGGGAATATCACTTTCATATTTAGCAATAATGCCAAAGGTTCTATTTAATTGGCTGGCTACCCAAGCCCGCGACTTTTGCCCAAAACCTGCTGGAAACTGATCTTTACGAATAATGAAGTTTGCCGAAATTTGAGTTAAAGGAAAACGAATGATTGCTCCTTTCTCACCTAGACCTTTGTGTAGCTCAAAAGGTTTAAATGCCACAATAGGAGCGGGCACAATATCAATTTCATGGTTATTAAACTTTGCACCGGCATTTGTGACGTCTACCGATACAGCCTGACCTCCAACATGTTGAACAAGCTTAGGTTGGGCTTCATCGTATTTAAATACCCCAATTTTTTTACCGGCAGCTTTAGCGAGCGTATTGATACTTCTATCATTTACAAATAAATATGCAGGGCCAATTGTGCCTAAACCTGCAATTTCGTAAGGACCTACAACCATGTTTTTTGCGGCCATTGGTGAGGACAACAGCTTATAGGCATTAATTGCTGTTTTCATATTTGTTAATGCGCCAACAGCATCTAAAGATCCTGTATATTTATTAAACTGACGCCCACGTAAGCCACTAATAATAGCGCCATCACATTTTCCAACTTTTAAATCTTCAGCCGCAACTCGTTCATCAACATATGCTTTTAAAGATATATCAGCTCCCCAATTTTTGGCCTCAAGTGCATAATCTTTGGCTAAAGCGAAAGCATCTCCCGATTTACCAATTGGGTCAAAAACACAGACGGCTTGTTGTTTTGCATAAAGAGTTGTTGTTAAACATGTACTTGTAATAAATAAAATAATTTTAAAACGATCCATATTTAGTTATCCATTATTTAAATTATAAAATTTATTTTATAAATCTTGGTTAGATTAGATATGACATTTAAACAAAAATTTTAAGGGAAAAAGTCAAAAGACAGCTTTATCTAGGTGGTTTTCTAAATACCTTATCTTTATCTCATATTTATAAATAAAAATATTTTCTGATCTTTGTACCTGTGTAGACAGTTAAACAAAACATCTCTCTTTACACTCATCCAGAGCATAACACCACAGGTGATCACAACACGTCTCACATCAGAACTGAATGCCGTGAACAGATGATCATCAGGTATACGTTTAGTTAAACATTCTAAGAGTTCAATAAAAGCAGAATGTATGGATATGTATCGAGATATGAAAGAAATAATTTCGCAAAAAAACTCATCCGGCATTGTCTGGAAGAATACCAAGAAACAATGGTTAATTTCTGTTGGGTATTTTAACTCGCTTGCGATCTATTGGATTGTACCTCTTTGTTTATTCTTACTTTGGTGGATCGCGTCAAACGAACAATGGATGCCTGCTCAAATTTTACCTACCCCAAAAGACACGTGGAATTCTTTTGTTGAAATCTCATCTCAAGATCTATGGTCACAGCTTGCGATCAGTCTTGAGCGCTTTGGTCTTGGTTTATTTTCAGGCGTGCTAGGCGGCGTATTTCTGGGTGTTTTACTTGGCTATAGCCGTATTGCAGAACAATACCTATCGGCAACGTTTTATGCGTTGGTGATTATCCCAACATTGGCTTGGTTGCCTCTGCTAATGATCTGGCTGGGCATCGAAAATAGTTTAAAAATTTTCATAATCTTCAAAGCTACGATGGTGCCGATTGCCTTACATACTCAGGCAGGGGTACGTGATATTCAACCCAAGCTCAAAGAAATGGCAGCAATTTTACAGTTTAATCGTCTAACGCTACTCACAAAACTTGTACTGCCAGCAACACTTCCATATTTCTTTACGGGTTTAAGACTAGCTGTTGCAGCAGGTTGGACAAGCCTGATTGCTGTTGAGTTGTTGGCTTCATCGGAAGGTATTGGATATTTGATGGTGACAGGCCGTCAGCTATTTCAGCTCGATATCGTCTTTGTCACGATTTTTGTGATCGCGTCTGTGGGAATTATTTTCGATTTCATCCTACATCGAATTGAACGTAAGTTTGTGTTCTGGCCACATGCTGCTTTAAGTGCTCATGCTTTTCACAAAAAAAGCCGCACCGATGTTTTCAAGTCATGGGTTTTGCCTTTGAGTTTAATAGCGCTTTGGGCAATGAGCAGTGGGTTTGACTTAATTTCGAGTCAAATTTTACCTGCGCCATGGGCAGTATTAAAGGCACTGTGGTTAGGCATTCAAGATTTTTCACTCACCACTGCCATGTATTACAGCCTTTATCGCGCAATCTTGGGATTACTTATTGGTGGGTTAATTGGTGCTTCAGTAGGAATTGTGGTGGGGCTATTTAAACAGATTGAAAATCTATTGGCACCCACACTCAACACATTACGTCTAATCGCTATTTTTGCTTGGATTCCACTACTGACAGCTTGGTTCGGACTCGAAGATTTATCAAAAATTGTTTTCATTTCAATAGCGACATTTTTTCCTATGTTTATTGCGACATGGAAAGGCATGTCCAGCATTCCAATGCAGCTCGTTGAAGTCTCAAGCACCTTAAGAATGACATTGCTTCAACGCTTAACGCTTTTGATTTTACCTAGCATTGCACCTTCAATGTTCGCTGGGTTTCGACTGGCATTACTTTATTCGTGGATGGCATCTTTTGGAGCTGAATACTTGATGGGCTCTGGAATTGGCATAGGTAGCTATATGATGGCAGCACAGCAAAACTTTGAAATGGAGCGTGTAATAGCAGCAACCGTTTTAGTCGCTGGTTTGGGCGCGATTCTGGCATGGCTGGGCAAAATAACTGAAAACTACGCAACATCTTGGCGAAAAAATTGAGGTCAGACCATGACGATTACCCTTAATACAAATACCGAAAAACATCACCATTCATTTCAATCTAATGCTCAAACACGTGTGGCATTTCACCATGTTCATAAGTCTTTTGTTGTTAATCAACAACCTGTCAAAGTCATTCATGACTTTAATCTAGAAATTAAAGAGGGAGAGTTTATTGCGATTGTGGGTAGCAGTGGTTGCGGTAAATCTACGCTCTTACGTCTTTTGGCTGGACTTGATCAAGATTTTGATGGTCGGATTTTAATTGATGGTGCCGATGTAAGCGGGATTGGCGGCGATCGAGCGGTAGTCTTTCAAGAACATCGCTTATTTCCTTGGCTTACCGTTGAGCAAAACATTGAGCTGGGTTTATTAAATGAAGCATTAACTGCACGTGATAAAGATATTCTGGTCCAGAAAGCAATTGAATTGATTGGATTAAATGGCTTTGAAAAGGCATATCCACATCAACTATCTGGTGGGATGTCTCAACGTGTAGCCATTGCACGTAGTCTTGTTGTGCAGCCGCGTATTTTTCTGTTAGACGAACCGTTTGGTGCCTTGGACGCGTTAACACGGCATCAAATGCAAAATGAATTGCTACGCATTCAATCTCAACAAAAAATGACCACTGTTTTTATTACGCATGATGTGGAAGAGGCTGTCACTTTGGCAGATCGTGTGGTGATTTTAAAACCCAAACCTGGTCGTGTTGAACAGATTATTCCCGTCAACTTGCCACGTCCTCGAAATCGTTCAAGTTTTGAATTGCATCAATTAAAAGAACAGATTTTTCGGATTTTGACCGAAGACAAAATTGGTTAATAGGAGTTATTGATGAGTGAATTTAGTCAAGGCTCGATCAAAAAAGCATTTTTATTTGAGCAATTATCCAATCAGGTCACCCATACAACGATGGTTAATGATCCTTTTAGACATAACGTAGATGTTGGAAATGATCCTGCTGGGCCAAAAAAGAATGCTTTGGCAATCGCGATTGTGGCCGTTGCTGCGGCACATTTGGGAATCTGGTATATCGCCAAACAACTTCCTACGCCTCAGCTTGATGTTAAAACACCTGATCCTGTAGTGATAGAGATTGTTAAACCACCTGAACCACCCAAGGTGATTGAACCTAAAATCCCTCCAGTGGTGCAAAAGCCAAAGATTCCGCCTGTTAGCCAAAAACCTCAGCGTGTACAAAAGCAGATAGAGCCACCAAAACCAGTACAGAAACACGTTGAGCAGCCTAAACCTGTTGAACCGCATAAGGCAGTAGAACAACCACGACCTGTAGCAGAACCCTTAAGTAAAAATGTGGTGGCGGCTCCTGTTCAGCAACCAGTTTCAAAACCCGCTGAAGCACCTGCTAAAGCTGCTGATGACAACTTACCTGTTACAGAAGCAAAAGGCTATGCGGGTTATTTGAGTAATCCTGCACCTGAATATCCTGAACAGGCTCTTGATCGAGGTTGGGAAGGTTCAGTTATCTTGAGGGTGAAAGTCTTGCCAAATGGTAGTCCCGATAGCGTGACAGTCAAACAGAGTAGCGGCAAAAAAATACTCGATAGTGCGGCGATTAGAACCGTAAAACAATGGAAATTCTCACCCGCCTTAAAAGGAAAAACACCAGTTGAAGGTTGGGTCGATGTTCCAATTCACTATCAACTCCCGAAATAATTTTTTAACTTAATATTGATCTATAAGGAATTTTAACATGAGTGATATCAACTCCCTGATCCACGATGGGACTATCTGGTTATTGGTTACTTTTTCAATTGTGACGTGGGGTTTGATTGTCATTAAACTGGTTCAGACCCAAAAAGCCAACCGCCAAAGTAGAGCCTTTGCCGAAGAGTTCTGGAGTGCCAAAAATCTTCAAGATGCCATTCAGAAATCGGAAACAGGACAAGGGCCAGTGGCACGTATTGCACATACCGGTTTTAAAACACTTGCTGATGCAGACGATGATACGCATCAAGATTTGCAACATAGCTGGAGCCGTCAAGATTTACTCGAGCGCCATTTACGTAAACAAATTTTGTCAGAACGTCGCCAGCTAGAAAAAGGCTCTGCCTTGCTCGCATCGATTGGTAATAATGCACCTTTCATTGGGCTCTTTGGTACAGTCTTTGGGATTATCCATGCTTTACAGGCGATTGCACATTCAGGTAATGCCAGTATGGATGTCGTTGCAGGGCCGATTGGTGAAGCGCTAGTTGCAACAGGCATCGGGATTGCAGTGGCTGTTCCAGCGGTACTGGCATACAACTATTTTGTGCGTAAAGTAAAAACTATTGGCGCAGAACTGGATGACTTTGCGACCGATTTTGTGAGCCTAAATCAGAAATCAGGTTTCCAGCTTAAGACAGTCAAGGCGAAAACAACAAATACCATCACTCCAGCCACTAGCGAGTTAAGTCATACTCAAAATAAAAACAAGGTATATGCATAATGGCAATTTCAACATCGGAACAAGATGATGTGGTTAGCGAGATCAACATTACCCCTTTAGTGGATGTGATGTTGGTTCTGTTGATTGTTTTTATCGTTACGGCGCCCTTACTGACAAACACTGTTAAGGTGAACTTACCAAAAGCTGCACCGACGCAGGTGACAGATCAAACTAAGGCGGTGGTCATCAGCGTTAATCCCAAAGGGGAAATTTATCTAGATAAAGATAAAATCACTCTTGAACACTTTGAACAGGCTATTCAAACGCGTAAGGCAGCCAATCCTAAACTGGCACTGAACCTGAATGCAGATGAGACAGTTCCTTATGGTACGGTTGCCAAGTTACTGGCCAGCATAGAACGGGTAGGTGTTGATAAACTATCAGTGATTACATCGCCTAAGTCTTAAGTTCTCTTAAAAGAAATAGGAAGAAAGAAAATCAAGATCCAAATTTGAGATCTTGATTTTCATATAATTGTTTAATCTAAATTTATATTAAACTTGAATTTCACGATGAGGTTGTATGGTCTATTTTAGAGCTTCAATTTGATGGTGAGATAGCGAATGACAACACTTGTTTATAACGAGACAAAAAGAAATAACTATGAGCATTTTTTAGATTTATTAGATCAAACTCATGTTAATCGTTATCAAGATTTCAACATTACTTTTGAATATAAAAAACTGGCAGAACAAATGCTGTCAGAATGTGAATTTATGGATGCATGTTCGCTTGAAGAAAAGCAGAACTTATTTAATGAAATTAAGATAAAGCATCTTTATCAAGGACAAGTGCTCTATTCGAGAAATCAAAACTGTCGTGAACTCATTATTGTTTTAAGTGGTGTGCTCAAGTTAGGTTGGAATTCGTACGATGGAAAATATCTTATTCATCGTTTTATTCCGACAGGTGCACTCTTAAATATTGTCTATCTTATCTCTGAATCTGCGCTAGAGCATGAATATATTGCACATGAAGCAACTGTGATAGCAACCATTCCTGAACATATCTTTAAGCACACCATACAGCACAATTCGCGCATGCTATATCAGGTTTTAAAATTGGTATGCCAGAGAACACGTCTTTTAGACAATGATATCTATCACACTTCTACGCAACCTTTAAAAGTACAAATTGCCCGACAGCTCATTTATTTAATCGAATTTTTTTCTACTCAAACTCAAAAAGGCATCGAAGTTTTATTAAAACTATCACAAGAAAATTTGGCTGAACTTTTAAAAATATCGAGACAAAGTATAAGAAAGGAAATTCAGTGGTTTGTTGAAGAAGGCATTATAGAAACAAAATACAATCATATCTCTGTCAAAGACATCGACAAATTAAAAGCCTTACTGCGGTAAATAGATTATGACGAATTATGAATAATTTTTCATAAATGAAGAAATGCTATGTAATTTTTGTTGCAGAATTTAAAAGGGGTAATTTCTAAACTCATATCATCAATGATGAGAACGATGATATGGCAGATTTATTAATAAAAAAACCAGTGAATGAGTTAATCGATGTGATCCCTTTAACTGGTCGTATCGGTGCACAAATTAATGGTATTGAATTATCTTCAAAACTTAATGCTGAGGTTTTGAATCAAATCAGGCAATCATTGCTTGAACACAAAGTTATTTTTTTCCGTAATCAGGAACATTTAACCGATCAAGAGCAAGAAAAGTTTGCAGAATTGCTTGGGCAACCTATTTCTCATCCTACTGTTCCTGTGGCAGAGGGTTCGACTTATATATTTGAGCTTGATTCGCGTCATGACGGTCGTGCAGACGTTTGGCATACCGATGTCACCTTTGTTTCAAATTATCCAAAAATCAGCATTTTAAGAGCGGTAACTACCCCCAATCGAGGGGGCGATACCACATGGGCAAATACAGAAGCAGCCTATGATGAATTGCCTGAGCCACTAAAGCTCCTTGCCAATCAGCTCCGTGCGATTCACACCAATGATTTTGATTATGGTGGTTTTCGTCCCTCAGCGAGTGATGAGGTCGTAAAACGCCATCAAAAAATCTTTGCTTCAACTGTCTATGAGGCTGAACACCCATTGGTCAGAGTACACCCTGAAACAGGTAAGCGAACTTTAATTTTAGGCCAATTTTTTAAACGTTTTATAGGTCTGACTGCTAAAGAGTCCAACAAGCTGTTTGAAATTTTTCAAGATCGTATTACCAAACCAGAAAACACGATTCGCTGGACGTGGAAGAACGGAGATGTCGCTATTTGGGACAACCGCGCCACTCAACATTTAGCTGTCAATGATTACGGTAATGCATTGCGTATTATGCGACGTGTGACGTTAGCAGGTGATGTTCCAGTTGATATCGATGGCAAAGCGAGTAAGCAAATTAAGCCATCTACTTCATAAGTGTCTAAATAATACGACGCCGATTTATTAATAAAAATGTGGAAATGATAATGAAACCATCAATTTTTAAAAAATTGATCTTGCTGAGCTTATTGGCTTATGGACATGCCAGTTATGCTGAAAGCCTTAAAACAATCCGAATTGGTTCTCCCGATTTAACTGCTGGTCAGAAACACGCGGGTGGTGGAGTTGTTGATGTGCTTTACAACAAAAAATGGCTCGAGCAAGAACTTGCAAAAAAAAATGTCAAAGTGGAATGGCATTTCTTTAAAGGTGCTGGGCCAGCCATTAATGAAGCATTGGCCAACAATCAACTGGATTTCGCCTTTTTAGGTGATTTACCTCCGATCATTGGTAAAGCCAATGGATTAGATACCCAATTACTTGTTCCAACGGCACGTGGGATTACCAATTATCTGGCGGTAAGATCTGATCTCTCGATCAAAAATTTTGCTGAATTAAAAGGAAAACGCGTTGGTTTGTTACGTGGCACAGCAGATGAATTGTCATTTGTGAGTGCATTGAACAGCCAAGGTTTAAAGCTCAGCGATGTGCGAGTGGTCAATTTAGACTTTAACGCCGTCAACGCAGCTTTGGCCGCAAAAAAAATTGATGCGTCATGGGGACCTTCTCGATTTTTTGCGTTACGTGACAAACACATCGTTAACTTGCCTATAAGTAGTCGTCAGTTAAATGGTGCAGGATCTACTCAAGGTGTGTTTTTAGGTCGTCAATCGTTTATTCGACAACATCCAAATGAAACACAACAAGTTGTGACTCAGGTTGTAAAAGGACTGAACTGGCTCTCAAATGAGCAAAATCGCGTACCACAAGTCGCACTCTTTTTTACCCAATCTGGCTATCCAGCATCTATATATGCTCAGGAACTCAATGGTGTAAATCTGAAGTTTTTATATTCACCGTTATTTGATGGTTATTACACCCAACAATTGCAGCAAAAAATCACTTTGGCTACGCAACAAGGGTTAATACGCAAAAATATTGACGTCAAAAGCTGGATTAACCCGTCATTTGTAAATCAAGCACTTGAACAATCAAATTTAAAGACCTACTGGAAACCAACTCAGCAGTACGAATATTTGAAATCAGTGAAATAAGCACCGTCTTTTAAAACTTAATTATGGGGTAAATAATGTCGATACATTCGAAAAATGTAGCGCGTGATCCGTTCACGTCAGCAACTAAACAAAAAATTTTAAATTTAAGTCTGCTTTCGCTGAGTATCTTGTCTGTTTGGGGGCAAGCTCATGCAGAAACAGTCTCAAATACCGCACATTCTTCAGAGGATGTGGCTCAGTTAGAAACCGTTGTAGTAACAGCAACACGCCGTGAAGAATCACTCCAAAAAGTACCTGTTGCTGTTTCAGTCATTAGTGGAAAAGAACTCGATAAGCAACAGCGAAACTCACTTGAAACATTGGTAACACAAGTACCGAGTGTTAACTTTCGGGCTGGAGCCTCAAATAAAGATACGTCCTTGTTTGTTCGCGGTATTGGAACAGTTACCACTTCACCCGGTGTTGAACCTTCAGTCTCAACAGTGATAGATGGTGTTGTTTACAGCCGACCAGGGCAAGCAACACTTGATTTGTTAGATGTGGATCGTATTGAAGTCCTACGTGGCCCCCAAGGAACACTTTTTGGTAAAAATGCATCGGCAGGTGTAGTCAATATTGTCACCAAAAATCCAACCGCTGAAACGTCTGGTTATATTGATGCCTATGCCACTAGTGATAGTGAACAACGAATTAAACTAGGAGCATCTGGTACATTAATTCCTGAAAAATTAACTGCCAATGTTTCGGCGTTATTAGGTAATTTTGATGGCAATGTAGAAAATCTCACAACAAATGAAGACGTCAACGGCTATAAAAATTATGGTTTTAGAACCAAATTTGAATATACGCCTACCGATAGTCTAGTGTTGGGCTTTACTGCCGATTACCTGCATAAAAAAGGAAGTGCTCCGACAGGCATTGTGGTTAAAAATACCGATGCCAACTATGCAGCAGCATTATCGCCTGTTGTGGCATCTCCAACCAATCGAAGTACGGTTGAAAATAATCAAGCCTCGACTGATGATACCAATCAGGGTGTAGCACTCACCGCAGACTGGACATTAAACAATCATCAACTATCATCAATTACAGCCTTTCGCCAATGGAAAAACACACAGATTGGTGACAGTGATCAGCTTGCAGCACCGACACCAAATTTTGCCGGAATTGCTGATTTAGGGCATGTTAACAGTAAGCAATTCTCTCAAGAAATTAGAATTAAACCGCTCGATCATGGTTTTTTTGATTATGTCGCGGGTCTATATTTTTCAAAGAACAAAAACGATGAGACTTATCAACGTGAGTCAACTTGGTACAACAACGCCTCTAATGCCTATGTCGTAGATTTTGGTAAGGCAATCTATAACACAGACAGCACCAACTATGCTGCATTTGGCGAAGGTACCTTTCATTTCACTAATCGATTGAGATGGATTGCGGGTTTACGTGTTACTCGAGATGAGTTGTCTTATGATCATAGCCGAGTTTCAACTGTTCCAAGCAGTGTAGGTGTCCGAAATGCGATTCGTTCTTCATTTAGCAGTGATGGATCGACCAGTGAAACCGGAGTTTCAGGCCGCATTGGACCTCAATATGACTTTACACCGAATATATTGGGCTATTTTACCTATTCGCGAGGTTATAAAGGGCCTGCATATAACGTTTATTTTAATATGCAGCAAAATGATACGCCTGTGATTGACCCCGAAACGGCTAACTCTTATGAACTTGGTCTCAAATCTCAATGGTTGAATAATCGTCTGCGTGTCAATGTGGCGCTATTTAACACTGATTATGATAACTATCAGGCAAATTTTAGAACTCTCGACCCAAATGGTTTCCCAATAACCCGCTTGGTTAATGCAGGAAGTGTCTCTACCTATGGTGCTGAAATTGACTCGGTATATAAGATCAATCCAAATTGGGCACTAAACTTTTCAGGTGCCTATACACATGCACGAATTGATGACTTCAAATGTCCAGCTGCCGATACTTCATGCCCAAATGTAAATGGTAAACCGCTGCCATTTTCTCCGGACTGGAAATTTAATACGCAGCTCGATCGCTATTTTACTCTGGCAAATAACAAGCAAATTGAACTTTCAACCCAATATGCATGGCAGAGCAAAGTGCAGTTCAGTCTCGACCAAAACCAAAACACCATTCAGGGTGCATATGGGCTTTTGAACGCGAGCATTGCTTTGGCTGATACCGCCTCTGACTGGCGATTAGCATTGAATGTACGAAATATAACGGATAAATCATATGCAACCTTGCTGAGCACAAATGGTAGCCGTATTAATCGTCAAGTCCCTAGAGATGATGAACGCTATTTTGGTATTTCATTTCGTAAAAATTTCTAAAAAGTATGTCTAGTACGCCTCGTTTGTTTCGAGGTGTACACCCATCAATTGGACTGATTAAAATGAGTAATCCTTTAAAACCTGTAAGGTCATCTCAGGTTCAACATTCGTCTACAAGAAAGCTTCACCTTAATTTATTTTTAGACGGTTATGGCCATCATTTGGCCAGTTGGAGGCATCCAGCGAGTGAATTAAACCTAAGCCCCTATGAACGCTACTTAAGTGCAGCAAAAATAGCTGAAGAAGGGAAATTTGATGCCATTTTTTTTGCCGATAGTTTGGCTGTTGATCCAGCAACTGCGACCTCAGGCAAAATTCGTGGTAACGAGATTGAACCTCTCACATTACTTTCGGCAATTGCGACACAAACCCGTCATATTGGACTCATTGGAACAGCCACAACAACCTACAATGAGCCCTATCATCTCGCAAGAAAGTTTGCCTCTTTAGACCAGATTTCTGCTGGACGTGCAGGCTGGAACCTCGTCACCACCGATTTTGCACTTGAAGCGAAAAATTTCAGCACAAAGGAACATGTCAAACATCAAGACCGCTATGCACGTGCTGAAGAATTTCACGATGTCGTGAAAGGACTTTGGAATAGTTGGGATGAGGATGCAGCTGTTCATGATAAAGCCAGAGGTATTTTCTTTAATCCAGATAAGGTACATACGCTTAATCATTGCGGTGATATTTTTCAGGTAAAAGGTCCACTCAATATTAGCCCAAGCCCACAGTCTCACCCTGTGGTGGTTCAGGCAGGTAGTTCCGAACGAGGTAAAAATCTCGCAGCTCGTACGGCAGATGTCATTTTTACTGCCCAATCCAACTTGGCAGCTGCACAGCAGTTTTATAGTGATGTAAAGAAACGTCTTGAAGACTTTGATCGCCAAGAGCATGAGTTAGTGGTAATGCCCGGTGTATATGTGCTTGTTGCTCATACGAATGAAGATGCTAAGAAGCAGCAACAGCTTTTGGATGAACTCGTTGATGATGACATTGGTCTTGGGCTTTTAGGCAGAATGCTGGGTAATTTTGATTTAAGCGGTGTTGATGTGAAGCAGCCCTTAGCTTCATTAGATTTATCCGAGACACAAACGGGACAGCAAAGTCGTCAGCAATTGATTCAGGCACTCGGGCAAGAGCAGGGTCTAACCATTAAGCAGCTCTACCAACGTATTGCATCAGGACGTGGGCATTTTTGTTTGGTTGGAACGCCAGAATATATCGCCGATCAGCTTGAAGAGTGGTTCGTCAGTGGTGCAGCAGACGGATTTAATATTATGCCTGCCGTCATCTCAAATGGGATTAGAGACTTTGTTGATCTGGTTATTCCAATCCTTCAACAGCGCAATTTATTCCGCAAAGAATACGAAGGTCAAACATTAAGACAAAACCTCGGCCTCTTGGCTGCTGCCGAATAAAAGGACAAAGTATGTATTTCGCAAATTCAGAACGATATCAATCATTCCAATATCGAAAAATTAAAAATAGTGGTTTGGTATTACCTCCATTGTCACTCGGTTGCTGGCATAACTTTGGCGATGACACTTCAATTCAGCAACAAAAATCGGTACTTTACACGGCGTTTGATCATGGAATTAATCATTTCGATCTAGCCAATAATTATGGAACACCCTTTGGAAGTGCAGAGAAAAATATTGGGCACTTTTTAAAAACTGACTTCAAGCCATATCGAGATGAACTTATTATTTCGACAAAGGCGGGTTGGGACATGTGGCCTGGACCTTATGGACAAGGTGGTAGCAGCCGAAAATACCTGATGGCTAGCCTTGATCAAAGCTTACAGCGACTAGGGCTTGATTATGTCGATATTTTTTATTCACATCGTTATGACCCAGAAACACCACTTGAAGAAACAGCAAAGACACTTGCCGATATTGTGCAACAAGGGAAAGCACTCTATGTGGGGATTTCTTCTGGATATACGCCAGAGTTAACTTTACAGTTGATAGAATTGCTTCAGGCCTATCGCGTTCCACTTACTTTGCACCAACCGATTTACAATTTTTTTGAACGTCAGATTGAACAGGGCTTAACAGAAACGGCTAAACAAGAGGGCTTTGGTGTAATTACGTTCTCACCACTGGCTCAGGGCCTATTGGCTGGACGATATCTTGATGGTGTACCTGAAGACTCACGTATCGGGCGTGGTAGTCGCTATTTACAGTCAGAGCATCTCGTTGCATTGAAGCTACAGCAAATACGGCAGTTAAATGAAATAGCAAAGCGCCGAGACCAAACGTTGGCTCAATTTTCGTTGTCGTGGGTTTTACGTGATGAACGGATTACGTCGACCATCATCGGTGCTAGTCGACCAGAACAGATCATCGAAAACTTAAAAGCATTGCAAAATACGACGTTTAGTGCAGATGAATTGACTCAGATTGACGCTATTCTAAATACCCCATAACTCTATATAAAATTTGCAGCATGGCTTTCAAGGAGCCAATGCTGCAATGATTATGCATTTTATTTATTAAAAGCTAAGTTTCACGGTTGCACCGATGGTACGAGGCTGACCTAAACTAGCGAGAACAATACCATTGGAAGAATTCCATGTATTGGTCACATAGGTTTCATTGGTGAGGTTTTTTACCCATAGCGCAATATCCAGTTCATTTTCACCAATATGGTGTCGAGCACCTAGACTCGCATTCGTTAATCCATAGGCTTTGATAACACTGTACGGGTTATTATCTAAAGAGCCATATGACCAATCTCGCCAAGCATAACTTCCTGAAACATAGGGCTGCCAGTTATTATGCTCAGCTAAGTCATAACGGAAATTGAAATTTGCAATCCACTTCGGTACGCCATATACACGTTCTCCAGACAGATCTTGTGTATTTACGCCTGTTGGAATGCTGATATTGGATGGAGCAGGCGCATTTTTGTATTCTGTATAAGTGGTATCGTTAAGAGAACCATTAAAATTGAGTGTAAGGCGACGAATAGGTTGATAGGTTGCATCGAGTTCAATCCCTCGGCTGCGTACTTTACCTGCATTTGCTAATACACTCACGACAGAGTTGCCGACTTGTTCATAGCTTGTGGTTTGATAGTCAGAAACATCAATCCAGAATATATTGCTATTAAGCCGTAAGGTATTATTAAGAAAATTCTGTTTTAATCCAATTTCATAGTTATCTGCTTTTTCAGGATCAACCTTTAACGAGTTAGCACCCGCTGCTGGTGCAGAACCAATGCTTAGGTTAAAGCCACCTGATTTCTCGCCGTGTGAATACGTTGCATAGGCCAGTGTGCTCGGATTTAAACGATAGCTGCCAGTCAGTAAGCCAGAGTAACTTAAACCATGTTGCTTCAGTTCACCTGAGTCGTATGCGCCGAGTTGGGCATTTAGTAAATTACGCTCTGCCACACTTAAACCCGAAATTGGAGTACCCCCAATAGGGTCGGTTCTATAGATACTGGCAGATTTATCTTCATAGGTAACCCGTGCACCTGTGGTGATGTCTAGCTTCGGTGTCGCATGCCATGTACTTTGGCCAAATAATGCTGAGCTTTTTGTCTCAGTTGTTCCATATGAATATGAGTCTCGATTATTCAAAATATTCGATTGACCATTGGCAATTAAGGTTCTTACGCTCGGAACGTTGTAAAGATAAAATGCATCCGCCTTATCTCCATATAAAGAGAAAGTCGTATTGTCTAAATGCTGCTGAAAGTAATATAAGCCTGTCACCCAATCTATTTTCTGATTCCCAGCCGATGTTAGACGTAGCTCTTGAGAGTACTGTTTATCTCGAACCGAAACACCGGCATTAGTCAATGCATTTGAACTAATAAAATCACTGTTGGTTGGAGTGAAGTTCCAAAAGCGGTATGCACTAATCGACGTAATTTTTTTACCGCTATCTAGCGACCAATTGGCCTCTGCCGATCCACCACCTTGCTCAACAGACATGTGTTGTGGGGCATCTGAATGAATCTGTTTATCTTTCCAGTTGGTATAAAGATTTTTGGCACCTGACTGTGTGGCATTTTCTAAGTAACGATTGTAGTTATTTCCATATACGGTACTGTTGAACGTTGGCCCAGCGTAGTACACCACCATTGCGCCTTGATCATCATCTTGTTTGTTGTAATCTGCAATTAGACGTAAATTAAAATTCTCTTGCGGCTTCCAAAGAATTTGACCGCGCACACCTTCGCGGTCTGTATTGTTATAATCCTTATCATTATAGGTATTATGAATAAAACCATCCTGAGTCGTTTTATAAAAAGAGAGTCGGCCTGCTACATTTTCGGATAGTGCATCTGAAAACGTTCCTTTAGCCTGCAAATAATTGCGTGAACCAAAAGAAATTTCAGCAGAATGGTCTGGGTCGAAGGTAGGCTGTTTTGAGCTAATGTTTAATAAGCCCGCCGTGGTATTTTTACCAAATAATGTCCCTTGTGGCCCGCGTAATAATTCGAGTTGAGCAATATCTAATAAATCAAATACAGCCATGCCGGGGCGACCTAAGTAAACATTGTCCAGATAGACCCCAACACTAGCTTCCAAACCATCACTGGCTGGGTTATTACCCAACCCCCGAACCGCTACACTAGATTGACGTGGGTTCAAGAAAGCAACATTAAGGCTGGGTAGGGCTTGTTGCAGATCTTCAAGTTTACTGAGTTTTTGTGTTTCCAGTGTTTTAGCACTTAAAATACTAATTGGGGTTGGAACATTTTGTGCTTTTTCTTCACGTCTTCGTGTAGTCACAATAACATCTGCAAGCTGAATGACATCATCTGCTTTATTGTTTGACTGTGAATTTGACGTACTGGCTTCCGTTACCGCTGTACCTGAAGTAGTGGGAGTATCCTCGGCATAGACAATAGATGAATATCCTGCACACCCTATAAGTGAAATAAACAGACTTTGCGTGATTTTATTTAAAACTAATCTTTTTCTCTTGAAATGAAAGGTGTGCTTTTGAACTGACATTAATGACTCCATTTTGTGTTTTCTTTGTGATGATTTTAATTTTTATGTAATTGAACACTGTCATTATCAGTACAAACTTAAGTTTATATTTTGATGATCTTATCTTTATATTTAATAGTAATTTTTTAAATATAGGCCTTTTAAAATATTGTACAGGCGGCAAATTTAAAAGCCAGCATTAGGTGCTGGCTTAGTTCAATCTAAATACTAATCTCTTCTCTTCGTTATTTTTATGCTTCAAACGGTTCTAGCTGATCATTCTGTAATAATCTTCGTTGTTGCACATTTTCGATCACTCCATTTTCTTTGACATAAGTTGCCCATTCTTTGAGTAATTCATCGAGCTTTTCTGGATATTGTTTTGCCAAATCCTGAGTTTCGCCTTTATCATCTTTAAGGTTATATAGCTGCCAGCGATTTGGACCATTTGGCGCAGGGATGAAGAGCGCTTTCCATTCTCCTTTGCGCAGAGCCTTTTGACCAAATAACTCCCAGCCTGTGACATGATCTTCACTGTGAATGTGATCTTGTTGTACTTGTAAATACGGCAAGATAGAACGTCCACGGAGTGGTACCAATTGACGACCTTTATACACCTGACCAGGATGCTGAATATTTAAATAATCCAGTAGGGTTGGTAGTAAATCCATGACCGTCAAAAACTCGTTACTGATCTGATTTTGGCGTTTAAATCCTGCGTAATGAATAAACGAAACTGTTCTAATTCCACCTTCGCTAGTATGGGCTTTATATAGGCGAGCAGGAGCGGTGGCTGCTTGTGCCCAATGTTCTCCGTACCAAACATATGAGTTTGCTCGCCCAATATTATCAATACTGTTGTCGTAATATTGCTCGATAATTTCATTAAGTTGACCACCAAAGACGGGCAGAGCTTCAAGTTGAGCACCTTCTGCACCATTGTCTGATAGAAAAATAACAATGGTATTGTCTAATTCCCCTCGATCTTTAAGGTATTCGACTACACGTCCAACGTTTTGATCCATACGATCTACCATAGCCGCATAAACCTCCATAATTCTTGAAGACTTATCACGTTGCTCTTGAGTAAGATTTTCCCAGAATGGAGTTCTAGCGAGGACAGGGTGAATCGTTGTTTCAGCATCTACCAATTGAAGTTGTTTGAGTCTTTCAAGGCGCTGTTCACGTAATTTAACGGGGCCATCCGCATAACGTCCTTTATATCGATCAATATCTTCCTGAGGTGCCTGTAAGGGCCAGTGCGGTGCAGAGAAAGGTAAGTATGCAAAAAAAGGACGTCCCTGACGTGCTTCATCATCTTGTAAAAAGTCTAGAAGGCGAGTGGTAAAATAATCTGATGAATAAAACCCTTGGGGTAGTTCTTCCGAAAACTCATCATCTTCGGCATAGAGCCCTTTTGTTGACTTAAGTAAGCGTGGAATTTGGTCTTCTGGAATATCCGTTTCAAATAGATAATGATTGGCTGCACCAGGTAATAGTGCAAAAGAACGTTCAAACCCTTTTTCAATTGGAAAATATTCTGGTTTTAGACCCAAGTGCCATTTTCCAGACATAAGGGTGTAGTATCCCGCATCTTTTAATAATTCTGGTAATGCGGCAACTTTGTTATTTAATACACCTTCATAGCCTTCTTTACCTTCGAGTTCTGGGGTGAGGGCCTCTGCCATAGTTCCTAAACCAGCTAAATGATGGTCAGTACCTGAAAGTAACATCGCACGAGTGGGGGAGCAGGTTGATGCCGTATGAAAATTAGTAAGTCTTAAGCCGTTTAATGCTAATTCATTCAAATGAGGTGTATTGATTTCTCCTCCAAAAGCACCTAAATCTGAAAAGCCTAAATCATCCGCCACAATCAATAAAATATTAGGTTGTTTTTTGATATTTACATCTGTCATGTTTTATCCAACAAAGCGACTAAAATGCTTAGTGTAAATATGACAAATTTTTATTCTGTTTCTATTCTGACAGTTATCTCCTAATAAAATCATATCATTATGACAAAAGCAGATATATCAAAGGAACTTGGTGGTAGTGTGCAACTGATGAGTCTGTGCAATATCGCTTAGCTTTTCAAAGTCTAAAATAAAGATTTGGTTATATTTAACCTCAATAATGTTTTGGTTCGAAAGCACTGCTAGTTCTTTATTAATGCTTTGTCTTGAAGTCTGCAAAAGTTCTGCCAGATTTTCCTGACTCAATTTGAGATTCAGTAAAATTTTATCTTTGTCCTGATAGGAATGATAATCCACTAGAAAAACTAGTTTTTTAGCAAGACGAGTTTGCAATGTTTCAGTTGAATAAATGAAATTTTGTTCACGATTTAGCTGTGTTCTTACACAGATTAATTTCAACACCATAAACAAAGCATCTGCGTTATTTCTGATGACATCCATAAACAATTGACCGGGAAGGTTGGCAATTACCGTTCTGCCTTGTGCAATGTGGTCGTGAAGGAGGGGTTGACCCGTTACAATCGGAACAATATTGATTAATGTACCTGAGGGCACAAAAATATCGGTGTGGTATTTGCCTTGAGATGTGCTCCAGCCAAGTTTAAGCGCGCCTTCAAGCAAAATATTGATATCAGTGCACGGATCATTTTGATTGTATATCGTTTGATTATGATAATACTTTCTTATTTTTAAATGCTGAATAAGCGTAGATTTCTCTGTATTAGATAAAGATTGAATAACCTGATAATTTTCTAAAATACGAATACTTTTATGAATAAATTCATTCGTTATAATTTGATGATCCGAAGATTGTCCGCCGTCAAAATCATTCTGATATTTTGAGATAGGATTCCTGAACTCGATAATTGATGATGCTTTCATGATAAATCAGAGATATAAACTAAGATTTTAAACAGCTTATCAGAGTTAAAATTTATTCAAATTTCAAAAAAATATAATTTCATATTTAATTTTCATATGTGCGTGTTATTAATTATTTAAATATCAAAATAATTTTTTACGTGATGGATTGTCTTTGAAATAACAGAATATGCCGCCGTTTCTGATAAAAATTCAGTCATATATTATGACAGGAAATTAACATGACTACATTTATTCAGAAACCAGCACAACAACTACAAGTTAAAAAATTAACTGGTCGAATTGGGGCTGAAATATCAGGCATTCATTTAAGCTCTGAGCTTGATTCATCAACCGTTCAGTTTATACATGACGCTCTATTAGAGCACAAAGTACTCTTCTTTCGTGGCCAGCAACATTTGGGAGACACCGAGCAAGAGAAATTTGCAGAATTGTTTGGTTCACCCGTTAAACACCCAACAGTCCCAGCAGTGGATGGCACAGATTTTATTTTTGAACTTGACTCACAAAAAGGTGCACGAGCTAATTCTTGGCATACTGATGTCACTTTTGTGGATGCATATCCTAAAATTAGTATTTTAAGAGGTCTAATCATTCCTAAAACAGGTGGTGATACCACTTGGGCAAATACCGAAACTGCTTATGAAGATCTGCCTGAGCTTTTACAGCAATTTGCTGAGCAGTTGGTGGCCGTACACTCTAATGAATATGATTATGGTGGACCAAAACAAAATGTCGAGCCGGAACAACTAGAAAGACTAAAGAAAATTTTTGTATCTACCAAATACGAGACAGAGCATCCAGTAGTTGTGGTACATCCAGAAACTGGCAAGAAAAGTCTATTACTGGGGCATTTTTTCAAACGACTTGTGGGATTCAGTCAAAGTGATTCACAGTTTTTATTTAATATTTTACAAGAAAAAGTAACGCGACCAGAAAATACCGTGCGCTGGCAATGGCAGGAAGGAGATGTGGTGATTTGGGATAATCGCTCTACGCAGCACTATGCGGTTAACGATTATGGAGATCAACATCGCATTGTCCGCCGAATTACGCTTGCAGGTGAAGTAACGACTGGCGTACATGGCTTAAAGGGTAAAACCACATTACCCAAAGATTTATCAGCAGAACAACTCGAAAAAGCCAAGCTTCACGCCGTTTTAAATGCCAACTAAAGACTATTTTAAACATGCAAAACGTCACTGTCGTTAAGCAGTGACGTTGTATATGTTGTTGAGAAAAACGATATGGCCACACTATCAAAACGTAATAGATTTATCTGGATTATTTCTGCGCTTATTTTTATCGCTTTGCTATTATTTATTTTTAAACCATCTTCATCAGCACCTTCAAAAACAACAAATCAGACTGAAAATATCGTAAAAATTAGAATTGCAGTACCTGATTTAAGCAGTAGTGAAAGACATAGTAGCGGCACACCACTGGTCGATTATATTTATTTAAATCAGCTACTCGAAAAAGCATTTGCAAAGAACAATATTGAGATTGAATGGCAATTTTTTAAAGGTGCAGGGCCTGTAATTAATGAAGCCTTGGCCAATAAGCAATTAGATTTTGCTTTTTTGGGTGACTTAGCAGCCATTATTGGTAAATCAAACCAAATTGATACCACTTTACTGGTGGCGACTGGACGACAGTTAGATGCCTATTTGGGTGTTTTGCCAAATAAAGGATATACCAGCCTAGAGCAGTTGAGAGGTAAACGAATTGCGATTTTTCAAGGAACTGCTATGCAATTGTCGTTTGATCAATATATCGAGCGATATGGCTTTACGGAAAAAGATTTTCGCATTATTAATTTGGATCCTGCTGCGGCCAATGCAGCACTTGCAGCTAAGCAAATTGATGCTAGCTGGGGTTTGATGCCAATTCTAGCGCTCAAACAGCAGAAAATTGTAGAGGTTCCGCTGAGTACTGGACAGCGGCAGGATGGAGCTGGGACAATTCAGTCGGGTCTGGTGGGTCGTAGTGAGTTTATTAAACAACATCCAGAACTTGTCCAAACATTGGTCAATACGGTTTTACAATCAGCACATTGGGTCTCACAGCCTGAAAACCGGGACAATGCTATTCAACTTGTCACTCAAAATGCAGGCTTACCAACAGAACTCTATGCATTGAGTCTACAAGACAAAGCCTTAAAAACAGTTTTTTCACCACTTTTAGATGACTACTATCTTGGGCATCTACAAGAAGGTGTACAGACTGCATTAAAGGCCAAGCTGATAAAACGCGATGTTGATGTAAAACAATGGCAAAATGCTGGGTTTGTAGAACGAGGGATTCAGCAGTTGAATTACGTCAATTATTGGAACTCTTCAAAATAAAATTATTAAATGAAGCGGCTATGCAAAAAGACCTTAATCGAGGTCTTTTTTATCATATTTTAATAATAACGTATCCATATTCCTTAGATATTGAAAACCGCTAATACACAATACAGTCAGTCATAATCATTAATGTGATTGGAAACTACATTAATGATTATTATTTTTAGAATATTTTTTGTCCGAGTAACGGACAAAAATCTCATAAAGCGGTATTTTCTCTCTTCTTTTTATATCCTCAAATAAACTTAAAAATTAGTTTATCCATTACCGAATGGAGATAAATTTATGGAAATCTTAAAAACAAAAATTGCAATTATGGGCTCAGGGCTAAAGGGCCTACCAAACAGTGAAATAGAGATTCTAGCGAATAGCGCAAAGCATCGTATTGAACTATCTAAAGGTATGAGTGGTAAGCAAACCGTAGTCGATGGATAGACCTAAGTGCTCAAAGACTGGATGTAAACATATCAACAAGAAGATTGGAAAACGATTATTAGAATTTAAATTATTTTTTGGAGTTAAATATGAGATTTAAAAAAGGATTTTTAGCACTCAGCCTAGGTTTGCTCTTTATAAACTTAGGATGTACAGACAATGATAGTGCCGACAATATTGGTGCTGAAAGTATTTATGTTAATGGAAAAATTTATACCGCTAAAGATAAAGACTCTTTTCAGCAAGCAATCGCCGTTGCCCATGATGGAACCATTATAAAAGTGGGTAGTAACGAAGAAATTAAAAAAATTGCAGATAGCAATACACAAGTTTTTGATCTTGATAACAAGGTTTTAATGCCAGGTTTAATCGATAGTCATATTCATGCTTTAGCATCTGGTGTAGAGGCTGTATTAGCAACCATGGATAGTGACGATACAACCATAGATATTTCTAAGGTGGAAGCAAAACTTAGACAGTCAAGTTTGGATGGTACAGGTGTTGCTGGAGATGTTCTCTTTTTAAATGGTCTATCGTCAGAATACTGGGAATTAGCTGACCAACTATCCAATGTATTTAACAATAATGAATGGAAAGATCGCCCAATTGCCTTAGTGGGTAGCGACCATCATACAGCATGGGCAAACCAAGCACTTTTAAAAAAAGCAGGTATAGACGCAAACTTCATTCAGCAATTAAGCCCAGATGATCAGCAAAATATTGCACATAATGAAAAATTTGAGCCAACTGGATTTGTGGTCGATTCAGGCTGGGATATGGTGAGTGATAAAATTCCATCTGTATCACATGATCTGCTTTATAAAGGCTCTAAAGAAGCGGTCAAATACTATAACAGTTTGGGTCTCACGGCATGGATGGATATTGCTGCAAATGCCAGTCCCAATAAGGGAATTACCAATATTAAAAATACAGAGGAAACATTAGGGATGATTCCAATGTATAAAGAATTATCTCAGAAAGGAGAGTTAACGGCGCGAGTTTCTGGGTTACATGTAATTAACTCAAAAAGTACGCCTCAAGTTTTTAACATCATTGGGTCAATCAATAGTAAATATAAAAACATAGATAACTTTAATCTAATTGGTGTAAAGGTATTTGCGGATGGCGTATTAGAGTTTCCAGCCCAATCAGCTGCACTACTTGGCCGATATTCTAATAGTAACAAGCAAGGGACTTTGTTATTCGATCCAAATATTTTTAAGTTAGTTGTTGATGAAGCTGACAAGCGAAATATGCTGGTTCATATCCATGCTGTTGGGGATAGAGCTGTACAGGAATCTTTAAATGCAATTGAATATGCTCGTTCAAAACGTCAGAGCAATGTCCCACATAGTATTACTCATCTCCAGCTCGTAGACCCTAAAGACTATAAGCGCTTTAAACAAAATAATGTGATTGCTTCTATGCAACTAGCATGGGCCTACGAAGACAGTTTTAACAAAGAACTGGTAAAACCTTATATTGATGCAGCTTCTTATAAGGGGATGTATCCTGCACATTCGTTGTTGGTTAACGGCGCGACAATTGCAGGCGCAAGCGATGCACCAGTTTCAACCGCCAATCCTTTTGTTGCTATGGCTACTGCAATTACAAGAAAAGGAATTGAAGGAGATGTTTTAAATCCAGCGGAAGCGATTGATCGAGATACAGTATTTAAGGCTTATACGATTAATTCGGCTAAGGCACTTTATTTAGATAAAAGCATCGGCACGCTCGAACCGGGCAAAAAAGCCGATATGATTTTAGTGGATCGAGATATTTTTAAAGTTTCGCCTGAACAGTTGGCTGAAACAAAGGTGGTATGGACCATTTTTAATGGAAAGAAAGTTTATCAGCGGTAATAAACTAGAAAGCTTTGTATCTATAATTTTAACGAAAAATCAAAGATACAAAGCTTAAGAAAAATCAATTATTTGATTTTGAAAGGATCTTCAACCGCTGGGGTGCCTACATTATCCCAGAAGTTTTGTAGTACAAATCCATACTCCGATAAGTTTTCTTTGAAAGGCTCAAGCATTTGGTCTGCGGAAGGCTTTTTCCAGTCAGCTTGTAATTCACAAGCTAGACTAAAGGTCGTTACTGGTTCTGCACCAGCATTTGCCATGCGTAATGTAGCGGCCTGAACCTCATATTGATTCCATGCTCCACATGCATCAATGACTGGGTATACTTTATATCCATCATTTAATAGCGATAGTGTTGGGAAAGTACAGCAAGTACCAATGGTTACGCCTGCAATAATAATATGGGTTCGACCTGTTGCTTCTAGTAAATTAATAAGTGCTTTACGAAAAGTCGGATCTTCATATGCATTAATGATCCCCGTACGTCGATAAATTGAATTATTTGGGAACAATGACTTAATTTCTGGGAGAGTGTCGCCATTTTGCCATTGCGCATTTGATGAGGTAATTAATGTTGGAATATTAAGAGCTTTAGCCGTACGTGCTAAACCAAGAACATTACTTTTTAATTCAGCTAGGCTTGAAGTATCACGAACGCTAGCCATTAAACCAACTTGATGATCAATAAGTAATAAAACGGTATTCTCTGGGGTTGGTTTATCATAAGCAAACAAACCTAGATTTTTTGCTTCTTTTGGTGAGTTTGTATTCGCTTTTATAGTATCAGTAATAGGGCTGATAATATCTTCTGCACGGATTGATGTAGTCATTTTTAACTCCGAAGAATAATTTGAGACGAGAAAGTACGGAACTTAGATTTAGGAAGATCTAAGTTCAGATTTGGATTTTTAGGCCAAATGGATTAAATAGTGTTTAAAAAATCAAGACTTATCTGAAGGGCTGAATGCGAAATGGTATGTCCCGTAGCGGGTAAAATATTCAACTCAACATTTAAGTTGGCTGCATGCATTTGTTGATATGCACTTTGGCTTTCGGTTGGAGGAATGACGGCGTCTGACTCACCATGAATTAATAAAACTTTCGTATTTTTATTAATTTCATTATTGATTGGACTTGCTAATCTTCCAGCGATGCTAATCAGCCCAGCAATAGGCCAACGCCCTGAAACGACCGCATCTAAAGCCATTATTGCACCTTGAGAAAATCCTAAAAAAACGACTTTATCTAGGTGGTTTTCCAATTGGTTTTGAGTAATGATTTCTTGGATTTTTTGGTCAAAATGAGGTCTGGCTTCTTTAATCCGACTAAATCGATTCTCCTCATCAACCCCAGCGATACTAAACCACTGATAGGCCTCTTTACTGTTCATAAAGCTAAAAGGAGCATTGGGTGCGACAAAATTTAAATTAGAATGATTGGCTTTAAAAAATTCTCCAACTGCTTCTAAGTCTTCACCATTACTACCTACGCCGTGTAATAAAATTATAAATAGATCTTTCATTTTAATACCCTGAATGAGCTGAATATTTGGTGTTTAGATGCCATTCATACGATGGCATCTCATCTATTAACGAGCTTAGTTTTTAAAAGATTTACTTAAAGAAAACGATCCATCACCAATGAGTGCCAGAGTAACTAAAGAAATAATCCACATAAATGGGAATTCCCAACCACCATTAGGGTTTGTAAAAAAGAAACCGGCAGCACCATGTACAGTAAATATTGCACCCAATAAGACTGGAATTAGTGCAATCGCAACAATTCGAGGTTTAAAACCAATCAATAATAATATTGCTCCTAAAATCTCCCAGAGAATAGTTACATATGCCATCCATCCCGGAACTCCAACAGATTGAAAAAATTGTGCTGTACCTGCTGGTGTAAATACAAATAGTTTGAGACCAGCATGGGCAAAGAAATAAAGCGCTAAGGTTATACGGAGTAGTAATGCCGCATAAGGAGCTGTGTTAGATGTATTCATTTTCTATCTCGATGAGAATTAACTTGATGAATACATACTACTGTTGATTTTTTAAGTGATTAAGTAGGCTGAAATTGAATATTTATTTCTATTTTGGAAATAATTACTCGTAAATTTCCCATTCGGCAGGGTACGCATATTGCTCTTTTAAGTAATCAATCAGGGTTCTCACCTTGTTGGCTAGATGTTTTGCAGGAGGGTAAACCGCATAGAGACCTCTTCGCGGTAATTCATAGTTTTCTAAAATAGGAATAATCTTTTTGTCGATAAGTGCATCTTTTAAAATAAACATAGGTAATCTGGCGATGCCAAGTCCTGCTATGGTTGCCGCTAAACAGGCTTCTGTATTCGCAAAATGAATCCGACCATTCACATTAATGGTATGTAATACATTCGAAGGTGATTTCTCAAAAAAAGTCCATTCATATGGATCTTTAAAATTTGTATCAATTATGCAGGAATGAGATTCTAGGTCTTGAAGACTTTGAGGATAGCCAAATTTTTCTAGATAAAGGGGAGATGCGACTAATAAAAATCTAATTTGAGATAAAGGAGTCGCAATTAAATTGTTATCTTTAAGCTCGCCTATTCGAATGGCGATATCAAATCCTTCTTCAATGACATTCACCGTGCGGTCGGTAAAACTCACATCTAATTCAATTTGACTATAATTTTGTGCAAAGTTAACCAGTGTTTTACTTAGTTGTACTGTTCCAAAAGAATTAGGAGCACTTATTTTTAGTTTTCCGACTGGGGCTCGAGATTGATTTTTAATACTAATTTCAATTTCATCAAACTCTGACATGAGTTGCTTAATTCGGTGGTAATACGCTAATCCCAGTTCTGTGGGCTTCAATGAGCGAGTTGATCTTTTTAGAAGCTGTACTCCCAATTCGTTCTCTAACTTTGAAATGAGCTTGGATGCTTGTGCTACGCTTGTATTTAAATTTTCGGCAGCTTTAACAAAACTTCCTAGTTCAATGATCGAAATAAACATTCGATTACATTCCAGTCTATTCATATAAGTTTATTTTTTACTTAATTAGTAATCGTAAGTTGAATTCCTAAGTAATTCAATTGGTGAAATAACTATATGGGATCAAAAGATAAATAATATATTTAAAGATGGGGATGGTTTAAAGTTTGGTTATCGGTTCTAAAATTAAATGCAGTAGTTAAGTTTAATTACTCTTATTCTGAAGCTTTAATCAATCTTTACTTAAGATTTTCCTTAATTGTATAATTAAATGAAAAACAATAATTAATTAAATAATTTCTAGCCAATTTCACATTGACACCTTAATTTTTGAAGATTAACATTTGCGGGCTGGCCTACATTGCCAGACGGTTTTAGCAGACCGTATACGACCGCATCAGGATTATTTCTTCTGAGGAATAGTTTTGTGCGTAAGCTCCTCGTTCCCTCCCGTAGCGGTAGGACGGGAGAGGGACACCCTCGGGTGTGCTGGTTGTCGTACCAGTCTGCTAACCCTCTTTCGTTCTGCCACCATAATTTATAATGCTCTGGCAGAACTCCATATATAAAGGAGTTGGCTTTGCACATTCATTATTTATTGGCAACCATTGCCAAAATTCACTATAACGACACAACTTAAACTTTTTACAAAGGTTTGATCGCCGTTCGGCTTTTCAAGCTTTCATTCGTTTCGTCTAAAAACTTATATCAACAATAAACCTTGAGATGTGCCCAGCACAGTCTTTATGGCTTTGCTATGCCTTTTTTCTCCCAGAAAAGTATCTCTTTTAGAAACAACAAGAATTTATAACGGTAAAACTATGTCAAATTTAGAAATCTCTTCCAAAAAATTACAGGTTATTCGCACGGCGATACGCTTATTTACCACCTATGGTTTTCACACAGCGGGAATAGACCTGATTGTGAAAGAATCTGGAATAACCAAAACCACTTTTTATAATTACTTTGCCTCAAAAGAGCGCCTGATTGAAATGTGTATCGCCTTTCAAAAGAGACTCCTTAAAGAAGAAGTGTTGTCTATTATCTACTCAAACCGTTACTACACTTCAAGCGATAAACTCAAAGAAATTGTGCGTTTACATGTCTGTTCTAATAGCCTGTACCACTTATTACTCAAAGCCATATTTGAAATTAAACTCGTTTATTCGCAAGGTTACCGCATGGCGATTGAATATCGAAAATGGCTACTTCATGAGATTTTTGATCTGATTTTTATTCTAGAAACTTGTACAATAAAACCCGATGCCAACATGGTGTTAAACCTAATCGATGGCTTGATGATGCAGTTTCTAAGTTCGAACAGTTTAGAAGAAAGGGATGTGATGTTAGAGCAGTTTTTTAAACCAAACATTTGAATGAAAAAGAATAATCTAAAAATATGATGTGATGAGTAGACCATGAGCCTTACGATGAGGCAAGTTCATCAATTGAATTTAGTTTTGGGGAGTCATTAAGCCAACTAATCTTCAATAGTGGCTTAATGAATGTGTTTTAAAGAGAGGGGACTTATAAACTAATAATGTAATTAATTAGTTTATAAATGAGCAAATAAATGCCTCGTAAATCGTCATTAATTTTTGTGGATCTTTATGCATTCTTTCCATTACTGCAATTCCTCTTACAAATGTTAATATGACTTCTGCAGCTTCTTCCGCAGTAATAGATAACGATTTTTCTAAATTTTTCTCTGATAATCGCACAACCATAATAAGCTTTAAATCATTCATAAAGTCTCTAATACTTTGTTGAATTTGCTCGCTAGTTACGTCTATTTCAATCAACATTTTTGTTGTTAAACAGCCTCTCGATGGAGTTCCTTTAGTCATGTTTTCTAGTGCTGTTTTGAAAAAACCTCTCAAAACATCTTGTAGAGAATCACCTACCATTGCTTTTTTTACATTTTTTATAAAATTATCTGTATAGATTTTATAGGCATGTAGAAAAAGAGCTTCTTTACTTCCATAAGCATTATAAAGAGAACCTCGTTGAACACCTGTAACTTGGGCAATTTCAACAAAAGAGGTCGCTTGCCATCCTTTGTTCCAAAAAATATCGAGCACGATAGGTAAGACTATTTGCTCATCAAACTGACGAATACCAGACAATTTACATTCCTTATACTTGACAGGGGTGTCAAATTTGACAACACTGTCAAAGATAACTGTGGATTATCAAAATTACAGAACAAGATTTCAAAAAAAGAAGAGGAAAGTATAAAATGAGTACCCTAAATAGTCAGTATAAATTTCTTAATATTGTTGAACCAGAAGAACATAGAGGAAAAATGACCTCTGAAAATTTAAACAAATACACTGAGGATTTTACGAAACCAGCCTTATTTAAAAACTTGGCATTAATAGATGATGAACTAAAGTCTCGCCAATTTTTTGGTGAAATTGACGAGAACTTAGAACTACAGTGGCGAGTAAAGAATGGTAATAGTGGCGTTACTATGCGTAGTAAGGATGGCGAATCAGACTATAATTATGTAACCGGAAAGATTGGTCCAGCAAAAGAATTCTTAAAAAATATTTTTGATGATCAATTGGATGTCTATTCACACTTAGGAACAATTTCTTCTGGTTACAATGATCCATTCCCTTGGGGGAAATTAGCATTTAAAAAAGTTCGTGAATCTATTTTTAAAAATAATTGGTTTGATATTCCTAATTGGATAGTTACAGGGCATATGTTTTTAGGAAATAGTACTCAAGATTATGGTGAACCTCAGAACGGTGCGGTTGGGTGATGTCTTAGTGAATCCCCCATTCGAATGGCATAAGGTTCTTAATGCAAAAGGTCTGAGCATAGGTGCAGCATTTCGAGTAATAGATGCAGATTATTTAAAACAACTAGAAGAAAGAAAAAACTTAGATGTATCGAGAGTAGACGTTTTTAATAATTTTGAAAATAGTGAAGAACTCGCTCATTTCTTAACAAGTATTAATTATGCTTCTCGAGATTTAAATAGAGCCCAAATGTTACTGAATGATCTTGAATATGCTTATCTTAGAAAAAAAGCACCTATTGAGTCAGTTAATATCGGTCATAAATAATAAAAATTAGCTATTACAATATTCTTTGTAATAGCTATCTTTTAGTCTTGGAGGTAGAAATGGATATAACGTCAATAGATTATCCAATTGTTACAAGTGATAAATTAAGATATTCAGATACTGATCGTCAAGGTCATATAAATAATGCGTTGTTTTCAACATTTCTTGAAACCGGTCGTGTTGAATTAATTTATAACCCTACTATTGTCATTAAACCCCATGATGCTGAGTTTGTTATCGCAAATTTAACTATTAAATATATCCATGAAATTTTATGGCCAGGTACTGTCGAAATAGGGACAGTTGTAAAAAAAATTGGAAATAGTTCACTTATTTTTGAACAAGGAATTTTTCAAAATAAGCAACTTTGTGCTTCAGCTGAGACTGTTATTGTTCAAGTTAATGTTGAAACTCGTAAAGCAATGCCATTGAATTCTGAGACAATTGAAGGACTTAAAAAATACCTAAAATCAGAGTAAGTATTTTAACTTTATTAACTTACATATTGGAATTCCCATGAAGAATCAAAATAAATATTGGGTAGGTGTATTATGCGGTTTAATTGCTGCTTTTATTTGGGCAGCTTTTCCCGTAATGACAAGATTTGGAGTAGCCAGATCAAATCTTGATGCATGGGATATGACATTTCTCCGTTTTATTTTTTCAGGCTTATTATTATCTCCATATTTATTTTATTCTTCTATTAAGCACAAGCAAAAGAAAATTCCAATTATTGGGATAGTAATTATGGTTGTTGGTCTTGGTGCTCCTTATATGTTAGTTATTGCTCAAGGCCTAAAATTTGCTCCAGTAGAACAATTTGCGGCTGTAACTCCAGCCAGTATGATTGCTTTTTCTCTTATATTGAGTGTGATTTTCCTTAAGAATAAAATACTCAATAATGAATACCTTGGAATATCCATAATCATAGCAGGTGTTATCTTAGTTGGTTTCTTTGCCTTTAATGGATCAAGTATTTATTCCTACCTGCTTTTTTTACTTGGTGGCGTTATGTGGGCAATGTATACCGTAGCATCTAGATATTATTGTGACTCAGCTTTATATGCTACTGGATTAGTTTCATTTTTTTCAATGTTATTTTATTCACCAATCTATTTTTACTTAAAAGGATTGGATATTTTCTCTATACCTATAGGAGTACTTTTACCTCAAATTATTTATCAAGGCTTTTTTGTTTCCATTGTCGCTCTTTATTTTTATAGTAAATCTGTATTTTTATTGGGCTCTACTGTGGGATCGGTATTTGCTGCACTTGTACCAGCTTTAGCGACAATTATCTCAGCAATTTCTTTAAATGAACTTCCTCATATTTCGTCTGTAATTGGCTTACTGATTATCACGGTGGGTATGATTATTACGATAGTTAAATGGAAAAGTTCTACTGAAATCGAAACATAATTTTTTAATAAATAAAAGATTAATATAAATGAGTAATATAGTAAAAACTGCATTAGTGACTGGTGGTATGGGTGGTATAGGTCAAGAAATTGCAAAAAAACTTCATGATAGGGGATTTAATGTAATTGTTACTCATTCTCCTCATAATTCAAAAGTAAATGAATGGCAAGCTAAGCATAAAGAAGAAGGATATGATTTTATTTGTGTTGGAGTTGATGTTTCCGATTATGATTCTGCATCTCTAATGTTTAAATATTTGGAAAAAGAAGGTCATTCAGTTGATATATTAATTAACAATGCTGGAATTACCAAAGACGCTTCTTTTAAAAGAATGACAGTTGAGGATTGGAATTTAGTCTTAAGAACTAATCTTGACTCTATTTTTAATATTACACATCAATTTATTGATGGAATGATCGCTAAAGGATGGGGGCGTATCATTAACATCGCTTCTGTAAATGCATCTAAAGGTCAATTCGGTCAAACTAATTATTCGGCAGCAAAAGCTGGAATGATTGGTTTTTCAAAGGCCTTGGCCTTAGAGTTGGCAGAGAAAGGTGTAACTGTTAATTGTATTTCACCAGGCTATCAAGAGACCAAAATGGTGATGTCAGTTCCTGAGGAAATTCGTAATAAAATAATATCCTCTATTCCAATGAAACGACTTGGTTATCCAAAAGAAATTGCAGAATTAGTAGCTTATTTATGTAATGACGATGCTAGTTATATGACAGGAGCTAATCTTCATATCAATGGCGGACAATATATGAGTTGATCATTTCATACTGATAAAGGAGGTGTTGAAGCGATTTTTATTAGATGAGCAGACCACAGTCGCTGTGCGGTAAGGTGAGACGCCAGTTAACTTCAGTTTTGAATGACAATGCAAGTGTAGAACAGCCGTTAGAGTTACACTCAACATTCTGTCAAGATCATTAAAAAGGTTAGATCAAATAATTTGATCTAACCTTTTTTATATTCTAAAAAATTAAAATTTTGACTTTGGGGGGGTAATATTGTTATTTTGTTTTACGTTATTCGTAAATTAATTATGAATAACGTAATTAGAATGAGAATAATTTAAAGCGCAACATGGAGAAGGGATGACCATGAAAGAAGTTGCATTAAGTGATTTGATCAATCAGCAGAAAGTTGGACGCTATCAGAAATTTATTTTGTTCACCTGTTTATTGCTGATGATTATGGATGGGTATGATATTCAGTCCATGGCTTACGCAGCCCCCATGATTATTGAAGAATGGGGTGTTCATAAAACTATGCTAGGCGTTGTGTTTAGCGCCAGCTTATTTGGTTTGTTTGTTGGATCATTTTTATTAAGTTCACTTTCTGATCGTTTTGGCCGCCGTCCCATATTACTGATCTCAACCTTTATGTTCTCCATATTGATGCTGGTAACACCACATGTTGGCAATATTGAGCAATTGACTGCAATCCGCTTTGTTACAGGAATTTTTTTAGGAGGTATCATGCCAAATGTCATGGCTTATAGCTCCGAAATTGTTCCATATAAATCTCGTATTTTCACCATGATGGTCATTTCTTGTGGCTATACGGTCGGGGCAATGTTGGGGGGAGGCATATCAGCCTTGTTAGTTCCTTGGGGAGGATGGCAGGCGATTTTCTATTTTGGCGGTATTGTTCCTTTAATTATTTTCTTTATCACGTTCTTTAAGTTACCAGAGTCTTTATATTTTTTAAGTGAAAATAGTAAAAATACGCCCAAAATTTTATTTTGGTTAAAGAAGTTTTATCCTGCATTAACATTTAATTCAGAGATGAAAATCATTAATACTACTGAAGTTCAGGTTAAGAAGTCACCGCTTGAGTTATTTAAAAATAAGCGTGCGTTTTTTACCTATTCCATCTGGATCATCAGTATTTTAAATATGATCAGTCTCTATTTTCTGGCGAACTGGCTACCGACTTTGTCTAAAGAGTCAGGGCTGTCATTAAATCAGGCATTGATGATCGGCTCAACTCTACAATTAGGCGGTACGATCGGTAGTGTTGTGATGGGTCTTAAAATCGATAAGACTGGATTTTATAAAGTATTAATTCCTGTTTTTTTAGTTGCAGTAATTAGTGTTGCTTTAATTGGCTATGCTGTTAGCCATATTGTTTTATTATTTATCATCATTTTCATTGCTGGCTTTGCGATTGTTGGTGGGCAACCTGCTATTAATGCGCTGTCTGCGAGTTATTACCCAGTTTCACTTCGTACCACTGGGGTGGGCTGGAGTATTGGGATTGCCCGTTTGGGTTCGGTCATTGGGCCGTTATTTGGTGGTTATCTTTCTCAATTTCTGGTCATTACCCATTTATTTGTGATTGCGGCAATACCTTCGTTGTTCGTTATTATCATGCTGATGATTCAGGCCAAGTACCGATCATAAGGTTAACTATATACATAAAAGTTATGGGGATAATGGCTTCAAATAAGCTGATTAGATAGATTCCTAATCAGCTTATTTTCATATGTTTATTGATGACTATAAAATTTTATTTCGCCTTTGGATGGCTTAAAACATTTGCTAAAAAGTTGATTTGTTCATCTAATAGTTTTGTTTGCCATGTTCCGCTGTAAAAATCAAAATGATCGATTGGGTATTCCGCTAATTCAACTTTACCACTTGCTAAATTAGCGGACTTGCGTGCAGCTTCAGGTGGAGCAACTTGATCATTTGAACCAACTTGTACCAGTAAAGGACACTTTATTTGACGAGCGAAATTAATTGGTCGATTTCTTGCAACTTCTAAAGCTGTACGGGCACATACTTCGTTACGCCATGTTGGTCCAGCCATCGATTTATAAGAAGTTTCTGCCCCTGGTGTACTAATCATGGCTGCCGTGCCAGGTTGCCCAACAATTGGAATAACATGTGCTTCTTGACCTAACAGTGAGCGGGCTAAGTCTTTTAAACCGTGAGCCACGGCAACTGTTAACTGCTTAAGCCCGCCGTAACGTAAGATCTGGGTAAGGGCGGCTAGGCCATCTGTAGCTGGATTCATAGAGATTACAGCTGAGATTTTTGGATCTTGAGCTGCAACGACCATTACGTGTCCACCAGAATAAGACGTGCCCCAAAGTGCGATACGGTTTCGATCTACATTGGGTAAGCTTCGCACAGCTGCAATTGCTGCATGATAGTCTTCACGTTGATTTTTATAGGACACATTCTGTCTTGGAAAACCATCAGATTCTCCAAAACTACGATAATCGAATATAAATGTATCAAAGCCTGCTTTGCTAAATGGCTCTGCAAAATGTAATAACCCTGTATCTTTTGTACCTCCGAAGCCATTTCCCATAATAATGCAGGGGCGCCCTCGAGAGCTTTTGTACTTATCGGATGTGGTCGGGATATACCAAGCCGAACATGTAATTCCTTTACTGGTAAATTTAATATTTTCCATAATGTTTACCTAATATATTTAGTCTCTTATTTAGGTTTTACTTAAATAAGAGACCTTAATTTTGAGGGTAGTATTAAGCTTTGATCTTCAATTCATCTGAATTTGACTCTGGAACAACTGCCAATTTTTTCTTAGGTAAAAGAGCAGTGAAATGTAATGCTTTATCGACAACAGGACCTTTGTTGAGCCTTTCTAAATCAAACTCATAATCATGTTGAAATTCCCATGGTCCTTCTGTTCCTGCCTTAGGGAACTGAGCTAAACCACGTTGAACATATCCCGGACTCAAATCAACAAACGGAACTCGCTTCATGTCTTTATTAGCAATCACTGGCGTAAATGTTCCGTATTTATTCTCATCCATGTAGTCAAGTAGACGGCAGAAGTATCGCCATACTAGATCTACTTTTAAGGTCCATGCGATGTTGGTATAACCAAATGCAAAGGCAAAATTTGGAATATCAGATAGCATCATAGACTTATAAATGGTGGTATCTGGATAATCGATTTTCTTACCATCGACAGTCAGTTGAATCTTGCTGAATGCCAGCATGTTTAAACCCGTTGCAGTAATAATAATATCTGCTTCAAATGTTTTACCTGACTTCAGTAAGATTCCATCTTTAGTAAAGCGGTCAATATGATCGGTCACAACAGAAGCTTTGCCCGAAGAAATTGCTTTAAACATGTCTCCATCTGGTACAACACATAAGCGTTCATCCCATGGATTGTATTTTGGCGAGAAATGAGTTGCGACATCAAAACCTTTAGGCAGTCTGCGTTTTACATCTGCAATCAGTAGGCGGCGCATCACATCTGGAAAACGGCGGCTTAATTTATACATTCCTCGGCTGAGTGCAATATTTTTCTTGCGAATAATTTCATATGCACGTTGAGGCGAGAGAACTTTATTTAAAGCCAGTGCAATAGGGTCGACACTTGGCATCGCAATCACATAACTAGGTGATCTTTGAAGCATGGTGATATGTTCAACATCTTTAGCCATAGCTGGGATTAAGGTTACCGCTGTAGCTCCACTGCCAATTACGACAACTTTTTTGCCTGAATAGTTGAGATTTTCTGGCCAGTGTTGAGGATGAACGATTTGACCTTTGAAGTCTTCGCTTCCCTGAAACTCAGGCGAATAACCATTATTATAATCGTAGTAACCTGTGCCCATAAGCAGGAAGCGCGAACGTAAGGTGACTAAATTTTTTTGGTCTTTTTGTTTGACTTTAACAGTCCACATGCCTTCACTTGATGAAAATTCGGCACTCGTTACATAGCTGTTAAATTGAATATGTTGGTCAATACCATTTTCAGTAAGGGTTTCTTGCAAATAATCACATATCATTTGCGCGCTACCGAAAGTCCTTTTTTCGGTCCAAGGCTTAAAACCAAATGCAAAAGACTGCATATCTGAATCGGAGCGGATGCCAGGGTAACGGAATAGGCTCCAAGTACCACCGATTTTTTCTCGGCCTTCTAGAATTAAAAAGCTTGAATTAGGACGATATTTCTTTAAATGGTACGCTGCGCTAATACCAGCAATCCCTGCGCCAATGATTAAAACATCAGTAGTAGTAACTTGTTCTGATGTATTCATATCTTATTCCTCTCTACAAATTTCAGTAAATTGAGCATCAGTTAGATTTTCTAAGATGATGAATTTATTAATCTTCATTTTCCCTGATCCATGGAACTGATGAACAAACGCCTTACTTAAGCTCAGTATGTTTTCATTTAAGAAGTCCCCGTCATAAAAAGGGGCTGTTCAATATTATTAATTTAATAATTACACAATGTCAATGACACAGTGTAATTATACTTATTTTGTTATTGAGCATTTCTAAATAATTATTTAAATATTTGAAAAGTTTGATTTTAAAAATATATAATTCTGATTGTGTTATTAAGTATAAAAATCTTCTTATTTATTTTTTTTCCAAGAATTTGTTCCACAATAGTGCATTAATGCTTGTCGAATAATTTATTAATACCTACAATGACATCGTGTCAATGAGAAATTGGATAGTATGACAACTACAAGACGTAGACCCAAACACGACCCTAAAGTTTCTGAAAATGAAATATTAAATGCTGCTGAACAGTTTTTAAGTGAACATCCTTTTCGTGAACTCAATGTAGATGAGGTCATGCGCCGAACGGGCTTAAAACGTCCAGCATTTTATGTACATTTCCGAGATAAGCATGACTTGGCCTTACGCCTTGTTGAAAATATTGGGAAAGAATTATTTACTATTGCAGATAGGTGGCTGCAAGGTGATAGTCCTCAAGAAGATTTGCGCCGTACTTTAGTTGGTTTGGTAGAAGTTTACATGCAGCATGGGCGTGTACTACGAGCTTTCGGAGAAGCAGCAGGAGGCGATGAACGTGTGGACAATGCATATCGGAGTTTAGTGCAAGACTTTATTAACGCTGCTGCTCAACATATTAAAGAAGAACAAGAAGCTGGTAGAATTAAGAAAAATTTAGATGTAGAAGAAACAGCAAAAGCACTTATCTGGCTTGAAGAAAGATATCTTTCTGAAGTTTTCGGACGTCCATCAGAAGTTGATCCAAAGGTAGCGATAAGGGTACTTCAAAACATTTGGTTATCGACACTTTATGGTGCTAATTAAAAAAATATTAACTATAAATTTATGAATGTTCAAAAGGAATTGTTCATTCATTTCTATAATTAAAAAATATATGTGTTTAATATTTAATAAAATTTTTTCAATTATTTTTTCAATCTCATTTTCCTTTTTTCTAAACATTCTTATCAGAAGCTAAATTTTTATTTTTAATTACACAGTGTCATTGACACTGTGTAATTGTTGGAGCAATATATATTCAGCTCTACGATTTCGTACGCATTGTGATAAAGCACTCAACATTTTTTCAGGGAAGAAATTATGTCTTGAGTTTGCGATAAGCCTTTTTTTTGAAAAAAAATGAATAGGCGAAAGTATGGGTACGTGGACTGAGCAATATCAAATATCAAAGGAAGGAGCATTAGATGAATAATATTCCACATGCAAATAAGTCATTCTGGTTAGCCCACTCAGGCGAATACATTCCTTCACCACCTCTTAAAGGTACTATCGATGTAGATGTGGTGATTATTGGAGGAGGGTTTACTGGATTATCTACCGCCTATCACATAAAAAAAGCCGACTCTGCTGCATCAGTGGCTGTTCTTGAAGGCGAATGTGTGGCATTTGGTGCCTCAGGCCGTACTTCTGGTTGGGTTGTGCCAGTTCCAGTACTTGACCCTACCACTGCAAAAGTACTTTATGGAAAAGAAAGATTAACTGAGCTTCAAAATTTCGCATGGAATGGTCTGGACTATGTGCAGGACCTAATCAAACGCGAAAATATGGATAGCGATTTTGAAATGCCCGGTGTGACATTTACGACACTTCGCGGCCATGAAAAAAGATTAGAGCATTTTACTCAATATTGGCACGATCAACCTCGCTCAAAAGACAGTGTCTATATGGATCGAGCTACAGTCAGCCAAGCTCTAAATAGTGATGCATTTTCTGGTGGTTGCCGAATGCCACATTCTGGACAAGTCAACCCTGTAAAGCATTCTCGAGAACTCAAGCGAATAGCTGAAGCTGCGGGCGCACAAATTTTTGAGCAAACGCCAGTACTGGATATAGAAGATAAGGAAAAGTTCTTTATTCTCAAAACCCCAGAAGGTGAGGTTAGAGCTAAACATATTGTATTGGGAACAAATGGTTTTACCCATTTATTGCAACCAGAATTGGGGCTTAAACGCGCACAACTTCCAATGTTTGTATATCAGTTAATTACTGAACCTTTAACTGATGAAGATTGGAAAGCGCTTGGTTGGAAACATCGTGGTCAGTTTTATGACAAAACAACCTATTGTCCTCCAACCTGTAGAACGACTGTAGATGGAAGATTGCAATTTAACCTATGTGATATCTACGTGGGTGAAGGGCGCTCTATGGATGAAGCTCAGAAAGTGCAGTTTTATGATGCCGCTGAGCGAATGTATAAAAAGGTATTTCCTACATTTCAGAAATTAAAAATTGCTCAACGTTGGAGTGGCGCTTGTTCTATTCCTTTTGACGTAAGGTCTCAAGTGGGCACACTTCATAATGGTCGTATTTCTTATGCCTATGGATACAGTGGTGCGGGCGTAATGATGTCACAAAATTATGGCCGAATTTTAGCTGATCTTGCATTGCAACGTAAAACGGAGCTTACCGAGCATTGGTTTGTTGCCAATGGAGAAAAAGGACACGCTAAATTTAAACGTTTCCCATTAATTCCGGGTCTTATCGCTGCGCTACGTACTTATTTCGAATACGAACGAGTATCAGCACTTTCTAGGAGAAGACGTCTTGGACTCGATTAAACAATATGATGATGGACACGTATTTACAGCGTGGGTTGCACTAATCGGTACGGTAATGGCTGCAACTTGCTTACTTTGTTTTCTTGCAGTTACAGGTTTTGATTTGCATCAAATATTTAAACCTGAATTTGCATTAACTTTGTCGGCAAAAGACCAAGCACTTTTCAGAACTTCAATGATTTCTGATTGTTTTGGGTTTTATCTTCCTTTTTTGGCTGTGGGCGTATATCTGTGGAGAAAGTTGCGCTCTTCGGGAGGGTTGTTGTCCGATATCGCTATTTTATTCCTTGTGATTTCAACCATGTTAGGTATAGCAGGGGCTGTTTTACAGGCCGCTGTGTTAGGACCACTTGCTGAAACATATATGTCTGGAAATGAAATGGCTAAACAGGCAGCGGGCACTGTGTGGGCCACCATTTCTCAAGGCTCACAAAATGGCTTATGGCCAATGGAAGGACCGACAATCGGTTTCTGGGCAATAGTTAACGGACTACTTCTGAGAAAAAACAAATCTGCATTAGGTTTCCCATTGGTTTTGGTTGGGTTGGGATATGTTGGGTTTGCTGCACTTCTTTTCTCAGGCTTTCCTAAAGCGGCCTTATTCCTTGAACTGTTCTTATTACCAGTACAGGTCGTGTGGCTAAGCCTTTTCGGTTTGGGTTTATTACGAAAATAGATGTAAAGAATTTTAGAGCCATGTTGTGAAATATGGCTCTAAAAATAAAAAACTATCCTAAGGATTTTGGGAAATAACAACGAAAAAGGATATAGGTATGAATGGAATGCCAACTAATAGGACAAATCCGATTTTAATAGGAATGCTTGGCGTATTTGTGAGTAACATTAGTCACGCTTCAGCCTTGGAACAATCAGGCCAATCTATCTTGCCATTTCTAGAAAACGGTAATTATGCAGAAGCGAATTTATTTGCAGTCGATTCATCTGTTTCTGGCATAGTCAACGATAGAGCCGATCTTGTACGAGATCACCAAAGTCGTGATACAGGCGATATTGCAGAAAGTACGCAGTTCTATACAGCTGCTCTAAAGTTACAACTTACAGATCGTTTAAGTTTTGGTGTGCTATACGATCAGCCCTTTAGTGCTGACATTAAATATCCGGCACGTTCTAATAATAGTTATTTTGATAATGACGTTAGCCATCAAGGTACATTCGTAAAAGCCGATACTCAAAATTTAAGTATGATTGTGGGTTATTCACCAGTTGAGCATTTTCAGATTTACGGTGGACCAGTTTATCAAACCGTAAAAGCAAACCTAGGTCTTCGGGGCAATGCCTATACTCAGGCTTTTAATGGCTATAATGCTAAGTTTCAGCAAGAAGGCGAAGTCGGCTGGTTGTTAGGAGGAAGTTATCAATTACCCGATCTTGCATTAAAAGCAGCGATAACCTATCGGTCTAAAATCAAATATAAATTTCAAGTAGATGAAGATATTTATGGTGAACCACTAAAACTCGTTGAAAATGAGAAAACCAAATTAGAGACTCCAGCATCATTAAATATTGATTTTCAGACAGGCATTTCTGAACAATCACTTATTTATATGAATTTAAGATGGGTGAATTGGAAAGAGTTTGAAACACGCCCTCCGCAATATGGCGCTCTATCTGAAATTATTATGAAAGAGGCAACTGGTGGAGCTTATACCCAAGGCTTTAAGCTCGATTCTTATCAGAACGATCAATATAGTGCGACTGTCGGTCTCGCACATCAATTTACAGAAAAATGGGCTGCTTCAACAGATGTAAGTTGGGATTCTGGTACGGGTGATCCTGCATCAACAATGGGACCAATCAAAGGTTCATGGTCGCTTGGTTTAGGTGTCCAATTTAACCCCGCTAAAAACTACTTTATAGCTGGTGGCATAAAATATTATTGGTTAGGTGATACAAAAACCGAAGATGGAACTTATTACTTGCCAATAGAAGGAATTAAACCATTCGCAGAACAGGCAGATTTTAAAGACAATCATGCAATCGCCTATGGTCTAAAATTTGGATATCGGTTTTAAATTTAAATGGAGTAGTTGATTTTAATTACTCCATTTATTCCTTGATACATGCCGCTCTGCTTCAAGCAAAATCTGATTCATTGTTGTGCCAAGCTAGTCGATCAAATCTTTACAGCTCTAGATATTTTTTCAAATAGTGACCTGTGAATGATTTTTCTGCTGAGAGCAAACTAGTAACAGTTCCAGAAAACACCAATTCACCACCTTTGTCACCAGCTAATGGACCGATATCAATAATCCAATCTGCTTGGCTAATAATGTCTAGATTATGTTCAATAACGATGATCGTATTGCCTTTTTCAACCAAGCTATTTAATAAACTAATCAATTTTTCAGTATCAGAAGGGTGTAAGCCTGTACTCGGCTCATCTAATACAAAAATATTATCTGTTTCATTGAGCTCTTTTGAGAGTTTTAATCTTTGGCGCTCGCCACCAGAAAAAGTATTTAAGCGTTGGCCGATTGCAATATAGTCTAAGCCCAAGCTTACCAATGAATTAAATTGCTGTTGTAAATTACGATCTTCAAAAAAGTGGCTGGCTTCTGTAACAGTCATTTTTAGAATTTCAGCAATGTTTTTACCTTTATATTGATATTTCAGCACTTCTGGGGCGTATCCTGAGCCGTGACAAAGGTCACATGTCATTTCGACATCATCTAAAAATGCGAGTTCAATTTTCTCTATACCTGATCCTTTACATTGAGGACAAGCACCTTCGCTGTTAAAACTAAAGAGCTTAGCACTCACTTTATTTGCTTTTGCAAATAGTTGGCGAATCGGATCAAGAAGGTCTAGATAGGTCAGTAAATTTGACCGAATGCTTGCAGTAATTGCAGATTGATCAATCACTTTTGTTTCAGGATATTGTTGCGGTAAGACTTTACTGATTAACGTACTTTTTCCGGAGCCCGCGACACCTGTAATAACGCTTAGACAATTTTTAGGAATATCGACATCAATATTTTTTAGATTAAATAAATGGGCATTTTTAATTGAAATCCATTCACAACGAATGCGTGGTGTTTTCTTATATACGTTTGGTCTTCTAAAAAACTGGCCTGTTAAACCTGATGAGTTCTTTAACTCTTCGAAGGTCCCTTGGTAAATAATTTGACCGCCGTGGATACCAGACAGAGGGCCCATATCAATGACATGGTCAGCTGTTCTAATAAGATCAGGGTCATGTTCAACCAGTAAAACACTATTTCCTTTATCTCTAATCTTTTGAATGATTTTAATAATATTATCTAAATCTTTTGGGTGAAGACCAATACTTGGCTCGTCAAAGATGTAGAGTAGGTCAACTAAACTATTACCCAAATGTTTAACCATCTTGATTCGTTGTGACTCACCACCCGATAATGTATTGCTCACACGATTAAGATTTAAATAACTGAGACCAACCAAGTTTAAGTTGCTCAACTTATTAATGATTTCATGCAGAACAGTTTCAAATTTTTCACTTTTTATCGATTCTATAAACTCTAAAAGCATTGATACAGATAGAGCTGTGCATTCAGCAATATTTTTACCGTTAATCTTACAAGATAAAGATTTTTGATTAAGTCGTTGCCCCTTACATAAAGAACATTCCTTGGTTGTAATAATCTCCTCAAGTTTATTACGATAACGATTTCTTTCCTGCGCTTCACCTTTTAAAAAGTTGCGTTCAAATCGAGTAATCAGTCCTTCATAAAGTGCAGTTTTTCTCCATTTACTTGTGGGATTTAAAGGCTTGTGCTGAGGGGCATGCAAAAACAAGTCCCATTCTTTTTCACTATAATCTTTTAATTTTTTATCTAAATCGAAATAACCTGAATCTGCATATCGCGTCCAACGCCATGCAGTAGGTTGATAGGTAGGGAAATTAATAGCACCTTCTTCATTTAAGGATTTATCTAAGTCTAATATTTTATAAATATCAATTGTTTGTTCAAGACCAATGCCTTCGCATTGTGGACACATGCCATTGGGATGATTAAAAGAAAAAACATTCGAATAGCCAACAAATGGTTCACCCATGCGTGAAAATAATAAGCGAAGATTGGCGTAAATATCTGTAATGGTTGCAACGGTTGAGCGGATGTTACCCGTTAAAGGCTTTTGATTAATAATGACAGGTACATTTAAATTCTCAATTTTATCAACATCAGCGACCCCAAAATGCTGTAAACGATTGCGAACAAAGCTATCTTGAGTTTCATTAATTTGTCTTTGAGCCTCTGCGCCAATAGTCTCAAAAACTAAAGAAGATTTACCTGAACCAGAGACTCCAGTAAAAACAACGATTTCATGTTTAGGGATCTTCAACGAAATATTTTTAAGATTATTTTGTCTGGCTCCATAGATATTTATTGTTCTTTTGGTCATGTGTGATCACTTGAATTTCGGGATTTATAGTAAGGTAAAATAAAATTTATGAAAAGGATGTATATGTTTCTTAAGTAAATAGTTTAAATGTTCAACTTATAGGGCTTAATTGTTAGAACGCTGTCTAGAGAATCATTCTGGCTAAGACTAGAAATAGGGTTAACCAGTTTTTCTTACTAAAAAGGTCTTAAGAATAGACTAAATTTGTCTAGGAGAGTGGTGGTAGTCCACCACTAATTAAAATGCTGAGGCTAGGATTTTGATCGCTATGATTTCTGTTTGGCTTTTTGGCGTAAGACATACAAATATAAGCTTTCTACTTTTTCACGTGCCCATGGTGTAGTACGTAAGAAACGTAATGATGATTTAACACTTGGATCTATGCAAAAACATCTAATTTCAATTTTACGACTTAAGCCTTCAAATCCACCGTAGTAATCCAATAATTCATCCAAAATGTCAGCAAGTTTTTTACCGTGTAAAGGGTCATTGGAGGCGTTCATAATAGATCAACAATATTTTGGGAGTCCATTATTATAACCTGAGCTAGTTGGAAAATGAGAGGGATTGTGGAAACACATCCCCAAGCGTATTTTAGACCTAAATAAGCCAGATAAGTGGAAGAGATCGCTTGAGTATTTTTTAACTACTCATCATATATTTTATTTAAAAAACTAGTTATTTGATTAAATTGGAGATATTGAATTTACCTATCTCTAATTTTGTTAAGTTTTTTTATAGGGTGACTGGAGTTAGATTCTACTTTAATGATGTTGAAATAAATAATTATTAAATTAAATTATTTAGAAATACTAACTATGAATAAATATATTCTTCTCAGTACATGTATGGCTGTACTGTTTTTAAATGGTTGTAATAATGATAAAAAATCTGATTCAGATTTATCTACCTTACTGGATTGGCAGTTACCATCAACACAATTGCCTATAGGTGAAAAAAATTTATATGAGAATCGCCAAAAAATAGATTTGGTCCAAGGCGTTGAACAATACCGTATTATTCGGGGTTATGCCTCTTTACAAGATGGTTTTGAAGCTGAAATAGGTTTTGCTAAAGATGAACAAGAATTTTTAAAATTTGAAGCCGCTATTCAAAAATTAGGTTATTCAGCTAAGAAAGTGATACCACCTAATAATTCACAAGCTGGAAAAAATATGGGTTATTGGGTACGTGTAGACTCAAGATTTTCTTCAGCAAACCAAGCTGATGATATTGTTAATTTATTCAAGAAAGAAAGATTTGTACAGGCAAAGACACGTTATACGGCGGAGGATGGTTTAAATACGTCAGGTCCTTGGGTTATCAATATTCTTGCTGTTAGACCCAGTTTTACCGGTCAACTTAAAAGTGCCTTAGCAACTGATATTATTCCAGGTAAGGAAACCACTACATCCTTATCCAAACGTTTAGGGGCTTTTGCAGCAATCAATGCTGGTTTTTTTGTTGTTAATGAAACAATGGGCACACCAGGTGACTTAGCTGGTTTAGCAGTTGTGAAAGGTAAAATTGTTAGTGAAGGTGTTGAAGGCCGTCCAGCAATGTTTTTTGAGACAAAAAATGGCAAACATGCATCACATTTGGAAACAAATATTTCTACATTATTAACCATTACAACCGCTCAAGGACAGAGTCGTCGTATTGATGGTCTAAACCGTACCCCTGGCAAGAACTTTAACTGCGGTAACCCCTTTGATATTGAAACATCATTTGCTCTTCATGATGTTGTTTGTACAGATCCAAATGAAATGATTATTTTTACTGAGGATTTTGGTACTAAAACAGATTCGGGTGCTGGTGTTGAAGTTTTACTTAATGAAAAAGGTATTGTTCAACAAATTAATCAAACACGTGGTATGAACCTAGCTCAAGGGAATATAACACTACAGGCAACTGGGGCAAGTGTAGATTGGGTATTAAAAAATATTCAGATAGGGCAAGTTTTAAAATTTGATTCTCGTTTAATTAATCAAGATACTCAAAAAGATATTCCTATTACTGAAACTACATATGCAGTAAATGGTGGCCCAACACTACTCATAAATGGTACTTTCCCTGAAGGTAAGCAAATCATACGTGAAGGGTGGGGCTATGAGAGTCTTATCGGAGTTCCATCTCACTATAACAATGCAAACCGTTCCTACTTCATTAATGACTGGTATTTAAGAAGAAATCCACACGCTATTGTTGGAAAAACACAAGATGGTACATTGCTATTTGTCACAGTTGATGGGCGTGCTCCACGCTATAGTGCAGGGCTTTCTGTACCAGAGACTGCGCAATTAATGAAATACCTTGGTGCAGTGGACGCAATGAAGTTAGATGGTGGTGGGTCAACAATGATGACAATTAATGGTATCCCTCAAAATCTGCCTTCTGATAAAACTGGTGAACGTGAAGATGGTGATGCAATATTGTTGTTTAAATAATATTAGATTTTTTAATTAGATAAATTATAAAAATTTTAAAAACCGCCTGCTCGTGCAGACGGTTTTTATTTATATTTAGAAAAATAATTAGCGGTGAACTTAGTAATTACTATTTCATTAGACATCGCATAAAGAACAATTCACGCCGCGGCAATTATGTAAAACTGAGCTGCGTGCGCTATTTTTATTAGTTCCAGGTCCTTCGACTAAGGGACCTGCAAGTTGCTCGGCTCCTGAGCTGGGGCGCCATTTGGTTTTCATATTAATTTGTTGATGACCCGTAATCATTGGTTTTGCAGAGGTCTGTTGATGGCAATAATCGCATTCAATAGTGTCTGTTGAAATACGAGCAATGGGTACGCGCTGCTCAAAAATTCCCTCACAATGTTCACAGCGAAAATCATATAACGGCATTTTTGTACTCCTTTATCCTTAAATCTTAGGAATTAACGCTTTCTCCCCCAAAATTTATCGTCGTTGAGTGCACCTTTTGGCAATATATCCTGCTCAAAAATAGCGGTTGGTAATGACACAGTACATGCACAATTTGGGATATCCACAATACCACCGATGCGACCTTCAACAGGAGCCGCTGTTAATAACATATAAGCCTGTGAACCAGTAAAACCAAAGTTTTCCAAGTATTTAATCGCCTTTAAACATGCTTGGCGATATGCCACAGTGGCATCAAGGTAATAGTTCACATCATTTTCAACGCTAATACCTTCGAAAGTTAACCATTGATCATAGTTTGGTTTAACATTACTTGGAACAAAGATTGGCGAGTCAATATTATATTTAGCCATACCACCTTTAATGAGGTCGAAGCCAACACGAGTAACCCCATCCATCTCAATCGCACCGCAGAAACCGATTTCACCATCTCCTTGAGAGAAATGGAGGTCACCCATTGAGAAACCCGCACCCTTTTGATAAACAGGGAAGTAGATACGACTACCTGCTGCAAGGTCCTTAATATCTGTATTACCGCCATGCTCTCGCGGTGGCACAGTACGTGCCGCTTCAGCTGCCATACGGTCAAACTCAGTCCCGCTTACACCACGAAGTACAGCAGTACGTGGATCAGGTGGGTTAGCTTGTCCCTTAGGTACAAGCAATGCTTCACGGCGATTCCATTCTTTAAGTAAGTCATGGGATGGTAGCGTACCCATCAAACCTGGGTGCTTTAAGCCCGCGATACGTACACCTGGAATATGACGAGAGGTTGCAAATAAACCTTTTAAGTCCCAAATGGCTTTGTCGGCTTCAGGGAAGTAATCAGCAAGAAAACCACCGCCATTTTCTTTAGCAAACACTCCAGAGAACCCGACATCTGAAATTGGCTGAATATCAAGCAGATCAATCACTAGCAAGTCGCCTGGTTCAGCGCCTTCAACATAAAATGGGCCAGTAAGAGGATGGGCACGGGTTAAATCGACATTTTTAACATCCGAAATATCATCTGTATCTTTAATTTGGGCATCCAAAAAATCTAAACTTTCAATTAATATTTCTTCTCCTGGCTTCACAGATGTTAAAAATGGTAGGTCTGGATGCCAGCGATTGTGTCCAATCTCAGATTGTTCTGCTAAAGGAACGCCAGGTTTAATTTTGATATGTTGCATGTTTTATCCCCTATGTGAGGTCAAATAAAGCTAGTTTCTAATCGGAAGATCCAAAATCTCATTAATGAGATTTTGGATCTTCGATCTTAGTTTCAGACAGCATGGAACGGATATTTAGACTTTGATTGTTGTAATCAATAATGATGTGACTGGTTTCAGGATTTTGAATCAAAAACTTTGCGAGTTTTGGCTCGATGAGTATACGGAAACGATGACCTAAGCCGCGTGCGCCAAAACGAACATCATGGCCAGTCGATAAAAAAGTATTAGCAGATGCAGTCAACTCAACTGTACGGCTTTGCTTACGCAAACGTTGATTGAGTTTGTCGACTTCTAAATTAACCAATGTGCTCGCAAAATATGCCTCTACAGCTTGGTAATGTAAGATACGTTCAATTCGGTTTAAAAACTCAGGATCAAACTTTTTATGTAAGGCTTTGTTGATAATTTCACTGTCATCGAGTTTACTCAAGCGTGCCAGTTTTTGAATAGCTTTAGGTAGTTTTGATAGCTGTTGTAGGCGTGTCTGTGCATCTTTAGCACCGACATTACTGGTCATAAAAATCATACAGTTTTTAAAGTCTAAAACCTTGGTGCCCGCAGTGAGTTTTAAGATGCCTGTTTCTAAAACATTTAAAAGTCCGCGAATCACTTCAGTACTCGCTTTTTCAATTTCATCAAACAGCACAATGCCTGGTTTTGAAAAACTACCTTGAATTTGTGCTTCTTCAAATAAGGTGTTGCCTTCTTTGGATCCCACGTAACCTGGGGGGGCGCCAGTTAAAGCCGCGGCATAGTGTTCTTGTGCCAAAGTATTCATATCAATTCGACAAAATGCATCAGGTTTGCCATGAATGGCTTCTGCAATCAAGCGGACAGTTTCTGTTTTACCAACTCCAGTTGGTCCTAGCATTAAGGTGACTGAGAGCGGACGATTAGGTGAGTTGAAGTCAGCTTTGATCGTCACCAACATATTTTCGATTTCTTCCAATGCTTCAGCTTGGCCAATAATTCTGTCACGGACATGTTGCATGACCAAATCAGGATTAAAACTAAAACGAGAAGTACGAGCAATACGTTCTTTGCTTTGCATATCATAGTGTTGCTTAGCCAAGGTTTCCTGATTGGCACTGATGCGATCACTGGCAAATGTCATGTCGAGTACCTCCTGCGCTAAACTAACTAAGATGCTTCTTTTTCTAAACCATCATGCGGTAAATTGCTGATCGGGCATTCCGCCACACCAATGGTTGATCGAGTGATTTTTTCCACATTTTCTTGTGCTTTCTGAGCGTCGAGTACCCATGTCTTGTAAAAATCGAAAGGACAATCCGCGATCCCTTTATCACCATCGCCATTGTTATAAACACCGGTATAGCCCCGGTGTAGCAGTTTAAATAAATGGTTTTGAGATTGGTCATATTTACGGGCATCACGAATTTCATGCAATGATAGTTGTGCGTACTGAATCCCATTCTCTTCAGTGCCGCACTCACCTAAGGTGCGACCGTCGAAGCCGACAACTGCTGAGTGACCAAAATAAGTGTAGACTCCATCAAAACCTGTACAATTCGCAACAGCGACATACACGTTGTTAGCCCAAGCCATACATTTCGCCATATTGATTTGCTGTTCGGCAGCAGGGTACATATAGCCTTGACAACGTACGACTAGCTCTGCACCTTTCATGGCACAGTCACGCCAAATTTCAGGATAGTTGCCATCATCGCAGATGATCAATGACATCTTCATACCCTTAGGACCTTCAGTTACATAGGTAGTATCACCTGGACACCAACCTTCAATTGGGCACCAAGGAATAATTTTGCGGTATTTTTGAACAATCTCGCCTTTGTTATTGATTAAAATTAAAGTGTTATACGGTACTTTGTGTGGGTGTTCTTCGTGCTGCTCTCCTGTAATAGAGAACACGCCCCAAACATTGGCTTCAATGCAGGCTTGAGAGAAAATCGCAGTTTCATCGCCAGGAATGGTGGCGGCTGTTGCCATCATTTCCTCGTGGTCATACATAATGCCCATGGTGCTATATTCAGGGAAAATAATCAGATCCATACCGGGAATACCCTGTTTAATCCCTTTCAACATTTCAGCAATTTTTTTTGCATTGTTAAGAACTTCAGCTTTGTTGTGTAAACGAGGAATTTTGTAATTTACAACCGCAACACCCACTGTATCTGGACTGCTTGAGATATCACCATGACGCATTTGCTTTCTCCAAGTTTTTTGGTACAAATCAATCTATGTAAAGAGTGTCGCGTGAAATCCAGTTTTAAAAAATACGTTGAATTGCGTATATCGATACATTTTTTAATGATTTTTACCGTTGAATAATCCAAATAAAACTAAAGGTTGTTATATATAAAAAATAAAAGTTTTTATGATTAAAAATCCCCCGACGAATCGAAGGGAGATATAGAAAAAGTTTATTAAATTAAACTGATAAATATTTACTAATGGTAACTTCATCGATATTTGATCGGACATCTTCGTAAGCGAAACGGCCTTTATCAATCACCATGAAACGGTCTGCCATTGCCATAGTGAAACTCAGGACTTGTTCAGAAACTACAATGGTCAAATCTCGTTTGTCACGAATTTCTTTTAATGTTTTCGCAATATCTTTAATGATGGATGGTTGAATCCCTTCAGTTGGTTCATCCAATAACAATACTTTAGGATTAGTCGCAAGTGCACGTGCAATTGCTAACTGTTGTTGCTGTCCACCAGATAGATTACCGCCTTTGCGCTTGCGCATGTCCCAAAGTACAGGAAACAGCTCGTATAAGTCATCAGGAACTTTGCCATGGGCAGAATTTGGAAGGCCTGTTTGAATATTTTCAAGTACCGACATGGTTGAAAAAATCATTCGCCCTTGTGGTACATAGGCCATGCCATTTTCTACACGTTGGTAAGGATCAAGCTTCTCTAGATTTTTACCATTGAGCTTAATTTCACCTTTAGTATTTTTAATATCTCCAATCAGCGTTTTAAAGAGCGTTGTTTTACCCATGCCGTTACGGCCCATGATAGCCACAATTTCTTTGGGTTGAATTTTCATATTAATGTCATGAATAACTTGACTTTGTTTATAGCCTGAACACAAAGAATTGATTTCGAATAATTCACTCATATGAGGTCCCCTTAGTGTCCGAGATAAACTTCAATGACTTTAGGATCATTTTGAACGTCGTCCATTTTGCCTGCCGCCAAAATTTTACCTTGGTGTAGTACGGTGACTTTGTCCGCAATGGTTTTTACGAATTCCATATCATGCTCAATAACTAGCACTGACCGTCCTTGACTAATTTTTTTAAGTAAGTGTGCCGTTTGCTCACGTTCAGAGACACTCATACCTGCAACAGGTTCATCAAGCATTAAAAGCTCGGGATCTTGCATTAGTAGCATGCCAATTTCCAGCCACTGCTTTTGACCATGTGATAATAAGCCGGCAGATGTGTCTAATAGTTCAGTCAGGAAAATCATTGATGCTACTTCGCTAATGCGATCACTAACATCTTTGGTACGTTTAAAGAATAACGCACCAAAAACATTGCGTCCTCTTGGAAATGACATTTCTAAGTTGTCATATACCGACAGATTTTCGTAAATATTTGGGTTTTGGAATTTACGTCCGACTCCCTTACGTACTATGTCGAATTCTTTGAGTTTGGTCAGCTCAATATCATTGAATTTAATCGTGCCCGAAGTGGCTTTGGTTTTACCGCAAATGAGGTCTAAAACCGTAGTTTTACCAGCGCCATTTGGACCAATCACTACATGCACTTCATTTTTATCTAAATAGAAGTTGAGATCACTGACTGCTTTAAAGCCGTCAAATGAAACCGTTAAATCTTCAATAACGAGGACAGGTTTACTCATTTCTACGCCAATTTTATTCATTTAACACCTCCTTTCATGACAGGTTCTTTGTTTTCGTCAGAATCGATGGTAGGTGGGGGAGTTGTTCCATTTACTGTTTTGTTTTTGATGAATAAAGGGCGTACATATTTTTGATAAACACCAGCTAAACCATCTGGAAGGAACATCACCACAAAGATGAACAGACCGCCTAGTAAAAACAACCACAGCTCAGGGAAAGCCTCAGAGAAATAAGTTTTGCCAAGGTTAACTAAGACTGCACCGTAGACTGCACCGATAAGAGATAAACGACCACCCACGGCGGCAAGAATTACCATTTCGATCGAAGGTACAATGCCGATAATGGTTGGTGACATGAAACCGACTTGTAGAGTGAACATCGCACCGCCAATTGACGAGACGACTGCGGCAAAACAGAAGATGAAGACTTTATACATGGCTACATCATACCCAGAGAAACGCACGCGTTCTTCTTTGTCACGCATTGCAGACAGTAGACGACCAAGTTTAGAACTCAGTACAAATCTGCTAATCATAATCACTGCAAGCAGTAATAATGCATTGATGTAATAAAGAACATATTTGGCTTCATCGGTACGGATGTCCCAGCCATGTAAGGTTTTTAGATCAGTAATACCGTTAATACCACCAGTAAAACCTTGCTGACCAATAATAAGAATGGTCAAGATTGCCACAATTGCTTGCATGATGATGGAGAAGTACACATCGCCTACACGACGTGTGAACATGGCAAAACCGATAATGAAGGCAAGCAAAATTGGAATAATAATGATGGCGAAGAGGGTGAAGCTAAAGCTATGAAATGGTTCCCAAAGCATCGGTAAGCTAGTGACTTGATTCCAGTCCATAAAGTCTGGAATCCCCGGTGTTGTTTGCGCGGCTGTACTTTGCATGTCCGAAGCTTCAAGCTTTAAGAACATCGCCATACAGTAACCACCAATGCCAAAGAAAATACCTTGACCTAAACTTAAGATGCCTCCATGCCCCCAACAGAGCACTAATCCCACTGCTACAAATGCAAAAGTTAGATATTTGCCCATCAGATTTAAGCGGAATACATCAAGGAACATCGGCATTAAGAGTAGGATGATTATCGCTAGAATCATCAGCCCAATAGCACCTTCTTTACCCCCTAACAAGACATTCATTAGATTTTTCATATTAATCTCTCCTGAATATCTATTTACGAACTTTAATTGAAAACAAACCTTGAGGGCGTAGCATCAAGATGATGATTACGGTCGCCAAAGTAATCACTTTTGCGATAGAACCTGACAAAAAGAATTCTAGTAATGATTGAGCTTGGGCAATACTGAATGCAGATGCAATGGTACCTAGTAAGCTAGCTGCACCACCGAACACAACCACAAGGAAGGTATCGACAATGTAAAGAGAACCTGCTGTTGGGCCTGTGGAGCCGATGGTGGTAAAGGCTGCCCCAGCAATCCCGGCTAAACCACAACCTAGTGCAAAGGTCAAGCTGTCGACCCGTTTGGTATTGATCCCGACGGCACCGCTCATAAAACGGTTTTGATTCGTGGCACGAAGTTGTAAGCCCCAACGTGAACGATAAATCAGAAAGTAAACAAAGGCCGTAACAGTTAAAGTCACTCCGACCAAAAATAGACCATTAATAGGAATATCAATGGATTCTGTTGGTTGATAAGACCCCATCAACCAATCTGGAAGGGTGGGGCTGACCTCTTTAGGGCCGAATACCGAACGGAACAACTGTTGCATAATGAGGCTTAAGCCCCAAGTGGCTAATAATGTATCAAGTGGTCTCTGATATAGTCGACTGATCATTAGCCGCTCGACCATATAGCCAATAATCCCTGAGGTGAAAAATGCTGCTGCAATCGCGATGATAAAATAGTAAGGTAGTAATTGAGGGAAGTAGTTTTCAGTCAGAGTTGAAATAAAAAATGTGGTATAAGCCCCAATGGTTAGGAACTCACCATGCGCCATGTTAATAACGCCCATCTGTCCAAAAATAATTGCAAGACCTAAGGCCATCAGTAACAGCACACAGAAAACTGATAAACCATTAAAGCCTTGCATGGCAAATATTGCACCGAATTCCGCAAATGAAATATCCATCGCATCATCCTCCAAGCTTTAAAATTGTGTGGTATAAAAGTTCAGGAGAATGACTTCTCCTGATCCTGTGGCAGTTAAATTAGTATCCTTTAGGGAATGGATTTGGCTTGATCAAGCCTTTTGATTCGTATACTACTTTGAATTGACCATTTGGAAGCACTTGAGCAATACGTGACTTGCTCCATAAGTGATGGTTTGGATCGATTTTCACGTAACCTTCAGGTGCTGTTTTAAGCTCTATACCTGGTGAAGCATTAGCTACTTTAGTGACGTCAAAGCTACCCGCTTTTTCTACAGCAGCTTTCCACAACCATGGCCCTAAATAAGCAGCTTGGGTTACATCACCCACCACAGCTTTAGGACCGTATTTTGCTTTAAATGCTTTTACAAATGTCACGTTATTTGGGTTGTTTAAGCTTTGGAAATATTTCATTGAAGAGTAGAAGCCCTTCATATTTTCACCACCAATCCCCAGTAATTCATCTTCAGTTACAGAAAGGGTTAGTAAGGTTTGTTTGTCGCTAGTTACACCAGCAGCTTTCATTTGTTTATAGAAGGATACGTTTGAACCACCAACGACAGCAGCGAAGATTGCGTCCGGTTTTTTTAGCTTGGTTTTGTTAATCAAAGAACCAAATTGAGTATGGCCTAGAGGATAGTATTCTTCTCCGACCACTTTGCCTTTCAATACTTTTTCAATGTGTGTGCGAGCAATTTTCATGGTGGTGCGTGGCCAGATATAATCAGACCCAATTAAGTAGAAAGTCTTCGCTTTCTTTTCTTTTGCTAACCAGTTCAAAGCTTCAAGAACTTGTTGCGTTGCTTCTTGACCAGTATAGATTACATTCTTCGATTGCTCTAAACCTTCATAAAATGTTGGATAGTAAAGCAGGGCATTATTACGCTCAATGATGGGTAGTACTGCTTTACGAGAGGCAGATGTCCAACAACCGAAGATTGCAGCAACTTTATCTTTTTCAGTAAGTTTCCGTGCTTTCTCAGCAAAAGTAGGCCAGTCAGAAGCGCCATCCTCCTGAATAATTTTGATTTGGCGCCCCAGTACACCTCCTTGCTTATTGATCTGTTCAATCGCCAAGCGTTCTGCTTGAATCGAGCCTGTTTCTGAAATTGCCATTGTGCCTGTTGCTGAGTGAAGCTGGCCCACGTATACAAATTTATCGTCCACTTTAAGCTTTGTGGTATTCACTTTTGCTGTTGCTGGAACATTGGCATTAGTCATTATAGGTGCAAGTAAAAAAGGTATTGTAAGTAAACCTGCCAGTAATCCAGCGGTATTTACTTTTGTTTTGAAAGTCATGATATTTTCCCCTGATCTGAAGCTGTTTGAATTTATGCACTTGCTAATATTTGTGCACTTGGTATGGACTAAGACTAAGAGGAATTAAAAAATGAACATATACGTCACATTACGTATATAGCTGTGTAGTCCGTTATAGATTAATTTTTAGTTAGAGCTAAGTTGGGTAGGTATAGTTTTTGCTTTAACTTTAAAGAGTAACTATTTATAAATATTTGATCATCATGGATCCATCAGCCAAGCCCCGCTCAGCACCGCAACGTGTGATCCCGACTCGCCGTAAATACAATACATGGGTCGTTGATGAAAGTATTGAAGATTACGCATTACGTTATGCTCCAAAGTCTGTTCGCAAATGGTCGCTGTGGACAGTAACCAATACGGCTATTGCTGCGGTCAGTTTTTTAGCAATGGAAGCCTTGGGCGCAACCATGTTATGGCAATATGGGTTTAATAATGCCTTTTGGGCATTATTGGTGGTTGCGATAATCATTTTTCTAACTAGCTGGCCGATTGGATATTATGCCGCACGCTATAATGTTGATATTGACCTACTCACCCGTGGTGCTGGTTTTGGGTATATAGGCTCCTCAATCACTTCGGTAATTTACGCCAGTTTCACCTTTATTTTCTTCGCCTTTGAAGCTGCAATTATGGCATTGGCATTGGAACTAGGTTTGGGTATTCCGCTTAGTATGGGATATCTGATCTCGGCTGTAATTATTTTACCGCTAGTAGTGAAGGGCATTGGCTTTATCAATAAAGTGCAAGCGATTACTCAACCCTTATGGTTATTTCTTCTTCTCTTGCCGTGGTGTTTTGTTCTTTTAAAACATCCCAGCTTACTAAAAGAACTTGTACTGATTGAGGGTGCAAAAAGTGGCAGTTCTTCATTTAGCCTGGCATTTTTTGGTGCGTCTTGTACGGTGCTCTTTGCTTTAATTACCCAAATTGGAGAACAAGCTGATTATCTACGGTTTTTACCGGATAAAAAAAATATTCAATATAAATGGAATTTGGCGGTATTTTTAGGAGGCCCCGCATGGATTTTGGTAGGTTTTTTTAAAATATTCATGGGTATGATGCTAATGGTATTAGCATTGAAATTTTTGGTGCCCAGCAGTCAACTCACAGATCCTAATTATTTGTATTGGATCGCTTTTCAACATGTTGTTTCACATCCAGGAATCGCTTTATTCTTGACAGTTCTATTGGTCTGTGTAGCACAAATTAAAATTAACGTCACAAATGCCTATGCTGGCTCATTGGCGTGGTCTAATTTTTTTGCTCGTTTAACACACAGTCACCCAGGGCGTGTAGTATGGCTAGTGTTTAATATTTTTATTGCATTACTCCTGATGGAACTGGGTGTGATTCATGCTTTAGAACGAGTTTTAGGACTTTACAGTAATGTAGCTTTGGCATGGATCGGTGCAATCGTGGCAGATTTGGTAATCTGTAAACCGCTAGGTCTAAGTCCCAAAGGTATTGAGTTTAGACGTGCTTATTTATATGACATTAATCCTGTCGGTGTCGGCAGTTTATTTATAGCTTCGAGTCTTTCACTGCTATGTTATTGGGGGATGTTTGGTGAGATTGCCAAATCTTTAGCAGGTTTCATTGCGCTTGGTTCATCGATGCTATGTGTACCTATTATTGCATATTTAACCCAAGGTAAATATTATCTTGCCCGTTTGGAAGAACAACCTTTATCCTGTGTAGAAACGCATACCTGTGTAGTATGTGAACACGATTATGAAGCTGCGGATATGGCAAGTTGCCCCGCATATAATAGTCAAATTTGTTCTCTGTGTTGTACTTTAGAGGCACGATGTCATGATCTGTGTAAACCACATGCACGGTGGTCATATCAACTTCGTGTATTTGCAGTGTGGTTCTTACCAAAAAAATGGATTCAATATATTAATACACGTTTGAGCCTATATATATTATTACTCTTTGTGCTTGGTGTGGTATTAGCTGTAAGTCTCAGTTTAGTGTATTTACAAGAGCTTTCGAATACAGGTTATTCTTTCCAGCAACACGATGCATTATTGACTTTATTTATCAAAATTTATGCGGTGTTGTTTTTATTACTATGCGTTGCTGCATGGTGGTTAGTTCTGAATGATGAAAGTCGCCGTCAGGCACAGCTTGAAAGTAATACGCAAACTAAATTGCTCATGGATGAGATTGAAGCCCATAAAATAACTGATCGTCAATTACAAGATGCAAGAACTCAAGCGGAAAAAGCCAATGAAGCTAAAAGTCGCTATGTGGTGGGAATTAGTCATGAACTACGTACGCCACTAAATAGTATTTTAGGTTATAGTCAACTTCTTCAAAAACAAGAACGCTTATCTGAAAAAGGTGAAGCTGCGCTCGGAGTAATTAGCCGTAGCGGGCAGCATCTTACCTCTTTGATTGATGGTTTATTGGATCTTGCCCGAATTGAAACAGGAAAGATTTCTCTGGAAATGTCGAATATTAATTTTCCCAAATTTTTAAATCAAATAGTGAATATGTTTGAACCGCAATTTTTGCAGCGTCAACTCAAGTTTAAAGTAGAAATTAGCGAAAAAATTCCTGAATACGTTCGTATTGATAAAAAAAGACTTGAGCAAATTCTAATTAATATCATTGGAAATGCTTTGAAATTTACTATTTCAGGCCAAGTTGAATTTAAAGTTGATTATCGTTTTCAGACTGCTTATTTTGAGATTCATGATACAGGTTGTGGAATTGCTGAATCAGATCTTGAACGAATCTTTCAACCCTTTGAACGTGGAAATAACGTGGTTCAAGGCAGCTTTGCAGGTACAGGTTTAGGCTTGCCTATCGTTAAAATGTTGGTAGATATATTGGGAGGGGAGTTGAAGTTAAGTAGTCAGCTTCAACAAGGTTCAATTTTTAAAATTAAACTATTTTTGCCATCTAAGTCCCTGATTCACCCAATTGCTGATGTCGCATCGAATACTGTGGTTGGTTATACCGGGCAGCGTCAGAAAATTTTAGTGGTTGATAATGAGGTGACTGATCGTGGTTTAGTCTTAAACTTTTTACAGCCTTTAGGCTTTGTTTTAGAGGAAGCAGAATCAGGATTACAATGTTTAAGACAAGTTCCTGTGTTTAATCCTGATTTGATTTTGATGGATTTGAGTATGCCAGTGCTCGGAGGCTGGGAAACGGCTAAGTTATTACGTAAAAATAAGATTACCAATGTACCGATTATTATTATTTCAGCAGATGCCAATGAGCGTATGCAAAATCCTGAAACAGATGTATTAAATGAAGATTTTTTAGTAAAACCAGTCGATCTCAATTTATTGCTAAACAAAATTGGAGATAAACTTGGAGTAAAATGGATTCATCAACATCAAGCTGAAGAACAACCAGAAATCTATATTCCAATGCAAAACAATATCGGTGAAATAATAGATCCCTTTCAAATAGCTCCTTCTTTTGTCACCCATCTCAATCTGCAAGATGCACTAGCACAATTAGAACAACATTTGAGTATTGGTTATATTCGTGGAGCTAAACAACAATTGATGCAATGTAAGCAACAGTTTAATCAATATCAAGACATTTGGCAGCAGATAGAACAAGATCTACAGCGGTTTGATTTCAAAAGATCAATTCAACGTCTGCATGATTATGCTAATGTATTGAAATAGGATAGGGTATAAGGACGATATCATCTGAATTCATTAAGCCTGTTTTCTCTGATTCGCTAGTGTTTGTCAAAAGGATTTTTGCGAACTTCTTTAATCATTAAGTAAGTTATAAAGGATGCGAAAATACATAGAGCACCTGCTATAAAGAAAAATATATCATCATGATAAAAGCCAAAAATTAAACCGATTGCACTTAGCTTTAAGAAGAAAAGTAAAAAAGCATAGTAAACATATATCATTACTATTGTTTCCCATTAAATTGTTTATAAATGTATAGATAATAAAATTGTATATCGTTATTGTTCAGGAATAATTAAAATGACTAGAATTAAATTATTTTATATGTCATATAAGATTTGTTTTAGCGACATAACTGTTTGATTTCAATATTTATGCTTGCTTGGATTAATTGATAACTTACTTTCCTGATGGTTTAGACAAGGAAAGTAATTTTAAGAAGATAAATAAATTTTTTATTATTTTTTCTATAAGAGTTTATTTCTGACCCTAAATTATTAGAGGTCATTGAAATAGGGCTAAACAATAATCGGGATTTACGGACTGCTACGCTTAATATTGAGCGTGTACAGCAACAATATCAAATCACAAAAAATAGCCAGCTCCCGACCATTGGGGTAACTGGAAATGCAGTGCGGCAGGTTAGCCCATCTATTAACCCCAATAACCCAGTTTCTACATTTCAAGTGGGCTTAGGAATGACTGCCTATGAGCTAGACTTTTGGGGGCGTGTTCAAAATTTAAAGGATGCTGCATTAAATAACTATCTTGCAACTCAAAGCGCGAAAGAAACTGTACAAATTGGTCTAATCAGTAACATCACGCAGGTCTGGTTAAATTATGCTTTTTCACAAGCCAATTTAAATCTTGCTGAGCAGACTTTAAAAGCGCAAGTCGATGCTTATAACCTAAACAAGAAGCGCTTTGATGTTGGTATTGACAGTGAAGTGCCACTAAAACAAGCACAAATTTCTGTAGAGACTACTAGAAATGACGTTGCAACTTATAAGACTCAAATTCTACAGGCAAAAAATCTACTAGATTTGTTAGCAGGTTCTCCTATTCCTGAAAACTTACTTCCAAGTGATTCAATTAAAAATATTACCCTTGAGAAGAATTTTGTAGCGGGTTTACCAAGTGATTTGTTAAATCATCGTCCAGATATTAAAGCTGCTGAATATGGGTTGCGAGCGGCAGGTGCAAACATTGGTGCTGCGAAGGCTCGAATGTTCCCAACCATAAGCCTTACTGGTTCTACGGGTTATGCATCTACTGAACTTAAAGATTTATTTAAGTCGGGTAATTTTGCATGGTCAATTGGTCCAAGCATTGATCTACCAATTTTTGATTGGGGAACAAGAAAGGCGGGTATTAAAATTGCTGAAATAGACCAAAAAGTTGCTTTATCAGAATATGAAAAGTCTATTCAAACAGCCTTTAAAGAAGTGAATGATGCTCTTGCTACACCTGCACATATTGAGGAGCGCCTAGATGCTCAGCGCCGTTTAGTCTCTGCTACAGCTGCAACATATAAACTCTCAATAAGGCTTACTGGCACTTGAACAGGTCAAATTAAATAACCAAATTGAAATTTATAAAGTTTTAGGAGGGGGTATCTAAAGAATCATAATATTTGTAATTCATATTTCTAGTTGAAGCTTGTTCCAATCTCTTAAATCAGCGCAAATGAAAAAAGAGTGTTTTCAACAAAGAACACATGGGATTTATCATAATTTCATATGTATTGAGTTTATAAGCCTGACTCTCGGATTTTTCCGGGGGCCAGCCCATAGCGTTTTTTAATCGCACGATTAAAATGTGATTGGCTAGAGAATCCTAATCTGTAAGCAATCTCACCAATAGTCACTTTGCGCTGATGTAAATCATGCAATAGAGCATAGCCACGCTCTAATCGTAAGGTCCAGATATAATCACTTACAGTAGACTGATCTTGCAGGTGAAATAGCCGATTTAAATGGCGTAATGAAATTCCAACAGCTGCGGCTACGTGTTGAGTGGAAAGGTCGGGGTCAGAAAGATTATTCGCAATATAATGTTTTGCTGTTTTTAAATAAGCATGATGTGCCCAGCTTAACTGTGTGCCTTTCGTGTGGTTAATCACAGTGGTGGAAATGAGTGCACGAATATCGTCGTAAAAACAGGCTCCATCTTGTTCCCACGGATTAATAAAATAGTTGCGAATAGTTGAACTGAGATTTGTGGCAAAAAGTTTGTCGCTTTTGGATTGATTAGAAAGTTGAAGCGGTAGTTGATCGATACTTAATTTACAAAGCTCTGAAAAAACATGGGTAGGAATATCTATTAAATATTGCTGCATCTCAGTTAAAAAACCAAAATGATACGGTACCCGTGTGTCATAAATAATGATCTCACCCGGTTCCAATAACAGACATTTTCCTTTTTGTACAAAATAGGCTTTACCACTAATAATTAGACAGGCAAAAATCGACTCTGAAATAGAACTACGTATGTTTTTTTCATCCCGCTCAATCATATGATTATTGCCAATGATATTGGCTATGCCCAACTCGGGTAATTTCACACAGGTCATTTCACATTGAATTCCTTCAAGATGAAGCGAAGAGGTCTTCAAACCGATGAGTGAGTTGGTGTTAGATGTGTTCCAGTATTCAAGTTGATCAGTAAAAGGTACATCTTCTGTCGAATAATGTGCATAAGAAACTATGCTGGAAGTGTTCATCCTAAACCGTCCTTATTTTAGTTTTTCATAAAACTTACTGTTATAACTATACGCATAAAGCGTTTAAAACAACCCTTTTTAATTGAAATTGACCATTTCAATACTTAAAAAATAACGACCTCATCAAGTCAGACAAATACTAAATAATGATGTCCTGCTGAATCAAAAAATACGTCCAGCTTAGATAAGCCAGCCTAGCATTGTTTCGCTAAAGTGATTTCCACGATATCAAAATTAAGGAGATATATCGTGGTTGACAAAGCGAAGGATGAATTTTGGCAAGATATTTCACCTATTCTTAATCCGTTAAAACCAGATGCGTTGCCTGAGGTTTACATTGCCGATGCAGCATCAGAGGATGAACGTCTTTATGTACCTTTTACCGATACCGTATCATCGCGTCCGCTATGGATTTCACCTTCACAAAATAAATGGTGCGATATTCTCATGGCCAAAAGTGCTGGTCTGGTTAACCGACACTACCATCCTCACGAAGTTTTTGCCTATACCATCTCTGGGAAATGGGGCTATCTGGAACATGACTGGACAGCAACAAAAGGGGACTTTGTTTATGAAACACCGGGGGAAGGACATACGCTCGTCGCTTTTGACCATCCTGAACCTATGCGTGCATTTTTCATTGTAAAAGGGCCACTGATTTGGTTGGACGAACAAGGCAATCCCGATGGATATTTCGACGTGCATTCATACATCGAGATGTGCAAAGCACATTATGAAAAAGTCGGCCTCGGCGCGGAGATGATTGAAAAACTTTATCGTTGATCTACAGCTGCAAAGGAATATGCAATGTATACATCTCATCGGTCCTTGTTGACCTACGAAAATCGGTTATTGCTGATTTTGTGTGTGACTTCTGGTTTTGTGTTTTTTGACCGTTTGGCCTTATCGTTTTTATTTCCTTTTATATCCGATGAGTTACATCTAAGTGAAATGCAGCTCGGCCTAATGTCTTCTGCACTGTCGTTGACATGGGCATTATCGGGTGCACTGTCAGGCGCGTGGTCCGATGCTCGAGGTATACGTAAACCCATTCTTTTGCTCGCGGTACTTGGCTTTTCAGTATGTGCGGCTGCTTCAAGTTGGGTGGTCGGGTTCATGAGTTTACTCATACTTCGTACCTTAATGGGGTTATTCGAAGGACCTGTTTTACCAATGGCACAGTCCTTAATGGTCGACAGTTCTACACCTGAACGCCGTGGACTGAATATGGGACTGTTACAAGGTTCATCTCCGGGTCTCATTGGCGGTGTGATTGGGCCACCCGTGGTGATCGGTATTGCGACTCACTATGGATGGCGCGATGCATTTTATGTTTCATGTATCGCAGGCTTAGTTCTAGCCTTATGCATATGGCTTTGGGTAAAAGAAAAGCCGAGTCAGGTACAACCTGCACAAACACAGCAAAACTCTCATGTAAGCAGATGGACTCTACTACGTGAACGGAACATTTTGTTATGTGTGCTGATCGGTTGCTGTTTTCTCACGTGGTTTGTGGTGATTATTTCATTTGCACCAACATTTTTAATGAAATATCGACACTTTTCTGCAACGGACATGACCATTGTTATGACTTGTCTAGGTGCAGCGTGGGTGTTTTGGGGATTCGTGGTTCCCGGTCTATCAGACCGTATGGGACGTAAGACAGCTCTGCTGATCTTTTCCCCAATTGCTGCTTTATGCCCAATTGCCATGATCTACGGCACATCTGTCATGAGCCTAGGACTATTCGTGTTCTTAACGTATACGGGGCTTGGTTGTTTCACGTTATTTATGTCGACCATTCCCGCTGAAACCGTGCCACGCCATTCAATTGCAAGTGCACTGGGACTGATTATGGGAACAAGTGAACTGGTAGGTGGCTTTTTTGCCCCGATCGTCGCAGGTCTTGCAGCTGATTATTATGGGTTGGCAATTGCCATGTGGATGGCTGCTGTCGCCGCTATGATGGCAGGCCTTTTCTCAGCTGGACTTAAAGAGACCGCACCGATCCTACTAAAAAAGCAAACCGACAACGTAATTTCATAAATACAAACTGATGATGACGGAGAAAAATATGATGCGCGCGCTTAAATGGCATGCTGCCCATGATATTCGTTTAGAAAAAATTGAAGTACCAACACCCAAAGATAACGAAGTCGTTGTTTCGGTTGCCTATTGCGGCATTTGTGGCAGTGACTTACATGAGTATGACAGTGGTCCACATGCGATTCCGATCGAAGTACCTCATAAACTGTCAGGTACGGTCGCACCCATCGTCATAGGACATGAGTTTTGCGGCACAGTGGTTAAGGTTGGAAGCTCTGTAAGAAACTTCAAAGCCGGCGACCGTGTTTCGGTAGAACCAGAATACCGCTGTCAACAATGTGCATATTGTGAAACTGGCTCATACAACTTATGTGTATCAATGGGTTTTGCTGGATTAATGGGAGACGGCGGCATGGCTGAGTTTGCCGTTATTCCATCTTATATGTTGCACCATTTACCTGATACGGTGAGTTTTGAACAAGCTGCGACATTTGAGCCAGCCGCAGTAGCACTACATGCCTTACGCCGTGCCGAACTCAAGCTTGGTGACACATGTGCCGTATTTGGTTTAGGGCCAATTGGACTGTTATTGGTTGCACTCGCAAAGTTACAAGGAGCCACCACCATCGTTGCGGTCGATGTTTCAGAAGAACGCTTAAACTCTGCGAAACAAGCTGGCGCAACGCATGTATTCAATGGTCGAGAGTTTGATAGTCATGAATTGGTTCAAGCCATTCAAGCTGAAACAAACGGGTTAGGGGTAGATGCTAGCTTTGAAGCTGCTGGCTTAAACGCCACTTTGGAAAATGGATTACAGGCCCTGCGTAAAGGAGGGAAATTGGTCATGGTGGGCCTCATGCCTGAAGCTAAATTTAATTCGTTTGATATGGTCAATAATGAGTTGTCTCTCATCGCGAGTGTGGGCTATCGACATGTGTATGAAGAGCTTATTCAACTGGTTGCAAATAAAATGTTTGATCCGTCATTCATTGTGACTAAAGTTGTTCCGCTGGAGCGCGCAGTAAAAGACGGTTTTGATGCGCTACTTGAAGATAGATCCCAAATCAAAATTTTGGTCGCACCAAACTTGAGCGCCTAGAAAAATGAGTAGGCATTTTTCACACACCTTTCAAAAGAAAAATGCCTGCCCAACTCTAAAAATAACTGAATACTTCTATATAAACAGGCTAAATTTCTACACATATCTTTTTATAAACCTCAAATTAACAATAATTAGATAATTATTTATCCTTACTTTTTAATGGTCTATTTTAAAAACAAATGTCATTTTGTGTGCTTGACGACAAGAGATTTGGACACTATCCTTTGCCTGCTGGCCACATTGCCAGTCGGTTTTAGCAGACCGCATAATAACTCCCGCATCAGAGCTTTTCCTTCTGAGGAATAACCTTGTGTGGTGAACTACTCGTTCCCTCCCGTAGCGGTAGGACGGGAGAGGGACACCTTCGGGTGTGCTAGTTTGAGTTATTACTAGTCTGCTAACCCTCTTTCGTTCTGCCACCATAAATCTTATGCTCTGGCAGAACTCCATATATAAGGAGTTGGCTTTGTACATTCATCATTTCTTGGCAGCCATTGCCAAAAGCTATAACAACACAGCTTAAAACATTTAACGCAGCTTGATCGCCGTAAGGCTTTTCAGGCTTTAGCTCGTTATTACTTAAAACTTAGACAATTAAAACTTGAGATGTGCTGTGCACAGTCTTTACGGCTTTGCTATGCCTTTTTTATCTCATTCATATACAACAATAATTTGACACGGTAAAACTATGCCACATTCAGATCTTCCATTTCGTGCTTTAAGCGTGCTTCATTCTGCAAGATATCTTTTTAATAAATACGGTTTTCACAATGTCGGTGTAGACCAAATTATTGAGTCGGCAAACATCCCTAAAGCCACCTTTTATAACTACTTTCACTCAAAAGAACGTCTTATTGAAATGAGCTTAACTTTTCAAAAAGATGGCCTTAAATATGAGGTCATTTCAATTATCCATGTTCAAAAAGAATTAACATTAGTTGAAAAACTCCGCAAAATATATTACTTACACGCCGACTTAGATAGGCTTTACCATTTGCCGTTCAAAGCGATTTTTGAAATTGCGAAAACGCATCCAAAGGCATATCAGGTGGTAGTTGACTATCGGAACTGGCTGATTAATGAAATCTATAATTTGCTTTTAAAAAGCAATGAAAATGCTTCAGAACAAGATGCACACATGTTTTTGTTTGTGATTGATGGCGCAGTGGTTCAGCTTTTAGACCCGAACAAACCAGATGAACGGAAGGGATTGCTTGAGTATTTTTTATTACAGTTAGTGTGAGTTGTACTGTGCTGATGGAAATCTAAAGAATAGCTATGCACATAAATTATATAAGTTTTTAAAAGAATGTATAGCTGTATTTTAATTTTTTAATTAAATTTCAATAAGATATATGGTTGTCACAATATTGAATAAGAGCTTTTGCAGGCTAAGTATTTTTCTGGTTTTAGTCCCAAATGCCATTTTCGAGACATAAATGTTTAAAAGGCTATTTAGAAAAGGAAATCTATATAGCAGCCAGTAGTAGTCGCAAAATACAGCTCGTAAAGGTGATGTGCAGTTCACAAGGGTAAATATAAAAATGTAATGACAACTTATAGGAAGCTGTGTAGAGAATTATTCTGGCTAAGATTAGAAATAGGGTTAAGCCAGTTTAAGTAATTAAGAGTGCCACGGCTTAGTAAGTTGCTTGAGCAACAGATGCAGTCGAGCAAGCTTTTAATAATTCAGTGTAATGAAGCATAAACGGCGTAGTAACAACGTAGAGTAGCCAGAGCTTTATATATGGTAGGTTTCCAAATCTTTTATTTAACATAATATACATTATACGAACATTCGTATAATTCTCTATTAAGCCTTTGATTTTATTGCGTTTTCCGTACATTTAACTCAACTTGTTACCATGTTTAACTCAACTTGTTACCTATGAAAATTAAATCTCAAATATTTCAGAAGCTTACTGTATTTTATGAATTTGAGCGAAAATGCAGTTTTTTTTAAAAAAATTTTTTAAAAATTAACTCAACTTGTTACTTCTTGAGTTTAAAATTAACTCAACTTGTTACTTACGTTAGAAAAATATAAATTAATTCAATATTTTGTTATTAGTTAACTAATATGGGAGAATTTAATTCTAGTATTAAAAACTAACTCAACTTGTTACTTCTTTCTTAGAATTACTTATTTACTCCTTCTATGCTCATTACCTCACATGAATTATCACTGTTAAATTTTAAATATATCTGTGACATGGCGAAATCCATAAAGTTTGAGCTTTGGAATTTACCTTTTTGATTCTTAGGACTAGTCATCATCTGTAACCACTGAGTTAAAGAATAAAAATAACATTCGGCCATCCCCATAAGGATGTGATCAAAAAAATGTATAATTTCTTTTTCCCATGAAAATTGAATAGTATTAAATGAATATAAATTATCATTGTCTTTATCATAAAAAGCTAAATTGTTATCAATAAGCTTTATACATGTTTCATTGCAAAGTTTTATTAGCTCTCTATAATATGATAAATCTTTTAATTCTGGATTAAGCCATGTTGTTTTAGAATTTTGAATTGCATATTCAAAAATACATGGTTGATATATACTATTATAGTGAATTAGATCATTCTTTAATAAAAACCAATTTGAATAACTATTATCATTACTCCATAAACATCTTTTTTCCTGATGTATTTTTTCAATATTAATTATTTGATCAAGAATAAATTGATAAAGTTTTTTGTTTGTTAAAAAACTAATTTTTTGTAAGTTAAACAGATACAATACAATAATATTTTTAATTTTTATTCCATTGAAAGTTAATCTTAAATCATTTTTAAAATTAAATATTTTTCTATTCACTTTGAATGTATTATTTGAATGAGGCATCCAGTCACGTATATTTATTGGAATCTCATGTAAATTATTTAAAATATTCAAAATAAAACCAAAATAATCTACAGGATATCTAAATGGACTTACTCCTAATTCCAATTTAATAGTTTCATATTGGGAATATACTTTTTTACAATTATAAAACCAATTCTCAATACTGTAAATATTTGATAAATCTAAATTATTGCTTTTATTAAATGGCCAGCCCTTACAATTATCTATAAATAGTTTAGTAAGAGTAAGGATTTTGATAGAAAAATAGGTAAAAGGTTTCGCGTTATCATGGAGTTCATATAAGTTTATTTGGCAAAGTTTAATATTATGAATTGGGCATACTTTAAGCCAAAAGCAATTGTGTATTTTGCAATGATACCCACTTTTAATACATTTAGGACAATAGCTTAAAGTTTTAAAATGGTCTACCTCAAATCGTAGTAACCTATTTATAGGCGTACAGTTATATAAGTAACTATTTGTAAATATAGATGAAATAGTATCTAATGGTTCATGGAAAATTTCTGAAATTTTTAGTAATGATTCTACTTTTATATTATCATATTTTAAATAATTCCCTATTAAATCATATAGATTATCATAAAAATTAGCTGGTTTAATATGATTTAAAAAGCAATATTTTGCTGCAAAACTCTCTATAGTTTCACTTAATAACGCAGAGTTTTTTTTCCAATTTATACCTGGTTGATTTTTATATTTATTAACCATATATTGTACCTATGCAGGATTAACAATCATTTTCATATGTTTTGAAAAACCTGTTGATGCAATAACTTCTATCCAATAATTTGGATCCTCAATATGATCCCAACTATCCGCATCAAGTAAATTACGTAATACTTTTTCAATTGTTAATGCAATATGTTGCATTGGAATTTCAAGGGAAATTTTAGTCCGTTTTCTTACATCTAACTCTACAGGAAATAGAGATTCAAAAGCTCCCCATATGATAGCTGTATGATTACTTAGTCTTTTGCCCTCTTTATAAAAATTTGGTGCAAAATACTGGAAGTACGTTATGTTACTATTTTCTGGCCATTCAGAATCTTCTTCATAACCCTGAAGGATATAATGTAATTCTTTCATACGCTTTATTCCATCAAATCTCATATCAACCGCGAAAAATCTAGCAGCAATGTGAGGATTGCCTGTACGAGCTAGATAATTGGGTTGAAATAAAATACTATGACTAGCTATGCTAAAAATACTTAAACGAATACCTTCGTTATCTAAATTATTTTGTAGGCCTAAAAGCCATTTCCATTCTTTTAACGTTACTTCGTGTGCTTCATCTATTACAAGTACAACATAGTTACATTCTGAAAAATCTGCAATTGTTTTAATTCTTTTCTCAAATAAACTTCTGGCGACTACTTTAGTTTTAGGCTTAATCGGATCCGATAATTCATATTTTGATGCTTCTAATAATTGATTCCAAAATTCTCCCTCGCTCATAACTGAATCTTTTCTTATCCAGATAATTAGTGGAATATAACAATTATAGCGTTGTTCCAACTCATGTCTTAAAAACCATTTTAATGTTCTAGATTTACCAAATCTTGATGGGCCGTATATATACCCTCCACTTACACGTTGATCTATCCAATCTCCTATAGTTTTAATCATATGTTCCATAGGTGGAGTGAAAATTGCATACTCTTGCGTAATGATTGGATGAGATCTTGAAAAGCTATTTATTTGATTTTTCATAATTATTCATCCATGTTATTAATTTAAATTATTGACGTACTTTACGTCGTTTTGGTAGGTCTTCTAAATAGATATCTTCTTCAATAGGTATTTGTTTAGCTTCGCTTATTTCATTTCTTTTATTTTTAATCGTCTTAGATTTAGAATTTTTTTGCTTGTAATTATCTTTTGCTCTTTCGAGTATCGACTCACCAATCTGCTCTTCAGCATTTTCGATAAGTATGCGTCTAGCTTCCAGATAGGCAGGATGAATAGGAAGCTTTGTATTTGTCTCACAATAATTTAAAAAAGTACTTATAGCATCATTATTATTACTGAAATCCAGAATTTTTTTATATTTCGCAGTATTTATTATTTTCCTGACATAAAGACTATGAGGCAATTTGTCCCAAGGTGGTCCTACTCTTAAGATGCCTAATGAATCCCCCTGTAATGTTGAGCTTAATGCAATTCTTGAGTCGTTCTCAATATGGTTTATTACCCAAATATACTTTCCGACAAGATCATACCTTTGTCGTAAAATTTCATTCGTGTATCTTGCTCCCGCAAAATGAACAAAAGGCGCCCTTCCTTTTTTTATATCTCCATTCACTTTACATTTTTTTCTATAACTTAATATGTTTTGTATTTTTAACGAGGATACATAACGTAAGTTGTTTAAATTTTTTTCTGCCATCTTTTCGAGAAATTCTAGTGGCGTTTGATAATTTAAACCCGTATGTGGTGTCGCATTATAATTTGCGATAATTACATCAATCAGTTCTTCAGCATATTCAACCTGGAATTGACCTTGAAGAGCAATTTCTTCAGGATTTCGACCTACTATACTTTGGTGATCCTTACCAGTTGTATTATTTAATCTTTGAAATCCATTTGCCGCCAACTGCTTAAAAAATGATTCTATGTATGGTCTATCATCTTTACTATTTCTTTTAGTGTAATTCTGCAGACTACTTTTAGGAGAAATTAATTTTGACTCAACTACTTCATTTAAGACTTTCTCTATGAGATGGCTATTTTCTGCCATTGCACCATCTACACAAGTTTCATCCCAGCCTACTCCCACAAATTTTTCTGATATTGATGAAGGAAATCCTGCCTTTTCTTTATAGCTCATTCCTATTAAAGATATTTTTTTTGGAATCCAAACTGATAGAGATTTTCTGATTGCTTTAAGTGTATCCTCTTGCGTTACTTCTTTATTGTATGAAATATGATAGCCTAATACAGCTCGACTAAAGACATCTATTAGAACGATTACCCAAATTCTATGGATAATTGTGGGAATATTATTACCATATAAATCGGGAATTAAAATACAAAATCTTCCATCTATCTTATGGGCATCCATCTCTACCCTATTGAACGGATATGTAACTGGCCTATTAACCCCATCCCCTGCTATTATTTTTCTAAAACTATCTTCACTATTGATTTTTATTGTTTTTTCTGGATTTTCTAAACGTATCTTATTAATATATTTAATAATAGTTATATATCCTTTATATTGTGTATTGAATGGCCATTCATTTCTAACTTCAAAGCCTAATAATTTAAATTCAGTGAGTAGCCATTTCCATAAATCCTTCTTATTTATATTTAAGCTAGTAATTCTTTTTTTTGATGGTGATTTAAGAATTCTACTATCAAATTTTTCTTTTAGAGTAGGGTTATTTTCAAAAATAAAGTTTAATATCCCACTATAATCATTACTATTATCCGTAAACTGCTTAATTCTAGTATATTTTTTTAAATTTATATTTGGAATTAGGCCTCGCCAACCATAAATTTTTCCATCAGGATGTATTTGGATACACCTTTCTGTTATAAGTCTATAAATTTGTTTCTTACTTAGACCTATTTCATCTCTAAATTTCTCATCTGAAGCCCCAGCAACATATAAATAAACACCTTTTTTTCTTAAGTTATAGATTTTCTTAGTTTTTTCGGTCAGGCTCATTTCATCAAAAGTTGGCCATAACTCAATATCATTTTCTTTAATTTTTTTTCTATTTGGGACTAAACTAATTTTAAGATTATTCATATTTATACCCCATAAGGAATGTAAATAGTACTGATATTTAAGATACTACTTGCAAGTTTCTGTTATTGTTGTTTTTATGAAAAAACTATCAAAATATATTTAAAATTTAGTGTTTTTTATTAATGAGCATTCTTTTTAAGATGCTGTTTTTAATATAGATATTTTACATTATTTGTTTTATGGCTTCAAATGATCTAAATCAAAAGCAATTTTATATCTGTCATCAACCTGAAAACGAGTAGATAAATATACCCTCTTAGATTGCATTATCCAAGGTCCTTGCTCTCCCTCAATAATTTCAATTGCATGACTAACAGTTTGTAATTTCGACAATAGATTGTAAAACTGTGTCTTAATCTCACTTTCTGAAGCATACCAATTTTTAGTAAAAATACTGTCGACATCTCTTAGAATACTTTTGACTACTTGTTCTCTGCCAGTTTGATCTTGGCATTCAATAAAATATCCTACTATTGCATAATCTAGATTAGTCAAGTTTATTGAATATAAATGATAATGGTCTTCTGCTTGTCCAAAATTCCAATTTAACCACTTCCTATAACACTTGCTCCAGAAAATTTCTCTGATAGCAATGTCAGCTAATGTTGCAAACTTTTGAAATGTCGTGTTTAAGATTCTTCTTGAGTCGTCATAGCCATTTTGCAGGTTTATAGCATCCAACTTTATTGATTCTAAATAAAGATCAATCTCTCTTTCAGAAGCATACTTAGCCAAATAAATTCCAAATCCTTCTGCTAGAATTTGAAATCTAACTAAGTAACGATTGAATATGATTAACCAAAGGCTAAGCTGATTAAGATTACCACTCATTTTTTGCAAAGCCCGTGCAAAAAAGTCAGCTTCTTTATCTGTTAAATTATTATATTGACTGTTGTTGAGTTCCAAGGCAAATAGCAAAGAAAATCTAAAAAGCTCATTTGTGGTATCACATGCTAGTTTAAATCGTTGCAGTAAAGAAAAATCATGCTCTCTACAAATAAGCATAAGACTAAAGAAATCCTCATATTTCTCAATAGCTAATAATAAACTTCCTTGTGAATATTTTAATAAATATAAAAATATCTGATATTGAAAAATATTGGCTCTACCAAATTTTGGAGAGCGTCCCCATAGATGCCAATTATTAGCCATATATAACCAATCTCTTTCCTTTATTGCGGCCATATATGGTTGTACTGCTTCTTTTTCCCAAATTGGTACATGCTGGTGTTGAGGAATTACAATATCATAATGAAAGCGACCAAACCTTCCCTCTAAAAACTCATTTAACTGTGAATTATTTATTAAATCTGGTGGTATTAATTCCCATAAATTTTCAGATAGCATGTCAGAGATTATAAAAATCAATGATAGTAATGAGACCGAACATTTAGCTTCATCCCAGCTTTTTAATTCGTTAATTAACCATTTTAATAAGCCTTTTAATATACTTTGTTCATCTTGAGTAAGAGAATTAATTAATCCCCTATATTTTTTATCATCAAAATTTTCCAAAAATAGATAGTCTTGTAGTAACCCTTTTTCGATTTCTCTGAGTTCGTTATTGGAGTATTTAAATGGAATATCCTCTGAAATTTCCGTAATCAATTTCAAAGCTACATGAGGCGCAATAGCATGGACATTTTCTAAACCATCTGTAAACAAGGCTTTAAAAAACGTCTTATTTTTTTCTAACATTTCCATACTAGACATTCCTGATGATCTAGAGCTACCCATAACTGTTCAAATGCATCAGCAATTAAACGACCATCCGAGACTTCCTGAAAAATATGATGTGTTTTACCTAAGCTGTTTACTGAAGTTCCTAATGACCAAGCTCTTGGTCCATTTATAGTTTTAGGAAAAATTATGAATCTATCGTGGAACGACCATCCATGCTTACCTATCTTCGCTCTAAATTCTAAATTCAAACCAAATTTATTTTCACAGCTATCTTCTAACTCCTGATGGTAATCCGTTATTAAAGTTTTCTTTACTTGGCTATCGTGATTAGGAGGACTCACTAATTCTGTAATAGCTTTTAAAGCTGAATGAGCATGTGAACAATAAAATAATGTTTGCAAGATATCTTGGGGTGCTAAATAAGGATCCCACAGGTAAATTGATTCTTGACCATATATTTGTATAAGGCTTCTAAGATCATTATAGGCTTTAGCGGACTGATTGCGATTATATTGGATCAGTTTTTTTTGATTTAATAAATCGGCTTTTTCATGTTCATACAATCTTTGAGTTATCCATGTATGGCTTAGCTCCTTTGACTCATTTTTATCAGGGTTTATATTATAAGTATGGTTCCTAACAACGTTAAGCCTAATTAATTCTCTATTAGAATCATTATTTTTTATGTAAAAACCTCTAGGTTCATGTTGAATCATTGCACTATTTAAAGAAATTTCATGCATAAAAGAGCTTTCTGCAGAAGCTGCCAGTAAGATTTTTTTATCATCATCCCATAAGTAGTACCGATGTGCTCCCCTCACATGCTCCATTGGTATTATCAATTCATTGTTGATATCAACTCGACTAGAAAAAAAATCTTGGCATGTCACATCATTCAAACGAATACAATTAAAAATTAGGTTTTTATTCTCAGTTGATGCTTTTGGATGCCAAGCTATTTTTAAAGTTAATGCATTACCTTGTTTTGTATGATGCACATCTGTAATAGCTATAGAAACTGGCAATTGAATAATTAGATTTCCTAATCGGTCTGATACACTCGCTAATTTAATAGGTATAAATTTATTAATTTCCTCGGACAGTGTTTGCAATAGACCTGGCTTATCAAAGAAAAACTTAAGCTTGTCTTTACCTGTATCAAACCATTCAAAAACATGTGAACCACTCCAAAAATTATTTTTTAAAAGATTATTAAGTGGAACAGTCTCAGTTGAATCGGCTGGAACAAATATTCTTGGAATAAGTTCAAGATTCTTAGAGAAAGCCAAGATGCGTTGATTAGCTCCCCATACATTGTCTTTAGATAAGCCTGAGAGAAGATCTTTTGTATCATCAAGATTTAAAGCATATTTTACTATTCCAAAAGAATAATCTTTTACCCCTTTAATTTTTAATGGTTTTGGTGACAAAAAAGTTTCTGGTTGAAGTTCCTTCGTTTCTTCTTCTTGAGCAACAACTATAGTCAAAATATTGAAAGGTTGAGATTCCTCTTTAGATGAAGCAAATACTGTCACAACTTCAAATTGGTTATAGAATCCAATAAGGTTCGGCTCTAATAATTCAAATATGGATTCTATATAATTGGAAGCATTTTTATACATGTTTTATTTATCCTAAATCTTGTATTTATTAAACAATCGTTATCTTTTAATGTCTATAATTCCTTTCCGATTATTGTATGAAAAGGAAGTAAATTAAAAAAAATCTTCAATAACCTCTCATAATTCTTCATAACTTTCTTTCTGGTTCAAGGTGCATAATTAAATTTTGTAATTGAGATAACATCGTTCGCTATGTTTTAGCTTGCAGTATTAGCATTTGATTTTATTGTATTGATGGATAAAAAATATTTAACTTAATATATTTCAAAAGTTCTTAAATTTCAATTATATTAATTAAAAATTAGTAGGAATAAAGCTTATGTCACTTTTAGATTCTTATAGAAATAGCTTTCAAGATTATTCAAAAAAAATTTCTGCATCTCAAATAAAGAAAAGTAAAGAATCTGAGAATATTTCAAAAGAAAACTCCAGAATCCAATCATTACAACGTCAAATTAGGAATTCTAACTCGTTATCCACTGTTACATCTAAAATGAGAGAAATTGAAAGATGTAATAGTAATATTGCTAAATTTCAAGCGAATATAGCTAAGATTGAAAAAGAAATCGCTAGCTTTGAAAATAAAAAAAATGAATATTCTAAAAAAATTACAAATGAAGAAACGAAAATTTCTAAACAAAATCAACTAAAGACAGACCGAGCCAACAGAGAACAAGCAAGAGTGATGGCAAATCTTTCCAACAGTGTCCGAATTCACGATATTGAAATCAAGAAATTAAAAGAATTACCTAAAAAAATTAAAGTTTTATTTATGGCTTCTAATCCTCGAGATCAACATCAATTAAGTTTAGACATAGAAGTAAGATCTATTGAAGAGCAAATTCTAAAAGCTCAACATCGTGATTCAATTGTATTTGAATCAAAATGGGCTGTACGCCCTGGAGATATTCTTCACTACATGAATACTTGCGAACCAACTATTGTTCATTTTAGTGGGCATGGTAGTGCAAATGATGAACTAGTTCTAATGGGTAATAATGATGAAACAAGACTAGTTTCTCTGGATGCAATAGTCCAAGCAATGAGCGTAGCTAATGACAACTTAAGATTAGTTTTTTTTAATACATGTTTTTCTTATAATCAGGCATCACGTGTTACAGAACACGTTGAATGTGCAATAGGAATGATCCAAAGTATTTCAGATGAGGCTGCACAAAAATTCTCAGCTCAATTTTATTCTTCAATAAGCTTTGGTCATTCAATTCAAAAATCTTTCAATCAAGCGAAAGCTGCTTTGATGCTTGAAGGTATTGATGAAATGCACATTCCTCAACTTTATGTAAAAGATGGTTTATCTGCAGATGATATTTATTTGTTATCTGCTGACGATTAATTATACAGCTTAATTTTTATATTTCTGTTCAAAAGATAAGTTATAAAACAGAACCTATCTTTTTATTTTAGCAAGTAACTCTTGTAATTGAGCTAGCATTTTTTGCTGCATCTCAAATTTTACTTGACTTGTAATCAGTTGCTTTTCAAGCTCTTTATTATTTAACTCTAAATGATTTTTTTCTTTAATTGCTACTTTTAACTGGTTCTCTAACTTTTGTAAACTCTCATCACGACTATGTAATGATAATGATAAAGAAGCTTCGCGTTTTTTAATGTTTTCGAGTTCTGAGGCTAAATCACTAATGGTTTTATCGAAAGTTTTATGATTTTCAGTCAAAATTGATAATTGCGTTTTTAACTTTGTATTTTCTAAAGAAGTTTCATTTAACTTATCTTGTTTTGTAATAATTGTTTGTTGCAATTGTCTAGACTCGGCTTGAAGTAACTGAATCTGGTGCTCATGTCGGCGTATATCTTGTTGGCGTTGTTCTTTGACAGACTCTCTGTAGTGCTCTAAAGATTGTTGAGCATGTTTAAATTTTTCTTCTAAATTAGAAAAGTATTCTTTATGTTGTTCCAATGATTCAGTCAAACTAATAACTTGCTGTTCAAGGCGGTTTTTAGTAATGATTTCCTTATCCAGAGAGGATTTTAATGCATTGTTAATTTCGTGCTGTTCAATCACTCTTTCATTACGTTCTTGAAGCTCCATTTTTGTTTGACTTAATTCATTACGTAAAGCTTCCACATCTTCTTTGAGTTTTTCCTCATTTATCTGATTAGTCTCTATGACTTTTTCTATCTCAATATTTGCCTCAATATGAAGTTGCTCGGCTAATCTTGTTACTAAACTTTGTATAGTTTCACTAATAGAGTGATTCTGCCCAATACCCTGCTCTTCATCTTCTTCTAATTCTTTCAAATATTTATGTATTGTGCTTTTTGAACCTGTATTACCAAGTTCAATTCGAACAGCATCAACAGATGGATACTTTTTTTGAGAGATAAGTATATCTCTTGCCTGCTTAACCTTGTTTTTAGTTAAACCTGATCTAGACATGACTCATTCCTCTTTTATTAATCATACTGTATTACGTAATACATAATAACATAATAATTTTATTGGATTATCAATTGAGAATAATTTAATTTTTAATACAGGATAATAAGACATTATCCTGTATTATATTGAAATATACTGCTTTTCATGTTCAAAGCATTACATATAGTGATCCGTCTCTTTGGTAGTTTTATTTAAGTTGCTGGCTGTGGATAAATTAAAATGGATAAAATTGATTTTTACTTGCAGGCCTCAATACGTGAGAACACTCAAAAAAGTTATGCAATAGCAATTCAGCATTATGAAATTGAATGGAAAGGTTTTTTACCAGCTACAGCAGAGCAAGTTGCCCATTACTTAACCGATTACGCTGGTGTGTTGGCTATTAACACACTTAAACAAAGGTTAGCTGCTTTGTCTCAATGGCATATAGAGCAGGGTTTTCCAGATCCAACAAAGGCCCCAATTGTAAAAAAAGTTTTGAAAGGGATTAAAGCCATACATCCCGTTCAGGAAAAACAAGCTAAGCCCCTACAGCTTATACAATTAAAAGAAACTCTGGATTATCTTGATAGAAATATTGAGCAGTCTAAAACTACGGAAGATCGGACAAAACAACTTCGCTATATTCGAAATAAGTCATTATTATTATTGGGTTTTTGGCGAGGGTTTCGAGGTGATGAGCTCATACAATTAAATATAGAGCATATAGAAATTAACGCTGAGGGATTGCGTTGTTATCTTGCAAAAAATAAAGGAGATAGAAAATTAGATGGTCATTATTTTCAGGTTCCTAAATTAAACCAACTCTGCCCTACCAGAGCTTATTTAGATTGGCTTCATATAAGTGGATTGACTTCTGGAGCAGTATTTAGATCAATTAATCGCTGGGGACAAGTCTCATCTAATCCGCTTCATATTGATAGCTTGGCTCCTCTTATTCGAAGTATTTTTTCTGAAGCTGGAATTGAAGCAGCTGAACTCTATAGTGCCCATTCTTTACGTCGTGGCTTTGCTAACTGGGCAATTTCTAATGGTTGGGATTTTAAGGATCTTATGCAATATGTAGGTTGGAAAAATATTAATTCAGCCCTCAGGTATATTGATAACACTAATAATTTCAAAATGATTAATATTGAAGCTAAAGAGTAATTGTTAAAAGAACCTTATATAAAACCATTACTAGAATGTTTAAAGGTAAGTAAAATTATCAACTATTAAAATAATTATTGATTTTTATGATTTTACTATATAAAACATAATTATATATAAATAAAACCAATTTACGAATTGGAGGATAAAAATTGCTATCACCTTCTTTTGATCATTTTAAGCATGCGGCACTTGAAATTGCTACGCATGGTGATAATGATACATTACCTTTTGATATTGATACTAAATTTTGTGGCGATAAAGCTGAGGAATTAGCTCATTTGGCATCTACATTTTATGAGAAACTTAGGAAAGGACCCCAGAAAGAAAATGGCCGAAAAATAACTGCCCTCGATGTGTTTAGTGAACGATTAATTGCTCCTTCCGGACCTGCTGGTTTCAGAGTAGTAACTAAAATTCACCCTTTTTGGAATATTTACTTTAATGGCTTAGGAATCTCTATTGCAGAAACACTAGAACCATTACGATCTCCACGCACCTTCTCGTATAGGTTTATAACGAATGGAAAAGATGAGCTTTTTGACCCAGAATATACTTGGAGAAAATATAAAAAAACGACTTTAGATAAGGCTCAGTTAGCTGATGAAAATTCCGTAATTGTACAAACAGATATTTCAAGTTTTTATAATCAACTCTCACACCATCATATTGAAAACTTCATCTGTGATTTAGGTGGCGAAGGCGAAATAATAGCCAAGCAAATTAACGCTCTTCTAGGAAAGTTTTCTGCAGGACGTTCATTTGGTCTACCTGTTGGAGGCCAAGGTGCGAGAATCCTAGCAGAACTTTTCTTAAAATATATTGATGAGGCTATGACATATGCGGGTATAGATTGGTATCGCTATGTTGATGATTATGTATTAATTGCAAAATCATATGCTGAAGCCTATAAGGCACTTAGTGTACTTGCACATTCCTTATCTAATTATGGCCTCACTATAAATAAAACAAAGACAGTATTTCTGTCCGCTAAGAATTATGTTGATTATATTTCAGCTCAGTTAGGTGATCATGATGAGGAAAGTTCTAAGTTAAGAGCTATCGATCTTAAATTCGATCCTTATTCTGATAATCCACATGAAGATTATCAGATTCTTAAAGAAACTGTGGAAAGTCTTGAAATTCGCTATTTACTTAATCGTGAACTGGAGAAATCAATCCCTGATTCTTTTTTAATTACTCAAATAGGTAGAACAATGCGTCTTCAGGAGCCTGCAATTGCTCTTGAATTGGCATCAACATTGTTAAATGTACAAAATATCCATGCTTTTAGATCATCATGGTCTACAATAATGAGAGGAATATCTCACTTAAGAAGTGATAAAAACTATACTTCTATTAGTTCGGGTATTGATATTTTAATTGATAAGCTGATTCTTAATTCAGCCCATCTACTAGAAGTAGATACTAATTTACTTCACTTCTTACGTTGTCTTCGCTTTAAAAACACTCCTGAGCGATCAAAATTTATCCATAATATATATATGCAAACAAATTCAGAAACAATTAAGCGTGCTTGTATAGATTGTTGGCGTCATTGGCATGACAGGAATGCTTTTACAGATTTGCGAAATAAATGGAGCCGGCTTGATAAAAACAGCCAACGGCTATTATGGTTGGCTTCTTATAAGTTCGGAGATCAAGGCAATGGAATGAGAGCTCAACTTAAGTCAAATTCTGAAACCTCATGGTTATTAGGTATTGAAAATCCTGAATTACATGAGCTTCAATTTTCGAAAATTTTTCTAGATTGGGCATCTGGAGCTGCTGATGCAATATGATCCTAGAACAGTAGCGCGTAATATACCCGGAATTTTTGATGAAATATTTCCACAGCTTACATCTGGTTTAGTCACTCATTTTAATTCTTATACTGAAGATATTGTTGAGCCAATTCCTCTTGCACTTATAAAAAGTACGAGTCTTCAGCCAGCTATGCTTTTTGAACTAGGATTTTCTGCTGGTGAACAATTAATAGAGTTTGGGCAAATTGATTGGGAAAAATGCTTTCATTCAGCAATTCAACGACAAAAATTATTTTATGATGCTGTAACACCCAGCTATATAGCTGATGTCGATAAAAGAATAGCTGAAAAAGTTGGAGAAAATATAGCAAGTACATTGATAAAATTATCAACAGATTCTAAAAATAATATCAAACTTAGTCCCACAATACCTGGGCTTGAGTGGATATCAACTAGTCAAGGAGACTTCTCGATAGGAACCACTTTGATAGAAATAAAATGTACTAATCGGAGGTTCTCCGCGGCAGATTATCGTCAAATCTCTATATATTGGTTATTAAGTTATGCTGGGTCTCTTGAGGGTAGAATACAAGAATGGGACGATGTTATTTTATTTAATCCTAGATTAGGCTCTTTAGTTAAATTTAATTTCAATAGTTTTATAAATATTATTAGTAGTGGAAGAACTAAACTAGAAATTTTACAATTATTCATTTCAATCATTGGAACGCGAAACATTGGATAAAAGAAATTATTAATTTAATAAGTATGTATCAATAGCTTGAGATGTATTGTTGGGTGCGGTCTTTAAAATATTGTTCCTATTTCGTGAAGTATCAAATCACCACCAAAAACGACACCCGTGTCAATATAAAAACAGTTCTGAACTTGTGTAGGTTCATCTACAACCGTATGCCCTAAATAGAGTTGATCTATACCTGAAATGATTTCCATTTTTATATTATTCTGAGCAGCCCGAATTCTACTCCTACCCCACAATGCACATTGTAAAGTCGATTGGGTATTGTTTGAAAAATAATTACTTTCCAAAAGCTTTTGTTTGAATTCACTCCATTCATTTATTTGAATATCTGCATGAATAAAGCCAAATATTTTACCCTTAAAATTTATCTCTAAAGCTATTGGTAAACTTAAACATAGCTTTAATGCTTCATTATACTGTGTGTTATTAAGATCATATAACCATTGTCCTCCATGTCTACAATGAAAATTTTTCATTTCTGTGGCTATCGCACCTTCTAAACACATTTGTTCATGGTTTCCTCTTATTGCCTTAAACCATTGCTGTCTAACTAACTCTAAACATTTAAAGCTGTCTTTGCCTCGATCGACAAGGTCACCTACTGAAATAACCATGTCGTGATCAAAATCAAAATTATTTTTTTCAAGCTTATCGATAAACTCCTGATAGCATCCATGAAGATCACCTACTACAAAAATTCGGGTAATTTCAGATGCATCGTAGATTTCAATTAAGTTATCAAGAGGAAATAGATTCAAAGGACTACTAATTATTTATAGGGATAGAGATTAGTTTATAAGAAATATAAAAATTATTAAATATTTTCAATCTGTGAGGCTTCGATGAATTCGGAAAAATTAATATCAAGTGCAGTAAGCCAATCTTTTAATTCTATAAGATCAATTCTTCTGTCCAAATTTTCAATTTTAGCTACATATGATTGATGCTTTTTTAGCGATGTAGCTAATTGTACCTGAGTAACCTTTCGTTCCTCACGCATCGCAATTAAACATCTGATTAAACCAATATATCTTGGGTCATGTATTGAGCTCATAACCCGAGATGGTGTACTATTCTAAAAAATATCCCAAAATGGGATATTTGGTTTTAACTGTGGTATTTATGACGAAAGGACAAATTCTTCAAAAATTATTTGTTCGTTTTCTTGCAAAGATGAAATTTCAGAATTGTTTATTTCAAGACATTTGGAATTTATTTATAGAAAAACGTGATTATTTAAATTCAAAAGAGAACTTTGATTTCATTTATGCCTATTTCAAAGAGCTTTTAGAGGAGAATTACTTCACCATGGATATTTCAAGTATCCCTTCTAAATATACTTCTGCATATACAACGCATCAGTTAAAGAAACTTTCGCTACCTAAAGAACTTCGGTCTCCTTATGAAACAATTTATCTAAAAGCACAAAATATAAAAAATGAAATTTATAAGAACCAAATCGAAATTGAATATTTACATGAATGTTTTAAAGAATTTCCTCCTATTCGATTTCAGATTGAATTTTTGATTCAAGAAAAGCAACAGGAATTAGTCAAATTAGAGTCAAGAGTAAGTGTACTGGCAGAACTCATAGAAAATTTTAATTAAAAAGATTAGTTATTAGTTTTTGATCAAAGTATAGAAGGAGGTTTATAAATTGATGGTAATAAGAAGTTTTCATAAGTATTTCGTAATAGTTTTAGCAAGTCTACTTGCTACTCCACTTGTACATGCAATTCCATTTTCAAAAGCTGATAAGTCAGCAATTTGTTATTTGAACATTCACAATAAATCAACTCAGCCAGAGCCATGTATAGCAACATTTTCAGTCTTAAATGAAGATGAAAATACTGCTGTCATTGTTTATAGAAAACAAATTTTTCGTATGTCTAATCGTACTGTATGTGAATCCTCTCAAGCTCATACTTGTTATATAGAAAATGAGACTGTGGCTTTTGGTCGGCTTGATAAAGTCAATGATGACGAATACATGTACTTAAAAGAAGAAGATGGACTAACTTATTTTCGAAATCAATCAAGAAATAAAGTTTCTGTAGATAAACTTTTTAAGCCGATTAATGACAAATGGGCCACATGTATGAAAAGCAAATCTTATGACATCTGTATTCAGAGTAAATATTCAATAGAAAAAATTCCAAAACTGCGTAATGAATTTTAATTAATACAACTGAGAACACTTTTATGAAATTTTATAAAACAGCAATATCTGTTTACCTATCAATTCTTGTTGTTGGATGTGAGTCTATTCCTAACGATGTGCATTCATTAAGAACATCTTTAAATAATGGAATTAGAACACTGAATACGGGTCTCAGCAATAGTTCTTCTAATTTTAATACAAATAAAAAAAATAGCCGAAAAGGTATGCTGACTAATAACCAATGTCAAAATTCAACAGGAAAAACAAAATCTCAAATAGAAATTATAGCAAATGAAAAACTGGCGGATACACGCGCTTATTCATTGAATTCTTTCGCTGTCACCTATAACTTTCAAATTAGTGATCGAGTAAGTAGATATGGAGTAAATTCAGAATCTAAAGCTATTTGTTCACTTACTTTTGAAGGGAACCAATTAAATTCAAAAGTATTGTATTGGAGTATTATTGGTTAAAACTAAAATACTTTTACTCTTTAGACAAGGAAGTCAATTCAGTAATGAAAAATACAGTCGGATGCTCTATATGTGATAAAAAAAACTTATACAATTATGGTTTATTAACAACCCAATCGACAGGAAGTGTTTTACAAAACAATCAAAAATATAAAATTTATCTGTGCGAAGCTTGTTTTTTTAATACATTATCACACTTAAAATCTGAGAAAAGGGTAAAGCATATGTTTGATGAAAACTTCAATTTTATAGACTTAGAAAATCTAGGTTTAAAGTAATTTCAACTTATTCTGAGAAAAATTAGTATTATTTTTTTATCTTTAATTTTAAGACCCATTAAATTCAGAGAAGTTTTATTTCAAAGTTCCTGTTTAAATGATATTTGTATGCCCCTATTTTCTATAAATTATAAAAAATAAGGGTAAATCTTGCTAAGGAGTAATCTTCAAGTTATTTCTTCTCTAAAATTATTTTTCTATTAAGAGGAAAATGATTGGAGAAATTGAAAATAAAAGAAAGCCAATAAATCTTAAACGAAAATCCATTTTAGTAATCAACTCGATAAGTTCTTGTGAAATTAGAAGCCGACTAATGTAAAAGGTAGAGTAGACTAAACCATAAACTAGAAGTATTGAAAAAATAAGTAAAAATAGTATTAAAATGATTTTCCACGTTTCAAAAAATGGTAATAAATCAGGAAAAGCAAAAGTTAACTCACCAATGATTAGACCTAGAGATATCATACCAGAAGTATATGCACCAGCTAAAATTCTATAAGCCCATTCTGGAAAATGTCTGACATTGGGAAATAGAAAAAATAAACCTATTAAAATAAGCCCACCTGTCACGATCATATTCCAAAAATGTGGACCTATCCCTTCAATTACAGCATTTTGCAAATATACATTTGGTAGAAATCCAGTACCTAATTTAGGTAAAGAAGATAAAATGAAAAATGAAGTAACCCAAAATATTGATTTATAATGACTTTTCTTTATTTCAACTTTATCTAATAAAATTATATTTTCAATTCCAGAAAGCTGGTTATTAAGATAATTTTTTAATGTAGACATTTTGACCACCGTTAAGAAGTTGAATACAGGTTTAATCTTGAAATCCAACCTACAGAATGTGGCAAATTTGATTAAATAATTCCATAATTTTTTACTCTTTAAATTTTTTTATCAGTAAGATATATCATTGAAGCTCCTTTCATAAAAAGAATTAAAGCATGGGCATCAAGCCAACAGCAGAACAAATAAAATCCTTTCGTGAAGATAATGTTGTTTTGTTTAAAATTATTTAACTGATCAACAACTTATCGATTGTTATGATGCTTTTAAATGGAATGTTACTAATCCTGGACCACTTAAGTTTAACCGTTTAGGTGGAACCACACTACAAACTCATATTGATAAAGATTTAGCTGAAGATCCAAATTCGTGGGATGTCCTGTCTTGGGGAATGGTGTTATTACTTTCCATGTCATACAACATGGAGTAATTACCTGCTTTGTTCATGAATACCGTTTACCGGTAGAGATCCTAATTAAGATTATAGGTAATCAAATAATTAGTTCTTTGGTGAATACTTATTACAATCCTATTGCTTCTGGAATTGCGAAGATGTTAATGGTTGCTTAATTTACCCTAATATAAGGGGGCTTAAATGCCTCTTATTACTATAGAACATGAAAAAGTTAACCGTATGTTTAAAAATTGATAGGGTGACAAATAAGTTAACCCCCCTATCAATTTATTCAACTACACAATCAAATACTACAACCATTAATGCCACAGCTTTGACCCTCTGTGATCATTAATTCATTCTGCTTTTCTTCCCATACCTGCTCTAATGCACTTAAAAAAGTTTCTATAGGCTGAGCACCACTGATTGAATATTTATTATTTATAATGAAAAGCGGCACTCCACTAGCACCCATCGCATGTGCACTGGCTTCATCTTTTAAAACTTCTTGTTTAAACGAAATATTACTAAAGGCACTGTTAGCTTCTTCACGAGGAACTCCAACTTCATTAGCAAGCTCAACCAACACCTTATGATCAAAAATAGACTTACCTTCAGTTATGCTTGCCTTAAAAAACTTTTCTGTTAATAGTTCACCAACACCCTTCTGTTGTGCCAACTTTACAATGGCATGGGCATCTAAAGTGTCGCCAAAAAGCATACTATTAAAGTTATAGATCAGACCTTCTAGCTCACCTGCACTTTTTACATGGCTCATCATCGCATCAGCGCCACTTTTCCCACCAAATTTTTTATACAATGCATCTTTAAAGGGCTGTGGTGTAAGGCCACTTGCTAGACGGTAACTGTGATATTGGATAGTTACCTGATTCTTATGTTCAAAGGCATCTAAACCTTTCTCAAATCTTTTTTTAGCAATCCAGCACCAAGGGCAAACAAAATCTGACCATATATCTACGGTAATTTGTGAAGGTAGAGTTTTCATAAATATCTCAGTAAATTCATTAGATGTTTAAAAACAAAAAAGTTTTAATGCCTAGTGTCAAAAATTAACTAGGCACCCCATTGTTTATTTGCCGTTATATTCTGGATAATCTGTATAGCCTTTTGCTGGAGATCCACTTACGCCGTAGTATGTTGTGCGATCACTTTCCGCCAAGGGCCAGTTATTCTGCATCCGCTCTACTAAATCGGGATTAGCAATATAAGGGACACCAAACGCAATTAAATCGACCTCACCTTTTTCTAATGCCGCTTCAGCACTTTGTTGATTAAAACCACCAGCTGCGATGATAGTTCCAGAAAAAGTTTCTCTGAATAAAGTTTTAAAATTTTGAGCTTCTAAAGGTGCTGTTTCATAGGTAGGTTGATAGTACAAATGGACATAGGCCAATTTACGTTTGCCAAGAGCTGACGCAATATTTGCCCAAGTATCAACCTCGCCTTCATAAGGTGCCAAGTCATAAATACGACCAAAAGGAGAAAGTCGGACAGCCACTTTGTCATGGCCAATTTCTTGCGAAATAGCATCAATAGTTTCTAGAAGAAAACGTTGGCGATTCTCAACAGTTCCGCCATATTGATCTGTTCGGTTATTTAACTCAGTACTGAGGAACTGGTCAAAGATGAATCCATTTGCAGCCATAATTTCAATTCCATCAAACCCAGCTTCAATTGCTAATTGTGCAGATTTAACAAAATCATGAGTAACACGTTTGATTTCTTCAGTTTCTAAAGCTCGAGGTTTACTTGGCGCAACTGGACCGGGTTCACCCGAATCAGTATATGCAAATACTGTAGTGTTGGTCGCTGGAATAACCCCAGAAGAAACAGGCACTTGATTATCAGGTAAAACTGAAAAATGCGACATTCTTCCCACATGCCAGAGCTGAGCAAAAATACGACCACCTTTTGCATGCACTGCTTCAGTAACCTTTTTCCATCCTTGCATTTGTTCATCATTATATAAACCAGGCGTATATAAATAACCACGCCCTTCTTCAGACACAGGTAAGCCTTCAGTAATGATTAGACCTGCGGAAGCTCGCTGGGAGTAATAAAGCGCAGTAAGTTCATCTGCAACCCCATTGAATGTTCGCGTACGCGTCATGGGTGCCATTACTACGCGATTTTTTAATTGGATATCCACCAAATTATGGGGAGTGAATAATTTATTCATCACAGACCTCTAGAGAGATTTACAGATAATTAAGAAATTTCTTTAACCACACTCATCATTCAGTGAATGACTCAGGCATTGACCTGTTTTAGAAGTACAAAATTTGCACTCCCTCATTCCTATTGCACAAATGATAAGTTGATGCCACTATATCAACCAACTAGTAGGTAGGCAATAGTATTTTTAATTTCTCGCTAAAATTGATTGCGCTTAATAAGTGATTAAATACTATTCACCAAATGAATTCTGAATCTGCAAATACTGAAAAGAGGTAGTTTTATAATGCGTAAATTACATGCTTTAAACGAAGATAGCTTTCATGAAATTGAATGGAAAGAAGGCTTAGCAGTGGTCCGTTTTTATGCTCCTTGGTGCCCACCATGCCACAATAGCGAAAGTTTATTTAATACATTTGTGAAAAGTATTGAATCTAATGTAACTATTGGCACAGTTAATGTTGATCAGGCACCAGTTTTAACAACCCGTTATAATATATGGGGTTTACCATCTGTATTAATGTTCAAAGATGGGCAATTAATCCATCGTATTGTAGGAGTAAAGCCTATCTCCGATTACCAAAAAGCTTTAAAAGAACTCATAAAGTCCGAATCAAAAAATGATGAGCAAAACGAAGAAAAGAGTTCCATTGGTTCTCTTTGCTTAACGAAATCTGAGATTAAAGCTTAATAATTTTCCAAACTATTTTCTGCTAGTGCTTGACATTTAAAATTAGCCTATATAATCTACAAACCAACTAGTAGGTAGTCTACTTTTGATTGGTATTAATGATTAGGTGATCATATGAGTGAGCAACAATTTAAAGGCAAGAAACTTCTCGTCATTGGTGGTACTAGTGGCATTGGTTTAGAAACAGCAAAGAAAGTTGCTGAACAAGGTGGGACTGTAGTAATTGTTGGCAATCGCACAGATAAAGCCGAGACTGCCCGTAAACAATTAGTTGCTATAACAACTGAAGAACAAGTTTTTGCACTGACTGCTGATTTAACAAATTTTGATAGTGTTCAAAAGTTAATTAGCAAATTGGATAGTGAGCATAAAGACATTAACTTATTAGTTAATTCAGCAGGAATTTTTTATCCTAAAAGCTTCCTAGAGCATTCGCTAAATGACTATAACAATTTTCTGGATCTAAACCGCGCATTTTTCTTTATTACCCAACAAGTTGCTTCATCAATGGTTGCGCAGAATAAAGAAGGTTCAATTGTAAATGTTTCTGCTGTTGCAGCTCGCCAAGCTATCGAAACTGTCACCGCATCTGCCTACTCAATGGCAAAAATGGGTTTAGAAGCTATGACCCGTCATGTGGCTGCAGAACTAGCAGAACATGGAATTCGAGTAAATGCTGTTAGTCCCGGCATGGTGGAAACCCGTATTTTTGAAAGATTCATTCCTTCAGATCAATTAGATAATGCACTTCAAGATTTCAATAGTTTCCATCCCTTAGGAAGAAACGGTACCCCAAACGATGTAGCAGAAACTATTGTATTCCTTCTTTCCGAAAAAACATCTTGGGTAACTGGTGCTATTTGGGATGTTGATGGTGGTGTCATGGCATCAAGAAAACTAGGCAAATAATATTTAATAAATGATGAGGTTTCAAAAATGAACGGTGAATGGACTAACAGATTATCTGCATTGGTTAAAAACATTGGTAATTTTGCAAAAGCAAATAAACCCGTTGCCACTGCTTTTCACAACTTAGAAGTTGCAACTCGTGAAAATAAAGTACTCGATGCAAAAACTCACGAGTTGATTGCGTTGGCAGTAGCAGTTACTACGCGTTGTGATGGTTGTATATCAGCTCATGCGGGCGCGGCTAAAAAAGCAGGTGCTACAAAAGAAGAAGTTGCGGCAGCTTTAGGAACTGCTATCGCTTTAAATGCTGGTGCAGCCTATGTTTACTCGGCACGAACTTTAGATGCTTATGACGAAATGTAACTTCGCCAGAGATTACATAGACAAGCTTAGTGATGGGGAAATTATTCTCCATTTACCACAATTTATATCTTAATTGGAGTTCTATAATGAACAATGTAGTAAATGAAATTGATCTAAATGCTTTTCAACAATTTGCAGATAAAGTAAGCCAGAATCCTACTACTTCAAAAGCTCGTTTTAACGTACAAACAAGATGGGCGGGTCAAACACGTTCTGTTTCAACTGTGAAATCTTATGAACTCTTTGGTAAGACTTATGAACGTAACTTCCATATAGCTGCTGATGAACCTCATGAAATTTTAGGAACAGATAGTGCACCTAATCCACAAGAATTATTGATGGCTGCACTTAATGCATGTCTTACAGTTGCTTATGTAGCTATTGCTGCTACTAAAGGTGTCAAGATTAATTCATTAGAAATTGATACTTCTGGAGAGCTTGATCTTAGAGGTTTCTTAGGCTTAGATGAAAAAATTAATCCTGGATATGATGAAGTCCAATACACTGTAGTTATTGATACGGATGGGACACAAGAACAATTGGATGAAATCCATAGTGCTGTTCTAAAAACTTCACCAAATTTCGCCAATTTTTCACGATCAATTCGAATGAAACCGCAATTAGTGATTGCAAACAAATAATATGTGATGGGTGGCATACTTGTTTATCAGATGATTCATCTTTAACAACAATGCTATAGTATGCCGCCAAATCTCTCTAGTCTGGGAACTACAAATATGACCATTGATACTCGCCAAAGTTTAATTAACTCAGCAGAGCTTATGTTGAGATCAAGAGGTTATGCTGCTTTTAGTTATGCTGATTTAGAGAAAATTGTTGGTATTAAAAAAGCCAGTATTCATCATTATTTTCCCAAAAAAGAAGATTTAGGAATTTTAATAGTCGAAACATATATTGAACAGACTATTCAAGATTTTGAAAAAATTGAACGTGATTTTCCTAATGCATTCGGACGTCTTTGTGCCTTTGCTTCCTTATTTAGAAGCTCAATGTCTGAAGGAATGTTACCGTTATGTGGAGCTCTTGCTGCTGAAATGGCTGTTTTACCAGAGAGCATGCAAGAGTTGACCCGTAAATATTTTGAAATCCAATTATCTTGGATAGAAAAAATTATCCATTTAGGAGTAGAAAATGGAGAACTTGCCGAAGGTGATGAAAATCAGAAAGCCTTTCAATTATTAAGTTTAATGGAAGGAAGTAGTTTTGTAAGATGGGCAATGAATAATGGAACAGAACTTGATCCTAAGGTAATAGGAAAAATTGTTGGCGTGCTTTCTTAAGATTGGCTCGGATATTTAAATATTTTTAAACTCAAATATCTAATCTATTTCTAATAAAAGAAAATATAGGAATGCTTTAAATAAAGCATTCCCTTTATATTCGTCCATGTATAGCACCCACTATGACCATCCCAACAAAATTAGTTTAATTTTTATGTCAGGTGAAATATCCATCGGACAACCTCTAATTTTACGGTAGTACTTTAAATAGGTATCTACCTAAATGGGAGTGCCTTACATGGTAGGTTACAACATTCAAAATAATAAAAAAATTTATGGCTTACATGCCACTACTATTATTAGTTTGGCTCAACTATTAGGCACATCCTTGTGGTTTAGTGCAAATAGTGCAGCAATAGATTTAATGCAACAATGGCAGATAACAGTTGCAGATATTGGCTGGATTACCAACGCTGTTCAGGCGGGATTTATCATTGGAACTTTTGTATTTGCTTATACAGAATTAGCAGACCGCTTTAAAGCCAGCCATATTTTTGTTTGTTCAGCACTATTAGGCGCATTTTTTAATTTCTGCTTTGCATGGTTCGCTCATGGACTTATGGATGCCCTTATATATCGTTTTCTCGTGGGATTATGTCTTGCAGGGATCTATCCAATCGGAATGAAACTTATCGTTCTATGGGCACCTCATCAGGCTGGGCGAGCACTAGCAAAATTAGTTGCTATGCTGACATTAGGCACGGCTCTTCCCTATTTTATTAATAGTTTCTCCACTCATTTTGCATGGCAAACAGTCATGATCTGTTCTTCAAGTCTTGCATTGATTGCAGCCTTGTTAATTTACCAGCTAGGAGACCCAACAGTCTCTCCAAAACCACAAAATATAGTGTCATCAGGTGGTACTTTTCAGGTTTTCAAAATCCGAAAATTTCGTGCAGCTGCTATAGGTTATTTTGGTCATATGTGGGAATTATATGCCTTTTGGACGATTATTCCTTTATTTATTGCTAAATCAGGTATTCCAGAAAAATTGGGATACAACAACATTTCGCTCCTTACTTTTTTTGTAATGGCATGTGGAGCAATTGGTTGCTTGGTGGGCGGATATCTTTCTAAATATATAGGTAATAGATATGTTGCTATAGGATCTTTATCTATCTCAGGTTTTAGTTGCTTGGTATTTGCTCTAGGCTGGCGTTTTTTACCTGCGTGGTTCTTATTGGTTTTATTTGCGATCTGGGGAGCATCTGTTATTGCAGACTCACCGCAATTCTCGGCGCTTTCCGCCCAATCATGTCCCTCCGAAAAAGTTGGTGCGGCATTAGCTATTCAAAATTCAATTGGTTTTACACTGACTATCATATCTATTGCATTGACAACCTATGCCTTTGAAATAATTGGCTTGGATTCAGCATGGATATTATTGATTGGCCCCATTCTAGGTGTTGCTGGATTCTACTATTCAGCAAATAAAGGAGTTATCCATGTCTAAACATTACGATTATATTGCAATTGGTGGAGGTAGTGGCGGTATAGCCTCTGTAAATCGAGCAGCCATGTATGGAAAAAAATGTGCATTAATTGAAGCGGGAGATATTGGTGGCACATGCGTTAATGTTGGCTGTGTCCCTAAAAAAGTGATGTGGTACGCTGCTCATATTAGTGATGCAATTCGTCAATATGCGCCATCATATGGTTTTACTACGGAAGTAAAATCATTTGATTGGCAGAAACTCATTAAAAATAGACAGGCATATATCGAAAGAATTCATACCTCTTATAACAATGTCCTCAGTAAAAATAATGTTGATGTCATACACGGGTTTGCAAAATTTATTGATAAAAACACAATTGAAGTAAACGGAGATCTTTTAACAGCTGATCACATTCTCATAGCTACTGGTACAGAAGCGAGTTGGCCTGCAATTGATGGTGCTGAACATGGTATCGACTCAAATGGCTTCTTTGATTTAGAAGTATTACCAAAACGTACCGCTATTGTGGGTTCAGGATATATTGCAGTAGAAATAGCTGGTGTCCTCAAATCATTAGGTTCAGATGTCCAGCTTTTTATTCGACGCGAAAAACTCCTACGTAATCTAGATCAGTTCTTAGGAGAAGCATTATTAGAAATTATGCAGAGTGAGAATATTAAAATTCATAAAAATGCTGAAATCAGTAAAGTAACAAAATTAGAAGACGGTTCTATCATGTTGCATTTAAAAGATGGAACTCAACAAGTTGTAGATTGTCTTATTTGGGCTGTTGGAAGGAAACCCAATACCAAAGCTCTCCAACTTGAATTAACAAATGTAAAATTGGATGAACAAGGGTTTATCAAAGTTGATAAGTTCCAAAATACAACACGCGCTGGTATTTATGCAGTTGGAGATATTACTGGAAAGGTTGAATTAACACCTGTTGCAGTTGCTGCCGGACGTAGGCTCTCAGAGCGATTATTTAATAACAAGCCTGATGAATACTTAGATTATAACAATATCCCCACTGTAGTATTTAGTCACCCGCCTATTGGAACAGTTGGATTAACCGAAGAACAGGCGATTGAAGAATTTGGCAAAGATATGGTTAAAGTATACAAATCTTCATTTACAGCAATGTATGGCGCCGTGGCACAACATAAACAACTCACTAAAATGAAGCTTATATGTGTTGGTGTTGAGGAAAAAATTGTTGGTATCCATGGGATTGGTTTGAATATGGATGAAATTCTACAAGGCTTTGCAGTCGCTCTAAAGATGGGGGCAACTAAAAAGGACTTTGATAATACCGTTGCTATTCATCCTACATCATCTGAAGAATTCGTGACGATGCGTTAGTTACTTTTTTAAATGAATAAGTAAATGGTTTCATAACTATTTGAAAAAGTAGAGCCTAATTATTTATTTAATAAAAAAGTTCTCAAATTGAGAGCTTTTTTATTGCCTTTACACTAATTGAAACATAAAGCAGGTAAGAATATGGTCAATATTTTTAACTGAGCACTAGCATATTGAATACATTAAAAATTCAAGATTGGGTGTTTTGTGAGCGAAATTACCCAATCCATTATTCAGTTAAAACCATACTTCCAAGGGGGTATTTGATCTGATGTCATGTCTATTAAATTGGTTGTATTCTCCTCTTGTATGCTGATTTATTATGCGCTTGAGAAGATTTCAGTAGGTTTCGCTAGTCCTTCGCAATTATAAATAACTATAATAGAGTTCTATCTACTTCTTAAGAAGAAAAAAATAGGGTTTTTGTTCTATATCTTTTTTTGTATAACTATACCTCCTTCTATAACAATGCCATTGATAATGGGTTGACTCACGTTAGAGTTACTACAAATGATAAAAAGTAGCAATTCTACAAAACATACTACAAACAATAGTAAGTTTAAATTATTAAGAAAGTAGACATCAACTTGAGGAAAAAATAATGACCGATAAGTATTACGTTTATGTGCATGAAACGTTATCAGGTGACGTATTTTATGTTGGTAAGGGATCTGATGATAGAGCTTGGCGAAAAGGTAGAGATTTGAATTGGAATCTATATGTTGATAAATATTTAAATAATCAATACAACATCCGAATTGTACTCGATCAATTAACAGAAGCTCAGGCGCTGAATGAGGAAGAAAAACTGCTTTCAAAATATGGAGATCAGTTAGTAAATCGTCAAAATATGAATCGAAGCTTAAATATGAAGGCTTTAAATATTCGAAATGAAATTGAGGTTAAACTAAATAAAGCTGAGTTGGATGCTGAGCTAGCCAATGATGTAAATGAAAAAGCTAATTTATTTATAGAAGCATTGAAGTATCACAAATTATTTACCAACATTATTATTGAAAATGGATTATTGGGTGAGTTACTTGCCCTACGCCCTCTGGGTAATATTCAACTACTTGATAAAACAGTAAGAGCATTAGTTGCTGCTAATAGAAAAGAACAAGCGCAAATAATTTTTGACCAATATTTGAAGGACTATCCACATGAAAAAGAATTCACAAAGGTTCCATTAATTACTAAAGTTATTGAACGAGGGAAAGTAAAGTTAACAGAACAGGAGGATTTTATTCCACCTGAACCACTGCCTGTAGGATGGCAATACGCCAAAGAGCGAAATGAGCAAGTATTACGTCTAGATCATAAGATGTATGAACAGACCAAATTAGAGAGTTATGACTTAAATGTGCTTAAAAGTCTAATAGAGCAGGATTTATCTGCTGCAATGGATTACGTGAAAAAATGGATTGTTCAAGATGAAAGAGTTAAACGTAAAGATCCTTTAGATAATGCATTATGGCTGTATTGTGAAGCGCGAAAGATTGCCAATAAGCAAAAAAATCTATTGGAGGAATGTTTATTTCAACAACGATTTACTAATTTGTTAAAAGGCCGTAGTAAACATTATGAAAAAAATCTAATAACACTAAGAAAACTTGCTGCAAGACTTTCCAAGCAAAATACGCCGAAATAAAAATTTTGTTTCCTAGACATATCATACTTTTAAAAATATTAGTTGTCCTTGAATCAAACGTAGACTCTAAAAAATTTCATAATCAATAGTTTGCTTAAATTTTTTACTTCTTAACTTACTGCTCATTAAGGTAACAAGTTGAGTTAAAAAAAAATTAACTCAACTTGTTACCTAATTACTTAAGTTATTGAATTTTATAAGACCAAAAAGGAACAAGTTGAGTTAAACATACGCAAGCTTTTAGCTACATGTCTTCTTGCTGTTGCCTTACCATCACAGTTGTACGATAAAAAATATTGCTGCCTATTGATGACAACATCACTGGAATAAAGATTTCTTTATTCAAATAATCAACTAAATGATGATGATCTTCATCAAGTTTAACTGCCTGTGAACATGGCACCATTTTGCTCAAGCCCACGATCGAATTTCTCTGATTGCAAAATTAGATGAATATGCTGTGCCTTTATCTCTAGCACGTGCATCTCTTTGAGTAATTTGTCTTTAAAGATATTATGTACGTTTGTCATGATAAATAGCCCTTATCCGATGCTTATCACGCTGAATTTTCAGGTTCAGAATGAAGATTCTTTAGAATAAATTCGGGTTAATTAAACATATAAGCTATTGATAATAATGGTTTTAAATGTTTGAAATTGCTTGACAAAATGAAACTTATACATAGATAAAAATTAAAAAGCCTGACTAACCTACTAATCAGGCATATTTACAACGATCACTTGTTAAAGCGCAATATCAAACTCTGGTGTAGCTACTGTAGGCTGTAATCGAGCACGTTGCTTTTTAAAGTATGGAAGCACGTGCTCACCAAGTCGATATGATTCTTCAAGATGTGGATAGCCTGCAAGAAAGAATAACTCTATGCCAATGCTATTATATTCTTGAATACGCTCAATAATCTGTTGGTAGCTTCCCACTAAAGCAACACCTGGTGGAACACCAATATAGCCAAAGCCAGACCAGACATTTGGATGTATAAAGAAGTCACTGACATTTTTACTACCATCTTTTTCGGCGTACTCTTTTTCGAAGCTTAATACTCGTGCTGAACGTAAACCCGCATGGGCTGCTGCTGCATGTAAGCGTTGCTTTTCAGCTGCTTCATCAAGAAAACGCTGAGCCTCTGCTAATGCTTCTTGTTCAGTACGGCGTGCGATGGTATCTATTGATAAACCAAATTTTATATTTTCACGACCATACTTTTTTGCACGCAAACGCACATCGGCAATCAATGCCGCGATTTCTTCAGGTTTTTCAGCTCTCATTAAATAATAGTCGGCATGTTTCGCTCCAAATTCACGAGCAGCTTCCGAAGAACCTGCGGTGCAAATAATAGGAAGGCTCGCTTTATTCAGTGGATATTTTAATCCGCCACCTTCTGCCGAATAGTACTTTCCTTGATAGTGAAATGAAGGATTATTCCAATATCCTTTTACAACATCTAGAAACTCTGTAGCACGTGCATAACGTTCGTCATGTGGTAAGTCATCGCCTACTTGACGTTGAATCACTTCCGAACCGCCATTAATAATATTCCAAACCAGTCGATTGCCAGTTGCACGCTGATAAGTTGCCGTAGTTTGTACAGCATTATATGGACTAAAATGATAAGGCTGGAATGCCGTCACAAAGTTAAGTTTTTTGGTTTCTCGAGCAAGTAACGAACATACAGTCCAAGGCTCTTCACCCGTTGGAGCATTCACCATGAGTGCGCCGGCAAACCCATTAATTTCTGCAGCCCGTGCAATCTGACTTAGATAATCAATATAGGTAAAATCATCACCTACGTTATAGTTAGAAACCGCTCCGGTATTTTCAACATTTTCAATATTGGCCCAATCACCGCGATTACGTGGATCACCGGGTAAAAATTCTGTTTCGCCATGAAGCGGCAAACGTGTAAAAAATTCAATTCCCATTATTTTCTCCGTAAAGCAAAGCTTAGAATTTTGCAGTGAGAGAAACACCAACTTGACGTGGGTTTCCATAGGTTAAGACATATTGCCCAGCAGGACCATTCGGTCGCCCATGAACTTGATATTCTTCATCTAACAGGTTTTTAACGTAAGCATTAACTTGGTATTTATTATTTGCGCTGATATACCCAACGTTAGCGTTCCATAAGGTATAAGCTTTTTGACTTAAGATTGGGTCAACAGAATAATCTTGACGGTTCACTAAGAAGAATTCACGGTCACGATATTTTACATCTGTGCCCACAATAACTCGTGCTCCACTATCAAGGTTAAAGGTATATTCACCCCCTAAACCGATGGTGTACTTAGGAGAACGAACCAAGCTGTTACCTGTATTGTCAGCATTTACTACATTGGTTACTGGGTTTTTATCAACGAAGTCGGTGTATTCACTGTCTAAATAAGCGCCTGCAAAACGTAGGCGTAAATTATCGGTCGCTAAATAGTCTAATTCTAATTCTGCACCTTTTACTTCTGCCTTAGGTCCATTTGCCAGAACCGAGGTTACCCCTCCACCCTGTCCTTCGGTCGCAACCAATAGATTTGTTTGAATATCTTTGTAGTCGTAATAGAAAATATTAGCATTGGCCGTTAAATTGCCTTGTAACAAGCTAGACTTCAACCCTAGCTCATAGCTGTTTAGATATTCAGGGTTAACATCTGCAAGTTGAGTCAGACTACTTGACAGACCGGTGTTGAAACCTCCTGAGCGAAAACCTCGAGCAAAACGGAAGTATGTATTGATGTCAGGAGTGATTTCATATTCTGGCGTAATATCGTAGGTCAGCTCATTCCATCTTTTTTTACGACTTGTTGAACCATTTGCATTCGGCGCTGGGTTATAGACCGCGTTACTGTATCCATCCTTTTGCCACCAACTGCCTTTGGTGTAATCGCCCGTAGTAATTTGAACAAGGTCTAGATCAATGTCTTTTTCTTCACTTGTCCAACGTAAACCACCTGTTACTTTAAATTTATCGGTAAATTTATAGGTACTGTTACCAAACAAGGCAAAACTTTGTGTGGTCTGATTATAGGTAATATCCCTAAAAGCTGGTGTTCCCGCCGTTTGAGCTGGAACGCCATTCGGTAATGTTTTGTTTACTCGTGCGCTTACCCCTGTTGAATCCAAATCTTCATTAAAGTAGTGAAAACCTGCGATCCAACTGAGTCTTTTTTCAGCATCAGAAGAAATTCGAAACTCTTGACTATATTGACGCCACTCATTATCGCTATAGCTTCTTGCTACATCGTAAGGCGTATAGTCACCATCAGAAATAGATTTTTGAGTGGTTTTATCAAATGCTGTAATGGATGTAAAAGTATGACCGCCGCCTAAATCTCCTGTTAAGGTGAGTGAAGCGCCATCATGTTGAATTTTATTACTTTCAGGTAAGTCTAAATTTGTATCTCGGCCTTCTGGTCTTTCATAAACACCCCAGTATTTTCCAATACTTAAAGAGCCATTATTACCAAGACCATTATAAGTTTGGCTATGTAGATTGACTAAAGCATTCCAATCATCATTAATTTTTCCTAGTATCTGGAAGCGGAATGATTTTTTATCAACATCTCCGTAGTCTTCTCCACTGGCTAAATTCTTTGCATAACCATCACGGTCTTCTGAATAGAATGCTCCTCGTACTGCAACGTTATCCGATATAGCCCCATTCACGGCGCCTTCAAAAGTACGAAGATTATGGTCGCCTATTCCTATAGTTCCATAACCAGTCGGTTTGTCTGAAAATACGGGTTTCCGTGAAATGTAATTTACTGCACCAGCCGTGGTATTTTTACCGTAAAGCGTACCTTGTGGACCGCGGAGAACCTCAATACGTTCTAAATCGAATAAATCTCCAGCACCAGCAACAGGCGCATTTAGATAAACCCCATCTGCATAAATACCGACTGGGAAAACTGTAGAGGCTGCAACATCGCCAGTTCCCAGACCGCGAATATACCAGCGTGGACGGCTATCGCCATCTGGGTTTTCAGCTGCTGCATTTGGTGTATAAGTTAAAACATCACCAATAAATGTTGAGCCTTTCGCTGCCAAATCTTTGCCCGAAACTGCTGTAATTGCAGTCGGAACTTTTTGAATGTTTTGTGCACGATATTGTGCAGTAACGATGACATCGCCTAGTTTTTTTACATCTTTAGCATTTACCACTTGAGCTTGTTGCTCAGCAGGAATTGCATCAGTATCATCGTTCGCTAAAGCTAAGGTCGAAACACTCGCCGTTACTCCCCACATAGCAGTTAAAATACTCTGCCTAATTTTTGTAACCTTAAACATGGTGACTCCATTTAAATAAATCTATTCTTATATTGGCAACTTCTATGCCATTTAATTTATTTAAATAATTTCAAATACTTAATAAAAATTTAAAAATAAAAATGATTCAATGCTGCTGATAGATAGACAGTCTGAAAGGTATTATTGTTGTTATTTCAACATTCACGATTTAACGTGTTTTATATCCCGTATTAATAATAAAGCCATACAGACGTATGGCTTTTTAAGATTCTTGGAAATGATTGATTGGTTTTAAAATTTATAACTAAATTGACCCTGTACAGTCAGAGGACGCATGGGTTGTAAAAACTCGCTATTCGCGCCTGCCAAACCATTCACAAAATTTCGTTCATTGGTTAAGTTAAGAATGTTGAGGCCCACCGTCCATTGTGGCTGACGATAGTAAAGACCTAAGTCCAGATTATAGTTATTCGGTACTTTCACGGTTTGACTTAGGTTCGTGTACCAGTAGCTTGTCCACCATCCTGATAGGTTGGCCCCAAAACCAGACTGATGTTGGTAATCTACATAAGCACTTGCAGAGTACTTGGGAATTCCAGCTGCATCATAACGTCCAGCTTTACGTTGGTTTAAAGCATTATTGTCTCCCCAAACCGTAGCATTGTCCGCATGAAAGCCAAATGGTGAAAAACCAGCAGGTATAATAGAGCTGTATTCAGCATCTAAATAAGTGAAATTGCCCCCAATCGCTATATTTTTTTGGAGTTGCCATCTTAATGATGACTCAATACCTTTTACTTCAAAGCGAGCCATATTACCGTTCGTATCAGGTGATAAATCTCGTTTTTGTTCAAACCCACTTAGGGTTAAAAATAACTGGTCAGTGATAGGTTCATATTTAAATCCTACTTCTTTTAGCTCACTTTGACTGTCAAAAGCTAAAGGATTGAGTTGATTTCCTGCGCCCCAAATCAAGAAAGGTCCAAATACTCCTGTATTTAATGCAGTGCTTTTATCATAGGTAAAATAGAGTGTGCTTTTCGCCGTAGGCTTAATGAACGTACTTAGTTGATAGCTTAATAGACTATATTTATCACTCGAAGAACGGACATCTGTTGGGGTTAAAACGAGTGGATTTTCAAGTTTTGCTCTTACAGAACTATGGTTAATACCTAAATTAATACCGAATACATCGTTAAAGGTAAAGTTTTGTTGAGTGAATACACTCAACGTATCCCAAAAACCAGATCCGGTATAGACAGCTCCTCCTCCATTTGGTGGGAAGCCACCTTTTTCTGCATATAAACCATTTCCAATTGGGTACATGCGCGGTAAATTTAAATATCCAAAATATTGAGAATATTGAGGTACCCCTGCTTGCCCAATCCAACCTCCTGTTGAACCGCTATTGTTGATTAACCCCAGTAAGTCTCCAGGGTTCTTCTGCAATGGATCATTGGTTAAATCATAAGGATTGATATTAAAACTATTATTTGCTGCTAAGGACGTAAACTTTTCATGACGATATGTTCCCCCTGTACTGCTTTTATTATTAATTTTTACGCCACCTATTTCAAAATCATAGTCGCCTAAAAATTCTAGTCGGTTATCAATTAACTCATGATCTAAATCTGTAAAGAAGCTTCCAACAGAGTCGCCTAAATCTTTGTTATTTTGATAGAGCGTACTGTTTGCAATAGACCAATGGTCATTTAAATCTTTAATGAGTTTTAATTGAGTGCTAAATCGCTTGGCACTATTTTTATCTTCACTACGTCCAGAAACATGATCATCTAGCTTGACCAATTCATTACCGGGGATTGATGGATCATACACCCAACCTTTAATAGTTCCTGCTTGATCGGCAGTTGAGTTCGGTAACGGCGTAGTCTGAACTCCACCAACAGCCACATATTGGTTTTTATCGCTCTTCTGACGAGTTTGCCAACCAATGACTTTAGAGTTTGGTGCACCAGATTCAAATACAGGAGACCAAAAAGTCGAACCATTTTGAATAATAGGCGTAGCTCTACCTTTGTAATAAAGGCCATTATCAACCGATTGTTGCGATGCTCTATTCCAGCCATGTGTCACATTAAAATCGTAATAATCATCGTAACTGATATTCCAATCTACCCTTAAACGATCATTTGGACGCCAAGCAAGCGCCCCATAAAATGCATTAAAGTTATTTTTCACATTGTCATAATAGTCATCTGTTTTTTGTGCTGTTGCGCTCACGCGAAATGCTAATTCTTTTGAAATAGGGGCTGTATGATCAATACTGACAGAGAAATTAGGCTCTGCGCCTTTACCTGAGTAAATGGAACCTACAGTCCCAGAGATATTGGTCTCGGCTTTATTAAAATTAGGCTTTTTGGTCAGATAGTTAATATATCCGCCAGAACCTGAAGTCGGCGCAAAAATTACACCTGTTGGCCCTGCTACAATATCGGCTCCTTCATAAGCATTGAGATTGGTTGGATGGCGAGTACTGTAAATGCGTTGGCTATCCTGAAAAACTTCCGAGTTCTGTCCACGAATTTGTGGAGCAAAGTTAGCATTTTGTCCCCCGCCTCGCGTAATGCTAGGCGCATATTTGACGAGATCATCCGCACTGCGAATAACATCTTCTCTAAATTGTTGTTCTGATACTTGGGATACTACACGTGGGGTATCCAATACAGAGCTATCCGTTCCATAAATTGAGGTAACTTTGCGTTTGGGAACAACGGTAGTTTTCTTGGTTGCTCCAGTAACGACTACATCTGACAAAGTAATTACATCACTTTCAGAATCACCTGCTTGTTGTGGCGTTTCTTCGGCAAAAACATATAACGGTAAAGTCGCCCCTAATACGCTAAGCGCAATAACTAAAGGTTTTAATTGAAAAGGCTGTCTCATATCACACTCAGTAAAGTAAATTTACAATGCGTTACGCAAACCCTATGCCAACCATTAAACGGCTAAATAATTAATACTAACCATTTGATTTATTTATTTTTAATTTCTCATTGTTTACTTATCAATTCTATTCATGTTTATTTTTTCAACAAAGCTGCTGAAATAGAGACACTTACCGAAAATAAGATTTATATAAGTTAATGATAAATATCGTAAAATTATATAAAAAACTTGGCATTTATTCTGCAATACCTTAGAAGATGAAGATCTAATCAGGTATTTATAATGACAAATCAAACATTTCAGTTATCACGTAGAAAATTTTTAACACAAAGTCTTACGGCGCTAGGTGGCGTCTCTTTGATGGGCAGTTTATCAGGTTGTAGCCCCTCTCCAGATAATAGTACCGAATCAAACAGTACTTCTTCAGCAACGCCTAAGCATGGAGGAGTTATACGCTTGGGTCTAATTGGAGGACAACAATCAGGCAGTCTAGATCCTCATCTTTCAGCATCGGGAAGTGGTATTACACGAGGTTTCGCTATTTATAATAAGTTATGGGAATGGGATGAAAATATGCTGCCCCGACTTGCTTTAGCCGAGTTTGCAGAACCTAATCATAATGCAAGTGAATGGACCATCCGGTTACGCAAAGGGTTAGAATTTCATCACGGTAAAACCATTACTGCTGATGATGTGATCTTTTCAGTAAAACGTCTAACAGATCCTAAACTCGCTTCACCATTTCGCAATCTGGTGCAGTGGATTGACCGAGATCGTATTCAAAAACTAGATGAATACACTGTTCGTATTCCTTTTATTAGTACGATTCCCGGCTTTGTTGCATTGCCCGAAACTTGGGTAAACTTTGGAGGAATTGTACCGACTGACTTTGACCCTATTCATAATCCAGTCGGAGCTGGTCCATATAAAGTCAAAGAGTTTATTCCGGGGCAACGTTCTGTTTTTACCCGTTTTAATAACTACTTTAAAGCAGACAAACCTTATGCAGATAGTTTTGAAGTGATTGATTTTAAAGATCAGGTCTCTCGATTAAATGCTTTATTGGCTGGGCAAATTGATGTCGCAAATGCGATTTCACCTGAATATATTAAAATTTTGGAGCAAGCAAAACACATTCAAACCATACGCTCTGCGACCAATACACATAATAGTTTTGACTTTAACACTCAACAAGCGCCGTTTAATGACCCTAGAGTGCGTCAGGCATTTCGTTTGATTGCAAACCGAGAGGAGTTGGTACAACGAGGCTTAAATGGGCAAGGTCGAATCGCCAATGATCTTTATTCGCCGCAAGACCCTGCCTTTCTCAATTTGCCGCAGCGCCAACAAAATATTGCCGAGGCAAAAAATCTATTAGCGCAAGCAGGTTTTAAAGAGGGTTTGAGTGTAGAGCTTGTTACCCCAGTGAGTAGTGCTCAACCTGCATTAATTTTTGCCGAGCAAGCAAAACAAGCCAATGTGAATATTCGAGTTAAACAAGTGGATTTTGCAACATTTAATGGCCCTGACCGCAGTAAGTGGCAGTTATCGAGTAATGCGACCAATGTCGGCACACCCTATTTATCGACTGCCGTTGTTAACGATGCCCCAATTTCCACGACCAATCGTGTGAACTTTAAAGACCCTGAATATAGTGAGTTATTTTTTAAAGCACTAGCTGAGCCTGATTTAGCCAAACGCAAAATCCATTTAGCACAAGCACAAAAAATTCAACATGAACGTGGTGGCATGCTCATTTGGGGGTTTAGCCATACCATTGATGCGGCAGCTAAAGATATTGGCGGTTTAGCTCCTGAACATACGATTTTTCCGACATGGCGCTTTGAAAAACTCTGGAAAGCTTAAAATACTCATCTGTAAACTCACAATACAAAAAAGCTGCCGAAGCAGCTTTTTTTATGGGGTAATAATTACTTAGGTACTGTAATCACAGAGAGTTTATCTACCCCTACGCGTTCAATACTTGCCAATAATTTTGCGACTGTCCCATAAGGTACTGTCTCATCAGCATTCAAGTTTAAAGCTAATTTAGGGTTACTGCTTTTGCGTGACTTTATTTCTTGTTCAAAGTTAGCAAGTGTCACCTTATCTTTATCAAGGAATATTTCACCTTGTGGATTTACACTAATGACCACAGCTTTGTTCTGGTCTGTAGATTGAGTCGGAGCTGCCTTGGGTAAATTTACTTTGACAGTATTTGTTAACAAAGGAGCTGTCACAATGAACACGATGAGTAAAACCAACATGACATCGACCAGCGGCGTAATATTAATTTCACTGACGACATCGTCTTCTTGAGAGGTAGAAATTGCCATTATGCAAACACTCCTTTCTCTTTCACTTCTTTAACAGAATTATCCTTAAGGGTCGTATTTCCAGTCGTACCTTTTTTAGCAGTTGGTAGTTGGAATCCTGCCTTTTGATTTAAGCTTACAAAGTCAGTTGCAAAATCATCAAGATCTGCGCCAATTGTTTTTACTTTACGCACAAAGTAGTTATAGGCAAGTACCGCAGGTACAGCAACCGCAATACCAATACCCGTTGCAACCAGCGCTTCTCCAATTGGTCCAGCCACGACATCCATGCTTGCATTACCTGAATGAGCAATCGCTTGTAATGCATGAATAATCCCAAATACTGTACCGAACAGACCAATAAATGGTGCGTTATTTCCAATAGAAGCCAGTAAAGCCGAGCCTTTTTCTAACTGACGGCGTTCAGTTAGAACTTGTTTACTTAAATGGCGTTCTAATAAGTCCTGACGGCTCCAACTGTTTTGTAAGTCTTGATGTGTCTTTTCATCTGCTTCAATTAAAGTCTGAAAACCAGTGTTAGCCACTCGTGCTGCTGGGCCTTCACCAAGTTCAGACTTAGTTACTGCATCTGATAAATTTTTTGCTTTCCAAAACTCTTCTACAAAAAGCTTACTTTGTTTTGTCGCTCGTTGGGTCTGGATCACTTTAACCACAATCAACACCCAAGTCACAATTGAGAAAGCAACTAATAACCAGATCGTGCCGTCATGGATCAATGAATTAATATCTGACATGAAAATATCCTCTTAATTTAAATTTTATTTCGGTAATTGATAATGAATTGGAACATCGACCCAGCCTTCTACAGGGGTTTTCCCTTTTAGCGCAGGTGAAAATTTCCATTGCTTTACTGTTCTTACGGCAGCACTGTCTAGAAGTTTTTTGCCACTACTTTGCTTGACACTGACTGTATCAGGACTGCCATTTGCTAATACTTTGACCCGTAAAATGACTGAGCCTTCCCAACCACGTTCTAAAGCTTGTTCAGGATATTCAGGTGCAGGGTTACTGAGATATCCGGCATAACCTTTGGCTTCAGTCACAGGTAAATTGTCATCTGACGCTTTTACAGGCTCAGCCACTTTTTTAACCGGTTCTGCGACTACTTCTTTTGTGACCACAGGTTCTGCAACTTTTTGTGGAGTTGGTTCAGCCACCGCTTTGGCAACTGGCTTAGGTTGCTCCACACTTTTTTGGACAGGTTTGGGCTGTTCAACTTGTTTAGGAATTGGCTTGGGTTTTTCCACAACAGGTGGAACTTTTGGTTTTTCAGTAATCGGTGGGATTTTGGGTTCAATCACTTTAGGTGGTTCAACCGGTTTTACAATTTCAATCACCACAGGTTCGGGTTTATGAATGTCTAAAGCCGGTGTTGGTAATTGTTTTGCGATATACCAAATTCCCAGATGTGCTGAAGCAACGGCAATAATTGCAATCAGTACTTTATTCAACTTCTCTGGAGCAGGTTGAATGGCTTCTTGATCATGCCGTGCAAACGGATCTGCAATTTCAGTTGTGGCTGCAACTGTCGCAAATTGCTCAAAGAGCAAAGCCCGCTTATGGGGATTAAAGATTTGATCACGCATAGCAACTTAAACTAAAAATAAAAGATTAAGTAGCAAGTTGCACAAGCCATGCCAAATACTTAAGTTATTATTTTTAATATATTTAATAAAAAGTATTTAAATAAACCATGTAAAAGATGTTGGTTTTCAAACACTGTTATGCTGTTCAAACAACAAGACCCCTTTGATTTCTCAAAGGAGTCTAAGTTTATTATTTTAATTTATATCCTACTAAGGGCAAGACTTCTTCAGCCACTCGATATGCTTCTTCTAAATGTGGATTACTCGCTAAAATAAAATGTCCAACCCCAATATCAATATACTCTTGCAAACGCTCTGCGACCTGTTCATAGCTCCCTACTAAAATACAGTTTGGCCCACCTCTTACATTTGACATTCCCGCCCAAACATTCGGACTTACAAATAAGTCTTCAAAACGATTGCCCTGTGCCAATGCTTGCTGACGTTTAGCTCCTACCGATTCAGTGTCTTTTCGTTCAAATGCATTACCATCAACTGTAATGGTTTCATACATTTGTTTAAGCTCTTGAAAGGCTTGTTCTTGAGTAGGTCGCGCTAAAATATCGATACGCATGCCAAATTTAACTTTTCGTTCCGGCGAATTCTGCTCAAAGAAATTTTGAGCCTGTTCGATCACTTTCTTTTGTTGGTCTACAGGCTCCCCCCAAGTTAAATGAATATCGGCATGACGTCCTGCCACTTGTAAAGCGGCATCACTCGCACCTGCTAACCACAAACGCGGAACGTCATATTGATTCATTGGGTATTTCAGACCGCCCTGTTCAACATGGAAAAACTTTCCATCGTAATTGAAAGGTGCATGATGCGAATAACCTTTCACAAATTCTAAAAATTCGTTGGTTCGTGCATAGCGTTGATCATGTTCAATAAAGTCCCCATACGCACGTTGTTGTGCACCGCCTCCACCTGAAATCACATTCCACTCTATTCGTCCCTGACTTAAGCGTTGCAAACTTGCAGCCATTTGGCTTGCATAAGCAGGATGAATAAACCAGGGCTGAATTGCGATGAGCAAACGAAGTCTTTTTGTCTCTCTTGCCAGTGCAGATGCTAACACCCATGGTTCTTCAGTATGTGGAAAAGCAGGAATGAGTGCGCCGTGAAAACCAACAATATCGGCTGCTTTCGCTACTTGCTGGACATAGTCATAGTAAGCAAATAACTGGTCTTCATGTTGCGGTGCAACACGTTGTGGAGATTGAACTGATGGCGTTAATTGATTCCATTCACCGCGTGTGTGTAACTGATGTGCTCGACGACCATCCCCATGAACAGGGATTCTCCATAAAAACTCAACTGACATAATGAATCTCGATAATTTAAAGATTTGACGATATTTAATTCGTTAAAAGTCTTATGAGCAGGAATCATGCCGATATTTTTTTAAATTAATTTTCAGCTATGGTACTGTTTTATATAGCTATTATAAAATCGAGTTTAAATGCTGTGTTGATATTTCAACACTTAGCCGCTAAAGAGTGTTCCAATCACAACACAACTACATTATTTAAGCTCAGTAATAAATTATAAAAAATACAACCAATTGATTTATTTGAAATAATTTTATTGGCTTGGTTCTTGCTCTATACCCATATATTTTTTAATTCTTATGATGATATGCGTATTTTTCCACGTCTACTTTTAGGTTTCAGTTTTTTGGGTCTTGTTGCTTGTGGCGCACAAAAAACCGAAGAGTCCACCCCAAAACAATCTGAACAGCAACAACTCCGAATAGCAGTCGTTGCCAACGGCACTTCGGGGAGTTTGGACTTTATTGGTGTGCCACAACTGATTTCACAAGATCAAATTTTTCTAAAAGCATTAGAGCAAAATCACATTGAATTAAAGTGGGAACCAGTGACGACTGCTGCTGTAGCGACTCTAGTCAATGAAAGTTTTATAAATAATAAAATCGATTTTGCTTTTTATGGAAACCTTCCTGCTGTAGTGCTCAATGCAACAGGCGTTAAAACGCAAATTGTTGTACCTGGAGGTGTGGGTAATAACGTCTACCTTATTGTTCCAGCGAATTCACCTATTAAATCTATTGAGGAATTAAAAGGTAAAAAGATTGCCTTACATCGTGGCCGTCCGTGGGAAATTAACTTTGGTCAACTCATACAAAGTAAAGGGTTAAGCTTAAAGGACTTTCAAATTGTTAACTTAAACCCACAAGCTGGGGCTGCTGCTCTATCTGCCAAAAGTGTAGATGCCTTTTTTACCTTAAGTGATGCGCTTACTTTGCAAGATCGCCATCTGGGTAAAATCATTTGGTCGTCACAATCTTTGCCAGCGGACTGGAAAATGCGTGCTGAACTCTGGGGCAGCAAAAGTTATATTGAGCAACATCCAGACACCACCCAATTACTCGCCGATGCGACAGTACGTGCAATCGACTGGATTGCCCACCATCAAGATGAGTTTCAGCAAAGTCAAACTAAGTTTGGTCAACCGCTTAGTGTGATTCAACGTGAAAGCCAGAACACGGCAAGCACATGGCAACAAGACTGGTCACCTAACTATCAAGTCGATTTTCTTAAACAGCATTATTCAAAAGTCATTGATCACGCTGTGAAAAATCAGCTTATTCAAACACCAATCAAAGCAGATGAACTGTTGAATCCGAAGTTTACCCGTCAAGCGATTCAAAATTTACAGGCAAATCATGCCTCCAATAAGCAGGGAAACTAGACCATGAAAATACTAGTAAAGCCACTTATTGAGCAAAATAACGTTTTATTTAAAACCCCACTCCGTAAGAAATTTTCTTCTAAAAAGGTGTATGGGCTGCTCTCTGTGATTTCACCCTTATTAGTATTACTCATTTGGCAGTTGATCAGTTCTTTACAGATTTTCCCAACCCAAATTTTGGTGCCGCCTAAAACTGTCTGGAATACCTTCATTGCGTTGTTACAAAGTGGTGAGCTTCAAATGCATCTCAAAGATAGTCTTTCTCGTCTGTTTTTGGGATTTTCTATTGCAGCAATCAGTGCAATTGCTTTTGGTATTGCCTATGGAGCAAACACAACGTTCCGTAATTACACCTATATTTTATTCAACGTTCTTTATCAAATTCCGATCTTTGTCCTCATCCCTATTTTTATTTTAATTTTTGGGATTGGGGAGTTATTTAAAATTTTACTGATTATTAAAGCCTGCTTTTTTCCAATTGCTTTAGCCACTGCCGATGCAGTCAAGAATATTCCTAAAAAATATATTGAATTAGGGCAAATTTACCAACTTAAAACACGTGCTTGGCTCAGGCTTATTGTTCTTCCATCCATACTCCCGCCGTTAATTGGTGGACTACGAATCGCACTTGGTCGTGCATGGCTGATTTTAGTTGCCGTTGAACTGCTGGCAGCTGGAACGGGTATTGGGCAAATGATGGAACTAGGACGTCAAATGTTGCGCTTAGATGTTGTGATGGTTGGTGTGTTTATCACAGGCGTCGTCGGGTTTGGTTTAGATAAAGTTTTACGTTTAGTGGAACAACGCTTTATCTCACCTGCGCTCAGTTCGAGGGAGAAATAAATAATGTCTCAGCGTTCTTTTACTTTAAAACAGACATGGCAACGGCCAATTATTTTAGTACAAGGCTTAGTACTACCATTATTGTTATTAGGCTTATGGCAATACAACTCAAGTTTAGGTGCCAGTCATGCCTATGCATTTGTTCCTTTGCAAAACATTTATTTCGCATTTATTAAATTGCTTGAAACAGGTGAATTGTGGCTGAACACGTGGGGAAGTCTTAAAAAAGCTGGAATTGGATTCATCTTAGGTTCAATAAGCGGATTAATTTTAGGTACTTTGCTTGCCTATTCAAAAGTTTTAAATGCTTTAGTTTCTCCACTATTTAATAGTATTCGACAAGTTCCATTACTGGGTTTAACACCTTTAATTGCCTTATGGTTTGGTAACGGAGAAGAAGCAAAAATCTTTATTATCGCGCTTGCCTCATTTTTTCCATTAGTAATCAATACGTTTCAGGGACTCAGCCATAATGATACAAAATACGATGAAATCGCACTTATTTATCAATTTTCATTCTGGCGCAAATTTAAAAAAATACGCCTTCCCCAAGCCCTACCCCATATTTTAACTGGTCTAAATTTAGCCGTGCCATTTACTTGGATCACCACGACAGCAAGTGAATTGCTATTCAATGCAGGTGCGGGACTCGGCAACTTAATGATGAAAGCCGAGATTAATGCCGAAATGGATATTCTGTTGGTTTGCGCCATCACAGTTACCCTTTGCGGGGCCTTTATGACGACAAGCATTCATCTTATTTCAAAACGCCTTTTGCAATGGCGTGCCTAATCTTTAATTTAAAAAATAACATCGGGAATTAATATGTCTTTCTCTCTACTTTCTATTAAAAAACTCAATAAATCTTTTCAACGTGATCAAAATACTTTGACCGTTTTAGATGGTATTAACCTCAACATTGAGCAAGGTGAATTTATTTCGATTGTTGGCAGTAGTGGCTGTGGAAAATCAACACTACTACGCCTCATTGCTGGATTAGATCAGGACTATGACGGTGAAATTCTACTAAATCAAACCCAGATAAAAGACACCGATTTAAAACGCGGTCTTATCTTTCAAGAGCACCGATTACTTCCGTGGCTTACTGTTTTTGAAAATATCCATTTAGCACTTGAAGAGACTCCACTCACCCGTGAAGAGCGAAATTTACGGGTAAATGAGCATATAGAAATTGTCGGGCTGAAGGGTTTTGAAAAGGCGTATCCACATGAGCTTTCTGGTGGCATGGCACAACGTGTTGCAATTGCCCGCGGACTCGTCAATAAACCTGATATTTTACTTTTGGATGAGCCTTTTGGCGCTTTAGATGCCATCACACGGAGTCACTTACAAGCTGAACTTCAGCGTATCTGGCAACACGAAAAAATCACCATGATTTTAGTCACCCACGATATTGAAGAAGCTGTCTATCTTGGAGACCGTGTGATTGTGATGTCAGCCCGACCAGGAAAAATTAAAGAAATTATTCAAGTTCCGTTGACACATCCTCGACATAAAGAAAGTGAGCTGTTATTTGGTTTTCGCAATCAGGCACTTAATATGCTAGATCACACTGCATAATTAATTTGAATATTGATCGATATTAATGTGATTTAGGAAACAGATAATATCGTGATATTAATATTTTTTATTTTAAATAATATAGGATGAAGAAAATGGGTTTATCTATTTGGCATATTTTACTGTTTGCGGTGATTGTTATTTTATTATTTGGAACTTCGAAGTTAAAAAATCTAGGTAAGGACTTAGGTGGTGCAATTAAAGATTTTAAAGACTCGGTTAATTCTGATGATTAAAAATTATTGCAAAACCAGCAGTACAAAGATATTAGTCCAGTTGAATCACATAATGAAAAACAAAATAAAATATGAGTGATTTATTATTATGTTTAATATCAGCTTTGGAGAGTTATTAGCTTTTGCAATTATTGCGCTTATTATTTTAGGACCTGAAAAGCTTCCTCACACGTTAAGATCAGTCCTCCTCAAATACAGAGCAGTTAAAAACCAAATTAATAAAATTCAAAATGATATTGAAAATGAACTTGACCTGATCGAACTTAAGAGAGTCATGCATGAAGAGCTGCAAAAAATAAAACAAAATGAAGAGCAGCTCAAACAACAACTCGCTCTCATGCAACAAGAAATTGAAAATGTACAAACATCTGTTTTTACGGAACAAAAAACCAAAGCACGGCGCATCAATGACTATATCTATACCCGTTCACAAGATGAGTTAAAGACACCATTTTTAGCTCATTTTAAAACAGCCAATAAATTCAGTGAGGATCAAGCCGCATGACGGAACATATTGTCAGTGAAAGCCTCACTGAAATGAAATATAGCGAACATTTAAAAGAATTAAGAAAACGGCTGATCTATAGCATTAGTATTGTTTTAGCGATTTTTTTACTGTTATTGCCGCTTGCTCAGAAGAACTACCATTTTCTTGCTCACCCTTTAATTTCATTGCTTCCTAGCAACTCCACCATGATTGCAACAGATGTCATGAGTACATTTTTAGCACCTTTTAAACTCAATATTTATTTTGCGATTTTATTAAGTATTCCCTTTATTCTTTATCAATTTTGGCAATTTGTTGCTCCCGCACTTTATCAAAAAGAAAAAAGGTTCGGTATAGCACTCGTGCTTTCGAGTAACCTTTTATTTTATTTAGGAATTGTGTTTGCCTATACTTTAATTTTGCCACTTGCTTTAAAGTTCTTCGTATTGGCATCACCCGATAATGTGTTACCCATGACGGATATCAATAGCTATCTGGATTTTTGTTTAAAGCTTTTTCTGGCGTTTGGTCTGGCATTTCAAATTCCAGTTTTAACTTATATTCTTATTTTTATTGGTCTTATTTCTATTCAACAGCTAGAAGCACATCGTAAGCACATCATTGTATTCTTCTTTTTTATTGCCATGTTTATTACCCCTCCTGATGTTTTTAGCATGCTTGCTCTTGGAGTCCCAATGTGGCTGTTATTTGAATTGGGTTTATGGGTCACAAAATTCACAACGCAAAAAAACATCCATTAAAAAATGGATGTTTTTTCTATGTAAAATCATTAAGCGATTTCATTTTCATTCTTATTAGGTAGTAAGTTATATCTTGATAGAAGATTACGCAAAACATTACGAGATAGACCTAACATTTTTGCAGTCTTGACCTGATTATTCCAGCAACTTGAAAATGCAGTATTTACAATTTTATCTTCAATAATATGCCAAGCTTCCCCATCATACTCCTGAAATAAACGCTTTAAGATATTCTCAAACTCTTGAATCAGATCATTGTCTGGTAACACGGCGGAACCCGGTTCCTCAGAAAATCTTAAGTGCTCAAGATCAATTGTTTTACCGCCACTCACCAGCAAAGCATAGTGAATATTGTTTTCTAGCTCACGAATGTTGCCTGGCCAGCTATAATTGAGCAGCGCATTTCTTGCTCTATCACTGATATTTGGCTTAGTCGTAATGAGCTTCTGAGAGTATGAACTTAAGAAGAAGTCAACCAGAGGTAAAATGTCCCCTTTACGTTCACGTAGTGGCAAAATATTAAGCACAACTACATTCAGGCGATAATATAAATCGAGACGAAACTTGTTTTCTGCTACAGCTTTGCGTAAATCGACATGTGTTCCCGACAGAATACGGACATTAATTGGGATCGGTTTTCGACCACCCACACGTACCACTTCTTTTTCTTGCAATACCCTTAACAGCTTAACTTGTAAGGATAGTGGTAACTCACCCACTTCATCTAAAAATAAAGTGCCACCATCGGCTGTTTCAAAAATACCAGCTCGTGTTTTATTTGCACCCGTAAAAGCCCCAGCTTCATAACCAAACAGTTCGGACTCAGCAAGTGTCTCGACTAAAGCACCACAATTGACTGCAAGAAAAGGCTTATTTTTACGATCACTTTTCAAATGAATTTCACGCGCAATTAACTCTTTACCTGTTCCAGATTCACCTTGAATGATGACGCTGGCAGAGCTTGGAGCAATCGTTTCCACTTGATTTAATAATTTACGGGAGTTTTGATCTGAAAAGATAATTGCTTTTGCTCTTATTGGTTTTACAGGAACACCATTATCAGGCAAAGTAATTACTTTATAATCATTATCTAAAAAGGTCTTCATAATTGCCCCATAAAACTTATGATATAAGCATTCTAAAAGGCTATATTACATTTCAGGGTGTTTTTTAATAAATAATAAATAAAGATATTTAATCCAAAATTCACCTATTTTATTCTAAGAATATTTTCTCTTATAAATTAAAAATCAACACAATTCTTTTTTTGTGATATGTTGCTTCTTAAACACAATGTTGTCTTTTTGATTAAATCCAAACATTAAAATAATTATAAATCACTACAACATTTGATTTATATAGGTATAAAGCTTGGCATTTATTTTGCTCATTCATTTAAAATCCACAAAATAGGTTTAATAATGAGCATCGAATTTGTAGGTATGGTTTTCCCTAACCAATGGTCTGAAACCAAAGGAACGCGAATTGGCCATAAAATTGACCTCGAATATCTACGTTACCACGCACGGGCACATGAATATGCGGGTTTTGATAAAGTCTTAATTGCTAGCGGGCCAAGCAGTCCAGACAGTGCACAAATTGCGGCATACCTTGCCCAGCATACAGAACGCCTCGGATTTATGATTGCCCATCGTCCTGCACTCCTCACTCCAAATCTTGCTGCGCGTTCTTTTGCTACGCTTGACCATACTACAGGTGGTGGAAGAATACGTTTACATGCAATTACTGGAATTACTGCCGAGCCTCAAGAAGGCGATTATATTGTTGATAAAGTTCAGCGCTATGAACGGACGGGTGAATATCTAGATATCATCCAGAAACTTTGGAAAAGTGATCAACCCATTAGCTATGAAGGTAAATACTTTAAGTTAGATAATGCTTTTTGCCCGTTAAAGCCAGTCAACGGTACAATCCCGATATCATTCGGTGGCTCATCTGATATTGCTTATGATATTGCAGTTCGCCATGCAGATCTCTATTCACTATGGGGTGAACCACTGGCTGGAGTAAAAGAGCAAATTACTAAATTGAAGCTCGCAGCAGAAAAAGCCAATAAACCACAGCCTCCAGTTAGCTTATCTGTACGTCTTATTATTGGTGCAACCGAAGAACTTGCTTGGCAACGAGCAGAACAGATTCTTGCAGACATTCAGAACAATCCAACTTTTCAAAATAACGGCACATTATCAGGACATAAAATCAAAGGCATCGGTTCACAGCGTTTATTGGCAGCAGCCCAGCAAGGTGATCGACATGACCGCGCATTATGGATGCCAACTGCAACTGCTGTAGGAGCTTATGGCGATACGACTGCCCTAGTTGGTACGCCAGACACCATTATTGCGGCATTACTCGACTATGTAGATTTAGGGGTTACGACTTTTTTAAATCGTGGCTACGATCCTATTTATGATACGGTCGACTATGGTCGTTATATCATCCCCGCTGTACGTGAAGAGGCAGCCAAAAGATTAAAACAAATCGCTTAAACATTTAAAGCAAAAAGCCGCTCATTCAACATCTTTGAAGAGCGGCTTTTTTTAATAAAGATTTTCTTCAGTGAGAAAATCTTTAGCCCATCTTTTATTGCAAGTCAGGTTTACAAATAGCCTGAATTTTCTCTCCCGCAATCACCTTTTTAGCAAACGGAATTGAATCTTTTAATGAGGCATTAACAGTTTCGCTATGGCCTAAGCCATGATACAAATGACCTTCGACCACTGTACCTGCTTTACAAGCATCTGCCACCAGTTTCATTTGAGAACGAGCATCTGGTGTTCGGTCATTTGCCCCTGTTCCAATAAATAATGGATGACTGATTTTTAATGTAGGGTAATAACCGTAATCATTCGACTGTTTCTCTTGCAGCTTTTTATAGCTTGCTGGTGGATTAGGTTTATATGCTTGTGCTGGCGAAAGCCCTGCGGTTTGAATATCTCCCATAAAACTTGTTAAGCAGGCATTTCTTGCTTGTTCAACCAAAGGAGTAGCTTCAGGAGTGAAAATATCTTCTGTTTTAATTTCTGGATATAAACTTTGTGTCACTAAAAAACTATAGATGCCATAAGCCAGTGATGGGCTGACTTCGTAAGGATTTAACTTCAACTGATTTTTTTCAGGCGTCGCTTCAGGATCTTGATAAATCACTCCTGTACCAATTGAACCTTTAATATTTAAGTCAGGTGCATACGTTGCCGAGTAGGAAGAAGCTGCAACAGCACCGGCGCCTCCTTGAGATTGACCAACAATCACAAACTTATTTGCAAGGGGTAACTTGGTTTTGAGAGCAGCTCTACCACTATCTAAAATACTATAGGCCAGCATTGGGTTATTAATTAACAAGTGTGGTCCTGCAATACCTAACCCTTCGTAATCTGTGGCAACGACCGCAAATCCTTCTTTAAGCCAACGATTTAAATATTGTACATCACGGTATGATCGTCCACTCCAAGACGGCGCACAAGCATCGGCCAAACCGACCGTACCATGTGCCCATAACACCACTGGCCAACCTTCTTTCGGTGGTGTTCCTTTAGGTAAGTGAATACTTCCTGAAACCACAATAGGTGTTTTGCTATCTTTACCACTGGTAGAACTGTAGAGAATCCGAATAGCCTGACTGTCATTTGCCAAACGAATATAGGGATTATGAATAGCCTCTGTTTTTAATAATTTTCCAGCTTGATTTGGAATAGCTGATTTCCATGTGTAAAACTCAGAAACTCGGCCATCTCCATATTTATCTTCAGGCGCTGGAGCTTGTTGAGCGTTTGCCAAACAACTCGAAGTTAACACCGTTGTGATTAAAGAAAACTTGCATAACGTTGATAAAAAAGTATGTTGCATTGTCATTTACCTTAAAATTTGTTTCATCATTTTTGATTTAAAATTCGTAACTTACGCGGCCATATAAATATGTTCCAAATGCTCCTTCAGGCGCATTAAAACTATATTTGACGATGTTGCCGACCGAAGAATCTTTCGCTTGATCAGGATGGCTATTAAATAAATTGATCGCGCCTAAATTGAATTTCAGACCTTTCACAAATGCATCCGCTTTGTAGCCAATATCCAAATCTGCAATCCACTGTGGGTCAAAGGTTTGGTCTAGTGCAGTGTTGGTGTTATTTAAAGTGGTCCATTTATCATAGCGACGGACTGCTGTATTCACGCTCCATGCTTGATTTGACCAAAGTGCGCCAAGTGTTAGCTTTGTCTTTGGTGCAGCAGACTCAATGAGGCTTTGTGTATTTCGTCCTGCAATGCTTGAAACAGGAATTCGCTCACCTTTTGCGGTAATAGAATCTCTAGTTTCGGTAATTTCATTTTTGTTATATGCCAGACCTAGGTTCAGATTTAACTTGCCATATTGTTCAAGATTTAAATCATGTTTAAGCGCGAGCTCTACGCCTTGGGTACGTGTATCTAGTAAATTATTAAAGAACGCCACATTGGCAATGTTTGAATACGCTGTATTGGCAAAAGCATTGGTAATTACGCTTCCAGTAATATTGTCTGAAAGCAAAATACGATTTTTAATATCAATTTGATAAAGGTCTAAAGTTGCCGATGTATTAACAAGAGGCTTCCAAACAAAACCTAAAGAATAATTCGTCGATTTCTCTGGTTTAAGAGAAGTTCCACCAATCAGTAAAGCCGCCTCACTTCCTGCAACTAAAGTTCTTTGTTGAACATCTTGCCAACCTGAAGGGGTCTGCACTGTTTGTACGCTATAAGCCGAATAGCCCTGCTGTGCCAATGATGGCGCTCTATAGCCTGTATTTACTGAACCACGTACCGTAAATTTAGGTGATACATCATATTTAGCAAATAATTTTCCGTTTGTGGTCGAACCAAAGTCTGAATATTTTTCACTTCGGACAGCGGCACCGACATTCAAGTTTTTAATAATATCTGCTTCTAAATCTAGATAGATACCGTAAACATCGCGACTAATTTTTCGTTCATCTTGGTCTGTAATTCCGGCATATATCCCCGGAACACCCACACCTAAAGTTGTGCTTGGATTGAAATATGGGCCTCGGGTATAGGCAATTGGATCACCTGCATTTTGCTTATATTGTTCCCAACGATATAAAACCCCTGTAGATAATGTGAGTGGGCTTGCTAACCAGTCAATTGTAATATCACGGCTATAGTCTAGCCCTGTATTTAATTGCGAAAAGATATTTTCACCCAAGTCATAATTTGAAGGAGAATTTGAGCCGTAACTTGGGTTAATACCGTTACCTTGTTCGGTACTCACTTTATTTTGTCCATACGTTGCATAAAGATCATATTTACCTGACTTCTGCTCTCCTTTTTTAACTCCAACTGTTGTTGCAAAATCACCTACAGTGACCAAGCTCAATGGCGAGCGTCCATCTGGATAACGTTCTTTAAAATAGCTGGATTGATTCAGTACTGTTTTGGTTGTTGGGGGCTCGTAAAAGTTTTCCCCTATCGTTTTACGATGGCCATAGCTACTAAAACCATAAAGTGCAAGGTCATCCGTCAAAGGTAAATCTAAATTCGCCGTTACATTGATTTGATCTTTTTGTTCGGGGGAGCCAAATTTCCATGTTCTATAGGGTGTATTTTGTTCTGTATATTGAGCATTGGTTGAACCATCATAAAAAGTTCGTGTATCTGGGGCCGTGTTACTTGCAGCTTCACGTTTGCCTAAATCTAATGCAACCGTCAAAGTACCATCATTAGGGAGTGCAAAACCTTTCCAAAGGTTAACTTTATGTTGTTCACCATCTCCTTGAGTATAGCCACCCGTTTGATAGCTTACGCCACCACCATGATCTCGTGATTTCAAAATGATATTAACGACACCGGCGATTGCATCTGATCCATATTGTGCGGCAGCACCATCCCGCAAGATTTCTATACGTTCAATCGCACTTACTGGAATTAAACTTAAGTCAGTTACCGCCGCGCCTCTTCCGCCTGCATAGGCTTGGCGGGTGAAATAAGCTGACGTATGTCTACGTTTTCCATTAATTAAAATTAGAGTTTGATCGGCAGATAATCCTCTAAGTGCAATACTTGGTGGAACCGATGCTCCAAACCCACCCGCAGGAGAACTGGGTAAAGTCACCGAAGGAGACAACCGTGTTAATGCTGCTGCCAAATCAGTTGCCCCAGTCTCTTGTAACTCTTTGGCAGTTAAAATATCAACGGGTGCAGGTGCATCGAGAGAACTACTAATTGCTCGTCTAGAACCCGTGACAACGACAGATTGTAATGTGATGACATCCTCTTCCTCTGACAAATTCTTTTGGTCGTTTGCCAAAGCAATTGAAGCAGTAAGTGCACTCAGTGCAAAAAGTGAGGAGTGAATAATAAATTGAGAAAAATATGTACGCATATGAGCTTCCTTAACGATCTAGACCGATATAGCAAAGCAAATGCCAATAATTAAATTATTTATTATCAATAACTTAATTAATTAAAATAAAAGAATCATTGTTTAAATTTAAACAATGATTCAAAAAAATGTTTATAAAACTACAGTTTTCAATTTCGAAGATGTTTAGACCAGTTGATTTTGAAGATACGACTGATATAACTGAAAATATGCGGCCTGTTGCTGTATTAACTGTTCATGTGAACCTTGCTCTACAACATGACCGTTTTCGATCACGACAATTTTGTCGGCCTCACGGATGGTACTCAGCCGATGTGCAATAACAATACATGTTCTATTTTGGCATAAGCGTCTGAGTGCATATTGTATTTTTTGCTCGGTATAGATATCGATTGCTGAAGTAGCTTCATCTAAGATTAATATTTTAGGATTTGCTAAATATGCACGAACCAAACAAACCAGCTGTCTTTGCCCATGACTTAGGTTTTTACCGAGGGTTCCTACTTCAGTGAAATACCCTTGTGGAAGTTGTTGCAAAATTTCATCTGCCCCCAAGTCTTCAATTGCCGCGATAAGCACCTGATCTGAAGCATTAGGTTGAACTAGACGCAAGTTATCTAAAATCGTTCCACTAAATAAAACATTATCTTGTAAAACAATACTCACGTGCTGTCTTAAACTAGTCAGATGAATATTTTGGATGGGGTAACGATCTAGAAAAATTCCGCCCTGCTGAGGTTCATAAAACCTCGTTAACAACTGAACAATCGTACTTTTCCCATGTCCTGTTGGCCCTACAATCGCAATTATTTTTCCAGCTTCAATCTCCAAATTAAAATTTTGTAAAACTGGCTTATGGGTATAAGCAAAATGTACCCCCTGAAATCGAATATGACCATTCAACTGTTCAAGCTTCACAGCATTCGGTTGTTCTTGAATGCTAGATTGCGTATCTAAAAGTAAAAATATACGTTGGGCACATGCGGCCCCATTTGCATAACGTTCAAATAAATCAGTAAGTTCCTGTAAGGGAGCTAAGAATAAAAACACATAGAAAATACTTTCGGCGAACTGACCAATACTAATCATTCCACCACTATAGGCATAACTACCAATCACAATAAATCCGGCTGTGGCTACAGTCGAAAGTAATCCTGTAAAGGGTGCAAACCAACTGGTCCGCTTGCTGCCATAAATAATAGAGTTATTAAAATCTTTTAATAAATCCTGATAACGGGATTGATTTGTTTCGGTGTAATTTAACTGCTGGATGATTTTTGCGCCATTTACAGTTTCAACCAAATGGGCAGTAAATCGACTGCGTTCTTCGGCAACTCTTCCCCAGTGTTTTTGCGATGATTTCTTAAAAAAGGCTGTCATCCCAAATAAGATTGGTAAAGTTGCAAATAAGCACCAGAAAAATGGTGGATAAATATGCCAAAGAAGAACAGAAGCCAGACCACAACGCAAAATTGCTGAAAGTAATTCTGGTGGTCCTTGTATTAAAACAGGCTCTAAAGTATCAACGTCACGATCTGCTCGTGAAATAATTCTGCCAGCTTTAGTACGGTCAAAATAGCCAATGTTTAAACTTTGAATATGCTGGAACAAAGAACGTCTTAAACCATTAATAACTTTCAAAGCTGCTTGGCCTGACAAATATTTTGATACCCCCGCTAAAGCAAAACGACAAATCCAACTTAACGTTAAAATGCTAATCGCAATGAATAAAACAGGCTGATGTAGCACCATTTTTCCAGCAATTTGCTGAAAGCCCGAATCTAAAATATATTTCACCACCCAAGGCCGAACAAAAACGCTCATCACTTGTAAAATTTCTACTGCAATCAAAGCAAGTAGCAAATAACGAATGGGATAAATTAAAGGAATAAGTTTCTTCAACATCCCTCTATGAATTGAGGTCTTTGCCAAATTTTCTTCGATTTGTAGATCGGCTGATTTTGCGAATGGACGGAAATTTTTAACACTTGTATTCATGCTTCAAGCTCCTGTTGTGGCAACTCAAAACCCATCAACTCTCGATAAAACAAACAATCTTGAACTAATTCAGCATGCGTGCCTTGGGCAATAATTTGCCCTTGATCTAGAACAATAATTCGGTCAGATAAAGCAATCGTGGTTTGTTTATTCGAGTTGATAATAATGGTTTTCTTAAAATGATTTCCTATATCAGAAAGCGCTGATAGTCGTTGTAAAACCTGTTTTTCTGTAGTCGAATCCAAAGCACTGGTTGAGTCATCTAGGGCTAAAATTGGCGAGTTTTTTAAGATGGAACGAGCCAAAGCAATCCGCTGTTTTTGTCCTCCAGATAAAGTAACGCCTTTATCCCCGATCAGCGTGACTAATCCATCATCAAGCCGTTGTAATAATTCGGATGCGGAAGCTAAATGTAAAGCATCTCGCATCTCTTGCTCAGTTGCATCTTGCTTAGCAACTCTTAAGTTATCTGCTAGTGTGCCACTAAAAAAGAAATTTTCTTGGGGAATAATCTGAACCAAATGGCGTAATTCAAATAGGCTTAAATCTTTGATATTGATCCATCCCTGTTGCTCAGAACCAATCAGGACTTGCCCTTCTGTTGGGTCAATAAACCGATTAAGTAAATTCATCAAGGTGGTTTTCCCTGAGCCAGTTTTGCCTACGACAGTGATGATTTCACCTGCACGAAATTCAACATGACACTGCTTTAAAATAAACTTTTGTGTTGTTTTATCCTGAAAGCTTACATTTTCTAATCTAATATTTAACCCATCACTCCATTGCAACGGCAAAGGGTGTGGTTGATCTTCAATTACAGACTTTTCATCAAGCATTTGCCATATTCTTGTTGCCGAAGAGCGAGCATCAGCAAAAATTTGTAAGACCTGACCAATGCTTTCAATACGAAACACCAATAAATTTGCCATGAGTATCGCAGCTACAAACTGCCCCACCTGCAACTCGTTTTGGCCAATTAAATAAGCACCAAAGCCAATCACCCATAAATAAGAACACGCAATAATCACTTGAGGAATGGGCAAGCGTTTCGCACTTGTGCTTATGGTTTGAATAGAGTGATGAATAAATAGATCTACAGCATGATTAAAACGCTGTAAAAGTTTCTCTTCAAGTTGGAACGCTTTGACTACCCGTACTCCATTCACGCTCTCTGCCAAGGTATCGCTGACTTTTTCATATGCAAATGCAACTTGATGGTCCAGAACCACCAATTGATTGGTCAGTTTAAATAGAACCCAAAGCCCTAAAAAAATAAATAATAAAGGAACTAGTCCGAGCCAAGGATGATACCAACACAAGAGTCCAACAGTTACGGTAACAACCAAGCTTGACTCAAACACTTGTCGCCAAAAATTGATGAGTGCTTCTTTTAATTTATCTGAATCACGTGTTGTACGAGATAATACTTCTCCTAGCCCATGTTTCCAGTGCCATGAAACATCTAAATGCTGTACTTGACTAAAGATTCTTTCTCTTAAAATACTTAGCAGTTGCTGGCCAATGGTTAAAGCACTTAACCCTGCCAAATACTGAATAACAGCTCTGATAGTGGCAATACTCGTAAGTAGAATGAACCAAAACCAAGGATTTAAAGGATCAGAAATAGCATGCTGAAATAAGGTTTCTCGTTCACTATGTTTTAAGGTATCAATCGCATGTCCGATTGAATATTGTTGGAGTGCTAACCCCATATTTGCAATCACAAATAAGGTCGCCGTCAATAAGAAACGAAATGGCATAAAACGATATAAAGCCAAACTTCGTAATAATGGATAATTTTTAAACATAAAAGATAGTAAAAATTTAAGATTCCGTTTTATTGCGAGATTCATGCCAAATTAATGATCTCTAAAAAGATTTTAAATTATTGTTTTATATTAATTTTATAGTTCACTATTTATGGGGGTGTTGATTTTAAAACACTAGCGCAATTGATTTGCTGTAATCGCAACAAAATTTGATATATCAACATCATAAAAAACGATATCAAAAATAATTATTAAATATCAATAAATTATTGAGTGGCATCAATTTTGCTTTAAAGCATAAAAACCACAAAAGGATGTCACGATGACAACACTTCAAACTCAACCATTAAACACACTTTGGTATACACGCTGCCCTGTACCAACAGGCCTAGGCATTTCAATTCAAAAAGGTTGGCTCAAAGAAAAGTTTGATGAGCAACAGATTGAAATTAAATCAATTCGAGAATCAAACTCCAAAGATATTCGTAACTCTCATTTTAACCATACCCTTGCCAACTCAGTTCGACATGGCGGCAGTATTCCTGCAATCTGGGCATATGCATCTGGTCAAAAAACTAAAGTGATTGGCTTATCTTGGGCTGATGAAGTTCAATTGTTGTTAACACGCTATGATTCAAACATCAAAACTGTTGCCGACCTAAAAGGCAAACGTTTTGGAATTCCACTGAATCAAGATGCAATTATTGATTTCTCGCGTGCACAGGCGATTCGGGGGGTAGAAAATTCCTTAAAAACAGTAAATCTGGAGGTGAGCGATCTTGAATTAGTCGATTGTTTACGAGCAGATATTTTATCCGCACAGCAACAACAGCCTACAGAAAATGATTCTAGTTTTTATGGCAATCGCAATAAAATCAATGCAAGTGCAGAGATCGTGGCATTAATTAAAGGTGATGTTGATGCCATTTTTCTAAAAGGCGCACATGCTGCGCAAATTGCTCATGATTTCGCCCTTCATACCATTATTGATATTGGTTCACATCCAGACCCTATCCTACGCTCCAATAATGGCACACCAAGAACGCTCACTGTCGATGAAGATTTTCTAACGCACTATCCAGAGCAAGCACAATCGATTGTCGATGCTGTTTTACAAGCAGAACAATGGGCCCATGCACACGCCGATGAAACCCATCGTTATTTGGCAAAAGAATGTAATAGTAGTGAGCAATGGGTTCATGCAGCTTATGGGGAAAATGCTCATCTAAAACTGAACACCAACTTTGATGAGACTTCTATTATTGCCTTACAAGACTTGAGTGATTTTCTCTATCGCTGGGACTTTATTCCTGCACACATTAATGTTCGTGAATGGGTGGTGCAGGAAATTTCTATTCAAGCTCAAGTGGCTTAACAATACAAAAAACAAAAGGTTGTCGTGATGACAACCTTTTTTTATTTACTTCATTCTACTTAGAAAATTTAGTCACATTTTCCGCCTGCTTCTTTAAAAGCACTGAATTATATTCACCAGGTGGAATATTATTTAAATAATAATTTCCAACATGATATAGCCTCCAACGAATTGGGTCATGCGTGGTGTGCGTTCGTGCATTACGCCAGAAACGGTCTAGATTCCACTTCGACAAGGTTGAACTTGCCCCGAGTAATCCAAAAATTTCACTCGAAATTTTTAAAGATGCATGATCAGACTGACTTCGTGTAGCAGCAACCGATAAAATCAGTTCAGTTTGTAAGTCTTCATCTTCTACATTTGTCAAGTGCTGTTCAAAAATCTGTGCCGAACGATCTAATAATGCTTCAGCTGAACGAACCAAAACAGCGAATTCACCAATTTGTTTGATGATATGAGGTTCATGTGTAGGTGAATCGACTCCACTTTCCACCCAAGGACGAGCATAATGTTGTAAATAATCAATCCCACCTTGTAACGCACCTTTGGCAATTCCTGTGTCCATTGCAGCGTGTAAAATTTGAGGCCAAGTGAGTCCCGTACGTAGAACCGTGCCTAAACCACCTGTATTTCGCTTGGCAACATAACGTTCATCAACAACCACATCTTTAAAATTAACAGTGCCACTGACGCTATTATTTTGTCCCATCGCATCCCAGTCATCTAGCAACTCTACTCCCTGCGTATCTCGATGAATTAAAATCGAGACTGGTCCATCATCACTACCAGCAAATAAAGAAATCCATTCTGCAAGTAAAGAGCCCGTAGAATAAAACTTACTGCCATTTAAAATTAATTGTCCTTCCGCATTTCGTTCTACGCGTGTTTTATGCTGAAACTTATCTTTGCCCCCCACTTCTGCAAGTGCATTGCCTAAACGTTTTCCACTTAATACATCGGCAAGTAATTGATCACGAATTTCATCGTCATAGCCCGTTAAAATTCCTCGAAACATGGTGAAGTGAATTTGTAATAATTGCCCTACACCACCATCGGCAGATGAAATAATTTTCACCACATTGACCAATGTTGAAATACTGGCACCTAAGCCTCCAAACTGCTTAGGCACAATAATTGCGGTTAAACCAGCTTCTGAAATTAGACGTGCCTGATCATAAGGGACAGTCTTGTTATAACTTGGATCTCGAGCAAATTGATTCAGTTGATCTGCCACCTCTTTTGCAATATCAAGTGCTTCTTGCTCGCTTTGAATATGTCTTACGCTACCTAATTCTAAAAAATTACGTTGGTTAATATCGTTCATTTTTAACTCCGGAAAATCTGTTCTTCTTATGCGTAAACTTCAAGCACGTTGTTTTTAAACAAGCTTGGCGCATGTGTAAGCAAAGTTTTGGTATATATATGTTGAGGATGACTAAGCACTTGGTCTGTTTCACCGTATTCAACAATATGTCCATTTTTTAATACGGCGACTCGATCTGCGATTGCACGAACAACCCCTAGGTTATGGGTCACAAATAGTAAGGTCACCCCTTGCTGCTGAAGGTCTTGTAGCAGTTTTAAAATAGATGCCTGAACTGAAACATCCAAAGCAGAGGTAATCTCATCACAAATCAAAACATCAGGTTGGCACAGCAAAGCTCGTGCGATAGCAACACGTTGTCGCTCTCCACCAGATAAATCTCTAGGATAGAGTTCTTGAACTTGTATAGGCAGAGAGACTTGTTTAAGTACCTGTGTGACTTTTTCTATGGCTTCTTGTCGAGATGCTCCAAAGAAATGCTGCACGACCTTAATTAATGTCTGACCTATCGTATGTGCTGGATTCAAGGCTTTATAAGGGTTTTGAAAGATATATTGCAGTTTATGTCGTTGCTGAAAATGACGTTGTTGCCCACGCAATGACAAGACTTCATCTGCTAATGTAATTTGTCCATCTGCATTTTCATTCAAGCCAGCAATGACACGCGATAAAGTTGTTTTTCCTGAACCAGATTCACCAACCAATGCTAAACATTCGCCTTTTTCGAGTTGAAATGAGATATCAAAAAGAGCCTGTTGCTGCCCATACCATGCATTAATATGTTCAACTTTTAGCAGTGCTTCTCGATCAGTTTCTCGTTCAATAACCTGATGATCAAGCTCTTTAAAACTAATCACGCCAACATGATCCGAATGGTGACAAGCAACAAAATGCGGGTCAAACTCATCTTTTAATTGAGTTAATTCAGGTTGTTTTTGACGGCATATGTCTGTGGCGAAAGTACAACGTACTGCAAAAGCACATCCCGCTGGACGTTCATTTGGTGACGGTGCGTGCCCTTCAATTGGAGATAAATATTTACGAATGGCCACATCGGGAATGGCGTTAAGTAAACCTTGCGTATAAGGGTGTTTAGGGGTTTCAAATAGTTGGGTTAATACCGCATCTTCAGCAATTCGCCCTGAATATAAAACAATCACCCGATCTGCAATGTCTTTTACAACTGTTAAATCATGCGATACATAAATAGCAGCAACATTATATTCACGGCATAATTTACGAATGATGTTCAATACCAAGGTCTGCGTCGTCACATCTAAGGCGGTGGTTGGCTCATCTAAAACAATCAAACGTGGCTGTAGCAAGAATGCCAAGGCCAATAAAATTCGTTGTTGTTGTCCACCTGAAAGTTGATGGGGATAACGCTTTAGAAATAGCTCATCATGGGGCAAACCTACTTCATCTAAAATTTTGGCAACCTTCTGGTATCTTTCAACACTAGATAGCTGTGATTGATGGACTTCTAATAATTCAAATAAATGTTGACCAATACTTAATGCTGGGTTGAGTGCTGTTCCAGGATCTTGGGCAACATGGCTAATTTTATGACCAAGAACCTGACGCAAAGCATGATCATCTAAACTGAAAATATTTTGATCATCTAACTCAATTGTTCCCTGAATAATTTTGGCACCATGCCGTGCATAGCCCAATAAGGCGCTCGATAATGTCGTTTTACCAGAACCACTCTCTCCGACCAGCCCTAGAACTTCACCTTCTCGCAAGCTAAATGAAATATTAGAAACGATGTGATTACCGGTGTTTACCAATGCAACTGTTAAATCTGTTACGGTCAAGACTGTATTTTTAAATGTATTTGCCATGTTTATTTTTCCTCAATCCGAGCTGCTGCACGTCCAACGCCCTCTGCCAATACATTCGTTCCGAGGGCAAACAAAGCAATTAAAATAACAGGAGCAAACACGGCCCATGGTTGAACCAATAAACCCGCACGGTTCTCATTAATCATGAGTCCCCAGTCTGCTGCTGGAGGTGCCACACCATAACCAAGAAAAGCCAAACCCGATAACATGCCCACCGCCCAAGTCAGCATCACACCGAGATGAATCAATAACGGCGTCAACATATTGGGTAAGATTTCACGAAATAAAATATAGGTTTTTGAGTAACCTAGAATTCGGGCAGCTTCGATATATTCCTGTTCCACTAGGTTAAGTGCAACGCTTCGCGCAAGACGTATAACTCCGGGAACAAAAGCAATTGAAACCGTTAAAACAATGAGCCAAGGCTGTCGACCTAACATCGAAACAATAAGTAAGACTAAAATGAGATCTGGAAAGGCCATAAACACATCAGTCAGCCAAGTTACAAACTGATCAATCTTATTTCGGGCAAAAGCAGCGAATATGCCTAAACTAGAACCAATAATTAATGCAACCAAACTAGCAGCCAGTGTCATCCAAATAATAGAAGCACCGCCAGCAAGTACACGTGACCAAACATCATGACCAATATAGTCATAACCTAAAAATGAACGCCCTTCAGGTGAACCATAAGTCATGCCGACCAACGCAGTGGGCTCAAATGGAACGAATAACGGGCCAACCAGTGCAAAAATCAAAACCAAAGCAGTGATTACAAATCCAAAACGTACTTGTCTTTCACGAATTAATGTTTGAAAAAAGTTTCTTTGGTACCAGTGAAGTGAGCTCATTTTCCCCCTCCTTGCTGAATATTCTTTAAAGCATTGCGACGGTCTACAGGTTTTACTGTAATTGGCCGGCCAGACTTCCATAAACGTAACGCCTGACGTCTTCCCGGCGAACGTGCTTTATGTCTTTTTGCAGTTCGTATTTTTGGTGTGAGTAAAGTCGTGATTAAATCTGCAATTAAATTAACGACTACCACACAAATGGTAAGCAATAAAACAATCGCTTGAATGGTCGGAATATCCCTCATTTCGATTGCTGCATTGAGCGCATTACCAATACCGGGATAACTGAAAACCACCTCAATAATGAGAGCACCACTTAGCAAAACTCGGATGGTCAATGCTGTTCCCTGCACCACTGGCACCAATGCATTTGGTAAAACATGTTTCCAGATAATCCGTCGCTCAGGAATACCACGCAGCCGTGCAGAGGTCACATATTCCGACTCTAGCGCATCAATCATAGAACCACGCACTAAACGCATCAGATATGGAATGAGTGATAAAGCTAAAGTTAAAATTGGTAAAATTAAAAACTCTAATTGGCTATAAGGCGACTCATTAGGAATCAGTAACGATGCGGCTGGCAATATGTGTAAAACCGATGTTGAAAAAAACATCATTAACCAAATCGCAATCACAAACCCCGGCACTGCTTTAAATAGAATCGAACTGGAGACAATAATCCGATCTAACTTGCTGTCACGGCGGAGCGATAGCCACACACCCAGCACGACTGAAAGTGGTACAGTAATTACAATCACGAGGCTCGTGAGTGCAACTGTATTACCAAAATAATTCTGAATAATTTGTAAAACAGGCACATTGGAGTCAATCGAGCGCCCAAAATCACCTTGTAATAATTGACTTAACCAATGCCAGTATTGAACCAATATCGGATCATTCAAGCCTAATTGTTCACGAAGTATTTGAACCGTGGCTTCAGGTGCTTCTGGACCTAAAATGACGCGAGCTGGATCCGATGGAAGTGCCTGTGTGGCAATAAACACAATGAGGCTAATAACAAAAACAACCAATGCCCCTGACACCAAACGTGTCAAAAACCAAGGTAACCACGCAGGCAATTCAAATGACTTGGCGATTGGCGAATGTTGGATTGATGCCTCTATTTTGCTGGATTGAATTGTCATATCGGTTACCCTCTACGCCAGAATTCATCTGTACGCCACGCAGCGAAGCCAGTACGATCTGGCGTTACACCACCAATTTGGCTCGAATGTGCATCAAGTACATTATTAAAGCCCCAAATGAGTAAACCACCTTGCTCATGCTGAATATGCTGTGCTTCATGAACAAGAACTTTGCGTTTTTCCAAATCGGGTTGTTGCAATGCCGCATGCACTAGTTCTGTAAAGCGCTCATTCTTAAAACGAGTTTTATTATTTGCCGCACCTGGCCCATCAATTTGCAAGACTGTTAATAAGAAAGGACGTGAAACGTTCGAACCGGTACTAAATGCCCAATCTTGTTTTACAGCATCAGCAAAGGTAGCAGCTTCAACCTGTTTAACATTAACGATGACTCCAGCCTGAGCAGCATGCTGAGCAAAAACCAATGCCGCATTGCTATCTGGGCCTGTATATAAATCGACTGTCAAATTGTTATTAAAACCAGCTTCTTTGAGTAAAGCTTTTGCTTTATTTAAATCTTGCTTGCGCTGAGCAATGCTATGGTCATATACAGGATCACTAAACGAATAAAGGTCATTTGCAACTCGCCCTTGACCAGCCAAAGCGCGTTTCACCAAATCATCTCTATTGGCGATTAGTCGAATAGCTTGTCGCACTCGTGGGTCATTGAACGGTGCTTTAGACGTATTCATATCAAATGATTGCCAAGCATCTGTTTCAGATGAAACCAGATTTAGTCGTTTATTGGCTTGAATTAAAGCAATGTGCTCCGCACTTACACCAGACGCAATATCAATTTGGCCTGATTGCAAGGCAGCAAGACGCCCCGTCTGATCTTTAAAATCAATGATTTCTATTGCATCGGCGTAAGGCTGGTTTTCTTTCCAGTAGTTTTCAAAACGAACAAAGCGTGAACGCTGACCCGGTGTAAAACTTTCAAGCTTAAAGGGTCCAGCCCCCACGACATTTTTAACTGGGTCATAATCTGTAGGAACAATGCCACCCCAGCTCATCCATGCTTCAGGTAAAGCAACCAATCCTTTTCCTTGAGAAAAAGGAATTTCAACCGTGTATTCATCGCGCTTTTTAATTGCATCTCGTTGCAAAGAATAAAGATAGGCTGCAAATGGAGAAGCGAGCTTGGGGTCAGTCAAACGACGTAAAGAAAAAATAACGTCATCGGCAGTAATGGTTTTACCGTGGTGAAATTCAAGCCCTTTTTTTAGGCGAATGGTCCATTTCGTTCCGTCATTATTTGGTTCAGCAAATTCAGCAAGTGCGAGTTTTGGCTGAATATCTCTGCCCCATTCCCATAATTTTGCATACAAAGGCCAACCTCTGAACGCACTGGACATACCAATAGGTTTATGTGCATCTAAATTGCCAGCTTGATTACCATTGATCACCCCAATTTTGATAACGCCACCTTTTTTCGGCGTATCATTTTGGGCTATACCAGCAGTAGCACTCTCAGACGATGAATCTGGTTTAGAGCACCCGATAAGGCTAATTGCAGCAAAAGCGCCAACACCTAATCCAGTCTGTTTAATCAGTTCTCTACGTGTAATTTTATTCATGCCTTCTCCCTTAAACCACGACTTCTTGATTCAAAAGGGAATCAATGGATGAATTTTTATTGAGCTTAGGTAACTCAAAACCATGAACGAGTTCCAATAATGGGAACAATAAATCTGCTACCCGATAGGCTTCTCCAATTAAAGGAAAACCAGACAAGATAAAGGCTGATACGCCATAGCTTTCGTATTCTTTAATTCGTTTGGCAATATTTTCAGCACTTCCCACTAAGGCTGTCCCTGCGGCTGGGTTTAAAATATCGAAACCAAATAAAGATGGGCCAGTCCAAATATTAGGATAAATTTCAAAATCTTTAGCTTGAGGCAAAATACCTCGACGTAATTGTTCTAAGTTCTTTTGAATAGATGGATTGTTACTTTGATAACTCTCAAAAGTTTCATTTGGAGGAAGCTGTCGTTTAACAGCTTCGATTGCATAATTTACATCAATTTTGTCAAGTAACGACTGAGCATATTGCCAAGCTTCTTCTTCTGTTTCCCGCACAATAATTTGTAATCGAGTGCCAAATTCTAAAGTTCGGCCAATTTTTGCAGCCTCAACCGCAACCTTGTTAAACTTTTCTCCAAGTAATGGCGGCGTATTCGCAAAACTTAAATACACATCCAGTAATTCAACAGAATGCTGAACGCCTTTCGCAGAAGTTCCAGCTCCCCACAAAGGAACACCCTGTTCTTGAGTGGGGCCACGCCATTTTGACATTGGAGATCCACCTTCTAAGCGTGGGGCAATTTGAATAAACTCCCCTTCAAACCCAGATGTATCACCTAAATAGTTTTTCTGAAATGCAGTCCAGTATTCTTTGCTAAAGTCATAACGCTCATCATGAGTATAGTGAATACCTAAAGCTGCTAAACCCTTATCATTTCCATTCACTACGTTAAATAGCAAACGCCCTTTAGAAAATGCGTCAAAAGTTTGCGCATATTTTGCCAAGACTGCTGGCTGGACTTCTCCGGGATGTTGGGCAACCAGAAACTTTAAACGTTCAGTAAATGGAATTAAACTTGCAGCAACAGAAAGTGTTTCATACTCGCTGGTACCCATGAGTGAACCGTAAAAACCAAGTCGATCTGCGGTAATCGCAATCTGTTGCAAGTGTTCATAATCGGTATCCCAACGCCCAGATTCCAACCAAGGATATGGCCCATCTGGAGACGTGAGATACCATAAAAGTTTTACAGCCATAATATTCTCGATCTTTATTTTTTAAATCTTTATCTAATTGAGGGGGAGCAATCCAAGAGATTTTGCTTTTTCAGTCAAACCGCTCATTTTCCATTGCTGATGCAAAACCCCTTGCCCGTATTCTCGGCTACCACCGACTAACTCTGCGAGAAGCTGAATTTGAGCCCCTTCTTCTAGCAACAAGATAAATTCAGCTGTTTCCTGTAGACCTTGACGACCCCATACGGTTGCACCACCGTTGGCTTCTAAGATGGCTCGATACTCAATATCAATTTTGAGTTGATCTAAAATGAAATCGACTTCTGCCTGACGGCGGTCAATGTAAATCGGCAGCTCTTTAAATAAATGGAAGCGCTGAACAGGCACATAACGGATCGGTAAAGTACGATGGGTTTGCGCCCAAGCCCCTAAATTCGGCGCGTGTACATGAGATATTGTGGTGACATCTGCATGCTCTTTAAAAAGCTTGTTATAGCGCCCACCCGCACTTTTTCTTCCCAATAAAACTTCACCATCAATTGTCTCCACAAGTACTTTGCTTTTTTTATCTTTAGACCAAGGCCCTGCATAGTTAAAAGTGACTAAGGTATTTTCCGGCCCACGTTCAACAAAATTGACTGTTCCATTTGCTGTGATTGTTCCTGTTTCACGGAATACTTCAAAAGCAAATTCAGCTTTTTCTCGGTTCAATTCGATAAATTCATTGAGTTCACGAGACAGTGGGGTTTGAATAAGAGTAGTCATGATCAAAATCCTCTTTAAAAATTTTTATTGTGACGGCGCTTTAAAACTTCGAGCAAAGGACGATGATCAACCCATGTATCAATATCGACATCTCGCTCTAAAAAGCCATGCAACCAAAGGAAATCTTTTTGTTGTCTTAAAAGTTCTAAACGCTCTTCACTTAATGATGGATGTAAAGACTTATGAAAATTATTTCGATAGGCTGTCGCAACACTCTCTGCCCCTGCAATGGTTTCATCTTCAAGGATGACCAAGACTTCATCTAAATGATCTTGTGCCCAATCCGCCGTATCAAATAGCTCTTCAAGAAAATCGACCACGACATCAAAGTGATCTTCTAATAAATCTTCATGGACTGTGATTGGACGAGGTGTTCCGTTATTTACACGAGAAGTCACATCTTCAAATTTATCTAAATCAATACCCACTTTTAGACCGCGTTTAGTTGCAGCTTCAACAGCAGAAGCTCCTTTTACATAAACGGCGTCAACTTCACCTGTGATTAATGCATCAAGGCCAGACCAATATGTACTCGCATCCCGATTCTCTTTAGGCCCCGCACGCTCAGGTACTTCAATAAAATTGACATCTCGGAAGGTGAGATTGGCAAGTTGTAACGCACCCCGAATACCTTGTAAGGACATGGCTCTAAAAATACTTCCGGCACGTTTGTCAGCATATTCCGGTAAAGCCACTTTCACATTTTTTAGGTGTTCTGGCTGGCTAATGTTTGAATCAGGTCGAACAATAATCACTTGCCACTCATCAATCCAAGTCAATCCAATGAGTCGGCTGGGTGCTCCTTCAGAGCGTGCAGCTAATGCAGGTACATTTCCACCTTCTCTGAACAACGCGGGTAATTGATGATCAAAATGATGAACCGACAAACCCTTACGCGCATCTTGCAAGACAGCGACATCAATGCGGTGCTTTTCAAATTTTTTAACCAGAGTGCCGCGCTTTAAGGAAATACCTGTTGCTGTGGGTACAGGACATCGAGTAACCCAAATTTCAGACAGGATGTTTTTTACAAATTCTTTAGAATTTTCTTTTTTATCTACTACAAGTGACATACGGATTCCTTAGGATAATTCCACTTTCATCAGTCACATTGAGCAGCTTTTATGCCAATTTAATTTGTTTTTTATTTTCAATAATTTATGTAAAAACATTGGAGTTGGAAATGTTTATATTTCATCATTTTTCAATGCCAGTGTTGTTTTATCAACACTTACCTCCGACAGACATAACTTATAAAAATGCAGAATGATGCAATCAGCCGCCCTAGAACTCGTTCTGTTTGCAAGTTGAGTATTTATTGCTGGAGTAGAGCTGAGTCTAGAGATGGTACGTACAGCATTAAATGTTATAGATAATGCTCTAGTCGCTTTCTTAAAATATTTTTTTCTAGAATAAAGTTTTCAGCAATCAAATAAGATTTATAAAATTCAATTAAACAGTGATTTTCATCAAGTTTAAATATTACTATGCTTTGATCTAACTCATATTTCTACTTTATATAATTTGATCTTGAAAAGATCGTACACGTTTAAATTGTAACAGGAACTTTTAAAAAGCTTGAAAAACTAAAATTATCTTTTATACCTCAATATATTTAAAATATGTGATGAAGTTCAACTTATTGGCAGTATAGTAATTGTCTTCAATAAATAAAGTGAATTTATTTTTTATTTATAAATAAAAGGTTAAGTAAATCACATTTTAAATAAAATTAGAATCTTATTTCTCTATAATTATCTTGCAATATAAAAATTAGGATCACAAAAAAATAAATTACATATTTATTAAATATTTAATTATATATCATTTGGTTTTTTAATTTTATTTTGTTGATATATTGAGCTAAATTTATTAAATAAATATAAATATCAATAGTTTAATTTAAAGAGAATAATTTTCAAAGGATTATAGTCATTATATTTATTAATATGGGTTAAGAAATTTTAACTATTACATTATTTAAAACAATTAATGTGATTTATGTCACGTGAAAATTAATAATTTTTATTAGATTAAACTTAATTATTGTTTTTAAATTAAAAATATTGTATCAAATATATATAAACTATTTTATAAATAGGTATATAAAATGAAAAATAATATTTTTAAACTTCTTATTCTAATGGTGCTTTCCACTTCCCCATTATTTTGTTATGCAAATAACACAATAATGATAAGAGGAAATATTGTTGAAGATACATGTTCAACAGAACATAGCGAGATAGAATGTGTTGAGGTAAATAATTTAAATATTAAACTTGATAGTGAATATTTAAACAAAAATAGTCTTTCTAACTTAGCTCAACATACTGAGAAAATGGACACTAGCATTGAAAGTATAGGTTCTAATCACAAAGTCGTGCTTATCAACTATCATTAACTTATTGTAGGTATGTATAGCATTTGAGGCTATTCCTACAATGAGTGTGATCAAAGAGTGATTTGTCAAATTCATCGCACATTTTGATGATTTAACGGATGAGTCACTCTTTTTCTATAAAAAATGACTATTTGTATGTTTTTTCTGTATACATATGCATAATTTATTCTATATAATTGTATTCTAAGAATTTAAGCTTATTTTTCACATAAATTGTTCAATTCTTTTCTATTTACATAGTGTTCTTATGTAACTTGCTTTTTTCCGTCGTATCTCTTTTTTATAAAATAAAAAAACTTTTATAAACAGCTATATAAGCTGTTATTTCTCGCTCTGTACGCCAAATATATAGCGTGATTCAATTAAAATTATGAAAAAATAATGTGATCTAGTTTGCATTTTGTTTGATAAGTGTTAAGATCGCCGCATTACTTTTCAAGATGTCAAACACTGGAAAAGTAAGGAAATAAACTTTTATCCAGACTTTTGAGAAAACACTATGAAAAAACTTGCTTTGATCGCTGCTCTTTCGGTTGTAGGGATTGCGAATGCTCAAGCTGCTGATGGTACAATTACAATTAATGGTTTAGTTACAGACAAAACTTGTGACATCGTTACCCCAGCTGGTAAAGACTTCACAGTTACTCTTCCAACTGTTTCTAAACAAACTTTAGCTGTTGCTGGGGATGTTGCTGGTCGTACTCCTTTCCAAATCAACTTAGCTAACTGTTCACAAGGTAAAGTAGCTACTTACTTCGAACCAGGTGCAACTGTTGACTTTAATACTGGTCGTTTACTTAACCAAGACGCTACTGGTGCTAAAAACGTTAACGTTCAACTTTTAGGTAACAACAACAACTTCATCCCAGTACTTGCTGCGGGTGCAAATGGTGCTCAAGCTAACTCTCAATGGGTTGACGTAGCTGAAGGCGCAAGTGCTGACCTTAACTACTATGCTGAATACTATGCAACTGGCGCTTCTACTGCTGGTAAAGTAACTACTTCTGTTCAATACACAATTATCTATCAATAATTAATTGATAGCGGGGTTTCTATGTTCGCATGGAAGCCCTGTTTTGTGTAACACCTTCCCGAATCTTTCTTGGTTGAGAACTCGAAAAATGAAATTGAACAGTTATAATTTTTTGTTAGGTTTAGCATTTGCTTCAGCGGTTGTCGCACCTGCTACTCAAGCAGAAATTGTAATTCATGGCACCCGTGTAATTTATCCGTCGGATGCTAGAGAAGTTACGCTACAAGTTAGCAATAACGGTTCAAAGCCAGCACTTGTCCAAGCTTGGATTGACGAAGGTGACCCAAAAAGTACACCGGACCAATCAAAAGTTCCTTTTATGATTGCTCCTCCAATTTCTCGTGTTGAAGCAACGAAAAGTCAGACACTTCGTATTACCGCTTTGCCAAATGCTTCTCAATTAAATCAGAAGCAAGAAACGGTTTTATGGTTGAATATTTTAGATATTCCACCTAGACCTACTTCAAAAAGTGAAGATACGACACCTGATAATTTCCTGCAACTTGCTATTCGTTCAAGAATTAAATTCTTCTATCGTCCTTCATCGATTAAAGAAGATGCGAATTTAGCATCAGATAAGCTTCAATGGATTAAATCTGGTCAAAATTTAACGGTAAAAAATCCTACCCCTTTTCATATCACACTGACTTCTGTTTACCAAAAGGCAGGTGATAAAAAAGTTGATTTACTACCTCAAGGTCTAATGATTAAGCCTTTTTCTGAAGCGTCAGTTCAGCTTAAAAATGGCAATCTTCAAGATATGAGTTTTATTAATGTCAATGACTACGGTGGTCGAATTGAACACCCAATAAAACTTTAGTAATCAGATTTATCTTTTTAATAAATTTAAGCACCTATATGTGTAGGCGGACTTAGCTATGCCAAAAAAAAGGCAAGAATCTTATAAATTATTAAAACGCCATATTTGTTACTACTTGGCTTCTGGTGTTGTTACAATGACAATGCCTGTATTCGTGCATGCTGAAGAAACAGCTACGAGTGCTCCCGTAGAGGCTGAATTCGATTCTGCTTTTTTAATTGGGGATGCACAAAAAGTCGATATTTCTCGTTTTAAATACGGCAACCCTGTTTTACCGGGTGAATATAACGTTGACTTATATGTAAATGGTCAATGGTTTGGTAAACGTCGCATGGTCTTTAAAGCATTAGACCCTAATAAAAATGCTGTAACTTGCTTTACAGGAATGAACCTCCTTGAGTACGGCGTTAAACAAGACGTTTTGTCGAAGCATACTACCCTTCAAAAAGAAAATAATAGTTGTTATAAAATTGAAGAGTGGGTTGAAAATGCATTTTATGAGTTTGATAACTCTCGGTTACGTGTAGATATCTCGATTCCACAAGTTGCTTTGCAAAAAAATGCGCAAGGCTATGTCGACCCAAGTTTATGGGATCGCGGGATTAATGCTGCTTTTCTATCATATAACGGTAGTGCCTACAAAACATTTACTCAGTCTAGTGATCAAAGCGAAACAACAAACGCATTTATGGGCGTGACTGCTGGACTAAATGTAGCAGGTTGGCAATTACGTCATAATGGCCAGTGGCAATGGCAAGATACCCCTGCTGAAAATCAATCTAAATCTGATTATCAAGAAACAAGTACATATTTACAAAGAGCCTTTCCTAAATACCGCGGTGTTTTAACGCTAGGTGATAGTTTTACAAACGGCGAAGTATTTGACTCTATTGGTTATCGTGGTATTGATTTCTCAAGTGATGATCGAATGTTACCAAATAGTATGTTGGGCTATGCCCCTCGTATTCGTGGTAATGCAAAAACCAATGCAAAAGTTGAAGTTCGTCAACAAGGCCAACTTATCTATCAAACAACTGTTGCGCCAGGTAACTTTGAAATTAACGACCTTTACCCTACTGGTTTTGGTGGTGAGATTGAAGTTTCTATTATTGAAGCAAATGGCCAAATACAAAAATTCTCGGTTCCGTATGCTTCAGTTGTACAAATGTTGCGTCCGGGTGTAAACCGTTACTCTTTAACTGTGGGTCAGTTCCGCGATCAAGACATTGATATTAATCCTTGGGTTGTTCAAGGTAAATACCAGCAAGGGATTAACAACTATCTAACAGGTTATACAGGCATCCAAGCAACGGAAAACTATGCCGCTGTGTTATTAGGTGCTGCTTTTGCTACACCAATTGGTGCTGTTGCGTTAGATGTTACCCACTCTGAGGCTGACTTTGAAAAGCAGTCATCACAATCTGGGCAAAGTTTCCGTTTAAGTTATAGTAAGTTAATTACTCCAACCAACACAAACTTAACCCTTGCTGCATATCGTTACTCAACAGAAAACTTCTATAAATTGCGAGATGCTCTACTTATTCGCGATTTAGAAGAAAAAGGTGTAAATACCTATGCTGCTGCTGGTCATCAGCGCAGTGAATTCCAAATTACTTTAAACCAAGGTCTTCCTGAAGGTTGGGGTAATTTCTATGTAGTGGGTTCGTGGGTTGACTACTGGAACCGTAGCGAAAGTACTAAACAGTACCAAATTGGTTATAGCAATAACTACCATGGCTTGACTTATGGTTTATCTGCGATTAACCGTAAGGTTGAGTACGGTTCAAATGATACGTCGCATGATACTGAATATTTAATGACGCTTTCATTCCCAATTAACTTTAAGAAGAACTCAGTCAACGTCAATGTCACTGCTTCTGAAGATAACCGTACTGTTGGTGCAAGCGGAATGGTTGGTGATCGCTTTAGTTATGGTGCCTCAGTATCGCATCAGGACTATGCAAATCCATCATTTAACGCAAATGGTCGTTATCGTACTAACTATGCAACTGTTGGTGGTTCTTATAGTGTGGCTGATTCTTACCAACAAGCAATGGTTAGCTTAAGTGGTAGTGTGGTTGCACACTCAGAAGGTATTTTATTTGGACCTGAACAAGGCCAAACGATGGTACTTGTGCATGCACCTGATGCAGCTGGAGCAAAAGTTAATAATGCCGTTGGTTTAAGCGTGAATAAGGCTGGTTATGCGGTAGTTCCTTATGTTACTCCTTACCGTCTTAATGACATTACCCTTGACCCACAAGAGATGTCGAGCCAAGTAGAACTTGAAGAAACGAGTCAGCGTATTGCACCTTTTGCTGGCGCAATTGCTAAAGTAGATTTTGCAACTAAGACTGGTTATGCAGTTTATATTAATAGTAAAACTGCTGAAGGCAACAGTTTACCGTTTGCAGCTCAAGTCTTTAATCAGAAAGATGAAGCTGTAGGTATTGTTGCGCAAGGTAGTATGATTTACTTACGTACCCCACTTGCTCAAGATCGTCTTTATGTTAAATGGGGCGATGAAAGCAATGAGCGTTGTTCGGTTGAGTACAACATCAGTAATCAGTTGCAAAATAAGCAACAAAGCATGGTAATGACTGAGGCTGTCTGCAAATGAAAAGAATATTATTAACAGGTTTCTTATTTACTGCTGGTCTTGGTGTGTATGGCGAAGCTAATGCTGCGTGCCGCATATATAACTATGTAGCAAATGATGTTCGGATGGCCGTAGGACGTGTTGTTGTACGCCCTAGTGATCAAGTCGGTGCAATTTTAAGAAAGGCAACTTTCCCTATTGATCGTACTTCTACAGAAGCACGTTCTTGTGATAGCAGAGACACAGTAATTGCTGCATTAACCCAAGGGTACCCTTTAAGCTCTTTGGGCAATAGCATTTATACGACTAATATTCCAGGTATTGGTATTCGTCTATACCGTGAAGCTGAGAATAATGCCAATTTCTCGGGTTATTACCCATATGAACGTGGTGGAATATCAGGTACCCGTTATTTGGGGGCTGGTTATTTTGTAGTGGAAATCATTAAGATTGCTCCACAAACAGGTTCTGGAACGTTAGTACCAGGTAGATATAGTAGCTATTATGTCCGTGGCTTTCCTAATCAACCTTTCTTAACAAGTACTGTTGATGCTAATGCAATTACCATTGCGTCATCTTCATGTGAAATTCAAGGTAATATCAATAAAGTTGTACAGCTTCCAACAGTAACAAAAGCAGGTTTCAAAGGCGTTGGTTCTACTCAAGGCGAACAAACCTTTGATATGAATATCTTATGTAATGGTGGTATCAACCCTACTGGCTACGAAGAGAAAAACCTCATTAGTTTAACTTACGACTTTACCCAAGACGGAACAAACAATCAGGTTTTAACAAATACAGCTGCTGCATCTGAAAAAGCCAATGGTGTGGGCGTACAATTACTTTGGAACTATCAAAATAAAAATCAAGTCATCAAGAAAGGCGATAAGCTCGCTTTAGGTACTTTGTCATCTAACCAGACAATTCAATATAACGTACCAATGACTGCCCGCTACTATCAAACAGCAGCAAATGTGACAGCTGGTAAAGTGCGTGCAATGGCTACTGTAACTATTGAATATGATTAATCATATTCAATAGTTTTTAAATATAATAATTTCATACACTTAAGTATTAATAATAAATTTTATTTTATCGCTACTTTCTAAAAACTTAATACTTAACTTAATAGGAATATTTATGAAAAAAATAGGCATAATTGCTGTTAGCGCTATTACATTATGTTGGGCAATGTATGAAGTATCTTCTGACAATACGAGTACCGGATCGCGTAATGAAGCTAACAGAAAAGTCGCATCTAAAAGCAGTTCATCATCTGTAAAGAATGAAAAATTAGCACTACAGATGTTATTAGCTCAAACGAATTCCCTTAATTCTGCCCCTGTCTGTCAATACAATTTTGATGCCAAACAACAAGACTATGATGTTTGGAGTAATGAAAATCCTGGATATGTTCCTCTGAGTATATTTCCATCGATAACAGGTCAAAAATTTAGTCTAAAAGTAGAGCCTAGGCCGGAAAGTGAGTATGGCTACATAGATTATGTAGCTAGAAGTAAAGCGAGTCTTAATTCGTCTAATGACATTGGAGATTTAACATTACCTCACACAGGTATTATTGCATTTGAAATGGAGTTTAAAATTCCAACAATAACGCTTGTTAACTCAGGTTTTGAAAACAATGCTTATATGTCTAGTATTTATTTTACTGGCGTAACAAATAACGGTTATTCAGTTAGATCAAGCTATGGGTTTGAAATGGGAACTTATGATCCAGATTTTGGTGAAAACCCTCCTAGATTAAGTTATTCAGTGGCTTATCGAGTTAGCGATAATAGTGGACCTGATCACTCCTACTACAAGAGTCAAAACATGACAAATAATACACAGGAATACCAACGTTTAGGAATATATATTAATCAGAATACTAGACAAGTCGGTTTCATTTTTAATGGTGTTGATCAAGGTTATCAATCTTCTTTACCTGCGCCTCTTGAAAATATAAGTTTTTTTGTAGCAAGCAGTATATCAGTATATTCTAATCAATTATTTGGACAAGAATTGTTTAATGAGCTTATCACTGACCGTAATGCGCTACAGTTTAGCTACCCTCAGGGTACAACTGACATGTGCGGTAATGCCATTTAAGATATAAAACTATAAGTGGTAAAAAAGGGCTGAATCACAGCCCTTTTTCTTTTATTTAGAAATGAATGACGGTACGAATTGATTTACCTTCATGCATTAAATCAAAAGCCGTATTAATGTCTTGTAAAGGCATGGTATGAGTCACAAAAGGTTCAAGTTGGATTTCACCTTTCATGGCATCTTCGACCATTTTTGGAAGTTGCGAACGGCCTTTAACACCACCAAAAGCGGTACCTAACCATTTACGGCCTGTAACCAACTGGAATGGACGAGTCGAAATTTCTTGACCTGCACCAGCAACACCAATAATGACTGATTGTCCCCAACCGCGATGTGCACACTCTAAAGCTGAACGCATAACATTGACGTTACCAATACATTCAAATGAATGATCTACACCCCAGCCTGTCATTTCTACAATCACTTGCTGAATTGGTTTATCGTAATCTTTAGGGTTTAAGAAATCTGTAGCACCAAACTGCTTAGCAAGTTCAAATTTATCTGGGTTTGTATCTACCACAATAATTTGTCCTGCTTTGGCTTGACGTGCACCTTGTACAACAGCCAAACCAATACCGCCTAGGCCAAATACAGCAACAGAATCACCTTCTTGTACTTTCGCTGTGTTATGTACGGCACCAATACCTGTAGTTACGCCACATCCAAGTAAACAAACTTGCTCGTGATTAGCTTCAGGATTGATTTTAGCTAAAGACACTTCAGCAACTACTGTATATTCACTAAAAGTTGAACACCCCATGTAGTGGTAAATCGGTTCGCCATTATATGAAAAACGTGTGGTTCCATCTGGCATTACACCTTTACCTTGTGTTGCACGTACTGCAACACACAAGTTGGTTTTTCCAGATTTACAGAACAAGCATTCTTTACATTCAGCGGTATAAAGTGGAATAACATGATCACCCGGTTGAACGCTCGTTACGCCCTCACCGACTTCAACCACAACACCGGCCCCTTCATGACCTAAAATTGCAGGGAAAACACCTTCTGGGTCATCGCCTGATAGAGTGAAAGCATCGGTATGACATACCCCTGTATGGGTAATTTTTATTAAAACTTCACCCGCTTGAGGTGGTGCAACATCAACTTCAACAATTTCTAAAGGTTTTCCTGGGGCAAAGGCGACAGCTGCACGAGATTTCATCTTTGGGTTTCCTTTAAATCATTCGGTATTTATAGTCGAGCAAAATAGATTATGTAACAGTAATACAAGAGATTAATTTTGCTTAAATTAAAATTGGCTTTCATGACAATCCATCACAGCATAGCCAGTCAGGTACGTCTAAGCAAGCCTATGTTTCAAAAAGAAGAAAACCTCTTACTTGAAGAGGTTTTCTATCAAATCACTTATCTTATAAACGGTTTATGTTTACTTATAGGTAAATATCTGGTGGATATGGTGTGTTATCACTAATTGGCGAATAAAGCGTATTTTCAACAAAGAAGCCATTTGGGGCTTGAGTGGTATCGATCGTAATCGAATCAAACATGACTTGTGGATATGCCCAGATAAATTGCTTCATCAACCCAAGAGAAACATTATTTTTCATGTCACCAAAAATCCGTTGCCAGATCGGTGTTCGATATGGTTTGGTTTTATCAAAGCCATAAATATAGGCAATAGATGCATCAGGAACAAATCCTGATAAATAAACGACTTTATTTGCAGGATAGCCCAGACCCTGTATAGGTATTTGAGAAACTGCCTGATGTGCCAAGTCTAAGCGAGCTTCTAAAAGCCAATCATAAGCTTCTGTCATCATGTAATCAAAATTAGGATATGAATAGTGCGTGCTTGGATAGTTAATATAAGTTGCTAGTGTCTGAATTGGCGATTGAATCGAAGGAAAGAAAATAAGTGGGCTAACTTTGGCTGTTGAATATTTTGCTTTGATAGCGGTACGAATGTTTTGACAGGTTTGTCCTAATTTATTTCTAAGCCATGTTTTAAACTCATCATAAGGAGTTCCTGTTTTATTCATGGCCTCATAAATTGTACCTAAATCTGGTGCATATAAACCTGTATCTGCATTAAAAGCCAGTTTTGTTGGATAGTCATACACACATGGTAGATTCGTGTCAGTGTTGTACCACCACCAAGGTTCACCAATCTGCATGTTTACATCACATCCCCCGACAACCATTGCATCTGCAAACTCAATAAAGACTTTATGTAGATATGCCAAAGCATTTTGGTCACTTAAACTAAAAAAATAGCTCGGTGGTTGGTAGCCTGTTTTACCCAAATTGCTATTCCAGTCACGCTGTGCCCAATACTCATTGGCCCCCAAGGAATACATTTCAAAGCTGACCCCAAAGATAGGCTGCATACTGGCGTTATGCAAAGCCTGAGCATATTTCTCATGCCATTTACGGGTACATGAGTTAACAACAGCTTCGCCCGTCACCAACGTATCAGGTATTTGCCATTTATTAATATCGCTTTTCCATTTCATTTCAGGGTAATGCGACATTCCACAATAATGGTTAACCAAACCTTGATATCCCAAAGTGACCATATTGTTGACTAGGCGCTGCGGGTTTAAATCGTAATGGTCGTCATAGCTGGTACAGATACCATAATTGTGCTGAGGTACAACAACACGGCTCAAATTTAACTTTGCATTTGTTCCTATGACAACTGAGTTGGTCAGTCGAATATAACCATCTTGGGGCTGACTTAAAGGTGTAGCTGATTGGCCATTATATTGGCTGGTAAAACCAGAAAATGAAATTCGCTGAATATTGGTGACGGGAAAGCTATCTGTCGCAGAAAAACCAGCTTTTACCGTATCCCAGTTAATATGGATATGCGCCGTACGAGATGAAGGATTATTTGCGTAGTTAAACAAGACGACATATGCAATTTTATCTATGCCATTCTCATTATAGTACACCGTTAAAGTCGGTGTTAAACTCGCATTGTTAAGTACAGGCATAGAAGCCGACAATTCAATATCGAAGTCCCAAATTACCCCTGCATAGCTGTATTTGGTTTCATAAGCTAAAAATTTATGATCTTTAGAGTCATAAGAGTCCCACGTAATTCCTACCAAATCATTTGCCATGCGTGATCTAAAAGATGCTTCAAAACCATTTCCATAATTAGTAATGGCAAAAGACATCGTTTGCGGGCCGTCTATTCTCCAATAAATAGGGCTAAATCGATCAATAAGTGTATTTTGAATGATTGGATGAGGTGATGAATTAGAATTATTTTGCACATTTTGTCGATTAGTTATCATGTCGTCATTCTCTTAATGTATTAAGAAGATTTATATTAAATAATAATTCCTTTTTTATTGTTCAGATAAGTAACAATGACGTTTAAATTATTTACAGTTAATATTTTTATAAAGCTCAAAATAAACTTAAACAAGAACACTTAATATTGTCCTAAAATATTTTTGCGCTGAGGAGATAATAAATGTCAAATTTTATGCAGCCTATACATTTTAAGGCATTGTTTGTATTTACTCCTCTTGTGTTTGCACTAACAGGTTGTAGTGAAACTTTACATTCCCAAAGAACCATACCAATAAAGACATCTTCAGAAAGTATCGTTTATCCCGAAGTTGATACCGTTTTAGGGGAAAAGTTACAGCCTAATGAGGAAGTGGTAGCCCAGAACATAGCTCAAGCCATTGAAAAGTCAATTCGTGAACAATATACGCCGGGAAATGCTTTACGTGATGCCCATCCTAAAGCACATGGATGTGTTCGAGCTGAATTTCATGTCTCAAAAAATATACCTGCTCAGTTCGCTAAAGGCGTTTTTATACCAGACCAAAGTTATCAAACATGGATTCGCTTTTCCAATGCTTCTAATGACGCCTCTAGTGCTGACATTGACAAAGATGCACGTGGCATAGCGATAAAACTTTTAGGTGTAGCTGGAGAGAAAATTTTAGAAAGTGAAAAGCAAGCAACTACCCAAGATTTTATTATGATTAATCACCCTGTCTTTTTTGCGAATGATGCTAAACGATACCTTTCTTCTATGCATGATGTGAATAGCCACAATATGATTAGAAAACTTCATATTCCGTTTGCATTAGGTTTTAAAGGAACCATGAATGCACTCGGCGCACGTAATTCACAAATTGCAAATCCACTCTATGCGCGTTACTGGTCTATGGTTCCCTATCAGTTAGGCCTGGGTAATGATCGACAAGCGGTTAAATATTCAGTACGTGCTTGCTCAGTGACAGCAAATAATCTACCTAAAAATCCTAGTCATGATTTTTTAAGAGAAGCTTTAAAAAATACTTTACAGCAAACAGATGCCTGTATGGAGTTCCTTATTCAGCCACGAACTTCAAGTCAAATGTTAGTAGAAGACTCGATGACAGAATGGGATGAGAAAGCAGCTCCTTTTTATCAAGTAGCGACTATTCATATTCCAAAGCAGAATTTTGATACGCCCGAGCAAAATAAGTTTTGTGAAAATCTGTCTTTTACGCCGTGGCATGCCTTACCTGCACATAAGCCATTAGGTGCAGTAAATCGAATGCGTAAAGTCATTTATGAAAATATAAGCAGGATTCGACATGATATGAATTCAGCGTCTAGACAAGAACCTTAAGAACGTTGCCCGTCTCGGCTTAGCATTTAAAGGAGAACCTTACTTATTTAATGACTTCTTTACTGGTGTCTATGGTGATTCGATCAATGAAATCTGCCAGCCATAAAATAAAGTCATCTTCATTTTTATGTTTTGGAATCAAGCTCATATCTACTTGAATGAGTAATTCAATTTGCACGCTAACAACAGTACCTTCGAAGTTCACAAAGTTATATAAAAATTTTAATTCTGTGCCTGAAATGGCTTTTTGAATTTCTATAATTAAATTATTTAAGTTTTTAAAGTAATTTTTTGAATGTTTATTTTTAATATTTTTATTAATTTTCTCTGCTAATAATAAGTATTTTGGCATTTTTATCTCCTTATTAATTGTTTATAATAATATAAGTATAAGATTGTAGTTGTAAAAATAAATTTTTAATTTTTATTAAGATTGTTGCTATTTTTTAATTTTAATTGATAAATTATGAATATAATAACTATTTATTGTTTTAATAAAGTGATCTGGTTTAAATTTTATTCAGATTAAATTGGTAGGTATTTTAGCAGCCAGCTAAAAATTTATATTTTAAAAGCTCTATATTATTTTAAATATTGAACATTTTAAAAATCGCTATTAAAAAACCGCCCCAGAAGGCGGTTGCTGAATTTACAGCGATATATAGAAGTGTAGTGGACGATCACTTCTATATTTTTTTTAACTTATTTTTCTTCTTTTATAATTTTAGTAAAGGCATCTGATTTAAAATAATTAATAATCATCTCTCCATCATCACCTGTAGATGATGACACTTTAGGAAGTTCTTCATAGCTAAACTTAAAATCTGGAGGGATAAATTGTGAGATCGGGGGAAGCTTGGCCTCTCCTCCTGTTGTAATTCTTTCAATAAAACCTGCAAGCCAAAGAATATATTCATCTTTATTTTTATGGTTGGGCATGAGGCTCACATCCAACTTAATCGCACAGTCTTCTAACGGCTTGGTTAAGCACTCATCAAAATCTATAAAATTATATTTAAGTTTAAACTTGGTTCCTTTAATTTCCTTACGAATTACACCAACCAAATGATTTAAGGTCTCTGCTGAGCTTTCTGAAAATAAATTTTTGTCCTCAATCTTTTTGTACACATTCTCAGCGATGATTAAATATTGTGGCATCTCTATTTTCTCCCTTTTATTGTCGAGCTACTCACTCAGCCTTTTAAGGAAGTATGATAGATATTATGTTTTCCAATGTAATTGTTATGCTTCTAATTGTAATTAATGTATTTTTGTGAAAATCGTAAGCATAACCATCCGTAAAAATTAAAGATAACGCAAACTAAATCTCATTTTTATAGCAAAATTTATTCTAATCAAAAAATATGTTTAGCTCATCTAAACTTGGAAGCTGGTTATAAGATTCATCTGCCTCTATTGTGTTTGACCAGTTTGACTTTGAAAACACGCAAAAATTAAGTTTTTTTAGCACAAGAATGTCTTTATCTAATAAGCCTAATGGTATCCACATAAAATGTGTATTTCCAACTAGGTTGGGTACTGGCGATCCACATTTACTACAAAATGAAGATGTGAAACCTGTTTCCTTTTTATAAGTACGAATAAGTTCTAAACCTGATAACCATTTAAATTTGTCTTTGCCGACCAAAGTGGCCGCATTTGATCCCGTTCCCGATTGCTTTCGGCAAAGACTACAGTGGCAGTGATAGATAGTCTCTATCTCGTTGGTAATTGAAAATTTGACTTCATGACATAGACAAGAACCCACATGACTCATCTCGAGCATCCTTAAAAAATAATATTGAATATAGCATTAGGTTTAAAACGGTTAAATTTAACTTTATATTTTTAAAAGGCTATTTTTTCTTAGAAATACCTATAAAAATAAGGAATTGCTAGCGTTGAGGCTTGGCAGAATGCATTTATACCGTTTAATATGAATTTTGACATATAAATTGAATATAAAAATGCTGAGATGTGGTTATCTTGGATGCGACTTTAAAAGCTTACATGATTAATCAACTCTATCAGCAGTACAGTAGTATGGCGTTAAATGCTTGGGGCTTCACAAATAAACCTTCATATACAGATACATACAACCCTGATGAGAATGACACAGTGATTAATAGCGTTAATTGGTTGAATGATGAACAGGCTATAGAAAAAACAAGACAGGGATTAACCGCTTTTGTGGCATTAGATGATGCCTTTATTAGCATAGCTTCTCGCATGTATCTGATTCGAAATGCAAAAGAAAAAATAGACTTACAATATTATATTTGGACCAATGATTTTGTTGGAAACTTAATGCTGCATGAGTTGTTAACGGCGGCAGATCGTGGCGTAAAAATCCGCTTACTCATCGATGATCAAAATGGAGTAAAGCTTGATGGAGTTCTCAGAAGCCTTCTCCACCATCCTAATTTTGAAATTCGATTATTTAATCCATATAAATTTAGATATTTAAGAATTTTAGACTATATTTTTCGGTTTAAAAAAGTAAACCATCGCATGCATAATAAATTAATTATTGCCGATGACGTCATTGCAGTAACAGGTGGAAGAAATATTAGCAGTGAGTATTTCGACGCAAGCAGTAAGTTTCAATTTACTGATTTAGATATTTTATTTTATGGACATGCAGTACAGCATGCTCAATCTGTTTTTAATGATTTCTGGCAAAGTGATTTCAGTCAAGATGCGGTTGAGCTGGTGGGTACTTGCTCTGCACATCATTTGGAATCCCTTAGACAGCATTATGAAGAATTACTTCACGAAAATGAAAAGCATAATCAAACTGAAGACAAGCTTTACGATGCCCAAAGCTATTTAAAAGAACTTCTTGAGCACTATCCAATTCAGTGGGCAAAAGCGTATTTTGTTGCGGACTCACCCAAAAAAATCTTGGGAACAGCCTTAAAACAAGACATGCTTTATGGACAAGTTCTGGCCATTATGGGTGAACCGAAGCAGCATATAGAATTAGCTTCTGCTTATTTTGTTCCTACACAACAAGGCGCGTATTATTTAAAACAGCTAAAAGTACAAGGAGTTAAAGTCAGGGTTTTAACCAATTCTTTTGCTGCAAATGACGTGGCGATTGTGCATGCATTTTATAGTCAATATCGAGTTGAAATGCTAAAAAGTGGTGTTGAACTATTTGAGTTTAAACCATTTTTAGAACGTAGACGTAGAACATGGTATGAGGTTGTGACTGGAAGTGTGATTCCGGCAAAAGGCAAAAATAAATCGAGTTTACATGCCAAGTTTTTTGATGTAGACGGTAAAGTATTTATTGGGTCATTTAATTTTGATCCGCGTTCGACTTACTTAAATACTGAAGTGGGTCTTGTTATTGAGTCGAGTCAATTACAGGCTCAAGTTTCGGTAATGCTTGATCAGCATTTACCACAAGTTGCTTATCAGCTTAAGTTAAATAGTGAAGGAAAAATTATTTGGTTAGATTATCAATCGAATGGCCAAGTCGTGGAATATGAAAAAGACCCAGATACGAGCCTTTTCCAACGTACAATGATTAAAGCCGTTTCATATTTGCCAGTTGAATGGATGATGTAACAGCGCTTCAATTTTATTTATAAGATACCAATCTCTTTAAAGAATTTTTGATAAGCCTCTGCTTTTTTCTCTAATGCCAATGGATAAGCTCTTGAAGAGGATGGTAAGCGGTATAAATTAATATCTCGCCCTACAAAGCGAGTTGATGTAGAGGTTCCTATAAGTGGTTTTTCAGTATGCTCTGGTAAAACAGAAATTAAAGTATCAGTCGCTTTATCACCTGTAGTCATGATGGTCTGACATAGAGGAATCTGCTGAAGTAACACAGCAAGATCTGTTGGCGTTACTATTTCAAGAAATTTATCTGCGGCATTTCCCTTCAATCGCTTAATTTGGTAAGCCGTGTCAAAGATTGCAATACCTGTTTCAATCAAGAAATTTCGAATACGTTCTTCATTAAAATTTTTCTGATTTTCACTTAAAAAGTGGGTTTTATCTTGAAAAAAAATTAAACCGAAAATACGCCACATGTCATTTTGGAAATTTGGATAGTAAAAATCCATCTTCCATTTATTACGCGGTGGTGGAAAACTACCTAACATGAGTAAACGGGCATTTTCGGGTAAAAATGGTTCAAGTGGATGGGTTTCTATCTCAATTATCATAAAAAATCAGTATTTACTTAAAAATTTTATAAATAAATTAACCTATTTTCGAGTTAATCACGAGTCAAAAAATGCAATTTCTCTTCATTAAAGCGTTAAGGGAATGCTACTAAGGAGATCATTCTTGAGGAATGCTTATTTTAAAAATGCTATGTGAATGTTGATTGAGATAATCGACCTGACCTTTATGGGCAATGACTAGCGCTTGTACAACTGAAAGACCTAAGCCAGTACCGCCTAACTCTTTATTTCTTGATTGTTCTAATCTAAAGAAAGGATTAAATAAATCTTTGCGATGCTCCGCTGAAATGCCAGGCCCTTCATCTTCTATTTCAAGAATCCAGTTAGATTGGTCTTGTCTTGTTGAAACAAGTAGCTTCCCCGGATTTGCATATCGGGTAGAATTATCAAGTAAAGCAATTAAAACTTGTTCTATACGCCTTTGATCACACTTAACTTCTGATGCTTGAATGTCAAAAATGACTTTAAGCCGAGCTTTTTCTAATTTTTCTTTAAACATGTGTACGACTTTATGTGCTGTCTCATTAAAATTAATAGTTTCTAGATGAAGCCTAAGCTGCTGGTTTTCAAAAAGGCTTAATGTTCGTAAGTCTTCAACTAGATTTGACAGACCTTCAACTTGATTAAGTAAGTTCTTAAATAAGATCGGATCTGCTTCAAAAACACCATCAATAATCCCCTGTAACCTGCCCTGTAAAATAGTGACTGGAGTTCGTAACTCATGTGCAATTGCAGCATTCCAGACATGGGCATTTTCAACTGAGGTTTCGAGCTTTTGAGCCATATCATTAAAATTATCCATGAGCTCAGCAATTTCAGAAGAATGGTGGGTCGGTTTTTCTACTCGTGCAGTTAAATCCCCATGACTAATTTTTTTTGCTGCATCTGCTAATAGATTAATAGGCACAATAAAACGTTGAGCAAGCTTTATACCTAAAATAATTGATAATGCTGTGCCAAACAGAAGCACAGCAAATAACCATATGCCATCTAAATAGTGGAAAAACTCATCACTTTCTTTGAGTTTTTCAAGAGAAATAAGACCCACTTCAATTGCAATATAATAGGTGCCGTAGCCTAAAATGAGCGAACTCAATGTAACACTTAGACTGGTAAAGCTCAGTGCAATAATAAGTTGTTTACTAATTCCCGTTTTATTTTTCATGAGGATTGTCCAGCCTATAACCTACACCACGAACATTAATGAGCATATTGCGTAAGCCCAGATCTTCTATTTTCTTTCGTAGCTTGCTGACATGGCTATCGACCGTGCGTTCTAATGCATCTCGATCTGGTAAGCACTGATTCATCAGTTCAGAGCGGGTAAAAACTTTATGAGGATGAGGCAACATCAACAACAAAATTTTGTACTCAGTAAGAGTTAAATTAAGTGCTTGTTGTTTGTCATCCGAATAAATATAGGCTGTATGAATTTCTGTATTCACTTCAATATTTTTATAAATTAAGTTCCGGTTAGGCGTTTGCTGATTTTGTTGAGTACGTCGTAATACTGCTTGTACACGTGCGACCACTTCATTTGGGTTAAATGGTTTTACCACAAAGTCATCCGCACCAATTCGTAAAGCCATGACTTTATCGATTTCTTGATCTAAAGCAGTCAGCATAATTACAGGTGTAGCTGCTTTTTGCCGAATTTTATTCAGGACTTCCCACCCACTCAATTCGGGCATTTTGATATCGAGTATGACCAGATCAATGGGCTGCGTTGCATGTATTTCAATCGCCTGCTTACCATTCATGGCCCGAACAACACGCATGCCTTCGCGCTTAAGATAATGTTCAATAATATCGCCAATATCATATTCATCTTCTACGACAAGAATAAGCTTATCCTGACAGTTGAACGTAAAGCTTGACTCGAACATATGAATAAAACGTGAGAAAAATTTGATTTATCATACGCGTATTTTTTGATAAATCTCCACACTTTTTCCACATATTCGTGATTTTCGTTACACACACATCAAAAATAATGTCAGCATCTAGAAGTCCATTAGGTGTTATAAAAGTGCAAAAGCATTTTTTAGTTCCATTCGTTTTATCTTTCAGTCTTGTGTTACATGGTTGTGGGACAGAACAAGCAAGTGATCAAACACAGGTATCTACAGCTAAAGTTACCGTTATTTCAGTTCAACCGCAGCCGATTAATTTTAGCGAAAACTTACCTGCACGCGTTCAAGCTTTCAGGACTGCCGAAATTCGCCCTCAAGTTGGTGGCATTATCGAAAAAGTTTTATTTGCTCAAGGTAGTGAAGTTAAAGCTGGACAACCGCTATATAAAATAAACTCAGAGACATTTGAGGCCGATGTAAATAGTAATCGAGCTGGACTAAATAAAGCTGAAGCTGAAGTTAATCGTTTAAAAATACAACTCGAACGCTATCAGCAACTTTTACCAAGTAACGCAATTAGTAAGCAAGAAGTGAGTAACGCCGAAGCGCAATATCGACAAGCAATTGCAGATGTTGCCCAAATGAAAGCTTTGTTGGCTCGCCAAAATCTTAATTTACGGTACGCGACAGTACGAGCACCGATTTCAGGACGTATTGGTAAATCATTTGTGACTGAAGGTGCATTAGTTAGCCAAGGTGATAGCAATACTATGGCTACAATTCAACAAATTGACCGTGTGTATGTCGATGTAAAACAGTCTATTGGTGAATATGAACGCTTAAAGGCAGCTTTACAAAGTGGAGAGCTATCTGCCAACAATCAAAAAGATGTGCAAATTCTAAATAGTTTAGGACAACCCTATAACGTCTCGGCAAAAATGCTTTTTGAAGACATTAATGTTGATCCAGAGACTGGTGATGTCACCATTCGTATTGAAGTAAATAACTCTGAAAGAAAATTACTTCCGGGTATGTATGTGCGCGTCACTATTGAACGTGCTTCGGTTCCTCAGGCTTTACTCGTTCCAGAACAAGCAATTCAGCGCAATATGAACGGCGATCCGCAAGTCTACGTGGTAAATGCTAAAGGTGGTGCAGACATTCGCGCTATAGAATTAGGGCAACAATATGAGCAATTTTATCTCATCAATAAAGGGCTTAAAGCTGGCGACAAAGTTGTTGTTGAAGGTATAGAGCGTATTCAGCCAAACCAGAAGCTGGCGATTTCCGTATGGAAAGCAGCTTCAGCAGAAAATACGGCGAAGCAAGGAGACACGAAATGATGTCTCAATTCTTTATTCGCCGTCCTATTTTTGCATGGGTCATTGCGATTTTTATTATTTTATTTGGTGTACTGAGTATTCCAAAGTTACCTATTGCCCGCTTTCCGAGTGTTGCACCACCTGAGGTTAACATTACAGCAAGTTATCCAGGCGCTACTCCAAAAACTATTAATGATAGTGTGATTACCCTCATTGAACGGGAAATGTCAGGAGTAAAAAACCTACTCTACTATAGCGCCACAACCGATTCATCTGGTACCGCTGAAATTACCGCGACTTTTAAACCCGGTACTGATGTCGATATGGCTCAAGTCGATGTACAGAATAAAATTAAAGCGGTTGAAGCACGATTACCACAAGTCGTCCGCCAACAAGGTTTATCTGTCGAAGCATCTTCATCGGGTTTCTTAATGCTTGTAGGCTTAAATTCACCTAACCACCGCTATTCAGAAGTAGATTTAAGTGACTATCTGGTACGCAATGTAGTTGAAGAGCTTAAACGTGTTGAAGGTGTTGGAAAAATTCAATCCTTCGGTGCTGAGAAAGCAATGCGGATTTGGGTAGATCCAAACAAGTTGGTCTCTTATGGACTCTCAATAAGCGACGTAAACAATGCAATTCGGAATAATAATATTGATATTGCACCAGGTCGGCTTGGTGATAGGCCTTTAATTAACGGTCAACTAATTACCGTACCTTTGTCCGCTCAAGGACAGCTTGAAAATGTTGAGCAGTTCAAAAATATTAGTCTAAAGAGCAACATTAGTGGTGCCAATATTAAGTTGTCCGATGTAGCCGATGTAGAAATGGGTGCTCAGTCATATAACTTTGCCATTTTAGAAAATGGTAAACCTGCAACTGCTGCGGCGGTTCAACTTAGCCCTGGTGCCAATGCGGTAAAAACAGCGGAAGGTGTCAAACAGAAACTCGAAGAATTAAAAGTAAATTTACCCGAAGGTATGCAATTTAGTGTTCCATACGATACTGCGCCTTTTGTTAAAATTTCGATAGAAAAAGTAGTTCATACATTAATTGAAGCCATGGTTTTGGTTTTTATTGTGATGTATCTATTTCTTCATAATGTTCGCTATACCTTAATTCCTGCGATTGTGGCTCCAATTGCCCTGCTTGGTACCTTTACCATCATGCTTTTAACAGGTTACTCAATTAATGTGTTGACCATGTTCGGGATGGTGCTTGCGATCGGGATTATTGTTGATGATGCTATTGTCGTGGTCGAAAACGTCGAACGGATTATGGCAACTGAAGGTTTATCGCCTAAAGAAGCGACTTCAAAGGCCATGACTGAGATTACCAGCCCGATTATTGGTATTACGTTGGTGTTGGCAGCAGTGTTTTTACCCATGGCTTTGGCGAGCGGTTCGGTCGGCATTATCTATCGCCAGTTTACTATTACCATGTCAGTTTCAATTTTATTCTCGGCATTTTTAGCGCTCACTCTCACACCCGCCCTTTGCGCAACCTTATTAAAACCGATTGATGCACATCATCAAAAGAAGGGATTTTATGCATGGTTTGATCGTAGCTTTGACAAAGTCACAAAAAAATATGAAGTTCTTCTACTTAAAGTCGTTAAACATACTATTCCGACTTTAATCATTTTTGTGGTGATTACGGGACTAACTTTTGCAGGAATGAAATATTGGCCAACTGCTTTTATGCCTGAAGAAGATCAGGGCTGGTTTTTGACTTCATTCCAGTTACCTTCGGATGCAACAGCTGAACGAACTCAAAAAATCGTCAAAGAATTTGAAGACCATTTAAACGAGCGGTCAGATGTAAAAAGTAATATTTCAATTATGGGCTGGGGATTTAGTGGCGCTGGACAAAACGTAGCACTCGCTTTTACAACCTTAAAAGATTTTAGTGAACGTGATAAATCCACGACCGACTATACTAACTTCACTAATGCAGAAATGGCGAATAGTAAAGAAGGTACAACGATGTCGGTACTTCCTCCTGCCATTGATGAATTAGGTACATCTTCAGGCTTTAGCTTGCGCTTACAAGACAAAGCAAATTTAGGAATGCCTGCCTTAATTTCTGCACAAGAAAAACTTATGGAAATGGCTGCTCAAAACAAAAAGTTTTATATGGTTTATCCTGAAGGTTTGCCCGAAGGTGACAATATTAGCTTAAAAATAGACCGTGAGAAGTTAAGTGCTCTAGGTGTAAGCTTTGCTTCCGTTTCAGATGTTATTTCGACTTCAATGGGGTCAATGTATATCAATGATTTTCCGAACCAAGGACGAATGCAGCAAGTTATTGTTCAAGCCAATGCAAAATCACGAATGCACTTAAAAGATATTTTAAGTTTGAAGGTTGCGGGCGCAAACGGACAACTGGTTTCTCTATCTGAGGTTGTAACTCCTCAGTGGAACAAGTTACCGCAGCAATATAATCGCTACAATGGCCGTCCTTCATTAAGTATCGCTGGTGTTCCTAACATGGGTGTATCTTCTGGCGATGCGATGCGAGAAATGGAAAAACTGATTGCCAAGCTTCCTCAAGGAATCGGTTATGAGTGGACAGGTATTTCTTTGCAAGAAAAACAGTCTGAATCTCAAATGGTATTTCTTATCGCGTTATCAATGTTGGTCGTGTTTTTAGTGTTAGCTGCACTTTATGAAAGTTGGTCAATTCCGTTATCAGTTATGCTGGTTGTTCCTTTAGGAATTTTTGGTGCAATTTTAGCCATTATTCTAAGAGGAATGCCAAATGATATTTTCTTCAAAATTGGTCTGATTACCATTATTGGTCTATCTGCCAAAAATGCGATCTTAATTGTTGAGTTCGCAAAAATGCTCAAAGAAGAAGGAATGAGTTTAGTTGAAGCAGCTGTTGCAGCAGCGAAGTTACGCTTACGCCCAATTCTAATGACTTCACTTGCCTTCACTTGTGGTGTGATTCCATTGGTGATTGCAAGTGGAGCGAGTTCAGAAACTCAACATGCGCTAGGTACAGGCGTATTTGGAGGGATGATATCTGCGACTATTCTGGCAATCTTTTTTGTCCCGGTATTCTTTATATTTGTGTTGGGAGCAGCAGAAAAATTCTTCTCTAAGAAGAAAATTAGCTCTTAGTTAAATGCATTGAGGCGAAACTTATCTGTGTTTCGCCTCAATAACTTAGAAATATAAAACTGTACTAGAGAAGTAAGAATCGATTAAGAGTTAAGGACTTTAAAGACCTTGCCTGTTCTTGGATGAGCAAAGGTATTATCTTGATCTAAATTAATGACTTTATCCGAAATCACAATTTTAGAAAGTGGCAACCAGTTTTGCTCTATTCCAGCTTCGACAAAGCTTTTCTCATCAATATTTTCATAAATTTGTTCAACCACAATTTCCATACCACACATACTTTTGGCATTTACTTCTTTTAAAATATGGCGCTTTGACATTCTAGTCTCCATTTTTATTATTCGTATCAAAAATAATAAAGATTCCTCTGATACAATATGTAAATTTTAATAATGAAAGTGTTTTTTTATTTTAATCATGCTTTTGCAATAATTAAATGAATAGTTCAGTGATTATTTAATTTAAATATTATATTTAAGTTAATCTATTCAAAATAATTATTACTTTTTATTTTTAATAAAAATTAAAGGGTTCATTATCTGAACCCCTTTTTATTTAACTCTAAACTTTTACAGCGTTATCAAGCTGGCCATCATCTTGATTTTTAGCACTGTCTTTACTAATCACTGAGTCAGTATCGCTATCTGTGTTAAAACTCTTACTATTTTTTTGCTTTTTCTTGTACACACACATCCCAATCGCAATACCTGTTCCCAATACTATAATTGACTTTAACATTTTGCACCTCTTCGATTAACGGAGTATTTTTTGAAAAATCAACTTAAATTAATAGCACATAATTTGTTATTTAACGGCTTTCATTTGCTCCGCTTTTGTAAGGTATTTAATTTTTATGTTAATTAAATACCTTAATAGTTAAAAAAATAAATTTTGATACAAAGTAAAAAGCCTATTCTGTTTTTGAATAGGCTTTTACTGTATTTCAGGATTAAGCAGTATTATGAATTGCTTTAAGCAATCTTATTATCTTTAAATACACTACAAATGTATTTAATGCTGAACTTTTAGTCAAGATGGGATTGAAGGGTTTTACCAATAATTAGTAGTTATTGTGATGGAAATCACGTTTATATAATTTATAAGAAAAAACCCATTTCTACTTCTCATGAAGAAATGGGTAATGTGAAAACCACAAAAGACCTGAAATACTAAATGTTCTTACATTCAGTAAGGTTGAGTTTAGTGAATTTACCAAATGGTTGACAATTAAACCATTTGTATTTTTTTTAGTCATTTCAGCCAATCAAAAAACGCAAATAATTAGTTATGTTCAATACGTTTAGCTCTAAAACTATTCACCCAGAATCCGATAAAGCACGTTTATCCAATTCGTAAAACATAGTTTTTCAATGAGTTCGCTTGAGTAGGCTCGCTGTTGCATGCGATGAATAAGTTTATGTAAGCCCATAACATCTTCAAGCTCAGTCCCAATGAGTGCGCCGTCAAAATCAGAACCCAAAGCTACATGTTCTTCACCAAGTCGATCTATAAAATAATCTAGATGCTCTAAAATTACATCTATAGATGTATTTGCATTACGTTGCCCATCCGACCGTAAAAAAGCAACATCGAAATTCACCCCGACTATACCTTTACTTTCTCGAATTGCTTTAAGCTGCTGGTCAGTTAAATTACGGGCTTGAGGACATAAAGCATGTGCATTAGAGTGTGTTGCTACGATTGGCTGTTGCAATAGATCTACAGTATCCCAAAAAGCCTGTTCATTCATATGGGAAACATCAATCACCATTTTTTTATCAGCACATCGCTTTATAAAGGCTTTGCCGTCTTGGGTAAGACCAGCTCCTGTGTCGGGTGAGTGAGGAAACTTAGCATTCAAACCATGTCCAAACCGACTGGGCCTATTCCAAAGTGGGCCGATACTACGCAGACCTCTGTCATAAAATACATCAAGTAAATCGGAGTTTTGCTGTAAAGCTTCTGCACCTTCCATATGCAGCACAATGCCCAGTTTCTGCGTGTCTGCACAACTCTGAATATCCTGAACGGATGTGCAAATTTGAATGTCCGTAGAACGTTGCGCGAGTTGGTGTGCTATATCGAGTTGCTCTAAACAAATCTGTTCAATTTGATGCTGGGTAAAATCAGAGGCATTTTGATCAAATAATTTATTGGGATGATGATGTTGCACATAGCTAAATGGGGGTAAAAAAATGGCAAACATTCCACCAACAAAGCCTGCTTGCTGGCAGCGTTTTAAGTCAAGATGACCTGCTAAACGTTCGTGCAGAAAACCATGTACAGGATCTGCATGATCACTTAGCCATAAACGCGTTAATGCATCATTATGTCCATCAAAAACTGGAATATGGCTAGGCTTCATGGGATTCCCGCTCTTGCTATTTATCTGTAATTGTGTGGACTGGAATATTTTGTTTAGCACTTAAAGATTTAGAATTTCTACTATTCCGAAACACAAGTTGTTGTAGGGAAGCTGCTACATGACTTTCTGTACGTGCTTGCTTAATCATTTGATGATACGGCGATTTCCCACATACAGGATCAGCATTAGCAGCATCGCCGGTCAACATATAGGCCTGACAGCGGCATCCACCAAAATCTCGGTCTTTATCAGGGCAACTGCGGCAGCCCTCTGGCATCCATGCATCGCCACGGAAATGATTAAATCCAGTTGATTTGTACCAGATATCGGACAATGTATGTTCACGGACGTTTGGAAACGAAATTGGTAATTGTCGTGCTGCATGGCAAGGCAGCGCCATACCATCTGGAGCAACTGTAAAGAAGATTTTACCCCAGCCATTCATACAGGCTTTTGGTCTTTCTTCATAATAATCAGGCACTACAAAAATGAGTTTGCAGGGATGATTTTGCGCTTTTAATTTTTCTCGATATTCATTGGTAATGCGTTCGGCACGTGTTAGTTGTTCTTGTGTTGGTAGCAAACCTTGGCGGTTTAAAAAAGCCCAACCGTAAAACTGACAAATTGCTAACTCGACTGTGTCTGCATTGAGCTCTAGGCAAAGTTCAATAATTTGTTCAATCTGGTCAATATTATGCCGATGAATTACAAAATTGAGCACCATCGGATAATCATATTTTTTAACCAGTCGGCACATTTCATACTTTTGTTCAAAAGCATGCTTTGAACCGGCCAGGGCATCATTTACCACAGGATCACTAGCTTGAAAGCTCACTTGAATGTGATCTAACCCTGCTTGTTTTAGATCGGCAATGCGTTGTTCGGTGAGTCCCATGCCCGAGGTAATCAGGTTGGTATAAAACCCTTGTTGGTGAGCATGTGCAACCAGCTCTTCTAAATCTTGGCGTACCAGTGGTTCACCACCAGAAAAACCAAGTTGAACGGCGCCCATCTGGCGGGCCTGATCAAAAACATCGAACCACTCTTGGGTGGTCAGTTCATTTTTATGCTGAGCATAGTCCAATGGGTTTGAGCAATATGGGCATTGTAGCGGACAACGATAAGTGAGTTCCGCTAATAACCATAAAGGTAGGCCAACACCTTCTGTCATACCAAGTCAATCCAGTGCTGCTGCTTTGCGACCAGCATGTAATCTATTACATCCTGATCAATCTCAGCAATATCACCAAATTTTTGCTTTAACTGAGCAATAATTGCGGAAACATTTTGCTGTCCATCAATATATTGTCCGATTGCCCCTGCACTTTCATTTAACTTGATCATGCCTTCAGGATATAAAATCACAAAACCATTTTGAGCTGGCTCGAACTGAAAACGGTAACCTTGTCGCCATGTCGGCACAAGGTTTAAATCAAACTGCTCTTTATTCATTTAAATAGTCCTTTGTGCCAAACCCGTTTGCTAGTCACACTGTGATATGGTGCTTCATTGTGAACATATGCAAGTGTTAAAGCATCTAAAATGCTCCATAAAATATCCAGCTTAAACTGCAATATTTCAAGCATTCGTTCTTGTTGCTCATGAGTCGTAAATGAATCAAGCGTAATCGTTAAACCATGTTCAACATCACGGCGGGCCTGACTTAAGCGTGAACGGAAATACTCATAGCCTCTATCATCAATCCATGGGTAGTGCTGTGGCCACGACTCTAGACGTGATTGATGAATTTTTGGAGCAAACAACTCAGTTAAAGAACTACTTGCTGCTTCCCGCCATGAAGCACGACGTGCGAAGTTCACATAGGCATCTACAGCAAATTGAACCCCTGGTAAAACCAGTTCTTCAGAAATCACTTGTTCACGACTCAAGCCCACAGCCTCGGCTAACCGTAACCATGCTTCTCGACCACCACCATCAGGATATTCACCATCTTGATCGATCATGCGTTGAATCCATTCTTGACGAACGCGTTGGTCTGGGCAATTTGCCATAATGGCTGCATCTTTGAGCGGGATATTAATTTGATAGTAATAGCGGTTTGCAACCCAAGCCTGAATTTGTTGTTGAGTTGCTTTGCCTTCATACATCATCACATGAAATGGATGATAGATATGATAATACTGGCCTTTATCAATAATCGCTTGTTTAAATTGCTCTGTTGTTAAAGCTTCAGGTGTTTGAGTCATGGTTCACCTTAGAGTTCAATCTGCATGCCATCATAGGCAACTTCTACACCATTTGCTTTAAGCTCAGCAAACTGGCTAGAGTTTTCATTTAAAATTGGATTTGTATTGTTAATATGAATAAGTACTTTTTTAGGTGTACTCAGCTGATTTAAATAAGAGAGTGAACCACCTTCGCCACTAATATATAAATGACCCATTTCACGACCAGTTTTTTTACCAACCCCTGTTTGTTGCATTTCATCATCTGTCCAGAGCGTTCCATCAATCATGACGCAGTCTGAACTCTGTATAATCTGCATGATGTGATCATCAATTTTTCCAAGACCCGGTGCATAGAACAACTGTTTTTGTGTCTTATGATCTTTGATAATTAAGGCAATGTTGTCGCCATCATGGGGGTCATTTCGATGTGGTGAATACGGTGGCGCAGCACTTTTAATAATTAAAGGTAAAAATTCTAAATTTTCAAAACCATCAATTTTAAAAGCTTGTTTAGGGTTAATCTCATGATATTGAAGACCACCATTCCAATGTTTGAGCATATTAAAAACTGGAAAGCCGCTCGTTAAATCTTGGTGGACCATTTCTGTACACCACACATTCATTGGGCAACCTTCACGTAAGGTTAAAAGCCCAGTCGTATGGTCTAACTGACTGTCCATTAAAATAACGCTCGTTATTCCTGTATCACGCAATTTACGAGCTGGTTGAGCTGCTTTAAATTCGAAAAGCTGCTGACGAATATCAGGTGATGCGTTTAATAAAACCCAGTCTACGCCATTTTCTGAAACCGCAATTGATGATTGAGTACGGGGTTTGGCATTAATCGTACCTGTACGGACACCATGACAATTCGGGCAATTACAATTCCACTGCGGGAACCCGCCTCCGGCAGCTGAACCTAAAACATAAATATACATAAATTAATATCTTATTAGAAAGAGATAAGCCCTAGAACAAGACTAGGGCTTATGACATATTTGGATGAAGCTGATTAACGTGCTTCGAAGTACATTGTAACTTCAAAACCAATGCGTAAATCAGTAAAAGCGGGTTTAGTCCATTGCATAAATTATCTCCGGTTCATATTAATCTTGTGAAATTAATCACTTGATTAAATTTGATAAGGCAATTAAAAATTTATTCTAAATAAAAAATTGGGGTTTGTAGACAGCCTTTAGCGAAGATATTGTTCGATAATTGTGTTTTTTGTCCAAATTTTAATATTTCTAACCCATCAGCCTAGTTATAGGCTAATAAAATAGAACTTTATTAAAATGGTAAATTTTTTTTACGCTAGTTTGGCTCGATCATTAACTTTTTTAGTGTTTTTCTATTTTTTATCATATTCATTTTTCATCAAATATTCATACTAAAAGCGTATTTTTTATCCGTCATAATTGATCAAATGATAAAAGAATGAAAAATTTAACAACACTATTTAAAGTAACAACACTTTCTCTGACAATAACGTTATTAGCGGGATGTAATGACGATGATGATAACGGTACGGCCCCACCTGCTCAAAGAAGCAATCAGACTGTAAATATTTTAGCTTTTAATGACTTTCATGGAAATCTTGAGCCACCAAAGCGTTATGTTCAAGCACCAAATCCAAATGATTCCGCTCAATCTGTGCGTATTCCTGTGGGTGGGGTGAGTTACTTTGCCGACGCAATTAAAAAACTTAAATCAGAAAATCCAAATAATGCTGTTGTTTCTGCTGGCGATTTAATTAGTGCTTCCCCACTGACCTCTTCTTTATTTTTAGATGAACCTACTATTGAAGTAATGAATGATATTCAAATTGACTTTAATGCTGTGGGTAATCATGAATTTGACCGTGGTACAGATGAGTTACGCCGCTTAAAAAACGGTGGATGTCAGCAATATACTAGCACTGCACCTTGCCAAATTAATAAAAACTTTAGCGGTGCAAAATTTGATTTTCTTGCAGCTAACGTAGCAATGAAAAATGATGCAAGCAAAACGATTTTTCCTGCCTATAAAGTCAAAACTTACGGCGGTATTCCAGTCGCATTTATTGGTTTAACCCTTAAAGCAACGCCGAGTATTGTTTCGGCAGCTGGTATTAAAGATGTAGAATTCCGTGATGAAGCAGATACGGTAAATGCTTTAATTCCTGAGTTACAAAAACAAGGAATTGAAGCAATTGTGGTTGTAGTTCATGAAGGTGCTGCACCAAGTACTAAGTTTAATGAAAAAACATGTGACGGCTTAAGCGGCCCGATTTTGGGCATTTTAGAAAAGTTAAATCCGGCAGTTGATATTGTTGTTTCGGGGCATACGCATCAATCTTATATTTGTGACTATGCTACAAAAAATCCAGCAAAACCGTTCTTGCTTACCTCAGCTGGACAATATGGCACGCTTATTACTGACATCAAGATTGAGCTTGATGGTAAAACTGGTGATGTGATTAAAAAGGATGCTAAACAGGTTCCTATACAAAGTGAAGCCTACACATCTGGAACAACCACTGTAAGCCTTACAGATCTCTATCAAAAATTTAGTAAGACCCCAAGTATTGAAGCAATTTTAGATAAGTATCGCCAAGCTGTGACAACCATTTCAAGTCGTGTGGTTGGAACTGCAACAGCGGTTGTAAGTCGTACTCAAGTCGAGAGTGGTGAAAGTCCGCTCGGTATTATGATTGCCGATGCTCAGCAAGCGGCAGCCTTAAAAGCAAGTAACCAAGGCTCTGACTTTACACTCATGAACCCAGGTGGTGTACGTGCAGACCTATTGATTAACAGCAGTAACCAGATTACCTTTGGCGATGTTTTTGCGGTGCAACCTTTTGGTAACTCTATTGTGACTTTGAGCTTGACTGGCAAACAGATTAGAGATGTACTTGAACAACAATGGTCTGGTGCAAATGCAAATTCAGCGAGAATTTTACAGCCATCTAAAGAATTCACTTATGAATATGCGGCAAATACTTCTGTTTCACCGCGAGCAAGTAACATCATGGTTGCTGGTTCACCGTTGGTTGACAGTAAAGTATACCGTGTGACGGTAAATAGCTTCTTAGCAGATGGTGGCGATAACTTTACGGTATTAAAAGATGGCCAAAACCGTGTAGGTGGTGGTCAAGATATTGATGCTCTGGAAAGCTATATTGTGGAAAACTCAAAGAACTCTCCATTAATTATTCCTGCTACAACTCGAATTAAAGTAATTAAATAATAAGACTCGTCGAATAAAGGACAGCAAAAGCTGTCCTTTATTTTTCTCTATATAAAGGTTTTATTCAGTATAAAGGTTAAGCTCAATACTGCTAATGTCTGCTCCAGTATTTGCAAAAATAATTTCCATAACTTCATGAAGTAATTCATTAACTTTCTCATGCTCAAAGTTAGAGGCTTCTGATGTTTTAAGACAAATCAGATTACAGCTCATTTTATCTTTTCTGATTTTGTAGATACTTTTGCTTTTTCCTAAGAACACCCTTTTGATGAGTTTACGATTTTCAAATTCAGATAAAATTCTATAGATCGTTCCTAACGTTATTTTATATTCATTTTTAATTTGAGCATAAATATTGTCTGCGCTTAAACCTTGTGGATTCTGATTTAAGATTTCAAAAACATGTATTCTCGATTTTTTTATCGGTAGTCCGTTTAATAATGATTTTGAAGTTGTCGTCATGATTAATTAGCCTTAATGTTTAGAAGTATAAGATTTATTAAAATTATTTTGTCGATACTTGCTTGAAAATTATGGGTATTTGTTTATAAAAAAGCAAAGCCTATTCCCCTATGAATAGGCTTTGAGCTTAGTTTTACCTTAAAAACTATAAGTCGCTTTTACAAAGTAATTGCGTCCATAGAGTTTGGTATTAAAGGTTTTATTTTTATCTTCAAGATCAACATCAGTCAGGTTTTTTACACCATAATCCAATGTTAAACGTGGTGAAAGTGGTGACGTAAAGGTAACATCGTAAGTTGTATAAGCTGGTAACTCTTTAGTTGCTGAGTACATTTGTTTACCCACATAACTTACGCCAGCATTTACACGAAAATCCTCAACGGGCGCCCAAGAAATTGAACCATTAGCGAGCCACTCTGGTCGTTCAGTTAAATCTTTACCAGTAGTTTTGTTTTTTGCATCTAAATAAGTTGCATTTGCCTTAACACCTAAATTATCGGTGAAGTCATAACCACCTGTGAGTTCAACCCCTTTGAGTTCCGCACGGCTTACATTAGTCCAAATTTTTCTAAAATCGCCTTCTAAACGAGGGTCTCCATCGCTTAGGGTAATCGCTTCAATCAGGTTCTTCACATCATTTTGGAAAACTGTAACTCCAGCATTCCAATTTGGTCGAGTTACAATTAAAGAAGCTTCATAGTTGGTGCTTTCTTCAGGATCTAAGTTAGGGTTACCTCGAATATGGCAACTACCACCACATGAGATCATTGAATAATTGATATCTAGCTGAGCTGGAGATGGAACCTTATATGCCTGTCCTACACCACCTTTAAGGATGACACCTTCTGCTAACTCATATGTTAAATAGGCTTTACCTGTTGATTTGCCATCAAAGTCATCAAAATCGTCATAACGACCACCTAAAGTTAATGTCAGTGCATCGTTAATGTGGGTATCGTTTTGAACAAATACACCGTAGCTCTTCTGCTGGTTTTTTCCAGTGCCGATATAACTCACAACATCGGTAATTTTCTGGTCTTTATAATCAAAACCTGCTGTGGTGTTATTCATCAGCCAATCAAAGTTAGCGAAAGCACGACCAATTAAATTTTCTTGCTTATATTGACGACTTTGTGGTGCGTCATACTCGCTGTCGTAATCATAAATTTTGGCTGTTTCTTTACCAATATAGGCTTCTGTTTTACCCCATCCCCATTTTCCGCGGTGCGCAATCCCCACATTGGTACGTTTCATTTCTGATTCTTGAATGGAAGTTGCGGCATCCTGAGTAAGGGGTCGTTTATCGTTGTTATAACCCAAATCTAGATCTAAAGTTTGTTGGTCACTAATATTCCAGCTTAAAGTACCATTTACATTTTTAGTGTCTTTTTCTACAAAGTACGCTCCATCTGGATCTGGCTTACCATTTCGGTACCATGCATCACGGTTATATGCGTCTCCTGCCAAAGTAAAACTTAAATTATCGGTTAATCCCCCATATAAATTAAATCCGTAACGGAATTGATCTTTACCATTTCCACGGTCGGCTCGATTATATTGCCCAAAGATCGAACCATGAAGCTGCCCATCTTCTGCTTTTTTGGTAATGATATTGATTACACCACCCATGGCATCTGCACCATAAAGTGATGACATTGGCCCACGAATGACTTCAACACGTTCGATACTATTTAAAGGAATTGCGCTCCAGTCAAAGTCATTACCTCGCCACATTGCTCCGTTCGATGACATGCGTTTGCCATTGAGTAAGATGAGTGTGTAGTTACCCGATGTGTTGAGCATTCCTCGTATAACAATCTTATCTTGCCCACTATTGTAGTTATAAACCCCAGCTTGTTTTTGTAAAACATCAGCAAGACTGAGTGCTGCACTACGCTCAATCTCTTCGCTAGTAATCACACTAATCGATGCGGGTGCTTTATCAACATCTTGTTCTTTTAATGCTGCTGAAACCACAATAGTTTTAAGTTTTTGAACTGGTTCGGTATTGCCCTGCTGTTCACTATCTATATTTGCTTGAACTGCGAACGGAAGCAGTGTTGAGATGGCGACCACCAGCGCCTTTTTAGTTAACGTCATTTCTCGGCCCTTGTTTTGGATAATGATTACCATGTGATAATTATTATCATTTATGATGTGCCGAGCATCATATACGCATGACTTTTACTGATCAAGATAAAAATAATTATTAGTTATATAATGATAATCATTATTGTTTGTGCTGTAAAAAAGCGTTACCATTACACATTCGTGTGCCTAAAAACCTATTTAAAACAAGCTTAAAGTAGACATAACAATGCTCTCTCGATTTTTTATATATCACCCTATTTTTGTTTCTGTCATTGCAATCACTATTCTTATTTTTGGTTTTTTTGCCACTTTAGCAATGCCTATTGAACGGTATCCAAACCTTGCTCCGCCCAGTGTCACTGTTGTTGCAAACTACCGTGGTGCAGCTGCTGACACTGTAGAAGAAAGCGTGACCCAAATTTTAGAACAACAAATCAAAGGTCTGGATAATTTGCTTTACTTTACGTCCTATAGTGAATCATCGGGAACGAGTAGCATTGATATTCACTTTAAAATTGGAACAGATATTGATAAAGCACAATTACAAGTACAAAACCGAATTAATGCTGCGTTAAACCGTTTGCCTGAGGAAGTTCAAAAACAAGGCGTAAATATATGGAAAACCACGGGTGATATGCTGCTTATTGTTGGGCTATATGATGAAACAGGAAAAGCCAGCAATATTGAGTTGTCTGATTATATGGTGAATCACTTTGAACAACCTTTAAGCCAGTTACAAGGAATTGGTGAGGTTGATGTTTTTGGTTCGAGTTATGCCATGCGAATTTGGTTAAATCCAAATCAGCTTAGAAATTACCAACTTGTGCCGAGTGATATTGAACAGGCCCTCGAAGATTATAATACTCAAATTGCTGCGGGTTCGATTGGTGCAATGCCTTCTGCTTCTGACCAGAATATTTATGCAAAAGTAAAAGCAGGTTCACGTTTAAAAACAATAGATGATTTTAAATCAGTGGTGGTTAAAGCAAATATTGATGGAAGCCTTGTTTATTTAAAAGATGTCGCGAGAGTCGAATTAGGTGCGGAAAATTATGAAAGTATTAATACGCTTAATGGTTATCCATCGGCAGGCCTAGGTATATCTCTAAGCCCTGATGCCAATGCAATTGAGACTTCTGCTCTTATTAAAGAAAAAATGGCTCAGCTTAGTCAGCACTTACCAGCTGGATATAAAATTGTCTATCCAAGAGACAATACTCCCTTTATTGAAGAGTCAATTAAGCAAGTCATTATCACTTTGCTTGAAGCAATTGTACTTGTTGTTATTGTGATGTACCTCTTTTTACAAAATTGGCGCGCGACACTGATTCCAACCATTACGGTTCCTATTGTAATTAGTGGCACATTTGTTGTGTTGTATTTGTTTGGAATGAGTATTAACACCCTTACCCTATTTGCATTGGTTTTAGCCATTGGGTTGCTGGTGGATGACACGATTGTCGTGGTCGAAAATGTTGAACGACTTATGCATGAACAACAGCTTAGCGTACGTGAAGCTTGTTTAATGTCGATGCAAGAGATTAGCGGTGCCTTGGTTGGTATTACACTGGTATTAACTGCGGTATTTATCCCAATGGCCTTTTTTAGTGGTTCGACGGGTATGATTTACCGCCAGTTTTCTATTACCTTAGCGGCAGCTATGTTGTTATCGCTATTTGTAGCCATGACCATTACACCAGCAATGTGCGCAGTTTTATTAAAAAAGCATAATACAAAGCCAAAATGGGGACAAGCACTCGAGCTTGCTCTTCAAAAAGTTAGATCAACTTTTAGTTTTTTATCAGTTCGCCTAATTCAGTTCAAAGTCTTTTCCAGTCTGTTAGTTGTGGGCATAGCGGTTATTTTATTTATGATTTACCGTGGCTTGCCTACAAGCTTTATTCCTAACGAAGACCAAGGACTACTTGCTGTTCCATATAGTTTGCATAATAGTGCTTCGATGAGTCAGACCGAAGAAGTTGGAAAGCTCGTCAATAATTATTTTTTTGAACATGAAGCCAAAAATATTAATACCGTACTTGTGGTGAATGGACAAAATTTTTCAGGAAGTGGACCAAATTTAGGCATGGCGTTTATTTCTCTTAAACATTGGAATGAGCGTAAAGGTGAAGCCAATACCGCAAGCGCTATTCGTGAACGTGCTCAAACTTATTTGCAAAAAAACTTGCCAGCGAAAGTCATGGTAGGAATGCCACCAAGTGTATCTGGTTTAGGGCAGTCTGATGCTTTAGAACTTTGGCTTAGAGATGTAAATGGTCAAGGCCGCGATGAATTAATCAAACAATATAAAGCCTTAGAAAAAGAGGCGCGGAACTATTCAGCATTTGAAAATCTAAGTCCCCTTGTGAGTGAAGATAAAGCCGAAGTATTTATTCAACTCGATCAAAATAAGGCAAAAATGCTGGGAATTGATCAGCAAGCGATACGTTCAACTTTATCTACCGCTTGGGGTGGAAACTATGTTGGTGATTTTGTTGAAAGAGGTCGAATTAAAAGAATTATTATGCAAGGTGATTCTGAGTTTCGCTCTAAACCTGAAGATTTAGCTTACTGGCATGTGCGAAACAATACAGGTGGAATGCTTTCCCTCGCCCATTTTGCTCAAAGTCAGTGGACTGGTGGACCGGAAGCTTTAACTCGCTTTATGGGATTGGCTGCTATACAACTTGAAGCAAATATCAGTCCGGGCTTTAGTTCAGGACAAGCCATGCAAGAACTTACGGATATGGTTGCTAAACAATCTGGCGTAGACGTTGCGTGGAGTGGCCTCTCGTTACAAGAGCAGCAGTCTAATCGGCAGGCTATCTTTTTATATGTCATTTCTATTTTGTTTATTTTCTTATGTTTGGCAGCCTTATATGAAAGTTGGAAAGTACCATTCATCATTTTATTAGGTCTACCTTTAGGAATTACGGGCACTATTATTTTTGCCAAGATCTTTAACTTACCTAATGATGTTTATTTTCAAATTGCCCTATTAACGGGTATTGGCCTGTCTTGTAAAAATGCAATTCTAATTGTGGAGTTTGCGACCCAAGCACTCAAACAAGGGAAAAGTAAAATTGGCGCAGCAAGTGAGGCTTTAAAGCTGCGTCTACGTCCGATTTTGATGACCTCCCTTGCTTTTGGTGCGGGAGTTATTCCTTTAATTTTTGCGACAGGTGCAGGTGCTGCTAGCCGTTATGAAATTGGCATGAGTGTATTTGGAAGTGTTGTGTTTGGTACTTTACTTGTACCGCTATTTACGGTGTTTTTCTTTGTTATGATTCATAGTGCGCCAAGTTTTCAGTGGTCAATGAGCAAACTTAGGTTTACTCGAACTTTGAAATTTAACCGTCGTATTAAAAAGGACAATACATCCTTTTAAAAGTTAAAATAAAAAAATGGCAGATATTAAATCTGCCATTTTTTTATTCTTTGAATTTAAGCGACTAGCTTATCAATCCACACTTCTAGAGTTGGTTGTTCGGCTAAATCTTCAAAGCTGACCTGTGCACCATAAGCTTGCCATTTACCTACGAGTGTCATGAGGCGAACTGAATCAAGCCCAAGCATGAGTAAATCATCATTTAACTGGATGTCTGATACAGGAATCTGTAGCTGTTCACTCACTGCCAAGACAATACCTTCTTGGGTTAACGGTGATGCGGCTTGTTCAAGTTCCCACGAACGAGTGACTTGTTGAGTCGTCATGACTTGCCCACAACGTGTACTTGCATATTTCAAAGCCATATCGTGTTCTTCACGGCTAAAGTCAGCAAGTGCATCTCCACATAAAAATGGTTGAATGTTCAGCATAAATGCCTCTGCTGCGCTCATGAGACAACCAATATGTGCATAGACACCACAAATGATGAGCTGATCTCGGTTTGACTCACGCATGAGTTGCTCGAGTGGAGAAAACTTAAATGCGCTATAACGCCATTTTGTTAAAACAGTATCATTTTTTTGAGGCGTAATTTCCGGCAAAATTTGAGTGATTTCCGGATCGTCTTTTAGACCAGTTCCCCAGAAATCAGTTAGTAACTGGCGATGTTCTGGCGTCTGGTTACCAAGTTGTGCGGTATAGACCACAGGGATATTAAACTTGCGTGCAGTTTCAATCAGTTCTTTGGTATTTTTAATCAATTCTGGAATCGGTTCTTGGGTTTGATCATAAAAGTCTAAAAAATATTGCTGCATATCATGCACTAATAAAACAGCGCGGTTGGTATGCAACTGCCAATGTGTTTTATTCGTCGTAAATTCATGTGCTTGGGGCATGCTATAACTGGCAATCTTTGGAATACTCATCAAATTTTTCCTTTTTTATCTTTAAGCAAGAACATTGGTTTTAGTTTCAAGTTGTTGACGCAATCGTTTTTTGTCGACTTTTCCAAAGGCTGTGTATGGAAATTGCTCGATAAATTCCACGCGATCTGGAATTTTATAGGTCGCAAGTCCATAGTCTTTAAGGTGTTGGCGTACTGACATCGCAAGACGAATTGGACTTGGATCATCGCTTTGAGATTGCCATGCAACAAAGGCACAGCTTTTTTCACCCATGACCTCATCTGGCATAGCAACTAATGCCGCTAAACGAATTTGCGGATGGGTTAGTAGAGCTTGTTCAACTTCTTCGGTCGCAATCTTTTCCCCAGCACGATTAATTTGTTCTTTAGAACGGCCTTCGACAACAATGCATCCATCTTCACGAATACGAACTAAATCGCCAGTACGATAAAAACCATCAGGAGTAAAAGAACGCTCATTGTGCTCTGGTGCTTGGTAATAACCGCGAATGGTATATGGGCCTCGTGTAAGCAAATGCCCCACTTGCCCAGCTTCTACTGGTTGATCGTTATCATCTAGCACTAAAATTTCATCATCTTCAGAAATTTTTAAACCTTGTGTATGGATGATTTGGTCTTTCGTCATATCAAAACGGGTGTAGTTCACAAGCCCTTCAGCCATTCCAAAGACTTGTTGCAGATTGACCTTAAACTCATCAATTAAACGTGAAGCAACTGCATCAGGTAATCGCGCTCCGCCAACTTGTAAGCAACGCAATGTCGATAAGATTGGGGCTTGATCTTTTGCAGCTTTATCCATCCAAGGTCGAACTAATGCAGGAACTAGGCAAGCATCAGTTACGCCATGTTTTTTTATTAATGGAAATGCCGTGTCAGGACTTGGATCGGTTCCTAAAACAACCGCACCACCTGCATAAAAAATACCTAAAGAACCAGCTGAGCTCATTGAAAAGTTATGGGCCGCAGGTAAAACCATGAGTAAGCGTGATGACTGGTCCAGACAACAGATTTTGGCACTCTCACGAACACTGTAGAGGTAGTCATCATGGGTGCGTGGAATAAGCTTAGGAACCCCAGTACTTCCACCAGAAAGCTGTAAAAAAGCAACCTGATCTGCCGTAGTCGGAGAGATGGCTTCATCCAAAATATTGGTTTCTTTAAATAGGTCTTGAATGGCAACAAAGTTACCTGCATTTCCAAGTACAAATACATGTTGTAAGCAAGAAGCTGTTTGCTGAAGCTTTTCGGCAAGCTCTCGGTAGTCAAATTTTTGTGCACTAAAATCAGCACAGAAATAAGCTTTTGCTTGAGTTTGTTTGAAGAAACTGCTGAGTTCTGCATAGCGATGTGCGGGTAAAGACATTACCGGTAGTGCACCAAGCCGAATCAGTGCAAAAAATAAAACGTAAAACTGATAGTGATTTGGCATCTGTACAACTGCCTTGTCACCTGCTCTTAGTCCATATTGATATAAGTGGCTGGCACAGCAATCGACTAAATAATCGAACTCAGAGTAATTAACGGCTTTTTCACCCTCATAGATTGCAATATTTTTCGGGTACTTTTGCGCACTTTCACGCAAGAAGTCACTCAAGGTTTGTCCAAGCCAATAACCCTTTTTACGGTAAATCTCAGCAAACTCTGCTGGATATGGCACAGCACCATCCAAATAAACCTGTGTTGTCATATGTTTGATCCCTGTATTGGTAATTGGTTTGGTGAAATCTGGAATCCGTCCAGCACAGTACGGAATTTTGCGGCAGTTTCAGCATGTTCAGCTTGCGGATGAGAAGCTTCCACAATGCCTGCACCAGCAAATAAACGGGCAATATTCTGATAAATTCGGGCACAACGGACAGTCACCGACCATTCACCATTACCTTGTTCATCTGCCCATCCCATCGTTCCTGCAAAGAGTTCACGATTAAATGGTTCAAGTTGCTGAATTAAATCTTTGGCTACTGAGCTCGGTTCGCCACAAATTGCGGGCGTTGGATGTAAACGTTCAATGAGATCAAAAACATGTGTATCGGCTTGTTTTAACTCACCAGTAATATGTGAAGCCAAGTGCCAAAGACGTTTGGTACGAATAAGAGAAGGTTGTTTAGGTACTTGTAGTTGCTTACAAAAAGGTGTGAGCTCATCGGCAATCATTTCGATTACGAGCGCATGTTCATGCTGATCTTTTTGTGAAGCAAGTAATGCTCTGGCGTTGTTTTGGTCTATGGTTGGATCATCATCACGAGCCAATGTGCCCGCAACGGGTTTACTCCAGATTTTTGTATTTTGCTTTGCAATTAATAGTTCTGGACTTGCACCAACAAACCAACCTTCACTTTGAGGATGTCTCGCAACAGCGTAGTTATAACCTTCAGGATTATGTTTGGCTAAATTGAAAAATAAGTCTGAGATTGGAATATTTTTTTCAAATTCAAGTTGTAAAATGCGGGCTAGAACAGCTTTATCCAGTTTCTTTGCCTGCATTTGCTGAACCAGATATTCAACTTGCTGCTGGTAATGTTCACCTAACGGGAAATAATCGGCCTTGTTTAATCTTAAAGAACTAAGATCGAGATCAGATTGTGCATAGAGGACCTTCTGACATATTTTTGCATTTTGCATGAGCATTAAATTGACATCTGCTGCCGAGCAAAACGGCAGTCCGCCCATAATCTTGACGTCTTTATAACCGTCGGTAATCGCTTGCTGTAATTGAATTCGAGCTTCTTGTAGCCAATCTTTTAAAAGGCTATTTTTAGCGACCTGAATATCTTGTAATTTCTGATGACTATTGATTGTGTATTCTGGCGTGGTAAAAATAAAACCAGCATCATGTCCACACTTTAGAACCTCTTGAGCAAGTGCAACGTGGCTTTCAGTAAAATTTTCTCGTTGGATAAAATACGGATGCTGTGCCGACATCTCGTGACTCCTTATACCGTTATTTTGTTCTAATGAATGAGTGTTTAAACGCCTAAAGTGGCTCCCCCATCAACCACAATTTCTTGCATGGTAATTTGTGCTGCTTGATCGGAAAGTAAAAAGCTGACTGTATTTGCAATGTCTTCAGGCTGGGCTAATTTTCGTAGAGGAATACCTGTCCGGTATTGGCTTAAATCGCCATCAATTACCGCTGGCGGCGGCGCATTGTCCGTCCACAACTGTTGCTGCATTTGAGTTAAAGTTGAGCCTGGTGAAACAATATTGAGCCGTACCTGATGCGGTGCGATTTCAAGCGCAAGATTACGACAGTAGTGGCTGAGCGCAGCTTTACTAGTTGCATACATGCCAAGTTGTATCCGTGGCATACGTGAACTATTTGAGCTAATCGTGACAATACTTCCCTGTTTTTTCTCGCAAAAATGTTTGGCAAGTTGTTGACTAATCGCAATAGGAGCCATGACATTTACCGCAAAAAGTGTTTCCCAGTCTTCTGTTTTTGCTTCAAGCATAGAACGCATAATCAAGACACCTGCGGCGTTCACTAAACCTGTAATGTTGTGCTTTTCTAAAAGATCGGCAATAAGCTTTTGAGTAGCTTGTTGCTGTGTAATGTCCTGTGAAATGCCTTGCCAACGTAAACATTCATCTGATGTCAGGTTTTTGCTAATTTCCCATTGTTCTGGGTTTTCCTGCTGATCAATACCGATCACTTGATACCCTTGTTGCAATAATTGTTTTGCAATAGCAGCTCCGATACCTCTTGCAGCGCCTGTGACTACGATGGTAGAGCTCATGTTCTTACTCCCGTCTGATTTGATCACTAAATTGCGCAACATAATTGCAAATAATTATCATTATTATCAAGGGCGATAAATATCAAACATAAGATTACAATCTAAATTAAGTTATTTATTAACCATAATTTCAACTTAAATAATTGTTTTTAATTGATATTAATAAAACTTATCATTTTTTATTGATTATAATGATAATTGTTTTCATTTACTAATGAGAATCATTCTGATAATTTGACCGCGCTTTCTTGTCGAGATGGACTCAAAATGAAGCCATTTTCTCATCCTCTACATCCACTATTTCAACAATCAAATGTTGGATGTGAAACTTGGTGGAATACCGTTAAAAAATTAGGTAATCCCCTTGTTACTGTGCAAACAAATAATAAAACTTCTTGCACTTTTGTTTGGCGTAAACCCAAGCATGAAGAGCGTTGCTTCGTTTATATCGATGTCTATTCACAAAGCCCATCTATCTATCAAAAGTGGAATCGTTTTAGCCATATAGCTGGGACAGATGTGTACTTTTTTGAAATGAAACTCCCTGTAGCTTGGGCTGGTAGTTATGTTGTAGTTACAGCGAGTGAGGAAGCACCACAAACAAACTGTGCGGCAACGCGACGCTCATGGTGGCAAACCCAGCTTAAACAGAATGCTCAGATTGATTCATTAAGCCATCAGCAGTTTTATAGCGGACACTTGGCTCGTTACATTAATCATGTTCAACTCGAAAAGACAAAACAATTACCCACCACCCTTTGCCCTATTACAAAGACATTTCAGTGGTCAAGCGTGTTATGTCAACAAGATTATTTAGTTGATGTTTTTATTAGTGGTCAGGCAGTTCAAAAAACATTACCACTCGTTATTTTTCTTGATGGCCAAGTCTGGAGTCGAGAGCTTTCGATTCTTTCCGAAATTAGAGATTTAACCGATTTAAAAAAGATCCGTCCCGCTGCATACGTATTTATCCATAGTTTAAACAGCCAACAACGTCGACAAGATTATGGTTGCCATGATGTCTTTAGTCAGGCGCTTGTAAGTGAATTATTAGAAATTCTTTTAGAACAATATTCATTTATTTCAACAACGAACATTACCTTATGTGGTCAAAGTTTAGGTGGTTTATGTGCTTTGCATAGCGCACTGCTTTTCCCAAAAGTTTTTACATCCCTGATTTTGCAGTCTGGCTCTTATTGGTGGTCAGATTTTTCTAACAGCGCGTTGGGACGAAACCATACGGGTAACTTTTTAGAACTACTAAATTTATCTCATCCATTACCAAAAACAACTCAAATTTATATCAGTGCAGGCACGTGTGAAACCGATATGCGGGACGGTGCCCACCAGCTTTATCAACAATTGCAATCATTCAATCAAGTGAGTTTTCACACTTTTTTAGGCGGCCACGATGCGGTGAACTGGCGTGCAGACTTGCTTAAGGCATTGCAAAAAATTCTTTCACTATAACCATTTGTTTCATCAAGGATAACAATATCATGAGCAACTTACAGGAAAACTATATTAATCCTTTCGATAATGAAAGTTTGTCTTTTCAGGTTTTAAAAAATCAGCAAGGTGAGTTCAGTTTATGGCCAGCCCAACATCAGGTGCCATCAGGTTGGGACGTTCAACATGGTCCAGATACACGGGCTTCGTGTATTGCGTATGTAGAAAAGCATTGGGTTGCAATTAACCCATTTCAGCAAGCGTAAAGGAGTATTGTCATGAATCAGGCATTAAATAATGAATTTACTTCCGATATTTCACAACCAGCTCGTTTTGAATTGGCCTCTACCCAGCTCGGTATTTTTCTGGCCGATCACTTAAGTTCTATTGAAGATTTATATACGATTGCTCATTGCTTGGAATTACCAAAATCTATTGATATTTCAATATTTAAGCAAGCAATTCAAATGGGTTTAAATGAAGCTGACACAGTGATTGCTTCATATTCATCGGATCCGGCAGAACCATTTATTGAGCTTAATAACCAAGTACAGATTCGAATCGAAGAATTTGATTTTTGCCATTTAACCCCTCAAAAAGCTCAGCAGCGCTTATGGGATTGGATGCCATCTGACCGTCAATGTGCTAAATCGCTTAAAGCTGGTGAATCTCAACTCTTCCGTCAAGTACTGTTTACTACACATGACAAAGTGTATTGGTATCAACGCTATCATCACATCATGCTTGATGGTTTTAGCATGATTAACCTCACAAAACGAATTGTTGAGTTATATCAACAATTACAAGCTGGAAAAGACCTTAGTTCTTCACCTTTTATTGATGTTAATGATGTCATCTTAGAGCGTCAGGCTTATGAAAATAGCCATCAATTTAAGATAGACCAAGCTTTTTGGAAGGCTTACTGTGAAGACTTACCTAGTCCTATTAGTTTAAGTACACACCACTTAGCCTCGAAAACAACAGCCCAATTTGTTAAGCATCAGCTGCGCTTTTCTACAGGAATTTTAGAGCAAATTCAGGCTTTAGCTGCGCAATCTAAATTAGCTTTGAATGACATGATGATGTCATTGTCATTACATTATATTTACAAAATGACAGATAAAGCCGAATTGGTTAATGGCATTCCATTTATGCGCCGTTTAGGCTCAAAGGCGATTCGCTCAACATTACCCACAGTAAATGTACTGCCTGTGAAGTTTAATGTTGCTGAAAAAGACAGTTGGGTGAGTTTGGCTCAACATGTTCAAAAACAATTACAACAAGTTCGACCACATCAAAAATACGATGCTGAACAAATTTTAAGAGATTTAAACAGTATCGACATTCATGAACGGATGTATGGTCCAATTTTAAATTATAAAGCTTTTGATCAAGACTTGGTGTTAGATGGTGAAAAGGTCAAAACACATCATATTTCCACAGGACCAATTGATGATTTTGAGTTTTCTTTTATTGTTCAAGATCATGAACTCATTATCGAATTACGTGCAGATGCGCAGCGTTATACTCAAGATGAGTTACTCATGCATGGTCAGCGTATAACGCTGCTATTAGAGCAGACTTTATTACAACCAGAGCACCCATGTAGCAGTTTTAATATTACTACACAACAAGAACTTAGTGCGCTCACAAAAAGCGGTATAGGTCCTCGCGTTAACCATCCTGAACAATATAATAATGTTCTAGATATTTTTTATGAACAAGTTCAAAAGTATCCGGAACGTATTGCAATTATTAGTGGTGAACGTCCGCATCTACAACAACTTAGTTTTTCTGAACTTGCAATTCGGGTGAACCAACTTACCCGTTTTTTACAAGAAAATGGCGCAAAGAAACACACAGTTATTGCTGGTGCTATTCCCCGTTCTATCGATTCAGTTGTTGTGATGCTATCGGTATTAAATTCGGGTGCAAGCTTCTTACCACTCGATTTAGATTACCCAATCGATCGTATGCAAATGATGTGTGAAGATGCCAACCCATTGTTTGTTCTTACAACGCAGGCTCTTTCAATCCAATTGCCTCAAAATATTCAGCAGTTATATCTTGATCATGAAGATGTTCAAACACAAATTCAGAAGCAAGATGCGAGTGATATTCCCGCCGAAAATCGCAAATTTGATTTCCAAGATGTTGCTTATGTAATTTTTACCTCAGGAAGTACGGGGCGTCCTAAAGGGGTAATGAACACACATGGTTCTTTACTCAACCTGATTTTATCGCATAAACCTACAATTTATTGGCCTGTATTAGAAGCTGTAAATCAGCGTTTCCCTAACCGTCCGTTACGTGCAGCGCATACACACTCTTTCTCATTTGACTCTTCTTGGTTGCAAGTTTTCTGGATGTTAGGGGGACAAGAGCTGCATATTTTTGATGAAAACATGCGCCGCGATGCATTTGACTTAGTTCAGGAAATTCAGCAACGACAAATCGATACATTAGATTTACCGCCGTCTTTTTGCGCGCAAATGATTACCAATGGTTTATTTGCAGATGGTCAGCATCACCCAAGTCTGATTTTGATTGGTGGTGAAGCTGCGCCTTTAGCTTTATGGCAACAGCTTAATGCTCAGCCAGAGCTTTTTGCACATAACTTATATGGCCCAACAGAATATACGGTTGATACTTTCCGTGCAGAATTAAAGCACACATCACGTCCAGTCATTGGTAACCCGATTGGTAATACGCAGGCTTATGTATTAGATCGTCACTTGCAACGATGCCCGACTGGCGTGATTGGTGAGCTTTATATTTCTGGCTTTGGTATTGCTAATGGTTATTTAGGTCGTGCTGACTTGAGTGCTGCCCGCTTTGTTGCCAATCCATTTGAACATGGACAGCGCATGTATCGTACGGGTGATTTAGTACGTTGGAATACGGCTGGCAAGCTTGAGTTTATGGGGCGTTGCGATGACCAAATTAAAATTCGTGGTTATCGGGTTGAAATTGGTGAAGTAGAAAATGCGCTTTCCGTTTTACCAAATATTGAAAGTGTTGTCGTCATTGCAGAGCCAATTAATAACAGCCATCGTTTGCTCGGTTACTGTGTTGTCAAAGACATCGAACTCGATGAAAAAATAAGTGAGCAGTTAAGTCAACAATATTTAAGTCAGTTACGTCAAAATTTACCTGAATATATGGTGCCTTCAGCCCTCACAGTCATGGCTGAATTTCCCCGAAATGTAAGTGGTAAAGTTGATAAAAAAGCCCTACCGCGTCCGAAGGTTCGCAGTCATAGTCGTATGGCAGAAACACCAGAACAGAAGCTTTTATGTCAGATTGTCGAATCTGTGCTGAAACTAGATTCTATTGGGATTGATGACGACTTCTTTATGACAGGTGGTGATAGCATTTCTGCCATCATGGTGTGTACTCAACTACGGCAGCATGGCTACAGCTTAAGACCAAGTGATGTATTCCAATTCAAAACAGTTGCTGCTCTGGTACCCCATCTGACACGTTTAGATGAGCAACAAACGGCTATTTCAAAACCTTTATTTTCAGCAGACCTAGAACAAAAAGTTCAAGAAAAATATGGAAAAAACAGCACAATTTTACCTTTGCTTCCTTTACAAAAAGGTATGCTGTTCTTGTCTCAAGTAGAAAAAAAATCGAATTATAATGCCTTTACTCGTCTTAGCTTAAATGGAGACATTGATCCGGTACGTTTGCAGCAAGCGCTGATTGCCGTACTAAAACGTCACCCTCAATTAGGTGGACATTTTGATAGCGAATTAGCTGAAGAACCTGTTTTTATCTATTCATTACACCCTACTCAAGCTTGGCCAGTTCAGTTTTGTTCGGTCACTCCCGATTTGCTTGAGCAAACCATTCAAGAGGTATTACAACAACCGATTCACCTTGACCAACCCTATGGTCTGATTCGGGCAGCTTTAATTCAACATGCTCCTGAACAATCAGAACTATTGATTATGGTGCATCACTTGCTAACTGATGGCTGGTCAACTCCACTGTTCTTACAAGACTTTATTAAAGCCTACCAGCAAACTAATCAACAACTGCCTGCGCTTAAACATAGCTATGAAACAGTGATTAAAGCCTTATCTGGACGTGACCATGAAACGTCAAAAGTAATATGGCAACGTGATTTAGCCGATTTGCAGCCACTTATTTTATTTAATCAACCACAGCAAGCTGTACAGGAAACTTCATATCGTTTAAGTGCTGAGTTGGGTGCGAAACTTCAACACAAATTACGCCAACAAGGCATCACGCTAAATGTCTTTATGCAAATGATTTGGGCAATGACTTTAAATATTTATGCTCATCGTGAAGACATTGTGTTTGGCACACCTGTTTCTGGGCGTTCAGCGCCAATCAATGGCTTAGAGCAGCAGATTGGATTGTTTTTAAATACGATTCCAGTACGCGTACAGTTGAACATGCAGCAAACACTTTGGGAACAATTAGCTCAGTTACAGCAAGTGCATGTTGAACATTTAGAACATGATGGTTTAGGACTGGGTGCAATTCAGCAATTAATGGCTCAAGGCAATCTTTTTGATAGTTTGTTAGTCGTAGAAAACTACCCAGATAACCAATATTTACAGCAGAAACTTGGCGATGCTGCGATTTCAAAGCTCACAAATCGTGGTTATAGCCATTACCCGCTTGCTTTGTTAGTTATCCCTGATCATCAAATTGAGCTATTACTCGAACAGCGTGGTGTAATCGATCAGCCTGAACATTTCCTAGAGCGAATGGTTCAATTTATTGAAATTGCATTAAATGAACCAGAGGCTTCTCTAGGTCACTATCGCTTACAACTGGCCGAAGAGCGCGATTTAATCCAAAGAACGAATCAAACTCAATATTATGTTCGTCCAACAACATTACAGCAATTACTCAGAGAGCAAGCTCGAATTACTCCTGAACAAACGGCGTTATGTGATGAAACTCATCAGCTCAGTTTTAGTGAAATCCGATTACAAGTTTGTGCTTTAGCACAGCAATTGCAACTTGCAGGTGTACAGGCTGGAGATATTGTTGCCGTTGCCCTACCAAGGTCGGTCAAACTGAGTATTGCTATTTTAGCGGTGGTTGAAGCAGGTGCAGCGTACTTGCCACTCGATTTACAACATCCGTCTGAACGCATCAAATTTATGTTGCAGGATGCCAAATCTAAACTTGTGATTGGTGAACAAAAAGATCTAGCTGCTATTACTCAACCATCAATAGCCACCTTTGCTTTTAATGAATTATTTGATGAAACAAAAGTTGATTTAAGCAGCTATAAAACTACAGTCATTACCCCACAACATCCGGCATATTTAGTCTATACCTCTGGTACAACTGGCCAACCAAAAGGTGTCATGGTTTCTCACCAAGCCATTGTGAACCGTATTTTATGGATGCAATCAGAGTATCCACTCTCAGCAGCCGATACGATTCTGCAAAAAACGCCATGTACTTTTGACGTTTCTGTATGGGAATTTTTCTGGTCGTATCTGGTCGGCGCTCGATTAGCTATGGCACCTGTGGACGCACACCGTGACCCATTGGCATTATTAAATCTCATTCAAAAATATCAGGTAACCACATTACATTTTGTACCATCAATGCTGGCTGTCTTTGAAAATGCTGCTACAGCAATTTTGTCACTTGCTCAAAGACAAAGTTTGCCAATTCGCCGAGTGTTCTGTAGTGGTGAGGCTTTACCAACGGCTTTAGCAAAATCATTTACCCAACACTTTAGCTGTGAGCTACATAACTTATATGGCCCAACGGAAGCTGCGGTAGATGTGAGTTATATGGATGCAACGTTGGGATTACATCCTGAAGAAAGTAGCGTTGCAATTGGTTATCCGGTCTGGAATACGCAGCTTTATATTTTAGATCAATATTTACGCCCTGTTCCTGTTGGGGTGGACGGTGAGCTTTATTTAGCAGGTCACCAACTCGCCATGGGTTATTTGCATCGAGCGGACTTAACAGCAACTCGTTTTGTGGCAAACCCGTTTGTCGCAGGTCAAAGAATGTATCGCACTGGTGATATTGCCCGATGGCATGCAGACGGCAGTATTCAATATATAGGCCGTGCTGATGACCAGTTAAAGATACGTGGGCAACGTATTGAACTGGGTGAAATTGAACAACAATTAAGCTTAATCAGCGGTGTTGATGTAGTTGTACATCCTATTTCTTTTGAACAAAATAAAGCTGATATTCAGTTGGTTGCTTACTTGCAGACAACTGAACCTGTGGATATTGAGCAGTTAAAGAAACAATTAGTGAAACAGCTTCCTGCATATATGGTGCCGACACACTATATGTTGGTCGAGCAATTCCCATTAAGTCATAATGGCAAGCTGGACCGTAAAGCATTACCACGACCACAACTTGATACTTCAAATACAGAAAAACAGTATGCCTCAACTGCCTTTGAACATGAACTGACACGTATTTTCCAGCGTATTTTAAATACGGATCAAAATATTGGTGTGAACGAAGATTTCTTTGCCATTGGTGGACATTCCATTTTGGTCATGAAGCTTGCAATTGAAATCCGAAAAGTATTTAAGCGGACCATTCCAATTGGTCAGTTAATGAGTCATGTGACTATTCAGCGTTTAGCGGCTTTGCTTCTTACACAAGAACGTTTGGAAGAAGTTGAACAAACTGGTATGCAACCTGTTTTACCAATCCGTTCTGGCTCTGGGCATCCATTGTTCTGTTTCTTCCCCGGCTCTGGTTCAGCATGGCAATATACTGTGCTGAATCGTTATCTACATTCTGACTTACCAATTATCGGGTTGCAGTCACCTCGACCTGATGGTCTATTGGCAAATAGCGCTGATATGGATGAGCTGGTTGAAAAACAACTTGAAATTATTCGTAAGCAACAACCAACAGGACCTTATACCTTATTAGGTTATTCACTTGGTGGCACTGTAGCCTATGCGGTTGCAGCAAAGTTAACTGAACAAGGTGAAAAAGTTGATTTTCTGGGCTTGTTAGACACTTACCCTGCCGAAATTCATCAGTGGTTAGATTTATCTGTAGAAGAAATGAATGCTGAAGCTGAACAGGAACAGCTTCAATTCTTCAATGATATTTTAGCCGATGCAGACACTGCACTAAATGAAGAAACTCGCCGTTTACAAGAGGATATTTTTGCAAACTATCGTGATGCAGTACGTTTACTAAAACCTTATAAAATGCCACGTTTTAACGGTGAGCTACACTTGGTTGTTGCTGAAAAAGACCTACTAACGTATATCCAACCAGAACAACAATGGTCGCCTTTAGTTAAAAAGCTCAATATTGTTCGAATAAGTGATGCAGACCATACCGATTTATTATCTCCGCAGCAGCTTCAAACCCTTGGCCCAATTTTAAATCGCATGATTTGTCAGGCGCGCGGCTTAGAGGAGCAAATGCCATGAGTTTTAAATCAATATTGACCGATTTCAGTCTTTTAAAAAGTAATGCTCATTTTCGACATGTATTTATTGCCCGCACGCTATCATTACTAACCATTGGCATGCTCGTGGTTGCCATTCCCAAACAAGTCTATGACTTAACTGGTAGTTCGTTAAATGTTGCTGTTGCAATGGCCTTTGAAGGCGTTGCGATGTTTATTGGTCTGTTACTCGGTGGTTTGTTCTCAGATCGCAAAGATCGAAAATGGCTGATTTTACTAGCACGCAGCGTTTGTGGTTTAGGCTTTGCGGGGCTTGCGATCAATGCCATGTTTGAGCAGCCTTCGCTCTATGCTATTTATTTCCTCTCAGCATGGGACGGTTTTTTTGGTGCTTTGGGTGTAACCGCAATGATGGCGATCATGCCTGTGATTGTAGGGCGCGAAAATATTGTACAAGCCCGTGCGATCAGTATGGTATCCGTACGACTTGCTACCGTTATTTCACCAGCAATCGGCGGTATTTTAATTGCGTTCAGTGGCGTTGCAACCGTGTATTGGGTCTCAACGGTGGGTACTTTACTCACCGTGTTTTTATTGATGGGGCTACCTGCGCTTAAACCACAACATACAGCTAATGGTGAGAGTCCTCTTCGTCAATTAGTCCAAGGGTTTAAATTCGTTTTTAAAAACAAAGTGGTTGGCAGCACGATTTTAATTGGAACATTGCTTAGCTTTAGCAGTGCTATTCGCATTATTTTTCCGCAAATGGCAGATGAAATCTTTCACGGCGGTGCATTTGAGCTCGGTCTTATGTATTCAGCAGTGCCTTTAGGTTCGACTTTAGGTGCCTTACTCAGTGGATGGACAACACGGTTACTCCGACCAGGCTTAGTCATGCTCTACACGTGTTTAGGTGTCTTTAGTTGCATGATTATGATTGGGCTTTCACCATGGTTAATCGTAACTTTGCCAATTTTATGTGTTTTCGGATATTTGATGTCGATTGCCAACTTGCTTCAATACAGCATTGTGCAAGGACATACGCCTGATGAATATTTAGGACGTATTAATGCAATCTGGCTTGCTCAAGATGCTTTGGGAGATTCGATTGCCACCACAACTTTAGGACTTTTAACGCGGTTTTTACCAATATCAGGAAGCATTCTCTTCTTCGGCATATTAAGTTTTGCGGTAGGATTTATGTTCTTATTCAATTCTCAAGATATGCGTGAAACAGGATTCCAAGATCCTAAATTACAAGAAAATTAAGCCATAATTTAAAAGAAGGCAATTCGTTGCCTTCTTTTGTTTTTAAGCAGATCTATTAACTTTAAAAACCCAAGTCAAAATACAGTCTTGTTCCTCTTTCCAGCCGCCTTGATAGTGTTCTAAGAGTTGATGTCGATTTCGTATTTCTGATGTAAAAGCCAAAGTTAATGTTTGGTTTTCAAAATCAATATCCACTACAAAAGCTTCTAAAAAGTCGATGTATTGTTTAGCTATAGGATATACAGCTTTATATAAGCTTTCTTTAACAGAAAAAATTAAGCTCACAAATTGAGAAAAATCAAAAAACTCAGAGGCTTTAACCTTCCAAAGTTCAAGTTCAGAAGGCGTTAAAATAAGATGTGCGCTTTCTTGAGCAAATTCTGGGGTCACCCAATGCTCGATATCAATTCCTAAATAGCCGGCTTTGTCGGATAGCGCAACGATCAACTTATTTTGTGAATGACTAATACTACCCAAAACATGGGGTGGCCAGACGGGCAAATGTTCGTGCATAGATGTTAGTGGTTGATCTAAATCTAAATGATGCTTTAAAACAGCTTGAGCCAATATCCTTCCACATAAATACTCATGTTGGCGTTTAGGATGCGCTTGAGCAATTTTTTGGGGATGGTCTAATTGTTGGTCTATATGCAAATGCAGTGTTTTTGATAAGTCTAAACCATAACAATAGAACGGCATTTTAAATAAAATTGGTTTAGAAATTTCGAAAATCAACCCACAAAGAGACTCAGGAATATATAAATAATCACTTACAGCATTTGACATCAAATAAAGAATTTTTAACGAGTTATCTCCTATCTTATCGCATGGCAATACATCGATAAATAATTATATTTATCATTTGATAATAATTATTATTTACTTATACTATTGGATAAATTTTCCCCTTAATTTATTTAAAAATATTGATCATGAAACTTATAGGACTTTTTTTGACCCTGTTGGGAGCGGTCAGTGTCTATTGTAGTCATAGCAACCAAAACCTGTTATCTCAACATCTTCCCACCCTATTTAAGTATTTAGGCCTATTGTTTTTAGTCGTTGGATTAATTGCACTCTTTGCCAGCTTACCCAAAGTTGTTGCCACTTTTTGTTGGTTCATGCTTATCATTTTTGCATGGTCGTTCCTTCCTTTTATGGCGCTTTTTAAAAGGAAACTGGTTTCATGAAAGCTAAAATTCAGTCTCCTATTCAGCCAGACTGGTGGAGTAAAACCTTTGCTGGTGGTGTTCTAGGGTTAAGCCTTGCCATTGCTTTTGGCAACCTGATTGTTTTATTGGGTCAGCCTTATATTTCGATGGATCTTTTGGCCCAATTAGGCATGTGGAGTGTTCCTTGGGTTTGGATGCCAATTATGTTTGGCACCTATTTCTTTGTGACAGGAAGACAAGCAATGGTTTATTTATTTGTTACCAACGTACTGGCTTATAGCTTTGTGTTTCTAATTCGGGATTAAACAATGAAAGTACGTTCAGACATCATGAAACTTGCAAAAAGCATGCATACTTGGGTGGGTGTATGTGCAGGGATTTTACTTTTTATCTGCTTTTTTGCTGGCGGCCTCAGCATGTTTCAGCACCATATTAGTAAGTGGGCTACGCCAACGCAGCAAGTTTTACCTAAAGTCTCACCCGACCAATATAATGAGCTTAGTCAGAAAGTACAGGCTGCCTATCCTGCTGCACAAAAGAACTTCACACTGAATTTATCGTCGAATGAATTTCACTATGCGCCCATTACATGGAGTGAACATGAACGTGGAGATGGTTTTAATACTGGTCAGACCACGTGGATGGCCAGCTTAGATGAAAAAGGTCAGTTAATCGTTGCTCAAGAAAACTTATCTAAAGCAGGTTGGCTGATAGAACAGCTACATGAAACCGCAGGAATTCCGGGCATGGCAGGCCATCACGGATTGGGGCTCTATGTGATGGGTGTGGTTTCGATTTTATATTTTCTTGCTCTGCTTTCGGGCGTAATTATACTTTTACCAACATTAGTGAAAGATTACTTTGTTATTCGCCCTGGCAAGAATAAAAAGCGCTTTTGGTTAGATGCGCATAACGTAATTGGAATTACGAGCTTACCGTTCCACATCACTATTAGTATTAGCGTAATTGTCTTTGCTTTTCATGACTTTTTTTATGATGCAATTGGACAACTTGCACTCAAAGGACAGCCTGTTTTTCAACGTTCGCCTCCTGCACTTATTCAGCCTAAACAGACACAGATCGATGTGCATCAAATATTAGCTCAAGCCAAAAAAGTTGCGCCTGAATATTCAGTTGACTATATCCAGTTCAGTGGCTTAGATAAACCCGAAAAAGCCAATGCACGAATTGCCCTCTATAGTTCAGATCAGATGTTACGCGGTGCGAATCAAGACTTTATGCGTATGAACCCTTACGCGGTTGAGCACTTTAATCATAAAGGTATTAATACGCAGACTGATGCTGGTAATAAGTTAATCAATGCAATGTTTAGCCTACATTTTGGGAGTTTTGGTGGTACAGGCGTACGTTGGATCTATTTTGTTTTAGGTGTTGGCGGTGCTTTCTTATTTTATACAGGTAATATTCTTTGGGTTGAAACTCGTGCACGTAAGCAAAAGCGTGCTGAAGACCCTGTTCCTGTTCAACGTAAAGATGTGGTGTTCCTTGCGAATTTAACTATTGGTGCATGCTTAGGATGTGTTTTAGCTGTAGTGGGCACAATGTTGGCCAGTCGTTGGCTTTTCGCAGCATTCAATATTGAAAGTATGAATCACCTTTTTATGTATGGTTATTATGCAATTTTCCTACTGACTTTGATTTACACCTTTGCCATTGGTTATGCAAAAGCTTTACCACAACTGCTGTTAATCTTGGTTTTGGTGTTATTTGCGATTCCGCTTACATCTCTTGTAGCCCACTTCATTCCACAAAGTGGCTTATGGGTACATGGCGGAGAAATTTTGCTGGTTGATTTCTTGGCTGTCATTTTTGCTTTCGCTTTCTGGCGTTTTTATCAACAAGCCCAAGATCGCCGAAAATCTGCTCCAACTGGCAGTTTATGGGCTAGCTAACAACCATAAATCGACAAGACCGAAATAATGTGTGAAATATGAAAAATTATAAAATCCACATTGTTTCGGTCAGTTGTTTAATTTCTTGAATATCATGACTCACATAAAGCATGGGAATTTTTATTTCCTGTTTTACTTTTTGAAAAAAAGGAATAATTTCAGCTTTATGTGCGGCATCTAGTGCTGATAAAGGCTCATCAAGTAATAACAGCTTAGGTGAATACAACAGTGCCCGTCCGAGTGCTACTCGCTGTTTTTCACCACCTGAGAGCTTGATTGGCATACGTTCTAGCAAGTGTTCTAACTTTAATAATTCAATAATGTAATCAGCTTCAAAATGACGTTCTTGGTGTGCAAGATGTTTAAGACCAAATAATAAGTTTTGCTTTACCGTTTTATGCGGAAAAAGCTGTGCATCTTGAAAAACCAGTCCAACATGGCGTTTTTGCGTGCTCAAATTAATTTTTTGATCGGAATCAAACCATGTTTGGTTTTGTATTTTAATGAGTCCACTATGTGGTGTATTTAGCCCAGCAATGGCATGTAATATTGAAGTTTTACCGGAACCCGATGCACCGAATAACCCAACGACTGAAGCATCAGACTGAAAATTGGGTTCAATAAGAAATTGGCCCATTTGTAGCTGAAAGTGGCAATCAATCAACATAACATTACCGTCCTAAACGCTTTTTTTGATAGCGATGAAACCACTGTGCAAACCATAGCGCTAAAAATGCCACACTTAAAGATAAGACAATCAACCTTTGAATCGCAGTCTCAGTATCGGGTTGTTGCATCAGGCTATACATGGCCAAAGGTAAGGTTCTTGTTTCATCAGAGATATTGCCAACAAAAGTAATGGTGGCCCCAAACTCACCTAAACTACGACAAAAACATAAAATGGCACCAATTAAAATGCCACTGCTGGCAAGTGGCAACGTGACATGAAAAAATGCCCCTAAAGATGAAGCACCTAATGTCTTTGCTGCCATTTCTAAACGTTGATCGACTAGCTCAATCGCTAAACGAATTGATTGCACCAAAAGTGGAAAACCCATCACTGCCGAGGCAAGAACTGCCCCTTTCCAGTTAAATGCGAACTCTAATCCTAAAGGTGCTAAGTATTGCCCAATAATGCCGCGGTTTCCAAAGACTTGTAATAGCAAATAACCCGGCACAACTGGAGGCAGTACTAATGGTAAAAAGACTAATGTTTCAATGAATGACTTACCCCAAAACTCTTTACGCGCCAATACCCAACCTACAAAAATTGCAGGCATAATACTGACGACAAGGCAACTTGCTGCAACCTTACAAGAGAGTTGAAGAACGCTGAGCTCTTCTGGGGTTAAAGAAAACATCATGGTTTTGCTTGAGTCAACACGCTAAAGCCATATTTTTTAAAGACAGCTTTGGCTTGATTGCTTTGTAAAAATTGATAGAATTTTGTTGAGTTCGAATTCTTTTTGACAAGCCCTACTGGATAAATAATTGGCGAATGGGTATTTTCTGGAAATACACCTACCACAGTTACATCTTTACTAATGGCTGCATCGGTTGCATAAACAATACCAACCTGACATTCACCACGTGCCACAAAGTTTAGAGCTGCTCGAACATCTTCTGTTTCAACTAACTTTGGCTCACTACGGCTCCACCAACCTAAATTGGTAAATGCTTGTTTAGCATATTTGCCTACAGGCACACTTTTGGTATCCCCTGTACAAATCTTCCCTGTAAATACTTTATTCGGATCGGTAGTTTTATCCAATTTAACCTTTAATGATCGTCCTTTCGGAGTAATCAGTACCAATCGATTACTTAATAAATTTAAACGATCATTTGCTGCGACTAATTTTTTATTTTGTAGATAATCCATCCACTGGGTATCGGCTGAAATAAAGATATCGGCTGGTGCCCCAGCTTCAATTTGTTTAGCTAATGTCGATGAACCTGCATACGAAGTTTTAACTTCTACTTTATTCTGTTTTTCGTAAATTTTTTCTAAATCACCAATCGCATTCGTTAAGCTCGCTGCTGCATAAACAGTAACCGATTCAGCCTTGGCTGGAACATTAAAGACCGATCCTATGCTGAGCACCGAACAGGCTAAAGCCAACTTTTTTATCTTCGTATAACTTACCATTATGTTTACCTTTTTGTCGTTTTTTGCAGCGATATATACCCAAGAATATAGCGATAAGCATAGACGATGAAAAGTAGAAATTATTTATAAAGATAGATATTTTTTCTGAACAATTAAAAATTATAGTTAAGCAAAACTGATTCGCTCTTAAATTCTTTGATTTATAAAATATTTCTCATCTTATTTCTTTAAATAACTACTCATAATTTGATAATCATGTTCTAAGGCTTGGCGAGCATTCACTTCCATTTGCCGGTATTGTTGTAAGACTTTCTGACCCAAAGCTGTGATTGCTGCCCCACCGCCATGTGTTCCACCCGTTTGAGTTTCAACTAAAGCTGTTTCAAAGCACTGATTCATGGTATCGACCAACTGCCATGCACGGCGGTAACTCATATTCATAGATTTAGCAGCTTGAGAAATTGAACCCGTTCTCTCAATTGCTTCAAGTAACTCTGCCTTTCCTGGACCAAATGCAATGTTTTGCTCTGAAAGAATTCTGATTTGTAATTTTAATTTGTTTTCTTTCATAAGCTTAACTCACAAGGTTTGACTTTATACTCTTTAGGATTATAGGGAAGTTTAAGAAGATAAGACACCATACAAATTTAGAATTCTCAGTAATGCCTTGAAAATAATTTTATTAAAAAATCAAAACTGCACAAAGTGGATAAAGATCTGGAAAAAACGGATAGAGGTAAAGGCCTAATCGCGGTTCAATCAGTTAAAAGCTGAATGAATAGGATTGAGCAAATGACCTCATCTAATTTAAAACAATGGAATGATTTTGTAGATGGATGTATCGACTTCCGTCCTAAAGATGGCGTGTTTCGTATCGCACGCAATATGTTTACCGAGCCTGAACTATTTGACTTGGAAATGGAACTTATTTTTGAAAAGGTTTGGATTTATGCATGTCACGAAAGTGAAATTCCAAACAATCATGATTTCCTCACTGTTCAAATTGGTCGTCAGCCGATTATTGTGAGCCGTGATGGTAAAGGCGAATTACACGCCATGGTCAATGCTTGTGAGCACCGCGGCGCGACATTGACACGCGTTGCTAAAGGCAACCAATCTACATTTACTTGCCCATTCCACGCATGGTGCTACAAGTCAGATGGCCGTTTGGTCAAAGTAAAAGCACCGAGTGAATATTGCGAAGATTTTGATAAATCAAGCCGTGGCTTAAAGCAAGGCCGTATTGCCAGCTATCGTGGATTTGTATTTGTAAGCCTTGATACTCAAGCAACAGATTCACTAGAAGACTTTTTGGGCGATACAAAACTGTTTCTTGATTTAATGGTTAACCAGTCACCAACAGGCGAACTCGAAGTATTGCAAGGCAAATCATCTTATACCTTCGCAGGTAACTGGAAGCTACAAAATGAAAATGGCCTAGATGGCTACCATGTAAGTACTGTTCACTATAACTATGTCTCTACAGTTCAACATCGCCAACAAGTGAATGCATCAAAAGGTGCAGAACTTGATACGCTTGACTATAGCAAGTTAGGTGCGGGTGACTCCGAGACTGATGATGGCTGGTTCAGCTTTAAAAATGGTCATAGTGTGCTGTTTAGTGATATGCCGAATCCAACAGTTCGTCCGGGTTACAGCACCGTTATGCCTTATTTAGTTGAAAAATATGGCGACAAATATGCTGAATGGGCAATGCATCGTTTAAGAAACTTGAACTTGTACCCTAGCCTATTCTTTATGGATCAAATTAGTTCACAGCTTCGTATTGTTCGCCCTGTCGCTTGGAATAAAACTGAAGTCATCAGTCAGTGTATTGGTGTTAAAGGTGAATCTGTTGAAGCACGCCGTAACCGTATTCGCCAGTTCGAAGATTTCTTTAACGTGTCAGGTCTAGGTACACCAGATGATCTAGTTGAATTCCGTGAACAGCAAAAAGGTTTTCAGGCACGACTTGAACGCTGGAGCGATATTTCTCGTGGCTGTCAGTCTTGGGAATATGGCGCGACCAAAAACTCACAAGATTTAGGCATTCAACCAGTCATTACTGGCCGTGAGTTTACCCACGAAGGACTCTATGTAAACCAGCATGGACATTGGCAACGTCTAATGCTCGATGGCTTAAACAAGAAAGCGCTGAAAATGCAGGATATTACTTTCGAAAACAATGCCGTAATGGATGAGGTGTAACCATGTCACAAGAACTATATTTTGCTGTATCTCAGTTTTTGTACAAAAAAGCAGAACTTTGTGATGCTTATGACTGGGATGCCTATTTAGAACTTTACGATGAAGATAGTGAATATCATATTCCACAATGGGTTGATGACCATAACTATGTTCAAGATCCGAATCAGGGCTTGTCTTATATTTATTATGCGGACCGTACAGGGCTTGAAGACCGTGTATTCCGTATTCGTACAGGAAAAGCAGCTTCTGCAACGCCATTACCACGTACATTACACAGCATGAATAACATTCGAGTTAAAACACTTGATGATGGTCTAATTGAAGCAAAAGTTGCATGGCAAACACTGTATAACCGTCAAGGTTTAGAAGGCTGTTTTTACGGACATGCTACTTATCTTTTACGTCAAACAGCAGATGGTTTCCGCATTCGTCGTCAGCACAGCATTTTGCTGAATGACAAAATTGATTCCGTTTTAGACTTCTATCACGTTTAAGGGGAATGAAAATGGGACATTCAATTGCACTTAACTTTGCCGATGGCAAAACCTTTTTCATTTCGGTAAATAACGACGAATTGTTGCTTGATGCAGCAGTTCGTCAGGGAATTAACTTACCGCTAGACTGCCGTGAAGGTGTTTGTGGTACATGTCAGGGACAGTGTGAAACAGGAATTTATGAACAAGAATATGTCGATGAAGATGCATTAAGTGAACGTGATTTGGCCGAGCGAAAAATGTTAGCTTGCCAGACGCGTGTGAAATCCGATGCAGCTTTTTATTTCGATCATGATTCTGCCATTTGTAATGCTGGCGATACCTTAAAAATTGAAACCAAAGTTACCGCGGTTGAGCTGGTTTCTGAAACGACAGCAATTTTGCATCTTGACGCGAGCAGTCATGCTGAACAACTTCAGTTTTTGCCAGGTCAATATGCTCGTTTGCAAATTCCAGATACTGAAGATTGGCGTTCTTATTCTTTTGCAAACAGACCAAACGCAACCAATCAATTGCAATTTTTAATTCGCTTATTGCCAGACGGTGTCATGAGCAATTACTTGCGTGATCGCTGTCAGGTTGGACAAACTCTATTCATTGAAGCACCACTAGGTAGTTTCTATTTGCGCGAAGTACAGCGACCACTGGTTTTTGTGGCAGGTGGAACAGGATTATCAGCTTTCTTGGGAATGCTTGATAACTTAGTTGAGCAACCAAACTCACCTGCAGTTCAGTTGTACTACGGCGTAAATAATGAAACTGATTTATGTGAACAACAGCGTTTACATGCCTACGCAGAACAGCTTCCAAACTTTAGCTATCACCCGATTGTGACTAAGGCAACGGAAACTTGGCAAGGTAAAGCGGGTTATATTCATGAGCACTTAAATAAAGATCAACTAGCTGAACAGGCTTTTGATATGTATTTATGTGGCCCACCGCCAATGATTGAAGCCGTAAAAAATTGGTTAGATGAACAAGCTCTGCAAAACTACCGGATCTACAGCGAGAAGTTTTTACAGAGCAATACATCACGTTGAAAATATAAATAGCTTAAGTGCAAATAATTTAAAAACCACTAAACCTGAAATGATTCAATATACTCTGTAAGGGGTATATTGAATTTTTATTTAAAAAATTAAAAAAACCTTTATATTCAATAGTATAAAATAATAAATTCCGACAAAATAAATTGACCAGTTCGCTTGGATTTGTTATAAATTTTGATAGATCTTAAGGAATAAGATCACGATGAGATTAACTTATAGCACCTTTTATATCCCTATATTCTCTTTCTCGAATGTATTAAATTGATGGACTAGATCCGAACTAAAAATTTGAGAAAATCACATTAATTAGCGGTTAAATTGGTCTGTATTTTGCTTATATCTCATTGTAATTTGCGAGTAACTTAATTTTTTAAGTGCCGTATTTACTTGCTGCACAGCGAAGTTTTAAGGCTTCTGAAACACAAGTAAATACAGGAGTGAGCCAAAAGGGATAAATATGAACCAAGCCAACTCCCCAGAACTCAGTGGACGACATTTTCAAAATGAGTCTATCTTTACCAATCATAATTTGGTGTTTGATCATCACGATTTAAGCGAAACCTGCCGAAATGTTGGGCAAATTTTTAAACCGCATGATCTTAAAATCTCACAACAGAAGCAAGATTTCAGTGCAACTATGCACCATGTTAAAACAGGTGCCCTGTCTATTAGTCGCTTGGAATATGGCGCGGATGTCATTATTGAACCAGATCATCTGGATAACTTTTACCTAATTCAAATTCCAACTCAAGGCTACGCAGAAATCGAGTTTGGTTCACAAAAGTTTATTTCTTATTCTCAAGTTGCTTCTCTTATTTCCCCTCAGCAATCTTTACGTATGCGCTGGCACGCGAACTCACCGCAGCTCATTTTAAAAATTTCAAAGGATGATTTTACTTACCATTGCCGTCAGCACATTGCTGATTCAGAAAACAACTTACTCGTTTTTGACCCCAAATTAGACTTTGCTACCCAAAGTGGAGCCTATTTTTTACAGCTCGTTAGAACCTTGATGGATGCCTTAGCATGCGAGCAACATCCGCTTCATCATCCTCTAGCCTTTAAACAATTTGAGTCAAATCTGTTTAATGCACTGATTTACGGTCAACCTAATAATGCATTACATAGAGTTGATCATTATAAAGAAAAAACGGTCTCTCCTTATTTCGTGAAACGCACAGAAGCCTATATTAAAGAACATTTACATGAGCCACTTAACGTCGAAATTTTGGCTGAACATGCAGGCGTGAGTGTAAGAAGCTTATTTACTGGTTTTAAAAATTATTTGGGGACGACCCCAATGTCTTATCTAAAAGAATTACGTTTTGAACAAGCTCATTTAGAGCTTATGCATAATGAAAATCTATCAGTAACAGATGTCGCATTTAAATGGGGATTTAGCCATTTAGGCCGTTTTTCTCAAGAGTACAAACGCCGTTATGGTGAGTTACCTTCGTCTACTCGCCGTTCTGGTTACAGTGAAGGTTCAAGCTTAATTACTTCAAATTTTTCTTAAAACAAATAGGTAAAAGCCTTTTATATTTATTGATATAAAAGGCTTTATTTATGACTCAGAAATGATGGACATAGCGAACTTGTAGTCGTGTGCCCTCTGGACGGTTTTGGGCATCTTGCTCAAAATAAGCATTTGCAACAAGGTGATCATTTTTAGAAAAGCTATACATTGCACCTGGGCCAATTGCCCAGACTTGTTCACGTCGGCCTTTTACTTTTTCACCATCAACTTCAGTATCTGTGATTTGTTTTAGCCAATAGCCATTTAGTCCTAAACGGAACTGTTCGGTAATGGCATAGTCCGTTGCAAAGTTTGCATGAATCGCTTGCCCTGCCTGCATATCATTTGCTCCAGCAAATGTATAGCTTGGGTCATCATTTTTAAAGTTATAAAGATAATGGATACGCGTTGAAGCTGTCCACTTTGGATTAAACCAATATGTTGCAGCCCAATAAGGATCAAATGAAACGGCGTTATTACTTGGATTAATATCTTTTTGCTGGTCATATTCGCCAGTAGGTAAATTAACCTGAAACTCAAAACGATGCACAAACTTCGGCCCTTGTGCGCCCATGACTGGATCGAACTGAATAAAAGGTCCGATCATAAGGTCACCAAAACCACTTTGGGCCTTAATTCCAGCATTATTCAAGCCATCATCCATGTCCATTTTGCTGACAAAGGGAATTAAAAAATTCATGCCTAGACTGGCTTTATCTTTTACTCGGACATTCGATAAATAACTAATCTGTTCAACCAGTACTTGATAATTTAAATCAGTTTTAGGTAAACTGAGTTTTTGCCCCTCGCGATCAACCAATTTATTGCTATCGTAATTTTGAAAATAGGTTTGAGCATACCAGCCGGGTCCTGCGGGTAAACCGCCATCAAGAAAGCTGGTCATACCTAAGTTTACAGTCGGTAAATCATAGGCATGTGTAACCAAAGGCAAACCCAACAATGTCCCTGCTAAAAAGCCATGTTTAATTAAAGTGCTTTTCATCTTCTTATTTCCTATAAAAAAATCACGACCGGATTGATCGTGATTGTGGTGAATTAATGTGCTAATTCTGGATGCTCAGCGGCAATCCGATACTTTCCTGCGTGGAATACCAATGGTTCACCTTGGCGTTGTTGGTATTGTTCAATTTGACCAATAAAAATCAGGTGATCTCCACCCTCATACTGATTTACATTTCGGCAAACCAAGGTTGCGAGTGCATCGGATAAAATTGGAACGCCAGCATTGCATTGCTGATGGGCAATGCCGGCAAATTTATCGTCAGCACCTCGAGCGAAATGCCCAGAAAGCTGATGATGCTCCTGTGCCAACATGTGAATGGCAAAATATTCAGCTTCAACAAAATCAGACAAACTTGGCGCTGTTTTTGAAAGGCTCCACAAAATTAATGGTGGATCTAAAGACAATGAGGAAAAAGAGTTTGCTGTCATTCCTATCTTCCGACCATCTTTACCACGGGTTGTAATCACTGTAACCCCAGTTGCAAACTGACCAAGTAAATTACGGATTTCTCTTGGGTTTTCAGCATTAATCGCTTGTAAGCCTTGAGTTTCAATTGTATCCATTTTCATATCTCCCTTTGCTGTTTTGCCCTTAAGCCACTTTTGCTGCGGTTTTTAAAGCCATGAATGTTTGAGCCTGATCCGCATCAAACCACCAAGGAGCAAAGGCACGAGGGTCATCAAAGTTATTGGCCATAATGGAAGCAATGCTCTGGTTTTGGCTTGCAGCTGCTAATAGCTCAACGACATGCGGTTGTGGAGGTACGAGCAAGCTATTGGTCCAAGCCACCACTTTTTCTGCATAAGCCCAATAACGCTCAAAGGTTTGAACCATCCATTGTTCGCTAAAACCTTGATTATCATTGGCTAAAATGGCATCGAAATAGATTTTGCTACACTTAGCAGCATTGTTTGAGCCCTGTCCAGTAATCGGGTCATTGACTACCAATGCATCTGCCATACCAAAAATTTGCTTGCCAGAAGGTAATGTCAAAATTGGTTTGCGTACTGTCGGCGGGAAACGCCCTGCCAAATATCCGCCTGCATCGGTTAGCTCAACATTTGTGCAACGTTCATATTCCCAAGGCACAAATTTCTTGAGTAAATCCAAACTACATTGCAGATGCTGTTCAGGTGTTTTGACATCTTGCCAGCAGTCCATTGGTCCATTTGGAATACCTTCAAACACCATAATGTCGCAAGGCCCATTCACGGTAAGTGCTGGAAATGAAAAGTATTCGCCAACTTCGGGAATAATATTAAAAGTCACACGAGAGTATGGCGAAATTGGCTTCATGTTTTTGACATAGGTCAATGCCAAAGCGCGCTGTGGTTTATCAAAGACACTGCGTGCATCATCACGCTCAAACTGTTTAACGACTTCACCTTTACCAGCCGCGAGTAATACAAGTTCGTAGTCGTTTGCGAGTTGTTCTAATTCCTCTATACCTACATCCTGAATCACCAATCGACCGCCACGGCGTTCAAATTCTTCCATCCAATATGGCATTTTGACGCGTTGATCGACCGATTGAGCGTAGCGTTCAAGACGAGCACTCCATTCAAATGCTTTACCACCATTTTCAGGGTTAACTAAAGCCAGCCCAATGCCTTCCACTGCTGGACATTGTTCTTCCCAAAAATTTAAACCTAAGTCACGTTCAGTTTGTAAAGCGGTATGAAACATACACTGGCTTGACATGACTTTACCTTGACGGATTTCATCGGCAGTTCGGTTGGTAATCATTGTCACTTCATAACCTGTATCTAGTAAGGCCAAACCAAGCTGTAAACCAGACTGTCCTGCTCCAACAATTGCAATACGGCGCATAATCTTCTCCATAATTTTCTAAATGTGCTTTTAAAACGCTGTGCTATTCGGCTAAACGTGGAATAGCGGGCTGTGATCCTTCAGGGCCCATTACTGAATATCCGCCATCGACCGCATAATCTGCTCCGGTGACAAAACTCGCAGCAGGTGACAATAAAAACAAAACAACATTGGCGACTTCTTCGGGATGACCCAATCGGCCTAGCAAGTGATAATCGGCTGCCACGCTATCGGCTTTTTCACGGTTATTGCCACTGACTTCTGCAATCACACGAGACCATGTCCAACCTGGTGAAACTGAGTTGACACGAATGCCATCGGCGGCAAAATCCATTGCCATGCTTTGTGTGAGTTGACGTATTGCGGCTTTAGACACTGGATATAACCAGCGCCCTGTTTGAGCCACTTTGGCAGAAATGGAAGTAAAGTTAACGATTGAACCTTGCTGCTTTTTTAGGTCATTGTAAAAAGCACGGCTCAGTTCAACTGTAGAGACCAAATTAATATCGAGTGCTTGTAACCAGTCCTGACGTGAGGATTTAAAACCGTCATCTAAATATGTACATGCCAAATTGACCAAGTAGCTCACTTCACCTAAATGTTGGTGAATATCCGCTACAGCTTGTTGAATAGCCGCATCACTGGTTAAATCGGTTTGAATAAACATCACATCATGGTTAAAGCTTTCCGCAATCGCTTTGCCTTTGGCATCAATATCTAAAATAGCGACATGAGCACCTGCACTAACTAAGGCTTGCACAACTGCTTTACCGATCAAAGTTGCTCCACCGCTCACCACCGCAACTTTCCCTTTTAAATCTATATTCATTGCAGATACTCCTTAATTGACTGGCTTGCCTTCGCTACTTGACCAAGATGGCATCAAAGTATTTGAAGGAAGATCTTCATCAAGAAGTTTTCGTGCGGTCTCAACGCCTGCAACTGGTAAGCCTGTTGGGTCTAATAAACCAATTTGAACGAGCACGGACGCTTGATCCCAATAAATATGCTCATGGCAAAGCTTTGACCCTCTAAACTGGATCACACCTAGCATTGGAATTTCTACATATTTACCAGTAGGCTTTACACCCGGTAATAACCAGTCAATTTCAGCATCGTGGGTGAAGCTCATAATGAATTCGTCCACCACTTGCGTTGAACCAACCGTACGAGAGATAGACGTGATCTTCATATCTTTCGGGTTTTGATGAACAAAATGGTACTGATAAAAACGGGCAAGCTGGCTGTGGCCTACACCACCCGTTAAGGTAGGAATATGGTTGACATACGGTTCTGCGACCATCGTTGCCATAGTTGCTGGTACATCACGCGTATCAAACTCATGACGAATATGCTCTTCCCATAGCGCAACTAGGTCATATTTCGGCCCAATCGTTTCATGTAGAGCTGTTACTGTACGCTCGTGGGCAAAGCGCGCTGAAGGTTTGTGGTAATGATTGCTTTTTGGGCGTGCAAAAGCATGATCAACACCTTCGTAAACATAAGCTTGTACGTTTGAATATTGGTTGGCTGCATCGACAATCGCTTGTCTCGCATCTGGCGGTGTAAATTGGTCCAGTTCTGCAATATGTAAAACTAAGCGCCCTTTTACGTTGGCTAACTCATCTAAGGCTTTTTCAATACCTACACCATAATAACCTACGGCACATGCCACTTCAGAAAGTCGACAGCCTGCCAGATAAGCAAGCTTTCCCCCCAAACAATAGCCCACCACACCAAGGCCTGTAGTTGTGTCGCATTCTGGTCGAGTCTTTAAAAAAGATAAGCTGTCTTGAATATCTTCAACACCGAGGTTTTCGTCATATTGCTGATAAAGTTCAAAAGCTTTTTGAAAGTCTTCTGGGGTATAGCCCAATTCGATATTAGGTGCTACACGCCAAAATAAATCAGGAACCAAAACCGTATAGCCTTCTTCTGCAAGAAAGTCTGCCTTTTCCCGCATGGCTGCATTCACACCAAAAATTTCCTGACAAAGTACCACCCCTGGCCCCTTTCCTGTTTCTGGTGTTGCTAGATACGCGCTGAACTGTTTTCCAGATGCAGTTTTAATTTGAACGGTTTGACCAGCCATAGTGTCAACTCCTGACATTGTTATGGCCTTATCTTCTATCCGAATATTTTTTTAGACTGTCCAAAAGCTGCAAGCACTATCCAATCTGTGCACAATTATGAAAAAAGATAGCAATGGATAAAACATATAAAAGAATAAAGTTAATGAATTTCAATATTTTAATATAAAAAATAAAAATGATGCTTTTTATCCAATTTGGAAAAAATGGATGAAGATTAGGACTTATTGGATAGTGACTACTGGCTAAAAATAGTTCAATCAAAGTCATGTAATTAGTTTGATTACATAAGAAAAACTCAGTCATTTTTCTAAATTAAGGCACTTTATTTATGCATCGACCAAAGCCAATTTATGGACACAACAAAACGTTAATGCTCATCAATATTTTATGTTGTAGTGCATTTTCTACTCAGGCTTATTCAGCGGATGAAGAATGGAAATTTACATTAAAAAATGCATATATAGATAGAAACTATGACAACCCAGATGTAAAAGACACGGGTAGCTGGTCCCAATCAGTTTCTCTATTTTATAACTCCAATATGCACGACACGCCGTTAGAAATTGGCGGCACTCCGATTCAAATTGGCGCAAATGCTTCAGCACAGTATGCGGTTCGTTTAAGCCAAGATAAACACGTTGCAGATACGGTATTACCTTTTGATAAAGCAACTCAGTCCCAAGCACCCGATTATTTAAAATATGGTGCAACATTAAAGTTAGGCTATAACAAGACTCTACTGAGCATTGGCGAATTATGGCTAGATTTACCCGTAACCACTGTAGATGCAAGCCGACAACTCCTGACGTCTTATTGGGGAACTAATCTTAAGAGTCAGCTAAACGATAAACTTTTTGCAGAAATTGGTCGTATTGAAAAAGTATCACCGCGAAATGAAGAAGATTTTCATCGATTTTCTTTTACTTCAAAAGGTGTGACTGGCTACTCTGATGGCCTTAACTACATAGACCTGCGCTATCAAATCACTCCTACTTTGAAAGGCGAATATTACTTCGGAAATATGGAGGATTTATATAATAAACATTATGTGGGAATAGACCACATATGGAAAAACTCCAATTTTTCGATCAATTCAAAATTCAAATATTTCAATGCCAAAGATAATGGAAATCTTTTCGACATCGATGCGCAAAATGTAGGTTTATTAGAAACGCTCAAAGTAAAAAATCACAGCTTTGGTTTGGGTTATCAGCAAATTATTGGTGAGTCTGCTTACCCGTTACCAGATGGTTTCTTGCCTGAAACTTATTTCATTAACTGGAACACCACTGGCTTCTTCAAACAAGATGAAAAGTCTTATCACTTCATCTATGGCTATGACTTTAAAGATTATGTCCCCGGTTTAAATACCACTTTGAAGTATGTATATGGCGATCACTTTAAAACAGCAGATGGCTTAAAAAACAAAGAAAGTGAAGCAAACGTTATTGTCAATTATGCCCTTCAACAGCCTTTTCTCAAAGGTTTATCCCTTCAGTACATCTTTATCAATTACGACGTTAAACATGGAAACGATTTTTCGGAAAACCGTTTCTTTGTTAATTACAGCAAAAAATTTTAATGAGTTAAGGAATACATATGAAAACGATAGATGCAAATTCGGTAATCAACCGCGAAAAACTGTCCCCCTTACAGTGGATGGTTTTTATCCTAGGATTTTTTGTCTTCTTCTGTGATGGCTTAGACACAGGGATTATTGGTTTTATTGCTCCAGCATTGCTTGATGATTGGGGAATTACCAAGCCTCAGCTTGCGCCTGTTTTAAGTGCCGCTTTAGTTGGTATGTCAATCGGTGCCATTATTTCAGGCCCTATGTCCGATAAGTTTGGGCGTAAAGGCGTCATTGTTTTTACGAGCCTTTTGTTTTCAATATTTACCATTTTGTGTGGCTTTGCCGACTCGACCCAAGATTTAATGATTTATCGCTTTATTACAGGTGTGGGTTTAGGGGCAGCCATGCCTAACATCAGTACTATTGTCTCTGAATATATGCCTGTAAAACGTAAAGCATTCCTAACAGGATTAGCAGGTTGCGGTTTTATGCTGGGTATTTCTTGTGGCGGTGTGTTGTCAGCTTATCTGTTAGAAAGTTATGGCTGGGCTAAGGTCATTATTATTGGTGGAAGTATTCCGCTAATTTTAGTGGTTGCCTTATTACTTAAATTACCTGAATCAACTCAATACTTAATTACGCGCCAACAATACGATAAAGCACAACGAATTTTAGAAAATATTCAAGGGCATCCATTCCAAGAACCAGTAAAACTTGTCTTGGCTCAAACAGAAACGGCATCAGAGGAAAATCCGGTTAAAATCGTTTTAGGGAAATACCTGTGGGGTTCAAGCATGCTTTGGCTGTGCTGCTTTACGAGTCTATTGGTGTTCTATCTTTTAACAAGCTGGATGCCAACAATTTTAAAAACAGCTGGTTTTACGACGCAACAATTTAGTTTAATTGCAGCTATTTTCCCTTTTGGTGGGGTGATTGGTGCAACCATTATGGGTTGGTACATGGATAAACTGAACCCGACCACAGTCATTAAATATTCTTATTTAATTGCTTTTGGGCTATTCATTGTCGCCGGCCTAGTCAGTTCAAATATTTTCTTATTAGGTGTTACCATTTTCTTAATTGGTGCATTACTTGCTGGTGCTCAATCTTCTTTACTTCCACTTGCAGCTATTTTCTATCCAGCCGTGTGCCGCGCGGTTGGCGTTTCGTGGATGCATGGTATTGGCCGTATCGGTGCAATTATAGGTGCTTTCTTTGGATCGCTCATTTTCACGTTTAACTTAAGTTTAAGCGGTATATTCTTTATTCTAGCATTACCGACATTCATTTCATTTATTGCCCTTAGTCTTAAAGTCATTTATGAAAAATCTAAAAGTAAGCAAATATTGAATCTTGAAAATAGTATTTAAAATATAGAGATAAATAAAAACCTGATTGAATTAACCCAATCAGGTTTTTTATTGCTTAAAAGATTAAATATTTAAAAAATTTTACCCTTCGTTTCACTTGGTTTTTCACCAAACTCTTCGCGATATTCTTGAGAAAAACGACTTAAATGATTAAAACCCCAGTCATAAGCAAGCTTAGAAATAGACACTTTTCTATCAGCGCCAGTTGTACTCAAGATTTTATAAATTTGTTGTAGACGATACTTTTTCAGATAGGACATTGGACTAGTACCGTAGTACTGCTGAAACTCGTCGTACAATTTTGATTTTGAAACCCCGGCTAGACGCTGCAAGTCTTCTGCACAGATTTCTTCATGCGCATGTTCAATAATAAAATTACGAACCTTACGGATATAAGCTGGTTCATCCTGATGTGAGAGCGATTTTAAGGCTTCAGAGTAGTTGTTTTCTTGAGACAACAATAACGCCTTAATTACAAAATTTTCATAGTCTTCAGACAGCATCTGCAAACCATAAAAATTGCTATATTGGGATTTTAACTGTAAAAAATTCTGAATATTTTTCCACCATGCACCAATCAGTTGCTCCGAGTCCAGATGCATTTCTGGATTAAAAATGAGGGGTGCATCTATCGGTTTATTCAGTAGATCTGCGAGAACAATTTGCATGCTTCGTTCTGGAATAACCACCTGAAATTTTCGACAATCTTTATCAATAATCAAATCTTGCTGATCGTTATTTGAAACAATAAGTCCTCTGTTTTCATCAGATTGATAATGAGCACCACGAATGTTGAGAGCTTGTCTTCCTTGTATCGGTAAGCTAATACTATAAGCTTTTAGATTAGAGATGTTAATGGCAACATTTGCACCATAACTGATTGTGCCGATTGCCATTTTTTTATTAGGCAAACGCATTCCATCATAGTGAAAATCGAGCGTGTCTTTGTAAATTGTATCTAGACGGTGTTCACCACAAATCGTGGACATCAAATTCTGCGCAAATTCAGCTTTGCGTGAATAATGATTGAGTTCCGTCTGTTGGCTGAGTGATATCATATCCTTTTCACCTAGCTAATAACTTATTGCTAAAAAAAGCAACTTGTATGCCAATTAATATCCTTTAATTGACGAATTTTCCTGAAAAATATCTAATCAAGAAAGAGAGTAAAGATTACTTTCTCATACTCTATTAGATTTTAAAATTGGAAATAAGTTAAATACCTTTAAAGTATAATTTCATACCTTAACAAACTTATTTTATTAAATTTTTATAAGCAACTATAGTTGAGATAAATCATCGTTTTGAACACTAAACTTACATATCTTTTATTTATAAAAAACCGCCTATTAAAAAATAAGCGGCTTTTATAAAACTCTAAATTATTGTGCGGTATAACCACCATCCATAACCACAGCCTGACCCGTTACCCCACCTGCTTTGTCACTCGCAAGGAAAATTGCATAATCAGCAATTTCTTCAACAGATAACAAACGTTTTTGAGGAACCATTGCCAGAATTACATCTTCAAGTGCACTATCTAGACTCACATTACGGGTTTTAGCCAAATCTGCAATTTGACCGCGAACCAATGGTGTGTCGACATAACCTGGGCATAAGGCATTTACCGTAATACCGTCACGTGCACATTCTAATGCGGCAACTTTTGTCAAACCGATTAAACCATGCTTCGCGCTGTTATAGCCTGATTTGCCTGCAAAGCCAATCAAGCCATTAATTGAAGCCATATTAATAATACGACCCGATTTTTGAGCTTTCATTATTGGGAAAACATGTTTAATACCAATAAACGAACCAGTAAGCATGACTTGAACTAGCTTTTGAAAAACAGCGGTTGGAAACTCTTCAATAGGCGCAACATGTTGAAAACCTGCATTATTAATTAAGATATCTACAGTGCCAAAGGTCTGTTGAGTTAACTCAATTGCTTGTTTATAAGCTTCTTCATCAGTTACGTCACATGGTGCAGATAATGCTTCAAAGCCTTGTCCTGTTAGCAACTTTGCCGTTTCTTGGCACTTTTCAGCATTCATATCAGAAATGACAACTTTTGCACCTTCTTGAGCAAATTTCTTAGCAATCTCTAGACCGATCCCGCTTGCAGAGCCTGTAATAAAGGCTACTTTTCCGTCTAAAAGTTTAGTCATCTATTTACTCCTTAATATTTTTAACTTGTTGGTATTAAACAATACCAGTCACTGTAAAGACCGTAATCACCACAAATACCGCTAACGTTTTAATTACTGTGACTGCAAAAATATCCTTATACGACTGTTTATGGGTTAAACCTGTAACAGCAAGTAAGGTAATGACAGCACCATTATGCGGAAGTGTATCCATACCACCTGATGCCATTGCAACCACACGGTGCATGACTTCTGGTGGAATACCTGCTGCTAAAATCGCGGCGTTATAGTGTTCGGCCATCGCACTTAGAGCGATACTCATGCCACCAGAAGCTGAACCGGTAATACCCGCTAAAACTGTCGTGGTTACCGCACCATTTACCAATGGATTTGTGAAGGTACTGCTCATTGCATGACTAATCAGGGCAAAGCCCGGTAATGATGCAATAATTGCACCGAAACCATATTCAGAAGCTGTATTCATCACTGCTAAAAGTGAGCCACCAATACTGGCATTAATGCCCTCTTTAAAGTTCGTCACTACACGTTGGTAGTCAAATAAAATTGCAGCAATAATTCCGACAATAAGTGCTAAACCAACAGCCCAGATCGCCCCCGTTTTTGCAACATCAACGGTGTAATCGGCTAAACCTACAGTGGCAAAATCAAAGCCATTTGGATACCACTCTTTAATTGCTTTAGACAAATATTTGTTCATTACTGCAACAAGAATGAGAGGTACAAATGCTAAAAACTGACGAGCTGTACTTCCATTATTTTGCATAGATATATCGGCTTCAATTTCTTGAGACGAGGTATTGTCTACTCCAAAACCAGAAAAGCCTTCACCCGCTTTTGCAGCAGCACGACGGCGCCACTCCAAATAAGCTAAACCTGCACATAAAACAAAAATAGCACCAATAATCCCTAAAAATGGTGCGGCATAAATATTGGTACCAAAGAATGTAGTTGGAATAACGTTCTGGATTTGCGGCGTACCTGGCAATGCATCCATGGTAAATGTGAATGCACCAAGCGCGATGGTTCCCGGAATTAAACGTTTTGGAATATTGGCTTGTCTAAAAAGCTGGTTGGCAAAAGGATAAATTGCAAAGACTGCAACAAATAAGCTGACACCGCTATAGGTTAAAATTGCACCTAGTAATACAACCGTTAAAATTGCCTTTTTTGCCCCAATCCATCTCACAATGGTTCGAGCAATAGACTCGGCAATTCCTGACATTTCAACGACTTTACCGAAAATTGCCCCGAGCAAAAATACAAGAAAGTAATCTTTAATAAAGTTCACCATTTTGGGCATAAATACACCCGAATAAAACGGCAAAACATTGGCTGGGTTAATGAGTAAAACCGCGAGTAAGGCACAAATTGGTGCCATCAGAATGACAGAAAAGCCCTTGTAAGCTGTGTACATTAACAGCCCAAGTGAAAGTAGAATTACAAATAATTCCCACATATATTCTTTCTCCCTAAAGAATAAATATTAGGTTTAAAATTACCAAAAGATATTTAGGTTATCCCAAACCTATAATGATAAAAATCAAAATATCTATGCTTGGTAATAGGTAAATGTGCCTAAAAATAAAATATCACTAAAATATTTAAAAACAATGTAATTTATTTAATTTTTTAAATAACTATAAATTACAAATAGTTGCTAAATCCAATTGGTAAAATTTAATTATTTAAAAATGCTATTGTTTTATAAAACTTATTAATTATTGAGTAAATTAAATTAATATCTATATATTATTTAATAAAGGCAATCAAATAATATATTTTTTAAAATAATTTGATAAATATTTCTCAGCTAAGATCAGTAATCTTTTATAAGTAATAAAAAACCCACCTAATGACGAGTGGGTTTGATCAAAATTTAATATTGCTCGACAGCCTTAGACACAACCTCTTACTCTCTTATTTCATTCGAGTTAGTCTTAAATTAAAGTCAGATGGAAGTAGGATTCGATATTCTATCTCCGCCCCTGGTTTGACTTCCGTTTCTTGAGAAGTGGCAATATTTGGACACATCCCTCCACCTGTTTCTAATCTAAAAATATAATATTTGGGCTCAAGATAAATAGTAGCTATTTCATTTGAACGAATTGAGAATACTTTCTCGTTATTAACATACATATCATGACTACAGCCAGATCCTAAAAAACCTTTATCTCTTAAAAAAGTAACTTTTGCTTGTTCAGGAGTGTGTTTCTTTAAATAGTTCTGATCGTATACTCTCTCATTAGGTACTGGCTTGGCTGTATTTGAACCAACTGGAGCTGTTGAACACCCAATTAAACCCAGAACTAGTCCTAAAAAAATAATCTTTTTCATGAAATTATCCATTTTAATAGTGAGTAAAATTTAACAGTTCAGAAAACGAAAAACCACCCAAAGGTGGCTTTAAACTTAATGATATTTTAGTAGTGAAGAGTAAAAAACTTGGTTGGTGTTAAATTTGTAGTATCACTGATCGGATAAGGATTACCATTGATTATCAGAGGATAAGAATTTTGCTTTTTTAAGAAATTCATCTAAGACAAAATTATCCAATTCTTGTAAGCCCGTACTTCTTCGAATCTTTGCAAGCTTGATGTTTCCATTATCATCTGCTTCTGAATAAATACTCATATACCTGTTTTTCGCTTTAAGTGCACAGTATCCATGGTAATTTTCTTTACTTTATCTTCTGTTTGTTTAGCCACATCAAAACTAATCGACTTTTTTCCCGCCCAACTCATAAATTTCTCCATAAAAAACCACTCAGATGAGAGTGGTTTTTCTTTTTCAAAAAGTTCTTAACTAGCACTTCCACAAATATCAGTGGTACCTGTTGGATATGTAAACTGCATATTTGCTTTATTAGTAATTAACTGGACTGAGACAGTTTTACCAAGAAATTTAGAGTTAGCATTTGGTGATTGTATTCCAACACCATTAAAGCCAATATTTTTAAGAGCATTTTCAGCAATTAAATTAAGATATCCATAATTAGTACCGTTAATGATATATCCCATTTGTTTACTGACCTGATTAAAATAAAGTCCAACTCTAATTTTGCCATCTGAGGGCATCGTAATAGGGATTACTTTTCGATCAACGTCTTTGGCAACTACTGCCCCTGAAGCATCTCTTTTTGTTGTAACTCCAGTTAGTGACACATAGTTTCCATCAGCAAGACTGGTATCTTTATTTATTAATCCATAGCCCAGATCTAGGCTAATTTCATTTTTTAAATTAGAAGCCCCTAATATTTGAAAAGCCATTTGCTGGATTTCATAACTGTCACCAAGTACAACATTTTTAAGATTTGAAGCATCAAAAATAAATTCTGCAGCAACAATGTTATTTCCTACAACCGTTTTATCAACAAGAGGAGTTTGCATAGAAGGCATACTGATCAATTTACCAGAGGTCACTACCTGATCCACAGGTACACTTCCAATATAAGTAATTGTTGCCGTACCTTTTTGCTCAGCAATAGTGATCGGAGACATTAATTTAACCTGCCTTCCTCCTGCTGCATTTTTTGCATTGACTTGTGCCTGAGTTGCATCAAAATTATAAGTACAGGCAGCATAAGTATTTACTGAAAGTCCACTGCTGATTAATAAACCCAAAATAATTTTATTCATGTAATCTTCCTTTTATTTGAGCAAACAGTATAGCCAAGCATATAAAAATATTGATTAAAAACTGACAAGCGGTTATTTTTACTTCTTTAAAGTTTTCTATTATGAAATTTCAATATTTAATTTCTACTACAATAATATGAATGATATAGATTAATATGTAGATTAGCACTGCTAATACACCGCCGATTACTAGGGCGATCTCCATAGAATTAGAAGGATTATTTTCTGGTTTTCTAGCAAAAATTGCAGGATATTTTGCATTCTTAATTTTCTCTTCAGCAATTCGATAATGCTTTTTACCTATTCTTATAAATATAAAGATACAAATAATAGGTAAAACAAATGATGAGTAATAAATCAATGAATCTACTGAAAATTTATTATTGATCGCATCATCACATTTATAAAAATACTTCTGTTTTTCTTTACTTAACTTAGCAGTTTTTTCAGAAGTAATTTGGGTGAAATCAAAATCATTACGACAACCAGATATAAAGATATCTTTGGCATCTCTAGAACTACTTGACCCACTAGTTGTATGCCGCATATGTACGGTTGTATAAGACATAATATAATTTAAAAATTAAATCTGGATTTTATTAAATTAATTATAATTTACAACTCATATCTTCCTCAACTAACATTTTCAAATAGTCGCGACAGGATCTTCCTGAATATGAATAACTCGAAATAAATCTAAGACTGTTGTCCATTTTTCATTATTTTTTGGAGCCAGAGTCACTTTATTTTGCAGTACAATAGCTTTCAAGAATGAAACTGTGTAAACCTTTATATTCTTAAACTTTAAAGGCTATTTTCTTGACCATGATAGCTTTATAGATACTTTTAATAGTTTAATGGAAAGCTGTTACGTGCTTATGCAAGAAAGTTTGTTAGTAATTATAAAATGCCAATCAGGTGATGAGCATTTTATTAATATATTCTATGATTGTAAACAATACTCAATCCTTTTCTTAATATAGCCTAGTTTTTTCTTCATTAGCTCCCTACTCCACAAATATCCATTGTTCCTAATGGGTAAGTGAACTGTAGCTTATTTCGATCCGTAATTAATTCTGCTGAAATCTCTTTGTTTAGGAATTCTGAGTCTATGTAGCCATATTCAAAAGGAATAAAAAAACCAATATTTTTTAATTTGGAAGGAAGCATAGCAATGTAACCTTTATTTATACCATTAATGATTAAACCAATCTGATGATTATTCTGATTTATATAAAAACCTATATGCTGATAACCTTCCTGAATAATATATTCCTTATAAATTGGATTAGCCGGATTAAAAATATCCAGATTTTTTGCAACTGTAGAACTCAGAACATTATTAGAGTTATTGTTAGCATAGAATGCACCTAAAGTAATTGTTTCTCCACTTTGAGTTTGGCCAAAAGCTGATACTGGAACTGGGAAGGTTACAACCTGACCTGTATTAAGCTGATTAATAAGTTTAAATCTGAACTCAAATGCGATAATACCAGTTTGTGGTATAGCCTTATCACCATAGATATTTATGCTTGACTGAGTTGTAGTTTGATTATTAAATGAACTCAAATTATTCTTAACGGATAATTTTAAATTATTTTTGGTTAATAATTTTGAATATGTATTAGTTAAGCTTGCTGTAGTAGATGGTGTCATTGCAGCGATCCAGATATTAGCAAATTCTTTACTAGTAGCAAGATAGCCCTTTCCTTTACTAGGATTTGAAGTTTCCAATAATTTAAAACTGACTTTTTGCCCATTAATAACAGGAAATATATCAGCCTGATTTGAAGAGACAGATGAAATTTTAAGTATCTGATCTTGAGTAACATCAAAATTATAGGGACAAACACTCCATGCACTCATACTAAACAGGCCCAAAGTTAAACCTAAAGCTGTTTTCTCATACTAGTTTCCATTTTTAATTTTTTGAACATTTAATATATATTTATTTTTTATAAAATAGAATTTTTTTAGTTTTTCTTATGCTGATGACCCTATTCAAATGGACATATTACTTAAACACCAGAATCAAATTATTGATGATTGTTTAAATTCTGCATTACCCATTTTTATAGTTTCAGGAAATTCTTTTATAGGTGATTCAAAAATCCCAATCTACGATCAAGTTTCTATGCTTAATTATGATTTTGCTGCTGTACCCTCTATAAACTTGCATAAAATTGACCCAGAACATTTTGATGATGGTGAGGATAATGACTTATATTTCACTCCTATGTTCACTGAAACCCTGTGGGAACCTAATATTCATAATGATTTATTAGTCAAAATTGCTAATGATGAAACACGTGCTTTTTTTATTTCTTTTGAGAAGAATGTAATCATCGCGCCTTATGACGGCGGCTTAGATCTTATTATTGAAGATTGCTGTTAAAAAAAAGAGATAAAAAAGAAATATAGTGAACTACTTTCAAAACGAGATGATGAGCTTTGAAAGTAACGGGCTTATATACTTCTCCGTATACGCATATTTACAACTGTTTTATGTATCCAGTAGCAGAAAATAATTATCCAAGTCGAAAAATTGCTGAGTCTCTAGAGGGAAGCTAGTTTCAAAAGCTACAAGTAGAAAATTTGACTTCGTGAAATATGAAATACCTATTAACTTCTGAACTCATCTTTCTAAAGTATTGTCATACCAATGGCAATACTTACTTACAAGATAGTTATCTATAATTCTTTGGCACACTTCAATGATGCTGACTTTAAGTCATTATCGGCTTTGTAGACCATATTTGAATTGGAGGCACTTAACGTTATTCTAGATTCGAGTATATCTTTGTTTAGAAGCTTCACTTCTAGAGTCATACCATTTTGAATGTAAATCATATTATTTGCATACTTAACTTTGTTGAATACAACATACCCATTAGTATCGTCACAAAGTATTCCATTACCATCTGAGTCAAGTTTTATTGTTGATATGCTTGAGCCGATTGAAATTGTCCATATACCTGACACTGAAGGTGTTGAAGGTTGTACTTCACTAAATTTATTATTAATCATTTGAGTAGAGGGAGTTACACACCCACCAAATAAAATCACCACTCCTAATAAAATTATCTTTTTCATTAAATTACCCACTTTAATAATAATTAAAATTTACCAGTTCTAAAAATGGAAAACCACCCGAAGGTGGTCTAAGTAATTTATTTAGTATTTATTGCTCTTACATTTCAGTTTTACTATTGAATTAAGACTAGCTTTATATTGAGATATAATTTTTTGAAAAACAGTATTTATTTAATCTTTGTTATTCAATAGAATACCCTTATAAAGTCTTGATAAGAAAACAAAATATGATGTGGATTAAATTTGTATTGTACCCTCTGGGCATGTTTCTACTGTGGCAAATCATTTTTATAATCGAACAACTCTCTTTAGAATATTTAAATGTGCCACAAGTCATTGTAGGTATACTTTCGCTCATCATAAATTGCGGTATGCAAATTTTGATTGGATATAAAATTCCTCAATTAGCACCAAAATATAAATTTGTAGCGAGTGTTACATACATCATCATTTTCACCTTTTTATTAGCAATTTATTCAACAACTATTTTATTAGAAGGCTTAAAAGTTGCGCCTCAAGTAATTTGGTTAGGTCATTTATTTTTCCATGGAGTTGGAATGGCTCTATACTTTGCAAACAACACAGATGAATTTTGTTGGGAAAATTTACTAAAGTAGTTGAGTCGCTCGTCCGCTAATTCCTTTTTCTTAATTTTTTGTCAAAAAACATCTTATTAGACAAATTTTCGTATAAATTACAGCACTAGGCGGGAACAGTAATCTAAAGGAACGAAATGACGCTTAAACAACTAAAAGCTTTTTTGGCCCTTGCTCGTACCCTTAACTATGCCAATGCCTCTTTAGATTTACATCTTAGCCAGTCAGCTTTAAGTCTCACTATCAAAAGTCTAGAAGAAGAATTAGGTGGGAAACTATTTAACCGTAATACACGCCGTGTTGAACTTACTCAGGAAGGTAAATCACTTATTCCCTATGCAAAAAAATTAATTGCCAATTGGGATGAAATGGAAAATGATGTTAAACAAAGGTTTAAGCTTAATCGTGGAACTTTAAGTATTGCCTCTATGCCATTTGTGACTCATGCAATTTTGCCTCAAGTCATTCATGAGTTTTTGAGTCTCCACCCTAACCTTAATTTTTCAATTCATGATATTCCTAATGAAACCATCATCGAAAAAGTACAGGATGGTATTTTTGAGCTTGGCCTATGTTTTGAGCCAGATCTTACTGAAGGTTTAGAGTTTAAACCGCTTTTTGAAGAAGATTTTTTAGCTCTATTACCAAAGACTCATCCCCTTGCACAGGCTTCGTCAATTACTTGGCAGCAGCTTTGTTCTAACCCATTTGTCACTTTGCAAAAACCTTCAATTGTTCGTTATTTGGTTGAGCAAAATTGTTTACGAAATAATATAACGCTCGATTTGAAAGTTGAATGTCATCAAATTTCATCACTTTCAAGTTTTGTTGCTTATGGAATTGGGGTAAGTGCAATTCCAAGACATTTTGCGACGCACATTGATAAAGAACACAATGTATTAATTGAGCTACAAGACGAAGCTATTCATAAAACAGTTGGAATTGTCTATAAAAAGAACTTTGAAATTTCAAATATTTCAGCTCAATTTATTGAGGCATTGCTTCAATATAAATTTTAAAAAATTAAATACTGTATTTTAGGATGAGCTAAGCTTACGGCTAAGGTGAATTTCTTAATTATGATAAATTTCAATGCTATGAAATTATTTTTTTAAGATTTTTTGCTTTTGTGCTTCTTATCTTTTGTTGTTAATTTGATGCGATTCATTGATTATACTTATTAATCCTTTTAAAAAATTAACTTCTATAACATAAAACTAGATGCTAAAACTAAGATTACTAAGGGATATAGGATAACAATAGAATGAATAAAGTTTATGCCAATGCAGAGGCAGCACTGAAAGATGTTATTGCAGATAATCAAACACTTGCCGTTGGCGGTTTTGGTTTATGCGGAATTCCAGAAAAACTGATTGTTGCAGTTAAGCAAAGTGGTGCGACTGGTCTCACTTGTATTTCTAATAACGCAGGTATAGATGACTTCGGCTTAGGTATTTTGCTACAAACCAAACAGATTAAAAAAATGATCTCTTCTTATGTTGGAGAAAACAAAGAATTTGAGCGTCAGTATTTAAATGGTGAACTTGATGTTGAACTCACCCCACAAGGTACTTTAGCTGAAAAGTTACGTGCTGGTGGTGCTGGAATTCCAGCGTTTTATACTCAAACTGGCGTAGGTACACTGATTGCTGAAGGTAAAGAAGAACGTACCTTTAAAGGCAAAAACTACATTTTAGAAGAATCTTTAACAGCTGATGTAGCTCTTGTTAAAGCATATAAAGCCGATAAAGCGGGTAATTTAGTTTTCCGTAAAACTGCTCAGAACTTTAACCCTGAATGTGCAATGGCTGGAAAAATTACAATTGCTGAAGTTGAACAGGTTGTTGAAATTGGTGAATTGGATCCGGATGAAATCCATTTGGCGGGTATCTATGTAAATCGCATTGTACTTAATGCATCACCTGAAAAACGCATTGAGCATAAAACTTTAAGCACGGAGGCAGTATAAAATGGCTTGGTCACGCAATGAAATGGCACAACGTGCTGCAAAAGAACTTGAAGATGGTTTTTATGTCAATTTGGGTATTGGCTTACCTACCCTAGTTGCCAACTATATTCCTGAAAATATTAATGTTTGGCTTCAGTCTGAGAACGGTTTATTGGGTATTGGCGAGTTTCCAACTGAAGAAACTGTTGATGCCGATTTAATTAATGCAGGCAAACAAACAGTTACTGCTCGCCCTGGCGCTGCTTTTTTCTCAAGCTCAGCGTCATTTGCCATGATCCGTGGCGGCCACGTAAACATTGCAATTTTAGGTGCAATGGAAGTTTCCGAAAATGGTGACTTGGCTAACTGGATGATTCCGGGTAAGAAAGTAAAAGGTATGGGCGGCGCAATGGATTTGGTTGTTGGTGTTCAAAAAGTTGTAGTTCTTATGGAACATTGTGCAAAAGACGGTACGCCAAAAATTGTGAAAAACTGTAGTTTACCTTTAACCGGTAAAGGCGTGGTTCACCGCGTAATTACTGACTTAGGTGTAATGGACATTACCCCACAAGGTGTTGAACTGATTGAACTTGCTAAAGATGTCACTCTAGAACAAATTCAAGCAGTTACAGGTGTCGAATTCTATAAAACCTTAGTTGCTTAAATTTTAATTTTTAGTTAGCCAGACAAGACTTAAGCTAGAAAGTGAGCTTAAGTCTTAGCCCCTTTAAGCACCGGATGTGCTGTCAACGAATAAGAACGAGAAGGATTTTTTCAGCTATGGAAAAACAGCAAGGAATTTTTGAAAGATTTGCTCTTCGGATTAGTGACTGGTCTGAAAAGTGGTTTCCAGATTCATATATTTTTGCACTACTCGGCGTCATTATTGTCTCTATTGCAGCTTTGGGTATTGGTGCTCCAATCCAAGATGTAGCGACGTCATTTGGTAATGGTTTTTGGAGTCTTATTCCATTTACGCTACAAATGACCATGCTAATTATTGTGGGTTATGTCGTTTCCGTATCTAAGCCCATCAAATTTCTGATTCAAAAAATGGCACGTATTCCAAATTCTGGGCGTGGTGCTATTGTTTTAGTTGCGACCGTCAGCTTATTAATTTCACTGGTCAATTGGGCGGTAAGTACGATTCTTACTGCGCTTCTAGTGATCGCATTGGCAAAACGTAAAGAGCTGAATATGGATTATCGTGCTGCCGCGGCAGCTGCGATTATTGGTATGGGTGCAACTTGGGCGTTAGGAATTAGTTCGTCAGCAGCACAGCTTCAAGCGAATAAAAGCAGTTTGCCTGAGTCGATTTATAATTTGACTGGTGTTATTCCATTTACTGAAACGATCTTTCTTTGGCAATCAATTGCGATGACCATTATTTTGGTGATTGTTTCAATCGCAATCGCGTATTGGTCGGCTCCCAAAGGTAATAATGTCAAAACGATTGAAAGTTTTGACATTCAATTTGAAGAAGAAAAGCCACATGAAGAGAAATCTACTCGTCCGGGTGACTGGTTAGAAAACTCGCCTATTTTAACGATTATTGTAGTGGCTTTAGGCTTAATCTGGATGTTTTTTGAATTTTCAAAAAGTAATCCTATCATTGCCATTTCAAGTTTAAACACATACAACTTTGTTTTTTTAATGCTAGGTCTAGCATTACATGGAACGCCACGAAACTTTTTAAATGCTGTTGCAAAGGCAGTTCCAGCTGTATCAGGAATCTTGATTCAGTTCCCACTTTACGGAAGCATCGCTTTTATTATGACGCAAGCTTTAAATAGCCAAGATTTATCACTGTCACACTATGTTGCCGAGTTTTTTGTCTCTATCGCTTCAAAAGAAACCTTTGCGATTGTGATGGGAATTTACTCTGCCATACTCGGGTTCTTTGTACCTTCTGGCGGTGGAAAATGGATCATTGAAGCTCCGTATGTGATGCAAGCGGCAAATGATTTAAAAGTTCATTTGGGCTGGTCTGTACAGATTTATAACGCAGCTGAAGCTTTACCAAACCTAATTAATCCATTCTTCATGCTTCCAATGTTGGGTATTTTGAAACTAAAAGCAAAAGATGTGATTGGTTTTACAGTTACTCAGCTCGTCGTACATTTTCCCTTAGTTTTATTTTTATTGTGGTTCTTTGGAAGAACGCTTAGCTATACCCCACCGACTTTTTAATTTACTGGCGCCTTTAGTTTCGGCTAGAGGCAAATTTAGCAAATACACCAATAAGAGATATTAAGATGAGTTCAATTGTTATAGTTTCAGGTAGTCGTACTGCAATGGGCGGTTTTCAGGGCAGTTTATCTTCTTTAACTGCTCCAGAGCTTGGTGCTGCAGTAATCCGTGAATCGATTAAACGTGCAGGTGTTGCACCAGACCAAGTAGATGAAGTTATTTTTGGTTGCGTACTGAGCGCAGGTATAGGCCAAGGACCAGCTCGTCAGGCTATGCGTAAAGCTGGTGTGCCCGATCATGTAGGTGCAGTCACTATTAATAAACTGTGTGGCTCGGCCATGAAAGCTGTGTTAATGGCATCAGACACCTTAAAAGCTGGCAGTGCCAACATTATTGTTGCGGGTGGTATGGAATCTATGACCAATGCGCCTTATATTTTGCCCAAAGCTCGCGGTGGTTACCGTATGGGACATGGTGAAATTAAAGACCACATGTTTTTAGATGGCCTTGAAGATGCTGAAACAGGCCGATTAATGGGTTCTTTTGCTCAAGACATGGCAAATACCAAAGGCTTTACACGTGAGCAAATGGATAATTTCGCGATTTCTTCACTCAAAAAAGCGCAAACTGCGATTACAGAAGGTTACTTCAAGGAAGAAATTGTTCCTGTTGAAGTAAAAACACGTAAAGGTGTTGAAATTGTTGATCAAGATGAACAACCATTAAAAGCGAATCTTGAAAAAATCCCAACTTTACGCCCTGCTTTTAGTAAAGACGGTACAATTACAGCTGCAAACTCAAGCTCAATTTCTGATGGTGCTGCTGCATTAGTACTCACCACTGAAGAATATGCTCAGTCTCATGGTTTAAATACTTTAGCAAAAATTGTGGCGACTTCTAGTCATTCACAGCATCCAAGCGAGTTTACAATTGCTCCAATTAGCGCAATTCAAAAAGTACTTGAGCGTGCTGGTTGGTCTGTTGACGAGGTAGATGCTTGGGAAATTAATGAAGCTTTTGCAATGGTCGCAATGACGCCAATTCATGAGCTAGGCATTGATGAAGCAAAAGTAAACATACACGGCGGTGCTTGTGCTTTAGGACATCCAATTGGCGCAACGGGTTCAAGAATTATCCTTTCTCTTATCTATGCTTTAAAACGCCTAGGTAAAAAGAAAGGTGTTGCTGCACTATGTATTGGTGGTGGTGAAGCTACAGCGGTCGCAATTGAAATCTAAAAATCAAACCACACAGAAGATGTAGGAGTTTTTCTTACATCTTCTTTTTTAGACTTTAAAAAGTTCATAACAGGTTTGGCGGAACCATTTATGGCTACTTTTATGATGACAAGACATATGCCAATGTTGTTTAACATCATAAGTTGGGAAGTCGAGAGGTGCTGGTAAAATCTGTAAATTTTCTCTGACCAATAAGACTTGGCTCAAATAATACGGTACGGTTGCAATCGCATCTGTCTCTTGAACGACTAAACCTACCCCTAGATAACTTGGTAAGCGGATTAGAATATTTCTATCCAATCCTTTGTTCTGTAATTCATTTTTAATGTGGTAGTGACCGATTCCTGCATCAATATCGATATGATATTCGCGCATATAATCATCTAAAGTAAAATTATTTGGGTCTAAACGAGGATGGCTCTTAGAGCTAATCACCACATAATGTTGTTTGAAAAACTTTTGTTGATAAAAGCCTTCTTCTAATTGAGGTAAAAAACCAATTGCAAGGTCAATTTCACCATTTGCCATTTGATAACTGGTTTCTGGTGTAATCGGCCGAATATTCAAGCGAATTAAAGGAGCTTTCTCTTTTAAATAGTTTGTTAATTGCGGCAATAAGACCAGATGAGATACATCTGTCATCGCAATAGTAAAAAGTTGATCCGAAGTAAGTGGGTCAAAATTCACACTAAAATTATTAATACTTTCAACTTTATCAATCACTTCACTAACAAGTGGAAAGATTTCTTTAGCTAATTCGGTTGGAATCATCTCATTCCCAACACGAATAAAAAGTGGATCATTAAAATGCTGACGGATTTTGTTTAGTCCATTACTAACACTCGGTTGGGTAAGACCAATAGCATCAGCAGCCATTGAAACGCTTTTAAACCGATAAATATGATAAAAAATATTTAGTAATCTACTATCTAGATCAAACAAAATTGTCTCCGTCTGGATCAAATAATCCATTCAAAAGGAATGAAAGCAGGTAAAGCACATATAAAAATGCTCACTAGATTTCTGAATTATTGATATATGGTCTAAATTAACAAAGAATCTAGACCATGAGCAATGCTTTATAAAGCCTTTCGTCATAAAGACAAAGGTATGGGCGCTTTAATTGATTACTTTGTATGTAAATATGTTGAATACAATACATATCCTTATAAGTTTTTATAAATTTTAATCAGGCTGAGTTTGGAAGCCCTTCCAGATTTGCTGGACTGCTTTGTTATCACTCAAATTATTTTTAAAAATGTAAATATCTTGAGGAAGACAATATTCATGATGATCCAACATGACCAGTTTTCCGTTAGCAAGATCTTCCTCTACATTAATTTTTGGAATCCATGCCACCCCTAGGCCTTGCAATACCAGCTCTTTCAAATTAGTTGCATTATCAGTCTCGTATAAGGTTTTATAAATTAGTTTACCTTCGATCAGTTGGTCGACCAATTTTCGCAAATACGCATGTTTACTGTAAGCAAGCAATGAAAAATTATTCTGAATCGTATGCTTAGGCGTATGGTCGGCTTCGGTAGCTGATACAGGAACAATCTCTGTTTCCGCAATCTTGATTCCGCTTAAAATATCATCACCAACACGATTAATATTAGATCGGTCTGCATAACAAATCATAAAATCGCAGGCACCTTCTTTTAAAAGAGATAAGCCTTCGCCACTATTCGTCGCGACAATTTCAATTTTTAGATCACGCATAAACGTTGGGAATTTTTTCAAAAAAGTCGTTAAAAAACCAGAAGCTAATGAATGAACAACACAGAAACGAATAGTAGATTCGGTTTCATTTTTAATATTTTTAATCAGCTTAGCGGTCTCTTCTACCTGCTTTTCAATATTTTTAGACATAACCAGCATAATTCGCCCGATGTCTGTAAATTCAATATTATTTTTATTATTTCTAATAATAACTTCAGCTCCTATCATCTCTTCTAATTGCTGAATTCTACGCGTAAAAGCAGATTGACTAATAAATCGCTTTTCGGCTGCCTTTGAAATAGAACGCTCACGCTCTAATGTCAAAAGATCTTCTACCCAACGTACTTCTAAGTTCATTTTATGCATTCCCTTTTTATATTTATGTCCTTAATTTGTCTTGTTGGGAAGCTGGATAAATAGCTGAATAGATGAATGAAAAATATAAAACATGGGAGTACCTGCAAAAATGCGATGGAAGAATGGCAAGGCCAAACGATAAAAGTATGTATTTAATAATTCTGACATAGAAAAGAGTGTAAGAGAATAAAAGACTTTGATTTAACTCATCAACTCATACAAATATAAAATTATTGCGGTAAAAATTATTTTAAATCAATAATTAAATTAAACATAACCTAAGTAAATGAGCACTTCAATCTTAATAAAAAATAAAAATAATCTTATGTTTTCATCATGTTTTTAATTTTGATAAAAAAAAAGTCCGTACCTTGGGGAAGAATACGGACTGTAAAACTAAAATGTTACTATTTTGATTATTTCAGGATTTAAGCTTTCTGACCTAATAAAATCATTCAAATCAGAAGATATATTTGCAGTATAATTCAACTAAATAAACCTGACTATTCTACTAAAGTATCTATCCGAGATTGAGCTGAAACAAATTTCTAATATTCACCAATGAGATAATATAGCTTTCTTGAAATTTCAACCATCATATTAGAAGTATATTGAGTGATTTCAAAAACTTGCTTTTTCTGTGGGTTAAACACCATATTATCTTTTTCATCGCTAAAAAAGATATAAGTGGTGTATTTGTCCATTTGATGGATATGCTCTTTTAAGCTTACTTTTTCCCCAGAATTGGGATCATAGGCGATAAACTTCATTCTCATGAATTTTGTCTCTATACATACGGTCTTTTACCTAAAGTTTAATAAAATTTAGGTAAAACAATATTTTGATGGATAATGTAAAATAGTTAGGCTGAGTAACCGTGGCTATTTATAAGATATTGCTACGATACTATTTGCCTTGTTTACAGAGGTTTCCGCAGAAGCAATAGATTGCTCGGCTTCTTTAAGCAGACGAGAAGTTTTTGACTCTCTCTTCTCTTCACCCTGAAAAAGTACATAGTATGTAAAACTACCCAAAATAATTAATGCAGCTGTGACTTTTAACATAAACTTAAAACTAAGATTTTTTTGTATTATAGTGATTTTTATGTGAAATGCATCACATTTTTATATAAATTTGTTAGATAACCTACACTCTTTGTGCTATTAGCCTCGTTAATTTACTTGATATTTCACTTAAATTAATGAATCTATAATTTCGTATTCGGTTATTTTTTAATTACATGGCCATTTTGTTCATCAAAGAATTTTTTCATATTAAATTTATCTAAATAGTAAACTGTTAATTTAAAAAATAAAATTTACATTTAATTAGTGCAGGAAAAAGAATTTTTTATTTTTAGATTTAGAAAAGAAGAAAACTGATATGCAAAAAATGCATAATTAACTTGATAAATGCATTAGAAGTGAAGCATTTCGAAATCTAATATGAATTATCTACTCTACTAATTCGAAGTTTAATGATGAACGCTGAAATTACCACCCGTATTGAGAAGGATCTTATTGGTTATAGAGAAATCAACAATAATGATTATTACGGAGTTCAAACATTACGTGCTCTAGAAAACTTTAATTTAACCCAAAGCAAGGTTGGAAATTTCCCCCATTTAATTAAAGCTTTAGCAATGGTAAAACTTGCTTGTGCTGAAGCGAATCATAATCTTAAAAGCTTAGATCAAACTAAATTTGAAGCAATTGAATACAGTTGTAATCAACTTATTCGTGGTAATTTTCACGATCAATTCCCGATCGACATGTTGCAAGGTGGTGCTGGTACTTCAACCAACATGAATGCAAATGAAGTATTGGCGAATGTTGCTTTAGAATATATGGGACATGCAAAAGGCCAATATCAATATTTACACCCTAATAATGATATCAACATGTCACAGTCTACAAATGACGTGTACCCTACTGCAATTCGTTTAGGCTTATTATTAAATTTAGACGAATTGAATCTCCCTTTTAATAACTTAATTTTAAGTTTCCGTAACAAATCTCAAGAATTTGCTCACATCTTAAAAATGGGTCGTACTCAGTTGCAAGATGCTGTACCAATGACATTGGGTCAAGAGTTTGGAGCTTTTGCAGTAACCTTACAAAAAGACCTTGAGCAAATTAATACGCTTATTCCAAATGTTTTAGCTTATATGAACCTTGGTGGCACAGCGATTGGTACGGGCATTACCACTGAATATAGTTACCGTGAACTTGCGATTCAAGCGCTTGAAAAAATTTCTGGTAAGAAAATTAAGTCTGCTCCAGATCTAATTGAAGCAACTTCAGATATGGGTGACTTTGTTCTTTTATCTGGTTTATTAAAGCGTACCGCAACTAAACTTTCTAAAATTGCTAACGACTTGCGTTTACTTTCAAGTGGTCCACGTACTGGTATCAATGAAATTAATTTAGAAGCACGTCAACCTGGTAGTTCCATCATGCCGGGTAAAGTAAATCCAGTTATTCCTGAAGCAATGAACCTTGCTTGCTTCCAGATTATTGCAAATGATTTGGCTGTAACTTTAGCTGCTGAAGCTGGTCAACTACAGTTGAATGCAATGGAACCACTTATTGCATTCAAACTATTTGAATCTATGGATTTGCTTGGTAACGCGATGGCAATGTTCCAGTCAAAATGTATTGATACGATTACGGCGAACCCTGAGCATTGCAAAGCTTTGGTTGAAAACTCAATTGGGATTGTGACTGCACTTAACCCATATTTAGGTTATGAAACTACAACTCGTATTGCTAAAACTGCAAATGAAACTGGGCAAAGCGTATTGGCTTTAGTTCAAAATGAAGGCTTATTATCGGCACAAGTGCTTGATGATATCTTGTCGATTAATAATATGGTTAAACCAAAAATGTCGGCTTAATTCCTGAAATAAAAAAGGAGCTTTTATAAGCTCCTTTTTTATTTGTGTTATAAATTTTAAAAATTAAAAGTTGTAGAGAATTGAGCTGTACGAGGATTACCCAAGAATAGATAGTCATCCCCCATGAATGGACCAACGTCACGCCAATATTTCTTATTAAATAAGTTGTCAATATTGAATCTAAACGTCGTGTCATGCCCAGCAAAATTTGTTTTATAGGCAGCACCAATATTAAAGACGCTATATCCACCTACTTTTGCAGTTGCCTCTTTGTTTGCATATTTACTACTACTATATTGCATGCCACTTAACAGTCTTAAACCTTCAACTGAAGGTACTTTATAAGATAACTGAGCAGTTGCCCGTAATTTTGGTACATTTTGAGTTTGGTGGCCTCTATAACTGTCAGTATCAACATAAACAAGGCGAGATTTGGTATAGGTAACGCCAGAGCTTACGTCAACTGTATCAGTTAAGGCACCAGTCAAGCCTAATTCAATACCTTGATTATGCTGTTCGCCCTGTTCAATAAAATCGAAAGTTCCATCAGTATTTACTTTGCTATATTGATTGTCTTGTTTTAAATCAAAAATAGCTGCTGTTACCAAGAAGTTGCGTATTTGTTGCTTAACACCAATTTCATATTGTTCAGAATTTCTAGGTGATAATATCTGGGGACCAGTGTCATACATGACATTGTTTGTATACCAAGGTGCTTCACCACCATCTGATAATCCTTTGGCATATGAAGCATAAAGATTAGTCTTAGCAGTTGGGCTATACATAAGCGCTAATTGCGGTAAAAACTTATTTAAATCGGTATCTCGGCTTTGCTGCCCATCTGAATTATAAGCCTGTTCATCAAGGTGAATAAGTTTTCCACCCAGTAAAGTTGACCATTGCTCGTTAAATTGAACTCGGTCAGATAGAGTAAATGCTGTCTGATCACTTTCTAGAGCTTTGTAACGATCGCCTAAGCTGTCTGATGAGGGACTGTAATCTACCGTATCTTGATAAATATTGCCTGTTCCTACCGCCACATTAAGAGGTGTATGGTGCTTTAGGGTCTTATAAGTACGTTGTAGTTCCAAAGCAACTTGATGTTGAATGTTAGCAGTGTTGAATTTTCCATTTAACCCAGCAGCAAATTGGTTGGTAATACGTGTGTCATCTGGACTACGATAGTCATAAAGATCATAGTTGCCATCTTTATCGAATACCGCGAGTGGATTACCCGATGAGTAATAACTTCCATAAGGAAACACAATATAATCATCAATTACAACACGGCTTTGCGAGGCACTTAAGCTGCCGTTCCATTGATCGTTAAAGGCATATTGATATTTCAAGCTTGCATTTACGCTGTTATTTACAACAGGTTTGCTCCAAGACTGATACCCCAACAAACGGTCTTCATCAACATTTGTTGGTACTTGTCCATCAAGCAGTTGATACCCCGGAACTGAGCGTTGGCTTTGATGCTGAGCTTCAATATCAAACAGTAGTTTAGAGCGATCATTAATTTTCCAATCTAAAGCAACTGAACCAAACTCACGTTTACCATTTGCATGATCGACATTTGGGTGAATACTTTCATGAGCTAAATTAATTCGATATCCAAATTTATCATTCAAAAAGCCGCCTACATCCGTTGCAAGTGTATAACCACCTTCTGAGTTTGCATCGACGGTAACACTCTTAACATCGGCAGGTCGTTTGGTTACATAGTTGACAACACCACCTGGAGTCGACATTCCACTTTGAATTGCAGAAATCCCTTTTAAAATTTCTACTCGCTCTTTATTTTCTAAGGCAACGTTTTGTTCACCACGAATGTTATGGCCATTAATAAGATAACTTGAACCTAAATCGAGCGAAAAGCCACGAGCTACGAAATTAGGGTAATAACCAATTGCAGCATAGCCATCTCCTAACGATGAGTCATTCTTAACAACATCAGTCAGTGTTTTTGCGTGCTGATCGGCCATACGTTCAGATGTAATTGTTGTGATAGATGCAGGAATCTTTTTTATATCGCCTGTTTGAAAACCAGATAAATCAACTTTTTTTGAGGAATACAAATCGTCAGTGTTTTGGGTAGCATTCACGGTAATTGTAGGTAGTTGAGAAACCTCCGCTTCATTTGCATAGACAACCGATGTCATCAGTGCAATAGATGATGCTAATGCTGTTTTAGAACATGTAATGAAGTGAAGATTTAACGAGTGTCTGTCCATTGAATAACTACCTGCCCATACCGTGCATAATATAAGTATGCTAAAAGTCGGAGATCTTCCATATTTTTTAGCCTCGAAAGAATACAGTGACACATATCGAGAAACAACAAATTATGTAATTTTCAGATCAAGTAAATTTTATGTAATAAAGCGTCATCATTATATGAATTTCATTTATTTTCTTTGAAATTGGTACTATAACTTTTTAAGTATTACCAAATAGTCAAAATAAAACTAAGCTCAAAATAGGCTTAAAACCAAGGAGGAATACAATAAAGAATATGGTTGATGAATTACATATTTGATTTTAAATAAAGTTTGTGGTGCATGATCTTCTAACCAAATTAAGGAAATGTTCGATAATCGATAAAAATATCTTTCAATCGAACAAAAGATCATACAATCACTAGAATGGAAATTTAAAATTATAAAAAATGCATAGAGAGGAATTCTAAGGTAAGTACTCAGGATTGAGTGATATTTAAAAACTCATGCTATTTCCTGTTCAGTACACCTAAAAATTTCTATTTTTTTCTGCTAACTGACGGAATATATATGACATACACTAAGGAAGAAAAACGTAGCAGAATACGCGGTATTGTTGGTGCGGCCTCTGGTAACCTTGTTGAATGGTTTGACTTTTATATCTATGCAGTCTTTGCTGCCTATTTTACACAAGCCTTAACTGCACCCGATATGGATAGTTCGACCAAAGCTATTTATGTCTGGGGTGTATTTGCTGCAAGTTTTTTCATGCGTCCTATTGGTAGTTGGATATTCGGGCGCATTGCAGATCGACATGGTCGAAAAAAATCAATGGTCATTTCTATTTGCTTAATGGCATTGAGTTCCTTCTTATTTGCGGCCTTACCTACCTACGATCAAGTCGGATTATTTGCTCCATTTCTATTACTGGTAGTACGCTTACTTCAAGGTTTATCTGTAGGTGGTGAATATGGCGCCGTAGCAACCTACATGAGTGAATTAGGATTAAAAGGCCAACGTGGTTTTTACTCCTCTTTTCAATACGTCACACTCTCTGGTGGTCAATTACTGGCAAGTTTGCTCGGCGTAATTTTATTAGCATTTTTGAGTGAGCAACAATTACATGATGGCGGTTGGCGTATTCCATTTGTCATTGGTGGTTTTGCTGCAATTTTATCTTTACTTGCTCGTAGTCGCTTAGAAGAAACCCTTTCTCATCAAGATAGTGAACGTGAAGAGTCTGGTAGCTTAAGAGAACTCTTTAAAAAACATTGGAAAACCTTTTTATTGGTGGTTGGTTATACCTCTGCGGGTTCATTAACTTTTTATGTTGAAACTGTTTATTCAAAAACCTATTTAACTAACTTAGGTATGGATGGAAAAACCGTTGGTTATATTATGACCTTCGCATTATTTGTCTATATGTGTGCTCAACCTGTATTTGGTTCAATTTCCGACCGCATTGGGCGACGTTCTTCAATGCTGGCATTTAGCTTATTATCTGCAATTTTTATCTATCCAATTATGGCGATTGGAATGCCTAATTATATAGATTCACCGATTATCATTACCTTGCTACTCATTTTTATGATGATGATCTTGAGCTTCTATACATCAATTAGTGGCTTAGTCAAAGCAGAGATGTTCCCTCCTCATGTGCGTGCACTAGGTGTAGGCTTCTCTTATGCGGTAGGTAATGCCATTTTTGGTGGATCGGCTCCTTCAGTTGCACTACAGTTTAAAGCTGCTGGAATTGAAAACACCTTCTTCATCTATGTCATTGTTATGCTTATTATCTGTTTCTTATGTAGCCTTGCGCTGCCGAAAAAACCAGATTATTTAGAACATGACCATTAAATCAATGAGATGCCTTTTGTCCCAAGCAAAAGGCATCTTTAACACTTAACAAACTCTTTTAAGAAAACCCAAGGATAAATTCCTTTGTCATGCCCATCACTAAAACAGATTTGGGCGCCATATCCTTGATCAAACATTGCGGTAATTTCAACTTCCTGCTGTTCAATTTCTATTTGTTTTATTCGTTTTGATCTGCAAAAACCGCAAGGACAAATTTCCCTAAGATGTTGGTGGCTCAAGCATACGCTTGAACCATCATTCCAAATAAAATGAACTTGTTTATTTATAGTATCTACACGGATATCAGGTCTGGTTTGCATACTTCACCTCACCAATTTGATTTAATCCAATACGAATTGCTTTTCGGACTTCAGGATCAGAATCATGTTGATGCTGCTCTAATAGCATTTGAGCTTCTTGTGTGCCAATTTCCCCAAGTGCTAAAGCAACTTCTTTACGTAAATTGCTAATTTCATGTTTAAAATTAACTGCCAAATCTGCAACTGCCAAACTCGATTTTAACAATCCCAAACTACGTACAGCTGCTATTTGTACTTGCCAGTAAGGATCCACTAATGCCTTAATTAAGTGTACTTCCAGTTCGGAAATACGTAATTTCCCAATAGTTAATGCAGACTCCACTCTTAACTGCCAACTTTCAGCATTTAGTGAATGATTAAGTGCTTGAATCACATCAATTGATAATTTTTTACTATAAGCCAAACCACCTGTTGCAATACGTCGTACTTCGTCATCTATATCTGTTTCAACAATTTTTGCCAATATTGCAATGGCTTGATCTTGTTGCAACCAGCTTAAAGCACTCACAGCTTCACGGCGTACAAGAGTATCTTGCTGCTGTACCAAAGCTGATATTTCTGCAAAGAATTGCTGCGCTCGTAAAGGCTTTAAAGCGCGTAAGATTGCACTTAGTACAAAAGTGTCTTGATGCTGTAAATATGGTGCAAGTACATCAGCTGATGCAGCTTCTTTGATTTCACTTAAACTCTGGCTCGCTGCGAGACGCACATTAAGATCGGAATCAGTTAAAGCCTGAGCCAATACCTGCAAGCTGGTTTGATCTTCCCAACTTTCTAGTTTTTTTGCGGCCTCTTCACGCACTAAGGCTGACGAGTCATGTTGCAGTGCTGTATGTAACCAAGGTAGTAAATCTGGATTTTCTTCGTCACCGATGTTCATTAAAGTAACAAAACGAACCTTCTCATCTGGATGGTTCAACTGACCAAGAAATTCTTGATTATATTCATCTTGGTCATCTAAAGCTTGATAATAAAAACTCATTCGTATTCCTTGATTTGTGCTTTCTTTCCAAGCCCTAAAGGGTTTAAGCGGCTTAACTCTTCTTGTTGAGTGGCTTCCTTTAAAGTTTGCATGCAATGTTTTTTAATGGTTGTAAATTCACTACTTGTGACAAGTTCGATATCACGTGGACGTTCAAAATCAAGGTTGATTTCCTCAATAATTCGGCCCGGTCTATGGCTCATAATCAGTACTCGATCTGCCAGAAAAAGTGCTTCATCAATATCGTGGGTAATAAATAAAACCGAGGTTTTGATTTCTTGCCAAATGTCGAGCAATAGCATTTGCATCTTCAAACGGGTTTGCGCATCTAAAGCACCAAAAGGTTCATCCATTAATAAGATACGAGGCTCATTAATAAGTACTCTCGCAATTTCAACTCTTTGCTGCATACCACCTGAAAGTTCAGCTGGAAATTTCTGCTCAAAACCTTTGAGCCCAACCAGGTCAATCATTTTCTTTGCCTGATCTATACGGTTTTGTTTACCAACACCCTTCATTTTTAAACCGAAAGCAATATTTTCAAGCACACTTTTCCATGGAAATAACGTATGTTGCTGGAACACTAGCCCTCTGTCTGGATGCGGCTCAACAATAGTTTCATTATCGACCGTTAAAGCCCCTGAACTAATGGGTAAGTGCCCAGCCAAAGCACCTAGTAATGTTGATTTTCCACAACCTGAAGGGCCAAGTAGACAAATAAACTCACCCGATTGTATTTCGAAATTAACCCGATCTAGTGTTTGAAAGCGACTTTTGCCTTGCCCTAAATGTAGAGATAGATTTTGAATGCGCACATCGCCATGTTTAATCGACATTTTAAGACTTCCTCAGTTGATACCATGGGGTAAATCGGTTTCCGATCACACGTACCAAGGTACTACTGAACATACCCAACGCTCCAATCAGCACCATGCCAACCACAATATTGCTGTAATTTTGCAAGGTGAAAGATTCCCATGTGAAATATCCAATTCCATGTTGGCCAGAAATCATTTCAGCGGTGACCAAACAGAACCAACACGTGCCCATTCCAATGGATAAACCAGTAATAATGTTCGGTAATGCCCCCGGAATAATGACTTCATAAATGATAGCTAGATCAGAAGCACCTAGACTTTTTGCTGATGCAACGAGTCTTGGGTCGACCGCGCCTACACCATGGACGGTGTTTAGTAAGATCGGAAATAGAGCACCGATAAAAGTAATAAAAATCATGGAAGCTTCTGATGATGGAAAAATCAGAATCGCCAAAGGAATCCATGCAACTGCTGGAATCGGGCGTAAAACCTCTAATGGGGGCATTAAAAATGCAGCGAGTTTTTGATAACGCCCTGCCAACAAACCAATGCCTACACCAATTAGAGCAGCCAAAACAAAACCAACCACTACTCGAAAAACACTAGATTCGACATGTTCAAACGCAGTGCTGAGTTGAAAAAAAGACCACAGCGCATGGATGACATCTAAAGGCGTCGGTACATTGCTAAAGTTCACAATACCTAAGTTTATTTTAAGCTGAGCCAGCCCCTGCCAAATTACTATCCAGAAAGCTATAGAGGCAAAAGCGATGACGTAATTTTTAAAATGTGTCTTATATGCTCCCAACTGCTGAAAAAATTTAATCAAAAATGTACTTTGGTTTTTAGGTTTTGTTTGGACTAAACTACTCATTTGTCACCTCCTAATCATTAGCTAAGACAACACATCAGCTCTGTGTTACAAGCTGAATAGCTTTAAAGTCATATACTTTTCCGCCTTGTTGTTTAGCCCATTTTTCAGCATCATCTTTTAATAAAAAGGCCTGAATTTGTCCTGCTTTATCTGTGGCATACCATGCTAGATTGGCAAGCAACTTAATATCAGACTGATGATCTTGGCTATAAACCACACGCACCGTTTTTCCTGCCGCTTGGATTTTCTTTAAATCGGAAAAAGCATGCTCAGGTGTTTCATAGCTACGAACCTTTTCTTCACCCTTTATCCAAATTTGAGTCACACGATTAAACGTTTTGATGGGTTGGCCCGTTAAAGCATCATTTGCAACCAAAGGTGATTTTGCATAGTCAGCGAGTTGCTGGCTGTAATTTAGCCCAGAAGCCTGAAATGCATCTTTAATATATTGATCATCAATAAATTTATTTACATCAAGCGTACCGTCGTTTTTGCCTAGAACTTTTAAAGTGTCAACTGCGATTTGAGTTGCTTTTCGATATTCAGGTTTCCAAGTCAAGTCACGGGTTTGTAGACCTAATGGACCATGAAACAGATAGACCACCTCGGCAGGAATACCTGTTTTTTCAGAAATAAATTCACTATATTTTTCAGGTTGTTCTCGAATCAGACGATTTGCTTCAATGGTTGCTTGTAAATAAGCTTTTATAACTTCTGGATGTTGCTCTGCATAATCCTTACTGGCAAGTGAACCATGAAATGTCGGCGATTTTGCTTGTGAACCATCATAGATTTTTTTGGCAAAACCTTGGTAGGCAAATAACTCTCCAAAGGGTACAAAGTCAGCATGTGCAGCAATCTTATGACTTTTTAATGCAGGTCCTGCAACTTCAGGAGCCTGAGCAATCACTTTAATATCTTTATCAAGTTGCCAACCTTCAGCTTGAATCGCTCGCAGTAACAGCCCATGGGCAGTTGAAGCAAAAGGTACAGAAATAGTCTGTCCCTTTAGTTCTTTCAGTGAGGTAACTTTTGAGTCAATTGGAACAACAATCGCATTACCACTGCCATTAATACTGCCTGACAAAGGTGCTAAAAATATGCTTTCTTTTCCAGCCTTTTTAAAAGCCGCTAAATTATTTACAGCAGGAAAGTCGGCCATTGCTCCCAAATCTAGACGCCCAGCCACCATCTCACTGGTTAGTGGTGCACCAGACGTAAAGTTTTTCCATTGAATATCGTATTTAACGTGCTTGTATTCACCATCTTTGGGTAAATATTTTGGTAATAAATTCAACTCACGAACAAGTAATCCACCCGTTGCACAGTTAATGGTTGTGTCTTGTGTACCAATCGCTACACGAACAGTTTCTGTTTTACTGCCACACCCCAAAGTGCCAAGTACAATGGCACCAATTAAGCTACTGAGTAATAGTTTTCTATTGATCAATTTATTTTGTCTCATGTTGAGTATTCCAAATTAATTATTTGAGTAGGTATGGGATATTTACTTTGACTGCATCTGTTGGGCAGTCCTTTTCACATGGCATGCAGTACCAACACTCATCAAATTGCATATAAGCTTTTTGAGTGGTTGGATCGATTGCCAATAAGTCCATTGGACAAACATCTACACAGACTGTGCATCCTTTATCTGCAATGCATTTATCTTCATCAATAATGACGGGTGCGACAGTACGGTGCTGAACTTCTTTAAAAATAAAAGCCATTGTTTGAATTCCTGATTTATTTAGTCTGCAAGAGCAACATCTTTTTGAATGCGTAAACGGTCATAAGACACAGCTTCATCTTGATTAATTGGAACCACATAAGGTTCGATTGTTTTTTTGAAGCTGGTCATGTTGCCCTGTTCATCTTTTTTCAAATGTGCGTGACAGAACCAATCCGAGTTATTTTTTTGAGGGAAATCTGCTCGGTAGTGATACAGTCCCCAACGACTTTCCTCTCTAAAAAGTGAGGCTCTAGCTGCCATTTCTGCACAGTCTCGAATGAAAGAAACTTCGGCAGCGCGCATCAATTCATGTGGATTTCTTGCAGAGATTCGAGCGATATCCTGTTTAATTTCTTCAAAACGTTTCAGGCCAATTTCCATTTTTTGGCGAGTTTTGGGTGGCTGCAAATAGTCATTTACAAAACGGCGCAGCTTATATTCCACTTGTTCGGCGGGTAAGCCCTCGGAACAGTCAAGTGGTGCAAAGATTCGTGCTTTTTCTGCTTCTATTTCAGTTTGGTTCAATTCACTCTCTACAATTTCACTCACATAGTGCGCGGCATTTACTCCAGCGAACCAGCCATAGGTAAATGCACCAAGCATATAGTTATGGGGTACGGCAGCCATATCGCCAGCGCTATATAATCCCTTAACTGAAGTCTCAGCTTTTTCATTGACCCATACGCCAGAAGCACTGTGTCCGCTACAGAAACCAATTTCTGAAATATGCATTTCCACCATATCTTGACGGTAATTGGTTCCTCGCCCCTCATGAAAACGTCCACGGCTTGGGCGCTCATTGGTATGCAAGATTTCTTCGATGGTTTGAATCGTTTCTTCGGCCAGATGATCTACTTTTAAATAAACAGGACCATTACCACTTTCCAGTTCTTGGTAAAACTCCCACATCATTTGACCACTCCAGTAGTCACACTCAATGAAACGTTCACCTTTACTATTGGCGGTATAACCTCCTAAAGGACCAGTCACATAGGCACAAGCTGGGCCGTTATAGTCTTTAATCAATGGATTAATTTGGAAGCATTCTAAGTTGGCTAGTTCAGCACCGGCATGGTATGCCATTGCATAGCCATCACCTGCATTGGTTGGGTTTTCATAAGTGCCCATCAAATAGCCTGAAGATGGCAAACCTAAACGCCCTGCGGCGCCACAACATAAAATGGCTGCTTTCGTTTTAATGACATAAAAGTCACCACTACGACAGTCGAAACCGAGTACACCATTAATTGCACCTTGCTCATTTTTTAAAAGCTTTGTGGTGACAATTCGGTTGTTAATTTTGACTTGGGCGCGTTTTAACTGACGATATAAAACCTTTTTTACATCATGGCCTTCAGGCATTGGTAAAACATATGCCCCCATGTGATGTACTTTTTTTACTGCAAACTCACCTGTTTCATCTTTTTCAAATTTAATTCCCCATTGATCGAGCTGTTGGATCGTTTTAAAACTGTGCTTTGCATATGCATATACAGTTGTTTGGTTCACAACGCCATCGTTGGCAATCGTAATTTCTTTGGTATATTGCTCTGGTGTCGCGTACCCCGGAATAATGGCATTATTAAGCCCATCCATACCCATTGAAATAGCACCACTACGTTTTACATTCGCTTTTTCGATCAGTAAGACTTTTAAATTAGGGTTTTCTTGTTTTGCTTTAATTGCTGCCATTGGCCCAGCAGTTCCACCACCAATAACCACAATATCAAACTCAAGATATTTAGTTTCCATTGAATATTCCTTATTTTTATCAGTGTTATTAACGATGAATACGTAAACGGTACTGGAAGGTATCGCCCGAAAAATAAAGATATTCATAGTCAATCGGTTGCCCGTTTGCATCGTGAGTCAAACGTTCGACCCGTAATACCGGAGTTCCGATTTCAACTTGTAATAAAGCCGATAATTCTTCATCTGCTACGGTTGCATCAATGCTTAAATCCGCATGTCCCAAAGGGATGTCACACTCTTCTTCTAGGGCTTTAAAAATATCGGTAGTACGTAAATCAATCGCTTTCTCTTTGAGTTTCAAACCAATATGTTCTGGTAAATAGGTCAACTCATAAGAAACAGGCTGACGGTTTAGTAAGCGAACACGTTGAATCTCATACACATTGGCTTTAACAGGTAACTTTAATTTCGGTACAACATACATCGGGATCTGCTTAAGCTCGGCCGAGATGACACGGTTTAAAATTTCGTGACCAGCAGATGACATTGCTTCAGCAAAGCCTTGTAAATTTGAAATGTTCTGGAAGGTTTTTGGCTTACTTACAAAAGTTCCTTTACCCGGAACTTTAAAAATATAACCTTCCAACTGTAATTGATTGAGCGCTTGGCGAACTGTAATTCGACTCACACCGAACTGTTCAGCAAACACATTTTCAGATGGAATTTGGCTAAGAACAGCATATTCACCATTTACGATTTTATTGAGAATGAGTTCCCTTAATTGATCGTAAAGAGGCTTATGATTTTTTTGATCTTGGGGTAGCTGGCTCACGACTTGCAACCTGTTATAACAACTTGAGCAAATAATGTTTAAAATGTTTCCTCATTGGAAATAATTTAAAGCGATAACTTTAGTTTAAAAAATAATTTCTATTAATTTCAAAGTATTGATATATACAAAAACGTAAGATTGAAAAAATTATCATCAAAAGTACATCTGGCTTTGCTATGCTGTTAAAAATAATTTGGCCTTTCTAAAGCAGATATTTTTATAAATTAAGTTCTATTTTTAAGAGATGGATATGCAAGAAAAAGAACAAAACATCACAGATGGGCCAGTAAAAAATGTCAGTTTCTGGCAAGCTTTTTTATTTTGGTTGAAGTTAGGTTTTATTAGTTTTGGAGGGCCGGCTGGACAAATCGCAGTCATGCATCAAGAACTGGTTGAACAAAAGCGCTGGATTTCTGAAAAAAGATTTTTACACGCGCTTAACTACTGCATGTTATTACCCGGTCCTGAAGCACAGCAATTGGCGACTTATATTGGTTGGCTTATGCACAGAACGGCTGGTGGGCTAGTCGCAGGTATTTTATTTGTATTACCCTCCTTATTTATTTTAATTGGACTGTCTTGGGTTTATATAAAATTTGGAGATGTTCCGGTTATTGCGGGAATTTTTTATGGGATTAAACCTGCCGTAACCGCAATTGTTTTCCATGCAACTTACCGTATAGGTAGTCGCTCACTTAAAAATAAGTTTTTATGGGGCGTTGCAATTGCTGCTTTCTTTGCCATTTTTGTTTTAAAACTTCCTTTCCCTCTTATTGTTTTATCTGCAGGTATTGCCGGCTATTTAGCGAGTAAAAAGTACCCAGAACTTTTTTCTTCATCGGCTAGTCATAAAACCAGTCAAAAAGATTATGGTCGAGCATTTATTGATGATGATACACCCACACCAGAGCATGCTAAATTTCACTGGTTAGGCTTACTAAAACTCGTTTTAATTGCCATCGGCTTATGGTTATTACCCATCTTAGCTTTAGGTTCATATTTTGGATGGCACCACTCTTATACTCAAATGGCATGGTTTTTTACTAAAGCAGCCTTGCTTACTTTTGGTGGTGCATACGCCGTTTTACCCTATGTTTATCAAGGTGCAGTTAATAGCTTTGGGTGGCTTTCACCTACTCAAATGATTGATGGACTCGCTTTAGGTGAAACCACACCGGGTCCACTGATTATGGTTGTTGCTTTTGTTGGTTTTTTGGGAGGTGTGAATCATGCACTACTTGGTCCAGAACATCTATTTTTTGCTGGAGCACTCGGTGCTGTCATTGTGACTTGGTTTACCTTTCTTTTTTCATTTTTATTTATTTTTGCTGGCGCGCCCATCATTGAATCTACACATAATGAAATTAAGTTTACTGCCCCTTTAACAGCAATAACAGCTGCTGTGGTCGGTGTGATTTTAAATCTGGCACTATTTTTTAGCTACCATGTTTTGTGGCCACAAGGTTTTTCTGGTCACTTTGATGTTGTTGCGGCTTTAATTACCATTGCAGCATTTATTGCCTTGTTCCGTTTTGAAATTAATGTGTTATACGTAATTTTTACATCTGCTCTTATTGGCTTGTTGGTTTATCTTTTATAGAAAATTAACCATGAGTCCTTTAACGCAACTGTGAAGGACTCATGCCATAAAACTGTTTAAAACGATGGCTCAAATGGCTTGCTGAACTAAAGCCACATACCAATGCAATGTCTTGTAAAGAAAAGTGTGAAGACTGAATTAGTCCTTTTGCCTTGATTAAACGTCTTTGCATGACATATTGGTGAGGTGCCATATTCATGGATTGTTTAAACATATGGGCAAAATGGTATTCGCTTAAATTCACAACATTTGCCAAATCTGACAAAGTCAGAGCTTGATCGAGATGCCCTTCAATCCATTCTTGAATATATTTGAGCTTATGAGGCGCAAGCCCGCCTTTAATAGCAGGCTGTTGCCATTTAACATTGCTATATCTTCGAATTAAATGATTTAGCAATAAACTGGCAGTGGTACTCATTTGTAAATGGTTTGATGAATCTTTCCAATCACAATCTAACAAGAAAAACTGATATAACGCTCGAATCCGTTCGTCGTCATTAAAGACAACTTCGTTTAGTTCAATTTGATTAGGCTCTTTGTCCCATATTTTTTCAGCAACATCACGCAAATGTTGGTCGGTATAATACAAATGAACAAATTTAAGACCACCTCGTATATCCCAAGTCGACTCCTGATGTTCAGGTAATAAACAAAAACGACCCGGCCCACCGCCATTTTTCCAGCCCACTGGGGTTTTTTGATAGCTTTCATAGCCATCTTGAATATAGAGACTTAAAGTATGGTGATCGCTACAGACACTTACCCGATCTTGCTCATTAGACCAAAATGCAAGTTGCATATTTTCATCAAGCACCACAGTTTCGTGAAGCTTGGCTTTAGATTGCTGTAGCTGTTCTAAAGTTTGATAGGCCATGCAAAATTAAAATGAATATCATTGAGCTTAAGTTAACCATATTCAGCAAAATTGAGCTAGTTCTGACATATAAAAAACGCAAGATCTTGCATGTACTACACAAGAATATATACGTGAAAAATTAAGCATTCCTAGATACTTAAGTTTGGTAATCGAGGATGAACTTATGAATATTTTACTCTATGTTGCGGTGGTGTTGATTTGGGGAACAACATGGATTGGAATTGCCATTCAAAGTCACTATGCAACACCTGTCGTCGCAATTTTATGGCGTTTTGCCATTTCAGCCTTATTACTTTGGGTTGTTTTACTATTTTCAGGAAAATTACAGCGAATTGCTTTAAAAGATCACTTGTTCTGTATGCTGCAAGGCCTTTGTGTTTTCGGCCTAAACTTTATTTGTTTTTATACCGCTGTTAAATATGTAAATAGCGGTTTAGAGTCTGTCATCTTTTCAATGGCTGTTTTCTTTAATGCCATTAATGCCCTTATCTTTTTTAAGCAAAAACCTTCCCCAAATTTTGCCCCAGCTGCACTTTTAGGCCTAATGGGTATAGTCTTGCTATTTTGGCATGACCTCATCAGTAGTCAGTTTAATGCACAGTTATTAATGGGTATTGGCTTGTGTGCAATAGGCACTTACGGTTTTTCTTTAGGAAATATGATTAGTGTTAGACACCAGAAGCGTGGTTTAAATATTTTTTCAACCAATTGTTATGCCATGACCTATGGTGCATTGGTGATGTTAAGTCTAGCGTTATTTACTGGCCAAGATTTAATGCCTCCAATGAATTTCCCATTTTTAAGCTCGGTACTTTACTTGGCTATATTTGGTACTGTTATTGGGTTCTCTGCTTATTTTTCTCTGGTTGGACGTATTGGTGCAGCCAAAGCAGCATATAGCACGTTACTCTTCCCTTTAGTTGCTTTAACAGTTTCTACTTTCTTTGAAGGATATTTATGGACCCTAAACGCTCTATTCGGAATTTTATTGATCTTACTCGGTAACTACCTAATGTTTAGTAAGTTTGAAATTGGAAAAAAGTTATTTAATACTCAAAAAAGTTGTGAGAAGCAGGCCTAAGCCTGCTTTTTTATAAGTCATAATTAATTTTAGCAGCCCATTTTTAGCATCAACTCGAAATCTTTTAAAGCCGCAGCTGCTGTAGCTAAAGGTGCAGATGCTCCTCCACTAACCACAAATTCACCCATTTCTTGAGTTAACACCCGAATGCATTTATTTGAACCTTGAAGATGGGCAAAAGGATGATTTGCTGGAACTAAACGTAATTCAACCCCTGTTTGAATTTGCTGATTTTCAATATGAATAAAACCGACCAGACGAGGAATTAGATCTTCTTTTTTCCAATCACGAATATGATCGGCAGTAACATGGCTGATTCCTTGTCTTGGAATATCTTGAATTTTTATATCAGCTCCCAAAACGGTATTTGCCAATATCGTAATTTTAGCAGCCGTATCCCACCCATCTACATCAAAAGAACTATTAGGTTCGGCAATACCTTTTGCTTGGGCTTTTTGAAGAGATTCTGCAAATGCACATTCATTTTGCAACATATCATTTAAAATAAAATTTGTGGTTCCAGTAAAAACACCTTCTATTTCTAAAATCTGACAGCCTGCTAAGTTATATTCAAACAAATCAACTGTCGGTAAAGCCGCAGCTGTCGCGCCGCTAAAAAATAATTTTTTATTGTGTTGATGCGCCAAGTTAATTATTTTTTTACCTTCTACGACTAAGGCACCTTTAGATACTGCTATCGCATTCATGTTATGTGTTAAAGCATAATTTAAATAAAACAGGCCTTTGCTTCCTGTCACATAATCACTTGGCCCAGTCTCAATAATGACATCCGCTTGTACCTGTTCTAAAAACTTTTGCTCAGTTAGACCTGCTTGATATTGAGTTTTATCTAGCCATTTGGCAGCTTGCAAACCGTCTTGGTCGATTAAGCCTGATGATGAGTTGCAGATACCTACTAAACGGGTATCAATTTGATATTTTTGTTTATAGTATTCAGATCGATTTAAAAGAAGCTCTGCAATTTGTTGCCCAATCCGTCCAAAACCACAAATTGCCACGTTGACTCGCTTCATATCGCTTTCTCAAAAAACTTAAAGGGTTTAAATAAAAAATTTCCAAAGTTAATGTTAAGGCTTCATTTGGAAACTTTGTATTTATAAAGGTAAGTTAAAATACTATATCACTTAGATATTTGTGAGATTAACAATCTTAACTACCATATAAATTGCGACAGCAAAAACCATTAAAGCAAAGACTTTTTGTACAATTGCAGCCGGAATAAAACGAATGGCTCTGCGCCCTAATAACATACCGAATGCACATGCGAGTGCAAACGCACTGGTAATGGCTACTGGATAGTGAAAACCCTCTGCAATATGCATCACAATACTTATGCCACTAATGAGAAAAATAATCATGAGTGATGTTGCAACAATACTATGCATGTCGAGATTAGTGACTTTTCTAAGAGCTGGCACAATTACAAAGCCACCACCGACTCCTAGCATTCCCGTTAAAAGCCCAGCAATAATCCCGATGCTCGCAAGAACGCTTCCCGTTTTAAAATTCCAGATAAAGCGCCCCGTACTTGGGTTGACCTGACACGGCGGGTTGTGGAAATCCGAAACTCGGTTACTGATGAGTCGATAGCCCACTGTAAACATAACTAAGCTAAACATGAGCATGAGCCAAACAGGAGAAATGGTGTTGGCTATTAAAATTCCGATATGTGCCATAGGTGCGCCAATAATGGCAATCCAGATTGCAGCACGATAACGAACCATCTTTTTAAATAAGCCTTCAATGGTTCCAATGAGGGTAGATAGCGCAACCGCCAACAACCCAATCGGTGCAGCTTGAGCCACGCTCCAGCCTTGACTGGTCATTAGCGCGGGTACAGCAAGAATACCGCCACCTGCACCAGTAAGACCAAGTAAAAAGCCAATCACGATGCCTTCAACGACAAGTAATAACATATCAGAAGCCTAAAATTTCATGTTTTTCATTTGCAATGAACTGCTGTATTTACTCGAACCTAGTTCTCGCCTTCTTTCGAAGCTTTAATCGCTTCTCAGGGTAAAGCGTTGCTTTACTTATCCTCTTAACTCGAACATAGTTCTCGTCTTGCGCTCGTACAAAGCATTGCTTTGTTTAACCTCTTCCACTCGAGAACAGCTCTCGTCTTGCGCTCGTACAAAGCGTTGCTTTGCTTAACCTCTTCCGCTCAAGCACAGCTTTCGTCTTCTCGCGAAGCTTCAATCGCTTCTCAGGGTAAAGCGTTGCTTTACTTATCCTCGCTCAGGTTTGACCATCCATTCGCGGCCTTTGAGCATGCCTTGCCAATAAATCGGTGGCAAAATTTGCTCTTTAAGTAACCATGCCAAGCGAGATGGTTGCTGCCCATCAATCACCCATTTGGGAAAACTTGGAAGTAATTTGCCACCGTAGCCAAACTCAGCCAGAACGATTTTTCCACGCTCTACAGTCAGTGGACACGAGCCATAGCCGTTATATTCACAAAAGTTCTGCTCACCTTTTAATTTCGCAAGAATATTCACAGCGACAATTGGAGCTTGTGCCCGTGCCGCAGCAGCAGTTTTGGCATTAGGTGCATTCATCACATCACCTAGAGCAAAAATATTGGCATGTTCGATGTGTTGTAAGGTTTGCGGGTTAACGTTCACCCATCCAGCTTCATCTGTGAGAGTACTTGCACGAATGAAATCAGGCGCTTGTTGCGGTGGAACAACATGCAACATATCAAAATCGGTTTCGACCAGTTCCGCATTTTCATCGTTCACTACCTTAAACCATGCTTTTTTTGCTGGTCCATCTACTTTGACAAGTTGATGGTTAAAGTGCAGTTCAGAACCATATTTTTCGACATATTGCATCAGTGCAGGTACATATTCCTTCACACCAAATAAAACACCGCCGCTGTTATAAAAATGGATAGAAATATCTTTAAGTTTGCCTTGCTTTAACCAATAGTCGGCTGAAAGGTACATTGCTTTTTGAGGAGCACCAGCACATTTAATCGGCATAGGTGGCTGGGTAAAGATTGCCTTTCCACCGTTTAGCTGTTGTACGAGTTGCCATGTATAAGGTGCCAAGTCATAGCGATAGTTAGAGGTCACCCCATTTTTACCAAGGGTTTCGACTAAACCTTCAATCCCATGCCAATTCAGTTTTAAACCGGGGCATACGACCAACGCTTTATATTGAATCGGTTGGCATCCTTCCAAAATAACCTGATTATGCTCAGGGTCGAATCCGGCAACAGCAGCTTTCATCCATTTAACTTTGGATGGAATTACACTTGCCATTGAGCGTGCTGTTACTTGTGGCTTAAAAATTCCAGCCCCTACCATGGTCCAGCCGGGTTGATAATAATGCGTATCTGCCGGATCAATAATAACAATATCTAAGTTCGGTTCACGGCATAAGAGACTAGACGCTACAGAAATTCCAGCTGCACCAGCACCCACAATCACAACGCTATAGCAAGGAATCGTTGCTGGTTCATGATCACGTTTTAAAATACGTGGCACTAAGCCTTTCAAGTTAAAACCAAGTTTGTTACCTGTTTCGACTAAAAGGGCTGCATCTTTTGGGGCAACTTCCGCTAAAGCCCACAAACTGATGGCACGCATGCCAGAGCGGCAATACGCTAAAACAGGTTTCTGAGTATTGTGGTAAAACTGCTTAAACTCTGTAACTTGTTGATCGGTAATTTTGCCACTCGTAACAGGCTGATAAATTACATTTAGGCCATGTCGCTGAGCTACTTCTTCAATTTCAATCACATTCGGCTGATCCGGACCTTCTCCATCTGGGCGGTTACAGATCAGAGTTTTTATCCCCTGATCTGCAATTTTTGCGACTTCATCGGCAGTGATTTGACCAGCAACATAAAAATCTTGATTAATTCGTTTGAGTTCCATATTGCCACCTTAAGATTGCGAAGTTGAGCCACAGGCTTGATTAGCTGGTAATGCTTTATCGATCTGTTTTGGATATGGCAGATTTAAATCATTCATTAATTTAATAAAATCTTCACGGGAGCGTTTTTGGCCTAAACGTGAGTTATATAAACGTTCATTAGCAATAGTCGAAGATAGGCGACCTTTGTAATCATGTCCCGGATAAACAATTGTATCGTCCGGCAAACTGAAAAGTTGTTTATGAATACTGTCATAGAGCGTTCCAGCATTGCCCTCTTGGAAGTCAGTTCGACCACAACCATCAATTAACAATGCATCCCCAGTGAAAACCATGTTTCCAACTAGATAACTCGTACAAGCATTGGTATGACCTGGTGTATAGCGCGCTTCAATACTAAGGTTGCCCAATTTAAGCGTGCAACCATCTGTGATTAAAATATCTCCGCAATTTACACCTGAATTTCGATGTAAAACTGATTTGCAATGAAAGCGTTCACGCAGCAAATTCGCAGCCGTAATATGGTCCGCATGAACATGTGTGTCTAAGGTATAGATGAGTGTAAATTGATGCTGCTCTAATTCTTCTGCATAAATCTCTATATCTGATGCGACTGGGTCAATTAAAACAGCCTCTAATGTTTCTTCACACCCAAGCATATATGTATAAGTCGAACTTTCCTGCTCAAAAAACTGCTTAAAGAACATGGTTTATATTCCCAATAACTTATTTCTTTTTTATATTTTGCAAATAAGATGCCAATTATTTAAAATTAAATAATAAGTATAAAAATCAAAAAATTAAATTAATGACTACATTTAAGTCGGGGAAATAATCGCTACTTGATGTTTCTATGCAACTTTAGTATGTTTCAATGAAACAATGGTGAAACACAAACAATGGCAAAATTAAATTTTGAGTCAGAACAGGATTTTTTTATTCTATTTGAGCAATTAAAGGCTTTATTCCCAAGTGCTAGTCTGTTTTTAGCAGATATAACGACTCAAGCAATTCACTATAAATTTAATACAGATGATATTTCTGTCGAGAGTATGGCAGCTCTGGTTCAAGATCATCACAACCAATATCTTGAAATCAATACGCATAAAATTAAAAAGCGATTTATCTATCAAGAGCATGACATTTATATTAGCGAAAACCATTTTATTGGGAAGCTACATATTTTACAGCCAGTTGGCACAGAAGATGATATTGCTGATCAAGTGCAATTAACAGAGCAATTACAAGACTTGGCCAAGGTTTTTAATAGTTGCTCACCAGAAATGGCCCGCATGTTTTCAATTATTCAAAGAGTGGCAATTACTGAGTTTCCAGTGCTCGTCCGAGGCGAATCTGGTAGTGGTAAAGAACTGGTGGCAAAGGCTATTCATGATTATAGCCAACGTAAAAATAAGATCTTTGTTGCCATTAACTGCGCTGCTCTAAATGCCAATATTCTAGAAAGCGAACTATTTGGGCATGTTAAAGGCGCTTTTACTGGAGCAATTCGCGATCATAAAGGCGTGTTTGAACGTGCCGCGGGCGGAACCCTTTTTCTTGATGAAATTGCCGAGATCCCTTTAGAGCTACAAGCTAAATTATTACGGATACTAGAGACAGGTGAATTTACACCGGTCGGTGGTGAAAAACCTATTCAGGCCAATGTGCGCATTATTACAGCAACGCACAAAGCTTTACGTGAGGAAGCTAAGGCTGGGCGTTTCCGCCACGATCTACTCTATCGTTTACGCGTGATTCCAATTTTTATACCGCCTCTTAGAGAACGTAAAGTCGATATTCCACTCATTGTCGATCAGATTTTAAAAGAAAGCTCAACACAACTCGACACAATGCCTCATCAAGTCAATCAAAAAGCCATGCAAGTTTTGCTTAACTATGATTGGCCAGGGAATGTTCGTGAGCTTAAAAACACATTGCTTTATGCTTTAACCATGGCAAATGGTAAAGATGAAATTGAAGTCGAAGACTTACCGAATGAACTATTAAATGCGGATGATTACGTTAAATTACCCGAAGCAAATACAGAGCTTAGTCCTGAAAATGTGCAAGCAGCTTTAGAAAAATATAATCACAACCTGAATATGGTTGCCAATATTTTTGGAATTAGCCGTACTACGCTTTGGCGATATAGACAAAAACATAAGCTCGTTTAAACTTTAGTTAGGCAATCTTTTGGTGTTGCTACCCCTTTTATCGCCATGGTAATTGTTTAGGCAGCTTTTCATCAGGTTCTGGTGTAGTTGTACTCGATGCCGCTTTCTTTAATAGCCATAAAAAATGCCCCGTACTGATATAGGGCATTTAGGTAACTCTAAAAATATAAAATATTAGTAAGTTTCTCAACTTTAGAAGTGAACTTGAATTGTGTTTACAGTTGGGTTATCTGTAATAATTTTCACTTGATACCCTAATTCTTCAATTACAATTTTTGCTTCTTCTAACTTTGAGATATCAACTGCTTGTTTTTGATAAGTTAAGCTGCTCAATCTATTACCAACCCTAGCATCATTAATAATTTGATCATTAATCTGATTAATAATATCTTGAACTGATAAATTAGATGACATAGTGAACATTCTCCTAAAGTGTTAGTGTTCTCTACATTATAGTAAGCGCCTGCTAATAACTTCGAAAAAAGTCTATAATTTTACAAATTAATCGTTAAAGTCGTCTTCAGACTATTCTTCATCAGCCTCAATAATGGCAAGTTTCCTTGCAAATGCAACTGCCTTTTTCTTCCTCATATTAACTTTAGCAATTGCCATTCTTTCTTCAGCACCGACAATACTTCGTCGTGCTTGAACTTGACCAATGCTAATTCTTTTTGTGTCGGTTTATTAAGACTTAAAATCTCATCACGAATAACCTCTTCTATAGCAGTTTGTTGCAATGAAACTTTCTAAGAAGCTAAAGATAATAACCTACTTTATTCAACCAATAAAAAAGAGCGAATTATCGCTCTTTTTAGATTTAAGGTTTATTTATGGCTGTACGATAATCTTAACGGCGGACTCATTGTTATGAATTAAGGTTTCAAAACCTTGGGAAATCAAATCATCAAGTTGAATACGCTGGGTAATAAAAGGTTCCAGATTTATTTTACCTTCTTCAACCAGCTTAATGGTTTCCTGATGGTCATTGACGTAGGCAATTGTACCTCGTACATCCAACTCTTTCATCACCACACTATGCACATTAATTGATGCTGGATGGCTCCAGATCGAAACAATCACTATCACGCCTGTTGGTTTCACTGCCGCAACCAAAGTATCTAGAACTTTGTTAACGCTACTACATTCAAATGCAACATCGACGCCACCACCATTGGTGATTTTCATGACCTCAGAAACGACATCAACTTCTGATGGGTCTAAAATATAATCTGCAACTCCCGACTCTTTGGCTTTTTCCTTACGCTTTGCACTCAACTCGGTAATGATGACTTTAAGCCCTTTCGCTTTTAAAATTGCCGAAAGTAATAAACCAATTGGCCCTGCACCACCAACCAGAGCAATATCACCAGCCTTCGCACCACTGCGGACATAAGCATGATGACCAACCGATAACGGTTCAATCAATGCAGCTTGATCAAGTGGAATTTTATTAGAGATTGGATGTACCCAACGGCGTTTAACCGCAATTTTTTCCGATAGACCTCCGCCACGACCACCTAAACCAATAAAATTCATGTTTTTGGAAAGATGATAATTATCTCCCGGCCCAGTCGGAACATCATCGGCCACAATATAAGGCTCTACGACCACATGTTGACCGACTTCAATATCATCAACACCTTCACCTACGGCATAGACGACACCTGAAAACTCATGTCCCATGGTGATTGGCGCAGATTCGCCTGAAATAGGATGAGGATGTCCACACGGTGGAATAAAAATCGGTCCTTCCATAAATTCATGCAAATCTGTACCACAAATTCCACACCAAGCAACCTTAATGCCTACAGTGCCGGGAGTGACTTCTGGTTCTGGGATATCTTCAATACGGATATCGCCTCTGTCATAAAAACGCGCTGCTTTCATTATTATCTCCCTCAAATCAGGATGTTGTTTTAACGATAGACAATTCCGCCGTCCGTTAAAATCGATTGACCCGTAATGTAATCTGAATCTTCACTTGCTAGAAAAGCAACTAATGCAGCGACATCCTCTGGTGTTTGGGCTCTACCTAAAGCAATGCCTTCTACATATTTTTTATAGGTCTCACCTATAGCCGCACCGGTAATTTCAGCAAACTGTTTATCAATTTCAACCCACATGTCGGTTCCAACAATTCCGGGACAATATCCGTTTACCGTAATACCGTGACTTGCGTATTCTTTTGCTGCGGCTTGTGTAAGCGCACGCACTGCAAACTTGGTTGCCGAATAAACACCCAGCAAAGCAAACCCATCATGGCCTGCAATTGAACAAGCATTAATGATTTTACCTTTATGTTGGCGTTGCTTAAATTTTGCAGCAGCAGCCTGTATGCCCCACAGTACACCGCCAATATTGATATCAACGATTTTGTGAAATTCATCTGGTGTCGTATCTGCAATAGCCTGAACCTGAGCAATTCCAGCATTATTAATCATGATGTCAAAGCCACCAAGTGTCTGCTCAGCATGATTTATAGCGGCATACACTTGTTCGCGGTCACTGACATCGGCAATAAACGTACTGGCATTTACGCCTAAAGCTTGAATCTCTTGCTGTACAGCATTGAGTCGATCTTGTTTCATATCGACCAATGCAATGTGCAGACCCTCTTGCGCCAAGCGCAGGGCAATCCCACGGCCAATGCCTTGAGCTGCTCCCGTCACTAAAGCGACTTTATCTTTTAATCCCTTAACCATTTTTCAACTCCTGTAAATGCAGAATTTCTACATATGAATCGCTCGTTGCATTGAAGCCAAAATGGATTCATGCATGGCTTCTGATAATGTTGGATGTGGGAAAATTACTTGAGCTAGACTTTCATCAGTTGCTTCTAGATATTTAGCAATTGCGAAACCTTGAATGTGCTCGGTCACTTCATGGCCCACCATGTGTGCACCAAGTAGCTCACCCGTTTCTGCATGTATGACAGTTTTAACGAAACCTGACGCATCTCCAATTGCTAAAGCTTTGCCATTCGCAGTTAAAGAAAACTTGCCGATTCGGACAGGTAGGTTCTGCGCTTTTGCTGCACTTTCAGTCAGACCAATGCTAGCCACTTGTGGATGAGTAAAAATGCAACCCGGAATTTGGCTACGGTCGAGTGAATGCACGTTTGCCACGCCAGCAATTTTTTCAACACATATCACGGCTTCATGGCTTGCTTTATGGGCAAGACACGGTGCTCCAGCAACATCACCAATGGCGTAGAGACCAGCCACATTGGTTTTACAATAGTCATCAATTGCCACAAAACCTTGTGGATTCAGTTCTACATCTAAACGTTCCAGTCCTAGTCCTGCAATATTAGGCTGTACACCAATTGCCGAAAGCACACGGTCAAAAACGACTGTTTGAACATCATTTGCTGTTTCAATTACACAGTGAACTTGCCCATTTTCAATTTGAATACTTTGAACAACAGCATCCGTTAAGACTTTCATTCCTTTTTGTTCAAACTGTTTTCTGACAAATTGAGCAACTTCTGCATCTTCGGTTGGTAAAATCTGCTTGGCTAAATCAATAAGCGTGACCTGACATCCCAAGTCTTGATAAAGGCTGGCAAACTCACTACCAATTGCACCCGAACCAACGACGAGTAAGCTTTTTGGCAGTTCTTCTGGAATAAGCGCTTCTTTATAACTCCAGACATAAGTTCCATCGACAGGAAGCTGAGAAATATGTCGAGCCTTAGCACCGGTTGCCAAAATAATATATGGTGCACTTAAAGCCTGACTTTTACCTTGAGCATCGGTCACTTCAATTTTTTCTTTAGCCGTAACTTCGGCACGACCATTAAAAACAGTCACCAGATTCTTTTTAAGCAAGTAATCAATGCCTTGTACTAACTGTGCCGAAACTTGTCGGCTATGTTGGACAAGCTTTTGAATATCAAAATCGAGTTGAGATACCTGAAAGCCAAACTGCGCAGCATTTTTAAATTGAGTTGCAAGTTCTGCCCCTGCAAGTAAAGCTTTAGTTGGAATACACCCCCAATTCAGGCATATTCCGCCCAAATGTTGTTCTTCTACAATTGCGGTTTTTAGCCCGAGCTGGGCTGCACGAATTGCAGCCACATATCCACCCGGTCCCGCACCAATCACAATCAAATCGAATTGAGTTTCTGACATGCGGGTTCTCCTACACCAAAATTAAAGCAGGGTTTTCAACAAACTGCTTAAAGCTGGCCAAGAACTTTGCACCTACAGCACCGTCAATGACTCGGTGATCACATGACAATGTCGCTGTGACAATCTCACGAACCACAACATTTCCACTTTCAACGACAGCACGTGGTTCTGAAGCACCCAATGCCATAATTGCGCCTTGTGGTGGATTAATGATGGCATCGAACTGTTTAACGCCTAGCATTCCTAAATTTGAAATGCTAAAGCTGCCTCCCTGAAATTCATCAGGTTGTAACTTGCCAGTCTTGGCACGCGTTGCCAAATCACGCATGTCATCGGAAATCTGTGCTAAAGACTTCTGATTAGCGGCTTTCACGATTGGTGTGATTAAACCGTTTGGAATCGCTACGGCCACCGAAATATCTGCTTGAGAGAACTGTAAAATTGATTGAGTCGCCTCATCAAATTGAACGTTTACCTCAGGTACTTTAATCAGTGCAGCAGCAGCTGCTTTAATGAGCATGTCATTAATAGAAAGTTTCACATGTGGAACACTCTCATTAATCTGCTTACGTAAATTTTGAAGTGCTTCCACGTTTAGATCGACTACAAGACGGAAATGTGGCGCATTACGTTTTGCCGCTTGCAAGCGTGAAGCAATCGCTTTACGCATACCATTCATTGCGACAGTCGTAATTGTCGATTGTGGTTGAGCAACAGCACACTGAGTAGAATGTTCACTTCCCACCGTTGGGTTATTACGGTTGTAAACCGCTTCAACATCTTCTTTGCAAACGCGGCCTCTGGTACCTGAAACACGGCAATCATTGAGATTAATACCCCATTGTTTTGCTAAACGGCGTGCTACAGGTGTCGCTGAAACTCGACTATCATCAGCCGTAGATTTAACTACTTTAGCTTGATGTTGCTGCTTAACATCAGACCACTGACCTCCAGCAGTTTGTACAGCTTTCTGGATGTCTTGAACACTAATACGTCCTTCACGACCAGAACCTGTGACTTTTGCTAAGTTCACATTGTGCTTTTCTGCAAGCTTTAATGCATGCGGGGTTGCAAAAAGCTCATTAGATGCTTGATAGCCTTGTAACGACTCGGGTACAGCGTAATCACCTTTAGCTGCTTTTACTGGAGCTGAAGTACTTGCAGCAATAGACTGAGATTGAGCATTTTTTTCAACAACAGCAGGTGCAGATGTTTCCGCTTTACTTTGTTCTGAAGATGTTTCAGGTGCTTTAGCTGCTGAACCACCTAGTGATGCAATAAACTTCTCAATTTCTGCATCAGAAACTTGGCTTTCAGCACACACAGCAATAAGACCGCCTACAGGTAAAGTATCACCGTCTTTTGCTAAGATTTTACGCAGTGTTCCCGCAAAAGGTGCTTCTAATACATTGACGATTTTTGTGGTTTCAATTTCACAAATTTCATCGCCTTTATTAAAGCTATCACCCTCTTTAATTAACCATTGGGCAATCGTGCCTTCTTCCATGGATAATCCCCATTTCGGGATCTCCAGCGTTTTAATTTCGCTCATCCTAAGCCTCCAATGTTTTTCGTACAGCTTGCTCAATACGCTCTACACTTGGAATCCATTCTTTTTCTAAAACTGGAGAGAATGGAACAGGCGTATGTGGTGGCGTTACGAGTTCAACAGGTGCTTTCAAATAATGGAAACCTTTCTGTGCAACCAATGCAGCAACATCATGACCAAAACCACAGCGTGCCGCTGACTCATCCACAATCACAACACGCCCTGTCGATGCTACGGACTCTAAAATTCCTTCTTCATCAAGAGGCGAAATTGTTCGAGGGTCTACTACTTCAACCGAAATACCATCTTTTGCTAGCTTATCTGCTACTTCATTAGCGCGGTGTACCATCAAACCTAAAGCAATAATGGTCACGTCTGTACCTTCACGGGTGTAATTTGCTACCCCAAAAGGAATGGTATAGGTTTCATCAGGAACGTCACCTTTAATGTCATAGAGCATTTTGTGCTCACAGAACACGACAGGATCGTCATCTCGAATTGCTTGAATTAAAAGTCCTTTCACATCATATGGGCTAGATGGAACCACAACTTTTAAGCCTGGAACCGCAGCAAATACGTTATATGGTGACTGAGAATGCTGAGCTGCTGCCGAAAAACCAGCACCAATCATACCGCGTACCACCATTGGTGCTTTTGCTTTTCCACCGAACATGTAACGGAATTTAGCGGCTTGGTTATAGAGCATGTCATGACACACACCATAGAAATCCATAAACATTAGATCGGCAACAGGACGTAAACCAGTTGCAGCAGCGCCAGCCGCCATACCAATAATTGCAGATTCAGTAATTGGTGTATCAATAACACGTTCCGAACCAAACTCTGTCCACAAACCTTTAGTTACACCGAGCACACCACCGAAACCTTCAAGCTGGTTATCTTCGGTATTTTTACCGCCATGTCCACCGCGCACATCTTCCCCAACAACAAAAACAGTTGGGTCACGGCGCATTTCTGATTCAATGGCTTCTTTAATCGCATTACGAAAACTTTTATTTGGCATCTTTACTATTCCTTTAGTAAGAGACATAGACGTCGGTAAGGAGTTGTTCTGGTTTTGGATATGCCGCAGCACGAGCTTTAGCAACTGCATCATCAACGTTTGCCTTAGACACTGCATCAATCTCGTCTAATTTAGCTTCATCAATTTTGCCTTTAACTTTTTCTCGGAAAATTTTCAAAGGGTCTTTATTTTCTTTAACAAAGTCGACTTCTTCTTTAGAACGAATGAGCCCTGGGTCACCTTCAAAATGTCCATAAAAACGGTTAGTAATGGTTTCAATAACACTTGGCCCCTCACCACGGCGTGCACGTTCAATGGCAGTTTGAGCCGCTTCATATACAGCAAAGAAATCAGTACCATCGACTTTAACTGCTGGCAAACCAAAACCTGCCGCACGCCCTGCAATGTCTTTACTTCCTACCGCGTAGTCATGACCTGTACCCTCACCAAACCCATTGTTCTCAAAGACAAAAATCACAGGAAGTTTAAGTACGACAGCCATGTTCATCGCTTCAAAGGTAAGCCCCTGATTTGAACCGCCATCACCTGTAAAAGAAAGCCCGACACCGCCTGTCTTTAAGGTTTTAGCTGTTAGCGCTGCACCAATTGCCAAAGGAGGTCCACCACCCACAATCCCGTTGGCGCCAAGCATGCCTTTGTCTAAATCGGCAATATGCATAGAGCCGCCTTTTCCTCGGCACAGCCCATCATCTTTACCGAAAATTTCCAGCATCATGCCGTGAATGTCACAGCCTTTTGCAATACAGTGTCCATGGCCACGATGGGTTGAAGTGATGTAATCTTTATCCGTTAAATTCTCACAAATACCGACTGCTACAGCCTCTTCACCACTATATAAGTGAATAAAGCCGGGAATATCACCATTGGTATTTTCTTCGTGAAGTCGATCTTCAAATTCACGAATATCACGCATGCTTTTATATGCTGCGAGTAATTGCTCTTCCGTTAATTGCATATCCTTTTCCTTTATTATCTTGATTTTAAAAATCAACCAAGTTTCAAGCGAAAATACTAATTCGCTATAAATACTTAAACTTAAATTCAATAATTGATCTATTAGACTAAAAAGTTTTTATTTAAAATATTTCCAATTAAATTATTAAATTCAAAAACTTAACAACTCAAAATAAATTTAAAAAAATTTTATAATTTTCATTAGCTTGCAAAACAAACCTTTAACCAACCTTTGTTATTTTATAATACTCGCCACACCCTGTGTTTATAATTAATTGTGACTTATTAAGGAAATTTAAATTAGTCTTTAAATTAAATAGGCAGGAGTTTAAGTAAGTTTTAAAATGGAATTATTAATATGGATTTTAAAAGACAAGTGGGAACTGGTATTAAATTACGGGGAGCTGATAAAGTCGCCCGTATTGCAATTAAGGTTTTACCAACAGAAGAGTTGCCAACTAAACCTGAGTGGATTAGAGCAAAAATTACAGATTTTGAAGAAATTAAACGTATAAAAAACCTTTTACGTCAGCAAAAATTACATAGCGTTTGCGAAGAAGCGGCATGTCCGAATTTACCGGAATGCTTTGGTGGAGGTACAGCAACGTTTATGATTATGGGTGATATCTGCACCAGACGTTGCCCATTCTGTGATGTCGCTCATGGTCGCCCAAAACCCCTAGACGAAGATGAACCTAAACATTTGGCCGAAACAGTAGCAAACTTAAACTTAAAATATGTAGTGATTACCTCTGTAGATCGTGATGATCTACATGATGGTGGCGCTGCTCATTTTGTAAAGTGCATTGAAGAGATCAGAAAACGCTGTCCAGAAACTTTGATTGAAATTTTGGTACCCGATTTTCGCGGTCGTTTGGAGACAGCTCTTTCGACTTTGAGCTTATCTCCTCCCGATGTTTTTAATCACAATATTGAAACTGTTCCTCGTTTATATAAAGCAATGCGTCCAGGCTCAGACTATCAACACTCATTGGAACTACTAAAACGCTTTAAAGCATATTGTCCCGATATCAAAACCAAATCTGGTTTAATGGTTGGATTAGGAGAAATTGAAGCAGAAGTGCTTGCCCTACTGAACGACTTAAAAGATTATCAGGTAGACCTTATTACCATTGGACAGTACTTGCAGCCTTCAAAGTCACATGCACCGATTCATCGATTTGTAAATTTACAAGAATTTGAAAGATATACGCGACATGGCAAACGGCTAGGTTTTAAAAATATCTGGAGTGCACCGATGGTCCGTTCAAGCTATTTTGCTGATCGACAATATTTTGGAGAAGCAGTACCAAAGCCTTTTAGTCGAAAAGATGTCTTATCTTAAGGATCATGTAATTAACAAAACTTATCCAATAGGCTAATGGTCAAGACTTATAAAAGTATTTAAGGTAAGGAGATAACGAGGAAATAGTCACAATAAAAAAGTTATAACGGTTGAGCGGCTACGGATACGCCATTTCAATGATAAAGGAATTTCGATATGGATATGTCAGAACAATTATCATCGCCTTTTATAGATACTAAGCCGTCTTTATTTCGGCCAGAAAAGTCATCTCATTCTCAATATTTAGGAAAAAAGCCATCAGTTGACCTTGAAGCAGCACCTATATTTGACCTAACCGAAGAATGGGAACATTCATTATTCGGACGTTCTATTCATGAGTGTCACCGAAACTTAATGCATATTGCCGAAGATGCCGATATGGCAATTGGTGTAACCGACCCACATGGCACTCTACTTTGGACATGGAGCAGTCATCCAATGCGCTCTTCGGCAGAGCAAGTTCATTTTGTTGAAGGCGGTCAATGGTCTACTCAGGCAGTAGGACAAAATGCAATTGGTTTAGCATTAAATACTCATTCAGCTAACTGCGTTTACTCACACGAAAACCAAATGAATAGTGTAAGAGATTGGGTCTGCTATGCAGCGCCGATTACCGATGCAAACACAGGCCAGTTTTATGGGATTATGAATTTATCGACTAAATATCAGAAGCATAACTCGTTAGGTCTTTTGGCTGTTGAACGTTGTGCTGACATTGTTAAACAAGCAATTCAGCTTCACCAAAAAAATATTTTATACATTAAGGCCTTTGGAACTCCAAAAGTTCAATATAACCAACGCAGCCTTACTTTAACTCAACGTCAAATTGAGATTCTGTGCATTCTGACACTGTGCCCTGAAGGTATTAATCTTGAAGAGCTTCACTATTCTTTATATGGTGATCGGCCTGTAAGTACCACCACTTTAAAAGCAGAACTATCTCAACTCAGAAACTTAATTCCCGATGTGATCGAGTCTCGCCCTTACAGACTTAACTGTGAAATTCAATGTGATTTTTTAATGGCGGAGCAAGCATTAAATTTAGGCTTTACATCGACAACACTAACACTCTACAGAGGGAGTTTTTTAGCTAAATCGGAAAGCCCATTTTTATGTGCATGGAGAGACTGTTTTGATGCTCGCTTAAGTCATGTGATTTATCAGATTGAAGATGTTGATCAATTATTACGAGTCGTAAGCCGTGTTCCTGACCGTGTCGATGCAGTAGAACGTTTGCTAGAGTTATTACCTGAAGAAACGCCTTATCGAACAAAATTGTTAAAACTACTCGAATAAAATAAAAGGGAGAATATCCATACGATATCCTCCCTTTTTCAAGATAAGATCAAGCAGAGGCTTGAAGCTGTACCTTATAACAATCGTCTAAGGCTAATTCATAATACCGCAGCCCTTCTTCCGCGGCATGAAATGCTTTTTGCTGCCAGTCGGGGCGATCATTACATAAACGCTTAATCAGCTCCATGGCTTCATAAGGATGAAGATCATCATAGTGAGCATGCGCACGCAACCAAGCTAAAGAACGTTTATCAATCGTTACTTCAGGATGATCAGTATAGGTATGAATACCCTTATAGACCTGAATCGACCAATCCCCAGTTGCCCATTCAATTGCCAGATTTGTTGCAGCAAGGCATTCTGCTAAATTACCACGATGACTCATATTCCATAAGAAATGGTTCACCGCATTCATCGCAGCTGGCGGTCGTACATGATCAAGCTCATCAACAGTTAAGCCAAAACCTCCAGCCCAGTCGCGATACCATTTTAAGTGTCGCTCTTCCACCTTAATATTCTGGATTAACCAATCTCGTGCTTCTGTAACGCCAGGTTCAGAAAACCCCGTTGCTTTGCCTAACGCCCCTGCCATATATGACGGGAAATGCGCGACTAATGGATAGAAATTAAGTAAAGCATAACGGAAACTATCTAGGCTCAATCCCCCATTGGCCATTTCCGAAAAAAACGGATGTTTACTCACCCGTTCTTTCGCTGGTAGCAGGCCATCCCAGAACTGCTGTGACCATCCATTATGCGGTGTAATTTCTAAATGCATTCCATATTGATTTAGAGCAGTCATTGCTAATTTTCCTATTTATATGACAGCAATCATCTGTATTTCACGGTATAAGTCTATCCGAAAATGATAAAGATACAATCGTTAATCGACCATTTGTAACTTTTTTCGATGGATTGTGAATCTTTAGATAATTGTTACGCTAATCGTTGAAATGTCGTGATTTTTATCACATTTAACTTAGATAAAAATCATTACTTTTTTAAAAAAACTGTATTATTATTTTGAATAAATCACACATTATATAATCAATATTTTTAGATGGAACTTTACTAAAATAAGTCTCATTTTATGACAACTTCCAATATAGTGAGCATTAATTATGAAGTTGCAGGGTTCCAATATATTGGGACAGGAACAAATAGATTTATTAACCACACGAGGATTAAATTTCGTATGGTTTCCAAAGCAGCTTGAAACGATTTATCGTTTTCAATACCAAAATGGTGCTGCCTATGAGTTCCGCTATAGAGCGCCTATTATTTTAATATTATATATTTTTTTAAGCTTTGGTATATATCAAGTTTTACCAACTGAGCAAGTTTTACCCTGGTTTAGCTATTATTCTTGGGTAGGTATAATCATTCTTATCGCCTGGATTTTATCATTTATTAAAAAATTAAATCAGTATTTTGATTATTATGTAGGAGTCGGTTCAGCTTTAGCTGTGGCAATTACCTTTATTTTAATCAACGTAATTGAGAATGGCCAAGATAATGTTCTTTTTCATGCAGCGATGATGTATGCGATTGTGATTATCTATGGTGCGGTAGGTATGCGCTTTTATACCGCCATATTTGCTGGATGGATGGGTGGACTTGTTGGGATTTTGGCAAGTAATTACTTAAATGGGGTGATCGACTGGACCTTCTTGAACCGGACTTACACCTTCAGTAGTTTTTTAGGAATGACCCTTGCCTATGCAACTGACCGTCAACATAGAGAAAACTATTTACAAAACTGCATGATTGAACTGAATCGTATTGAACTGATGCAGCAAGCACAGCAATTATCTTTACTTTCACAACAAGACGCACTCACCGGTTTAGCCAATCGACGCTATCTAGATGAAACACTTGATAATGAATGGCGCCGTGCTTTACGACATGAAATGCCCCTGACCATCATGATGGTCGATATCGACTATTTTAAAGCATACAACGATACTTTAGGACATCTAAAGGGAGATGAATGCTTAAAAGAAATCGCAATTGCTATTTCTTCTATTGCTGCACGCAGTGGTGATTTAGTTGCTCGTTATGGCGGTGAAGAATTTTTACTCTTATTCCCAATGACAAATAATCAGCAAGCCTTGATCCAAGTTGAACGTTTAATGAATGCTATTGATAAAATTGCAATTGAGCACCCATGCAGTGATGTTTCACCACATGTCACCATTAGTGTTGGAGTGGCAACCACCATTCCTCGTCTAAACGATTCAATTTCTGCTTTTGTGGCTCGTGCTGACCATGCTTTGTATAAAGCAAAAACTAATGGGCGTAATCAATATAAGATTGCTGTAAACGAAGAACAAATTGTAGATTTAACTTAAGGTCAGACTTCTATTCAAAATGACTTTTGACTAATTATTATCTCTCTTAACTTCTTTTATAGCTTCTTTTAAAATTAAAATGACTAGAAATAAACAATTAGCTTTTCCATCCGTGGTAAAGCTAAAATGTCATTTAGAACCAGTACGTACCAAAACCTCTTTTATTTAAGTTTAAACCATCTGTTAAAAATGACCTATATAAACTTAATAAATTTAGCAACTTTCAATACATCAACATCCTGTTTTTATATAATGAAAATTACTAGATTCAGATAATCTAATATAGAAAAAATTCCATTTAATTAGAGCTCGCCTTTCAACCTCTTCCAAAATTTAATTAAAAAATAAAATAGTGAATTTTGTTCTATTCTTTGCGGTACTGTGGAAATAGCTTCAGTTGAAAATGGTAAAATCGAAACAATATTCTCATGTATTGTTTCATAATTTGGATAGGCTTCTTTTTTTATTATTTCTATAATTTTTTGTATTTCATCAATAGATAAATTCAAAAACCTCTTAATTTCTTGGGCTGTTTTTGACTCAATAGATAATAAGGCACAAACTCTAGTGACATTAACAATCTGCTCCGCATGAATGTTTTTAAAGTTTGGATAACAGACAAGCTTGTAAAGAATTTTTGTCTCTAAATGATCTTTAGACACTATATTCTCATTATTTATTATACGCTCTTGATGACTTGTTTTAAAATATTCATTCTTCTCAATATCTTGTAAAATATTGAGAAGTTCCTGATATCTTATTGGTCTCTTCAAACCATACTGATAGCCCTTTAAAAGCTCAGGATTATTACTTAATACGATCTTAATTTTTTTTGGAATAAGAATATTGGTATAACCACTATCTAAATCAATAATATGTATATCAGGATTATCTTCACTATATATCCAATTCCCCACAAGGTGAGATGACAAAGATAAGTCATGAATAACTTTTATCATTGCCTCTAAATTTTTAGGCAATAGCCTATCCTTTGACATACAGCCAATTCTATATGTGCACTGATTCATTGATATTTCCCCAATTTCAATGATGACTTTGAAAATTCTTTGTTTAAAGTAATAAAAAATTAAATATGTAATAAACTTATATAAAAGCAATTTAAGTAAATTAACTTTCAGTGATAAATATAGATATCGGGTGCAGTAAAAATTAACAAGATTTAATTGCCAAGTTCTACAGATGAATATACTCAAAAATAATTCGCAGAATATTATATTTATATAAATATTATAAGACAAGAAAATAATTTAAAATTTAATAAAACTCAATGGAATAAAAATTTAAAACCCCATATTTAATTTAAATATGGGGTTTTATTTACTTTAGTCAAAAATTATGACTATGGTTCGATTGGAGCAAATGGTGGAATCACATCTGCATTTTGTGCGCGATGGCGTAAGAAGTGATCCATCAAAACAATTGCTAACATTGCTTCAGCAATTGGAGTTGCTCGAACACCTACGCAAGGATCATGACGACCTTTAGTCAACACATCTGTATCTTCACGATTTAAATTAATCGTTTTACCTAGTGTCGTAATGCTTGCTGTTGGTTTTAGTGCAATAGCGATTCGAATGGTCTGACCACTTGAGATACCACCCAAGATACCGCCTGCATGATTCGCTAAAAAGCCATTACTGGTCATTTCATCACGTGTTTCATGACCAAACTGTCCAGCAACTGCAAAGCCATCACCAATTTCAACACCTTTAACAGCATTAATACTCATCATCGCATGAGCAATGTCAGCATCTAAACGGTCAAAAACAGGTTCGCCCCAACCCACAGGAACTTTTTCAGCTAAAATTTCTAGCTTTGCACCGCAGCTTGTTCCTTGTTCACGTAAAGAAGTCACTAAGGCTTCAAAACGCGAAACAGCGTCTACATCACCACAGAAAAATGGATTATTTGGAACTTCATTCCAATCTAGTTTTTCGGCAACTTCATTACCAATTTGTGTCACATGACCACGAATCAAAACGCCAAATTTTTCTGCTAAATATTTTTTAGCAATTGCACCTGCTGCAACACGCATAGCAGTTTCACGAGCACTTGAACGGCCCCCGCCACGATAGTCACGGAAACCGTATTTTTGCGTATATGTATAGTCGGCATGGCCAGGTCTAAAAGTTTGGGCAATATTGCCATAATCTTTCGATTTTTGGTCAGTATTACGAATCAATAAACCGATTGGTGTACCAGTGGTTTTACCCTCAAATACACCTGAAATAATTTCAACTTGGTCAGGCTCTTTGCGCTGAGTCGCAAATTTTGATGTACCTGGCTTACGACGGTCTAGATCTTTTTGTAGATCTTCTTCGGTTAACGCAAGGCCCGGTGGCACACCATCAACAATTGCCATTAAGCCAACGCCATGAGACTCACCACAAGTAGTTACACGAAAGAGTTGTCCAATACTATTCCCTGCCATATGCCCAACTCCTTATATTTGCTCTTCAAATAGTTTTCTATAACGGCGACACTGTTCAGCAGTCAAAGCAAAAATACCTGAACCACCTTTTTGGAAAGTGAGCCAGTTGAAATCAATCGTATTAAAGTTCTGACGCATAGACCATTCAGAATTACCTACTTCAATGACAATAAGACCATCTTCAGTTAAGTAATCTGCCGCTTGTGCAAGCATTTTACGAACTAAGTCTAAACCATCTTGGCCCGCTGCCAATGCAAGTTCAGGTTCATGTAAAAATTCTTCTGGTAAGTCAGCCATATCTTCAGCATCGACGTACGGTGGATTACTTACAATCAAATCATACTGATTTTCAGCTGGAATCTTGGCGAATAGATCCGACTCAAGCAATGCAACTTGATATTGCTTATTGTGGTGCTCAGTATTAATTGAAGCAACTTCTAAAGCTTCTTTAGAGATGTCAGTTGCATCTATTTCAGCGTCTGGATAAGCATAAGCCAAAGCGACTGCAATACATCCAGAACCTGTACACATATCTAAAATACGGTGCGGAGTTTTAGGCTTTGCATTTTCTGGCAAATTATTGAGAGCTTCGCGCATTTGACCATTTTCATCTAAACAATATGGTGCAAAACGTTGCTCAATTAATTCTGCAATTGGTGAACGTGGAATCAGTACACGCTCATCTACATAGAATGGTTTATTAAAGAAATAAGCAAGGTTTAATAAATAAGATGTTGGAATACGATCATTGATACGGCGTTCCAATAAGCTTAAAAATTCTGCTTTCTCGCTTGGTAATAACTTCGCATCTAGAATTTCTGCGTCTGCTGACCATTCAAGAGATAAGGTTTGTAAAACTAATGCAGAACTTTCTGCAAAATAATCTTCAGTACCTTGTCCTAAATGTGCATCATGTTGACGTAATGCTGATACCCCAAAACGAATAAAATCTCGAATTGTTGATAAATTTTCAGCCGCTTCCTGTAAATTTTCAGGGCTAATCGTCGGTCGCTCCACTTAGGCGTCTCCAAAGGCAAATTTTGCAAAGTGACTATTCTACTGAGTGAGGTACAGCAAAGCAACGCTTTGCCTTGTGAACCGGAGTTTTACACGCCTAACTCGAACAATCACACGTTAAAATCAGAATACTTTGTTTTAATTATAAAATGATGAACTTTAATTAAATTTTAATTTAGATATTCAAAATAAAAAGCGGCCCTTAAATGATGGACCGCTTCTAAAGTTTAATGAGTTTTAAAGCTTAAGCTTTTCAGCGACATAATCAGAATCTTTATCTCCACGCCCAGATAGATTCACTACAATCATGGTTTCTTTTGCTAATTGGGGAGCTTCACGAATTGCCCATGCGACAGCATGTGAGCTTTCAAGCGCAGGAACAATGCCTTCAACACGAGAAAGTGTCATAAAAGCATCTAAGCACTCTTGGTCAGTTGCAGTGCTATATTCAACACGACCTAAATCTTTTAAAAAACTGTGTTGTGGGCCAACACCTGGGTAGTCAAGTCCTGAAGCAATAGAATGCACCGGCAAAGGCTCACCGTCCTCATTTTCAAGGACATAACAGGCCATACCATGAATTTGACTTGGCTTACCTAAAGTTAGTGTTGCTGAATGCATATGGGTGTCTAAACCATGTCCAGCTGGTTCAACGCCTACCAGCTTTACATCGGGATCATTTAAGAATGCAGTAAATGCGCCTATTGCATTTGAACCGCCGCCGACGCATGCCACAACATAATCTGGATTTTTTCCAAAACGATGATGTGTTTGTTCTTTAATTTCTGTACCAATAATCGATTGAAAATCACGAACCATTTTAGGGAATGGATGTGGACCCACGACGGAACCAATCGCATATATAAAGTTTTTGGGGTCTTTTAAATATTCTTCAAATGCACTATCTACAGCATCTTTTAATGTTGCTGTACCGCGTGTTACTGCGACCAAATGAGCACCCAAAATTTTCATTTTGACCACATTTGGATGTTCTTTTTCAATATCTACTTGCCCCATATGAATTTCACATGGAATGCCCACTAAGGCGCAAGCTGTTGCCAAAGCAACCCCATGCTGACCAGCACCTGTTTCAGCAATAACTTTCTTTTTGCCCATATACTTGGCAAGTAAAGCTTCACCTAAACAGTGATTGATTTTATGTGCGCCCGTATGATTTAAGTCTTCGCGCTTTAAATAAATCTGTGCACCGCCTAACTGTTCAGAAAGACGCTTCGCATGAAATAAAGGACTTGGACGGCCTACATAATTAGTAAAGAGATCTGCCAATTCATTTTTAAATTCAGGGGTATGGCGAATCTCTTCATAAGCAACATTAATCTCATCCATTGCCTCTTTTAAATGTGGAGGAATGAACTGTCCGCCATATTCACCAAAAAATCCTTGTTCATTCGGCAAAGCAATACCGTTAATTTGATGTTGCATATCATCTCTCTTTTTAAATTATTAAAGTTATTAAGCTTATCGAGAAAGGTAGCGAGTCATATCTTCAATGCCCTTTAGCGTCATTGGGTACATATGATTTTCAAAAATTTCTTTAATCCAGCCAATGGTCTGAGTGTAATGCCAATACCCTTCAGTTTCAGGATTCAACCAAGCTGTTTTATCAAAATGTTGACGTAAGCGGCGTAACCAAACCTCACCTGTCTCATCATTCATATATTCAACCGAGCCACCCACCGATTTCAGCTCATACGGTGCCATACTGGCATCACCCACTACAATTACACGATAGTCACGTCCATAAGTGTGAAATAGATCCCATGTATTCATACGGGTAGCTGTGCGGCGATGATTATCTTTCCAAACATAGTCATAGAGACAATTATGGAAATAAAAGTACTCAAGTGTCTTAAACTCAGTTTTAGCGGCACTAAAGAGTTTCTCGCATTGGGCAATATGAGCGTCCATAGAACCGCCTACATCGAACAACATAAGCACTTTTATTCGATTTCGACGCTCTGGTACCATTTGAACATCAAGAATACCTTGCTTGGCTGTTTCACGAATTGTACCGTCAACATCCAACTCTTCAGCTGCACCTTGACGCGCAAATTTACGCAAACGGCGCAAAGCAATTTGCATCTGACGAGTACCAAGAACTTGGTCGTCATCTAGATTTTGATATTTACGCTGTTCCCATACTTTAACAGCCGAACGTTTACGACCCGGCCCACCAATTCGAACACCTTCAGGATGATCACCAAAAGCCCCAAAAGGTGAAGTACCACCTGTACCCACCATGCGGTTGCCGCCTTGATGTTTCTTATGCTGTTCGCGTAACCGCTCTTCCAGCATTTTCATCAGTTCTTCTAAGGAACCTGCTTTTTGGAGTTTTGCTCGTTGTTCGGGAGTTAAATGTTTTTCTAGAAGCTCTAAATCGAACCAGTCTTTTGGTAGTTTATGAACTTGCTTGAGTAACTCATCCAGATCAAAGGTTTCGATACCGTCAAAGTAGTCTTTTATGGCACGATCAAACTTGTCAAAAAAGCGTTCATCTTTAACTAAAATAGTTTTAGCAAGTTGATAGAACTCTTCTTGATCGGCAAAAACTAAACCTTCACTTACAGCCCGGTTTAAGTCAATAAGCTCACGAGTTGTAACTGGAACACCGTATTTACGTAGGGTGTAAAATAACCTCACAAACATGGGTTATTCCCTCCTTTAACGTCGAGACATGAAAGCCAAACGTTCGAGGAGTTGCACATCCTGCTCGTTTTTGATGAGAGCACCATACAAAGGTGGAATAGCTTTAGATGTATCTCGATTACGCAATACATCTCCAGGCATATCATCTGCCATGAGCAAGCTTAACCAGTCAATTAACTCAGATGTTGATGGTGGTTTCTTCAAATTAGGAATTTCACGTAATTTAAAGAAAACCTGTAAAGCTTCGTTGACGAGTGTTGCAGAAATATTCGGGAAATGAACATCGATAATCTCTCGCATGGTCACTTCATCTGGAAACTCAATGTAATGAAAGAAACAACGACGCAAGAAAGCATCTGGTAACTCTTTTTCATTATTCGATGTAATAATTACAATTGGGCGTTGTGTTGCCGTAATGGTTTCACTTGTTTCATAAACATAAAAAGACATTTTATCGAGTTCATGCAACAAGTCATTTGGAAACTCAATATCGGCTTTGTCAATTTCATCAATTAACAAGACACAACGCTCTTCACTGGTGAAAGCTTCCCACAATTTGCCGGGTTTAATATAGTTCTTAATATCGTAAACACGGTCATCACCTAACTGGCTGTCTCGTAAACGAGAAACAGCATCATATTCATACAACCCTTGCTGTGCTTTGGTTGTCGATTTGATATGCCAAGTAATGAGTTTTAAGCCCAAACTTTCTGCTACTTGTTCAGCAAGTAAAGTTTTACCCGTACCAGGTTCACCTTTAACCAGTAAAGGCTTTTGTAAAGCACGGGCTGCTTTTACAGCGAGCTTAAGACTGTCAGTCGCGATATATTGATCTGTACCGGTAAAATGTTGGGTATCAGCAGACATGTGAAGACCTTATTTTTCTATTTCAATGGTTAGATGGAACGCATGCTTTTGTTTGTTGAATATTTTGACCAACAATAGCCAATAACCAAACCTAGACCAACTACAAACAGAATTAAAGATAAATTTGACCAGATTAGAGGGCTATCTTTGGTTAAAACACCAAAAAGTAGTCCAAAAATAGCAGGTGCTACCGATGCATTCGGCCCTTCAGACACGGTTGGTGTGACTAAAATAGCAAATACAATAAGCCAGCTAATCGCACCAAAAGTTGTAGGAAGACGGCGCATTAATCGCCACCAACACCACAAAGCAATAATAGCGCCTATTCCATAAGCTGTTAAAGCAATAGCATCTTCAGGAATAAAATCCAAAAAAGAGAATAATTGATTCATTATTCCAGTTTGATTTTCACGCACCACGTAAGCCCTCTGGTTCAACCGCATTCGGGTTAATTAACCCTTCTGGTGGCATCTGAATAAAGAAACCTTTTGTTTGTAATGAGTCTAAAACATGTAAAACATTAGCACGCGCCAATTTACGTGTTGGAGCTAATTCTAAATGCATGACAAACGTTGCACGACCAAACGCTTGTAAAACAGCTTCAGGAATATTTTCAAACGGATCAGCTTGTTCCGCATCGTCAGGATAGTTTGGACGAGCAATATAAATGTACATTTCATCTTTTTTGCTCGATCTATAAATATCACAGTGCATTTCAAATCAACTCTTGAACTAAGGACAGCATACATGAAAAAAAACGACTCACCCACGCAGGTTTGTTTACGCATCAGTCGTTTTTTTAATTCTTGGGAAATATTAACCCACAACGTTGATTAAGGTCGATAATAACTTTGTTCTAGACAAAAGCCAGCTTTCATAAAAAATAAGTAAATATATGATTTCAAACATTAAATATAATTATTCATTTTAATAAAATAAAAACAATTTTAGAAAAAAATAAGAAATCGTTCGTTACTAAGTACTTTTTGTGATCTGTTTTTAATATTTTTACCCTTTAATACTATGAAATTTATCATATTAAAATTAGCTATTACCTTTTTAAATTCACATTTAAGTAAAACTTCTAACCACTTAATAAACATTAGCAGACATTACTTAACTGGTTTAAATTCTCAATATGTTTCAATAATAAGTATCTTAATAATAGATGTGGAGGATGAACTTATGCCTCGTGGCGATAAAACAGCTTACACAGCAAAGCAAAAACGTCAGGCTAAACATATTGTTGAGAGTGAAGTAGACAGAGGTCATTCTCAAGAAGAAGCTGAACGAATCGCATGGTCTACCGTCAATAAACAAGATGGCGGCGGTAAGAAAAAGTCTCACTAATACAAACTTTGAATACTTCTTTAGCCCAAGCTAAAGAAGTATTTTTACCAAACAAGTTAATGATATTTAAAAGACTCGAGAACTCTTTATATAGTTATCAGTTACTTGATTTAGGGCATTCAAAATAGCACTATCATCTTGACTTAATAGAGCTTCATTGAGGCATTCCATGTAACCTATGAGTGTAGTCTTAGATGCGTTAGCAAATTCAGTTGTGACTGCTTCATCTTCATATAAAATCACGTAGCTACGTGCAAAACCATAGATCAAATAGACTGCTGCCTTTTCTTTTGTATTTTGAGATTCTTTAAGAGACTGTTCACAAGCATTTTTTAAATCTTTAAATGCATCTGTACCAGTAGATTGATTTTTGAAAGATAAAAGTATTGTTTGGAAGTTCATATCCATATTCCACTTAAAAAGTAAAGCTACAGAAGATGGTAGAACCTGTCAAATAAAATCATGATTAACATACGTTTAAATGTAAATAAATTTATCTTCCTTTTTAATACGATATAAAAGACCGCCTTTAAAAGAGCGGTCTAACAAAAAATCGATATTTAAAAGCTTATTTCTATCGTTATGGTAGTACCAGAGTGTTCGATATTGGTTGATACATTGAAGCCTCTACCCCTAAGTTCCTCTTCTACTTGTGTGAGGTGATCAGGACTTACAGCATCAATCGGAAACAGGAAAGTTGCTTTTCGCTTCCCTGCTTTAGAATCAGTTTCAGTGCCTGTTAAAATTTTTTCCAGCATGGCCTCTTGATTGATTTTAAAATTTTTAGCATTTTGACGCGCTTGTTCAGCACTAAAGTTATTAAGCATATTTATCTCTCTAATTATTAATTTATCTAATTTTATAGCATAAAAAGCTTATATAGTTTTGGTGTTGTGTAGTTAATTCCGATCAGAAATATAAGCTTATTGATTAAATAATCTTTCTATCCATTCAATAAATTTTCTGGCATTTCTATTTTTAAAATCTTCTTTATTTGGAATGTAATAGCACAGCTCAGATTGAACTGATTTAGTCTTAAGAGGTTGTATAAGATTCGCTTTAATAAATCTCTGGGCAAGTGTAGAAGAACAAAACACGAGTCCATTGGCCGCTAATGCCTCATGTATTCCAAAAATTTCCTGATCAAACTTCTTAATTGTTATTTGCGTTCGGTCCCATCCATTCAGCTCAAGCCAAGTTTCTAGTGGCGGACTTGGTAATGCTTTATTTTTCCATTCTGTGGTGAATAACGTTATTGGCTCATTAGAATGTTCTAGTAGATCAAGTTTAGAGGCACCAAATACATTAAAAGACTCATATTTAAGAATGTCGTTAGAAGGTATTAAAGATACATCACCATATCGAATAGGTAATGTATATAAGTGACTTTCTAACGCTTCACCTGTAGAAAATTCAACTGAGATATCAGGATGTAATTGATAAAATTCATTTATTGAGGGAATTAACAACATTGCTGCCAATGAGGATGTAGTAGCTACTCTGAGTGTATTTCCATTTACTGTTATTTCATCTAGCGCATCTTCAATTTTACGAAATCCTTCAGAAATCGCTACTGCTAGCCTATCACCTGTCGTTGTAAGCGTTATTTTTCTTACCTGTCGATGAAATAAATCAACATTTAACCTGCTTTCAAGATTGGCAATATGATGTGAAATTGCAGTCGGTGTTAGCGAAAGCTCTTCAGCAGCCAATTTAAAACTGCCTAGTCGAGCAGCTGATTCAAATGCCCTAAGTGCTTGCAATGAGACTTGCATGCTTTCTCCTGAATCACAGTTATAGGTGATTTAAAATCATCTATAGCTGTAATTTTCTCGTTTGTCTACTTCTCATTTAAAACTCAGAATAAATTAACTCCTAACCCTTATGGAATTTATGATGAGCAAAATGTTACATATAGATGCCAGCGTACGAGCTGCAATTAACCCCAATCCAAATCATAATTCTATTTCAAAAAATATTGCCAGCCGATTGGTCAGTTTATGGAAAAATAAAAGGCCTATGGATGAGTATATTTATCGGGATGTAGGAATGAATCCGCCTCCATTTATTACTCAGGACTGGATTGATGCTGTATTCACACCTGAAAATAAAAGAACACAAACTCAATGCGATGTCTTATCAATATCAGATCAGTTAATAGCGGAGGTTTCGAGTTCAGATATTATTCTAATTTCTTCTCCTATGTACAATTACGGTATGCCTGCTCAACTCAAAGCATGGTTTGACCAAATTATTCGAATTAATAAGACATTTGATTTTGACCTTGCTCGAGGAGATTTCCCTTTACAACCTCTTTTATCTGGAAAAATTTTAATCATTATCACATCTAGTGGAGAGTTTGGTTTTGAGAAAGATGGAATTCGTCACAACATGAATCATCTTGCACCTCACCTGCATACACTCAGTAAATATTTAGGTGTAGAGAAAATTTATGAAATTGCCTCAGAATATCAAGAGTTTGGAGATGAACGACATATAAAGTCATTAGAAAATGCTTTTCAAAAAGCTGAAGAACTTGTAGCTGAACTTGCTGGTTCATTCACAAAAAATCCGTAGAATATTAATAGTTAATTTTTAAAATCTAATAACCTACTGACATTTTAACTGAGCTATATCATTAAAAAATAAAAAGCCGACCCAATTGGGTCGGCTTTCTTATTTCTGCACTGAAACAAACTTATAGTTATATATTATTCATATTGAAATTGTTTTTCTTGTCTCCAAGAATATACAGACCTGTATGTTTAATCAATTGAATTTTTCTCATTGAATCGGTTAATTTAATTCATTATCACTTTTACAAATTAAAACCCATCCAATTCATCACTTTACTAGCTTTTTAAAATAAGTTAATTGTATAATATAACTAATATAATTATTTATTTTATTAACTATTACCGTAAAATATCTATTATTTTAAATAAAAACTACTCAATTTAAACTTTAAGCCATTCACTATCCTTAATTAAAAAAGCCCATCACGAAGATGAGCCTTTTAAATTTTAACTATCAACTCATTTTAAATTGATAGACTTTCTTTTTCTTCTTGAAATAAATGAATTAATGGTTGAGTTAATAACTCATAACGCCAACCCAAAAGATAATCAGGTAAATCTTGTTCATCCCCTTGAGAAAGAACATGTTGATGAATTGCGTTTAGCCATTTTTTTCTCAGTAATACTTCTTTAGGAATAGAAGTTTCACTTATTGCATGGGCAAGTACCATATCCATTTTATTTAAAGTTTCTTTAGATGTTACTTTAAAAGGTTTGGCAATTCTTGTTGGCCATTCACTTTCATTAGGTAAATCTTTCAGTAATTCTAGAATCGTTTTTCCATATTCACGAACTACATTTGGGCGAATATCTTTAACTTGCGAGAGTTGAAAACTATTGCGTGGATTCTTTTCAACCATATCAATCATGGTTGAGTTTCTAAGAATAAAACTACGTGGCTGATTCGTCGCTTTAACAATGTAATCACGCCATTCACTTAAATTTTGCAATTGCATCAATTGACGGCGCGAATGACGATAATTACCAACATCGGTATAGAGTAACTCTGTAGGCGTTTCACTAATAATTTCTTTAGTTAAACTACTACAATCTTCAAGAACATAGTCATAAAGCCCTTTCTGCTTAAGTTGTTCTTGAATATGATGAGCTAACTTCATTATATATAGAACATCATTGGCTGCATAACAGAGTTGCTGAGGCGATAAAGGCCTTGCCAACCAATCGGATCTTGTTTGATCTTTTTCAATGTCAATATCAAGACAAAGCTTTAAAGCGCCTTGGTAACTCACTTGTAGTCCGTGACCTAAGAAAGAAAGACCTACTTGAGTATCAAACACATTAAGCAAATCTTCTTGATCAGCGTAATGATAGATTAGATCGATGTCTTCCCCACATGCATGAAAAATATTTTGCTGTGCGAGAAATATCTTTTTCCAAAACTGACTTAGATCTAATGAAACACCATCCAACAGATAGACATTACCATTTACATTGACTTGGCATACCCCAAGTTTAGGCCAGAGTGTGTCAACCTTAATAAATTCTGTATCAAGTCCATATATCGAACATTGATCCATTTTTTGAAGAACATCAACCAATTCGGTTTGCTGTTGGATAAACTGAAACATGCTTTCTCAAGTAAATGCAAAGAGTGCTTAGAACTCTGGTATATATAACATAGAAGTAGGAAATTACCACTTAAACCTTTATGAATACTCTATTTTTGAACAATTTTTCGAAAATAGATAATTTTTTGATCTTTTATTTATACTTTTAAAGTTAACTCCAAATATTCATTCTTTAAAATCTCTAAGATCTTTTTCATTCTTATGTGCTTTCATATTTTATTTAAAAGATCTTTTGTAATTAAAGACAAAATAATATTTGCCTTTAATAGCTAAATTAATAAATTTAATTCAATTTTATATCGCATCAATGAAATAAGCATCGGAATGCTTATTTCATTCTCATACGGTTATGAACTGCCTGACTTAAGGTATGGCTATCAACATACTCAAGTTCACCACCTTGCGGTACACCTTGAGCAATACGCGTCATGTGTATAGGTAAGTGCTTAGTCGCCTCTACCAAATAATGAGCGGTTGCCTGCCCCTCTACAGTCGCATTAGTTGCCAAAATCACTTCTTCAATAGTGCCTTGACTTAAGCGCTGAATCAGATAAGGAATGCCAATTTCTTCTGGACCAATACCATCCAAAGGAGAAAGATGTCCCCCTAAAACATGGTATTTACCTCGAAAACTACCACTTTGCTCAATCGCCATTACATCTGCTGGTGATTCAACTACACACAATAGTTGATCTTCTCGCTCAGTTGAGGCACAAATATCACAAATTTCATTTTCAGTTAGAGAATGGCAAACGCTGCACTCATGAATATAACTTGAAGCTTCATGTAAAGCGTGAGCTAATGCGAACGCACCTTCTCGATTTTTCATCAAAAGATGTAATGCCATACGTTGAGCCGACTTCGGACCAACGCTAGGCAATATACGTAAAGCTTGAACGAGTTGTTCAAATCTATCACTAAACACAGAACTTCCTTAGAACATGCCCGCTAAGCCAGGTGGCAAGCCCATACCAGAATTCGCTTTTTGCATTTTTTCTTCTGAAATAACTTCTGCTTGACGCACAGCATCATTTACCGCGGCAGCAATCAAGTCTTCAATCATATCAGGTTCATCTTGAAGTAATTCAGGGTTAATTTCGATACGTTTTACAAGATAGCGACCATTCATGGTTACTTTAACCAAACCACCACCAGCTTCTGCTTGGACTTCAGTTTGGGCAAGCTCTTCTTTCGCCTTTTTTATATTTGTTTCCATATCTTTTTGCATGCGCTGCGCTTGCTGCATGAGCATATTGATATTCATAACTTTACTCCGTATCTCTATCAAATCTTTAAAGTATTATTGGTTATCTGTTAATACTTTATAAAAACTTAATCTCATTGAACCAACCCATGTGATTAAAATCCATACAGATTAGCGCATTGAACTCAAATTAATCCGTAATTCTGACACAATAGACTAATGTTTTCTATCAGTATCTCTAGCTCTATTCCACGTAGCTACATGAGTGGCATGATTAAACTTAGATCCACTTCATAAACGCCTAAAAGTTATACATTAAAGTTTTATAAAAATTTCACTATTGAGATGCCTGTAACCCTTTATCAATTGTTTTATATTCACTTAAAGGGACTTTCTTAAAGGAAGTATTTGCTTCTTGAATAGATTTATCTGCTTCTTGCACCGACTTCTCTGCATTGTTAATCAATAAGGTTGTTTCATTTACTGGGTGTTGATGAGGTTTGGTCAATAATTTATATCCCACCACCCCAATTACCCCTACCACAACAACAATAGCAATAGGCTTAAGCATTTTAAAACTCGCATTTCTTTTAATTAAATTTAAAGTCTTTATACCTTGTACTCTTAGCCCTCATTTAAACAAAAATGTAGGTTTTTTATTGCGATTCTGAAATTTGAGTAACATTTAAATATAAAAAACCATCTCGATTAAAGAGATGGTTTGATAAACAAAACAACAAAAGAGTGTTATTTCGATAGAATTAATTAGATCAGATCCAGACCACGTGAGATATCACGGATAATATCATTAATATCTTCTAAGCCTACCGATACGCGTATTAGCCCCTCTTGGATACCAGCAGCAGCTTTTGCTTCAGCAGAAAGTTTGCCATGTGTAGTCGTTGCAGGATGTGTAATTGTTGACTTCACATCGCCCAAGTTACCAGTAATTGAAATAAACTTAGTATTATCAATAACCTTCCAAGCACCTTCACGTTCGCCTTTGACTACGAAAGAAACAATCCCACCAAAACCATTTTGCTGTTTGGCAGCAAGTTCATGACCTTCTTGAGCTGGTAAACCAGCGTAGTAAACTTTTTCTACTTTTTCATGAGTAGATAACCATTCTGCAAGAATTTGAGCACTTTCACAGTGTGCTTTCATACGCAAACGTAAAGTCTCTAAGCCTTTTAAGAAAACCCATGCATTAAATGGACTCATTGATGGTCCAAGCGTACGGACAACACCAAAAACTTCTTCTAATAACTGATGATTACCGACAACAGCACCACCTAATGCGCGCCCTTGCCCATCTAAATATTTAGTCGCCGAGTAAATTACAAGGTCTGCCCCAAACTTTAATGGTTGCTGTAAAACAGGCGTACAGAAACTGTTATCAACCGCAAGTAATGCACCATTAGCATGGGCAATATCTGCAAGCGCTTGAATATCTGCGATCTCAGCTAGAGGATTAGACGGTGACTCAACAAATAAGAGTTTAGTTTCTGGACGTACTGCCTTTTTCCAATCGTCTAAATCACATAAATCGACAAATGTAATATCTACACCAAACTTGGCAATATATTTTTCAAATAAGGCAACAACCGAACCAAAAACTGCTCTTGAGCAAATAACATGATCACCCGCTTTGAGATATGCCATAGTAACTGACAAAATCGCGCCCATTCCAGAGCTTGTCGCAACAGCACGTTCAGCACCATCTAAAGCTGCTAAACGTTTTTCGAACATCGATACAGTCGGATTAGTAAAACGAGAATAGATATTTCCTTGAACTTGACCAGAAAATTTTGCTGCAGCTTCAGCTGCATTTTCATATACAAAAGATGATGTCAAAAAAATCGGTTCGCCATGTTCACCTTCAAAACTACGAGTATGTCCGGTACGAATGGCTAAGGTATCAAGTTGGTATTCTAAATCATCAGACTGGTTCATTAAATGTTCGCCTTTACTGGTCATGTACTAAAAACTATCATCATTTTGAGTGTCTAATGTATTTAAGGTCAAGGTAAACCTTAAAATTATCGCTTAGACTTTATTCAATCTTTAGTAAATAGTTGGTAAAGCAAGATGAAACGCTTAAAGTCCCTTGTCTCTGAACAAAGTCAAATGAAGCATCTTTCTGCCCGACTATTTCACCCAAAAACATTGGTTCTGTCACAAAGCACTCCCTATGAAGTCATTGGCGAGTTCAATCAAACCCGTATTCGCTATTACGCAGCAACACAAAAAAGATTTAAAGAGCCTTTAGTATTTGTTGCCCCACTCGCGATTAATATGGCGATATATGATTTATATCCTTATCGCTCTCTTATTAAATATTTCCAAAATGCTGGTTTCGATGTCTATTTGGTCGATTGGGGAAGTTTAAAGTTTAAAGATAGACATCTTAACTTTTTATCATTTATTGAAGATTTCATTCCTAAAGCGATAGAAATTGTCCGCACACATTCAGGAAGTGAACAAATCTCACTTCATGGATGGAGTATGGCTGGCATATTCGTCACTTTATATACTGCGCTTAACCAACCTAACTATATTAAAAACCTTATTGTTCTTGGTAGTCCAATAGATAGTTATGCATCTGGCTATATTGGCAAACTCTACCGAAACATGAATCATCTTATTGGTCGTAACAAAAAAATTCAGGACCGTATTTATTCTGGATTACCAAAACGTCTGATTCATAGTCCCGGAATTTTAAATTCATTAGGCTTTAAAATTCTTGATCCTAAAGGCTGGTTTGATGGGCATGTTCAATTGCTAAAAAATCTTGATGACCTGCAATTTGTACAAGAGCATGCAACCTTAAGTAGCTTTTTAAATAATATGATTGATTACCCAGGTGGGATTAATCAGGACATGTTGTTTAATGTCTGGCTGCAAAATCCACTAAAACGTGGCTTTATTCAATTAAAAGATAAGAAAATCGAATTAAAAAATATAGATTGCTCTCTCTTAGTTGGCGCGGGTCGTAGTGATCAGTTGGTGACTGCCGATGCTGCTTCTCCATTAAGTCAATTGACAAGCAGCCAAGATGTCACGTTTACTCTCATCCCCGGCGGTCATTTAGGCCTAATGTCGAGTCAGGCCAGTGCTCTGGAGTTTTGGCCACAACTGGCAAAATGGCTGACCGAACGTTCAACACAAATTTAAGGACAAGGTCATGAGTCAATCTGTTGCATTTATTGGTTTGGGTGCAATGGGCTACCGTATGGCAGCACATTTACCGAAACACTTTGATACTGTCTATGTATGGAATCGAAATTTCGAAAAGGCCAAACAACATGCAGCAGAATATGGCACAAAGGCTGCCCCACTAGAGCAAGCGGTACAAGCAGATATTATCTTTTCATGTTTACCGACAAGCAGTGACGTAGAAGCACTTATTAATGATGTACAAATTAAATCTGGGGCAATCTGGATAGACTGTACAAGTGGAGTCCCTGACTCTGCCCGCGCATTAGCAAGCTCATTAAAACAATTGAATGTTGATTTTCTGGATGCTCCAGTAAGCGGTCAAACAGTAGGTGCTGAAAATGCAACTTTGACTGTAATGGTGGGCGGTGATGCAGCGGCTTTCGAACGCGCATTACCGGCACTGCAAGTAGTAGGTAAATTAATTAAACATGTTGGTGAATCGGGTGCTGGTTTTGCTGTAAAAGCCGTTAATAATATGTTACTCGCAGTCAACCTTTGGTCTGTTGCAGAAGGTTTCAGTGCGCTCAAAGCACATGGTGTAAGCTTGAACGAAGCATTAGAGTGCATTAATGCCTCAAGTGGTAAAAGTTTGGTAACAGAAACTATATTCCCGCAGCGTGTATTGAGTCGTGAATTTCCAGTGACCTTTGGCTTACCTCTTCTGGCCAAAGATACAGGAATTGCTTTAGATTTAGTCCATCAAGCCAAGCTTCCTGCTCCACTTTTGTCATTAACACAAAGTTTAATTCAGGCTGCGAATTTAACTGCTGAAGACAATAGTGACTTCTCTGCGGCAGTTAAAATGTATGAAGCATGGACCAAGATTACATTGGAATAAATTTAATCTTTTAGATGGCAGCTTATTAAAGATGCTTAATTTTAATAAGCTGCATAATGAATATTAAAAAGACTTAAAAAAAACCCATTTCAATTTTAGAAATGGGTTACAAAACAAAAAACTATCAAACGCAGCAATTAAGGATCACATAATAGAAGCTAAAACATGTAAAATCAATACATCTTTCAGTTGAATTGTAAACTAAGATCAATTTTGGCTCATTTATATTTTAGATATCAAAAGAAAAAGCCCATTTCCGTCTAAATTAAAATGGGCCCTGTGAATTCCACTTAATCCTAAAATACAAAAATGTGATAATTATCACGCTTTGTATTTTTATAATGTCATTGATATATTTGTTTTTCATTGACCCAATTTCAAACTTAAGCCGTCTATTTAGCAAATGAAAAAGCTATAAAATCTCATCTTTTCCTACAATTTTTTATATATTATCAACCGAACCAGAAGTATATTTTTCTCTCTTTAATAACAGTTAAAGTAGATTAAAGCGAGAATCAAATTCTAAAAAATATATATAATTTTTCTTAAGTTTATGTTTTTATTTGATTTTTACAAACAGTTGATATATAAAGTTTTTATTTATATTGTGAACAAATTATCAACCAAAATGACACTTGAGTAATTAATAGTCATTGAAATATTGGTAATAAACCTTATATTGAGTACAGGTTCATACCTTTAACTGAGGAAACGCTCATGAATAAATTTATGGTTGCAGTCTTTACTGGCATGGTGAGCATTGCTGGTTTAAACGTTCAAGCTGCAACGCCTGAGCAAGAATGTCAGAAATTGCAAGACGATTATAATTTGATTTATGCATCAAAAGGCTTTTGTTTTAAAGATCCTGATGCAAAAGAAAAATATGGTAATGAAAACTGTCACACGACAAAACCAAAGTTTTCTGACAAAGAGCAACAACGTCTTGATGCTATTAAAGAGCGTCAGAAAGAACTGAAATGTAAATAATTTTTAAAGGAATAATACATGGCATACGATGATCAAAATATCTTCGCAAAAATTTTACGTGATGAACTTCCAGCGATAAAAATCTATGAAGATGATCAAGTTCTAGCTTTTATGGATATTATGCCTCAAGCCGATGGTCATACATTAGTTATTCCAAAAACACCTGCTGTAACGCTCCTTGATTTACCTCCAGAAGCAGCCGCATATACCATACAAATTGTTCAAAAAATTGCGAAAGCAATGGAAAAAGCCCTCAATTTAGAAGGTATTGTCTTGATGCAACTTTCTGGAGCAGCGGCAGGACAAACGGTTCCGCATGTTCATTTTCACCTTATTCCTACAAATGTGCATCAACTTGGACGCCATGCTATAGAGTTAGGTGACCAAGAAAAAATTAAAGGATTAGCTGAGAAAATTAAAGCAGCTCTTTGATTTTTAATTCATTAAAGCGGAGTTTTGACTCCGCTTTTTTTCGTCTAAAAACTATAAAAAATTAAAATAATTAATTTATTTCTAAATTTTAACCGTCATAAAACTGTCATTTATTTTTCACGCCCCTGTCACAAAGTTTGCCGATACTGCTTAGCAAGTTGGTGAGCTTTTGTAACTTTTTGTACATAAGTCAACTACAAAATAAATAGTTAACTAGGCATACGCCATTTTTAAATACTTTTTGGAGAAATCTCAATGAAGAAATTGCTACTCGCTGCCGCAGTTGCAACTTTGAGCATAAACGCGGTGCAAGCAGCGCCAACTTTGTATGGCAAACTGAATGTTTCTATTAACCAAGTTGACAATAAAAATTTCGATGGAAAAAGTGACGTTACTGAAGTTAACTCAAACTCTTCTCGCATTGGGGTAAAAGGCGAAGAGAAATTAACTGACAAGCTATCTGCTGTTTATTTAGCTGAATGGGCAATTTCTACTGATGGTTCAGGTTCAGATACTGATCTTAGCGCTCGTAACCGTTTTATCGGTTTAAAAACTGATGGTGTTGGTACATTAAAAGTAGGTAAGTACGATTCTTACTTCAAAACTGCTGCTGGTGGTAACCAAGACATCTTTAATGACGATACACGTTTAGATATTACCAACATCATGTACGGCGAAAACCGCTTAGACAACGTGATTGGTTTTGAATTAGACCCTAAATTATTAGCGGGTTTAACTTTCAATATCATGGCTCAAACTGGTGAAAGCACCTCAGATAGCAAACAAGGTGAAACTGGTAAAGACAGCAAAAATGACAGCTTTGACTCTGTGTCAACTGCGCTTGGTTATGAAAACAAAGACCTTGGCTTAGCAGTGGCTGCTGCTGGTGACTTCGGTATTAAAGGTAAATATGCTGCTTACGGTCTGAAAGATGTTTATACAGATGCTTACCGTGTAACGGGTTCTTATGACATCGCAAAATCAGGCTTTGTTGTAGGTGCTTTATGGCAACATGCTGAACCTACTGATGACTTGACTGCATATGGTCAAACATATAAATCAGATGGTGCAGTTGACAAAGCTGGTAAAGCATACCGCGGTTTAGAAGAAGAAGCTTATGCTGTTACAGCGGCTTATAAAATTCCAAATACTAAACTTAAAGTGAAAGCTGAATACGCTTCTGCTGAAACACAAGTAAGTGGTCAAGCAGATCGTAAAATTGATTTGTATGGCTTAGGTCTTGATTACCAAATCAACAAACAAGCTCGCTTCTACGGCATTGTTGCTCAGCAAAAACGCGACTGGCTAAATGATGACGACAAGCAAACTGTTGTTGGTACAGGTATCGAATATAATTTCTAATCAGTCATCTCTGATTTAATTATAAAAATAAAAGGGCTTATGCCCTTTTATTTTTATTGTATGGTGCGAAAAATAAAAAAGCCGATATCAATTTTATCGGCTTTTTTAACAACCTATATCTTATTTCAAGAAACCACTCACAAGATTCATCACATTTTGAATGTCCTGATTTGCTTCTTGAGGATTTGTACTATCACCCTGAGGTGTTAATGAGTCAATGACTTGAGGTAAGACTGAAGCAATTGCACCGTAAACTTGTTCTTTTGGAGCTTGAGCTTGCTCTGCAACTTGTTCAATGTCGGCTGGATTAAATAGACTTTGTAATTGCTGAGTAGGAACCTCACTATTGCTTTGATTTGGGTCAACCCAGCTTTGAACTTGGCTACCTAGACCTGCTCCTTTTAACTTTTCTAAAGCAGCTTGCAAACCACCTTGTTGCTGAACCCAACCTAAAATTAAAGGCACAACCGCAATTAATAAACTTTGTACACCACCACCTGCTTGAGGTGCATTATTATTGCCAGTCACTTGGCCTAATACAGAACCTAATACTCCACCAAGGCCCCCTTGAGTGCCAGAAGAAGTATTACCACCCATTTGTCCAAGTACTGAACCTAAAATTCCGCCCAAACCGCCTTGACCTGATGCTTGCTGGTTCCCACCTAATGCCTGCTTAGCCAAAACTTCAACAATGCTGCTTAAATTTGTCATATGTAACTCTTATGTATGGTTTATACATGAGCATACGCGGATTCTTGTTCAGACAGCAAAAACCAAATTGTTAAATTTTGAAAGAGATTTAATGCTCTTTTACCAACGGAATTTATTCCAGTTTTCTGGGTTTGCCCAAAACTTTGAATTAAACCAATCTGGAACATGTTTATAGGTCAATATATTAAATTGCCATAAAGCAAAATCACTATCATGCGAAGTCTTATCAATCAGTTGTGTGAAGCCTAGGGAACGTAATAACTGTTCATCACTTCGTTTGCTCACCACAACAATTCGTTTTGCTAATAAATCTCGTAGCTTTACTAATAATTGTGATTTTTGTACTTCAGTTATGTTCTGCATTTCATCAGTATCAAATAATACAAAACCCAAATCATAACGCTGAGTAAAAGGCAGACTTAAAAGCTCAGTTACGGTAAAATAGTGCCATTGAATTGCGTGATTCCGGTCAATTTTTTGGCCAATACAAAGTGCAGTATGAATGGGCTGTTCTTTTGATAAATCGTCTAGCATAGAAGCGATGACATTTTGTTCAGCCATGACTGCAACCCTTAATTGAAAGATGTGAGTTTAAACTTTATGGAACTACAAGGCATTTGCCATAAAATGCATGCAGGCCTAAAAGATGCTAGTGTAACTGATCAACAGACAACCAAGGCAAATGTTGAATACAAATTTGTATTAGACCGTTCAGAAATTGATCTTCCTTTTAATTTAGGACAAGAACTAGAGATCGAATGGACAGGTAATATTTATTGCACCTCTTGTGGCACTAAAACACCAAAATCTTATTCTCAAGGTCACTGCTTTAAATGTTTTAAAACGAAAGCGGAATGTGACCTCTGCATTATGAAACCAGAAACATGCCATTACCACTTAGGTACATGTCGTGAAGATGACTTTGCCCACAATGTTTGTTTTCAACCTCATATTGTTTATTTAGCAAATTCTAGCGCTTTGAAAGTTGGTATTACCCGTGTTAGTCATATGCCAGGTCGTTGGTTAGATCAAGGTGCAACTCAGGCCTTACCAATTATGAAAGTTGGATCACGTCGTTTATCGGGTCAGCTTGAAACAATGTTTGGTTCTTTAGTTGCTGACAAAACTGATTGGCGTAAACTCCTTAAAGGGGAAGCTGAACCTCTAAAACTAACTGAGCAACGTGATCAGTTAATCGAAGAGTTTGCGCCCAAAATTCAAACGATTCGTGAGGAATTTAGCCAAAATCTTGAATTTAACGAAACCGTTGAGTTATTAGAAGATGAGCTACCACGTGAGTTTGTTTACCCTGTTGAGCAGTACCCTGAAAAAATTAAGTCTCTAAATTTGGATAAAACTCCAAAAATTCGCGGCGTATTACAGGGTATTAAAGGTCAATATTTAATCTTTGATATTGGTGTTATTAATGTTCGTAAATATACGGGTTACGAGATCATTGTGCGTGCTTAAACTAAAATAGAAATAGGCATTCAGAAGAATGCCTATTTTTTAATTACTTTTCTAAAATTTTTAAAATTGCCTGTACTGGATCTTCTGTATTTCCAGAAATAAGCTGTTTATGCATGGTTAAATGTTGCATCACTTGAATTTGTGCCCTTTCAACATTCATCAATTTTTCTATTTCAGCTGCTAAATTTTCTGGCGTTGCATCTGCTTGAATCAACTCTTCAATCACTTTTTTACCAGCAATAATATTTGGTAAAGAATAATAAGGAATTTTCACCAAAAACTTAGCAATTAAATAAGTTAACCAATGCAACTTATAAAAAGTGACCATAGGTCTATGCATTAACATTGCTTCTAATGTTGCAGTTCCAGAAGCTAAAGCAATGATGTCACTTGCATTCATGACCATACGGCCAACTTTTGATTCAGCGTCTGTATTTTCTAAAATATGAATTGCAGCTTTTAAATGAGGTGCTAATTGTTCAACACCCTGCTCAATCTGTTGTTTACGTGCATCGTTAATTGCAGGAATCAAAAATTGAATATCTGGATATTTGGTATGCAAAATATTGGCAGCGCCCAGCAACATAGGAAGAAGTCGCTCTACTTCACCTTTACGGCTACCTGGCAACAAAGCAATATGTTTTTGATTCTCATCAAGACCTAATTGCCCTTTTGCAATTTGAATTGGATTTTCAAGTGGTAATTGTTTCGCTAATGGATGGCCTACAAATGCCGCCGGAACTTCATATCGCTCATAGAAGACTTTTTCAAAAGGAAATAAACAAAGAACTAGATCTATACTCTGTTTAATGCCATGAACACGCCCCTGACGCCATGCCCAAACCGAAGGACTCACATATTGAACTGTTTTTATTGGAAGATTTTTTTCTTTAATACTTTTTGAAAGTCTGAGGTTAAAATCTGGCGCATCAATACCAATAAAAATATCAACGGGATGCTCAGTCCATTGGTTAATTAAGCCATCACGTACCGCAAATAGTTTTTTTAGGTCTTTTAATACTTCAACAATCCCCATTACCGACAAAGTTTCCATCGGGTAATAGCTTTTAAAACCTTCAGCAATCATTTGAGGTCCACCTATTCCCTCAAATTCAGCATCGATTCCCTGCTCACGAAAACTACGCATGAGCTTAACACCAAGCGTATCTCCTGAAACTTCCCCAACTACAATGCCTATTTTAAGTTTTCGGTTTGCCAAGGCGATTTACCCAAGAATTTGAAATAATACATTCTAGCATAGAGGTTTATCAATCTTGAACTTGATCGATACATACTCACGGAAAGTAGCTAAGGTGCTTGGCTATCTAAAATTACATTCACTTACTATTTTTTAATCTAAATTAACAATGCAATTTGAATTGTAGCTTACATTCACAAACAATAAAATAAATGAGAATTATTTACATTATCTTTACTCTTATGAATATCCCACCTCGACCATTTAAGCTATCAGTCATCGCCTGCGCGATTTGTTATGCAAACCTCACTTATGCTCAAGATACAGCTGCTGTGCAAGCTTTACAGACCATTCAAGTTAAAGCCACAAGTGCTGAGCAGTCTTCTGAACAGACCAAAGCATACAATGTTAAAAACTCAAGTAGCGCAACCAAGCTTAATATTGAGGCTAAAGAAACTCCTCAAACTATTAACGTAGTCACTCGTCAGCAAATGGAAGATTTTGGGCTTACCAGTACGAGAGATGTTCTAAAAAATACTCCAGGAGTAACTGTAAGCAATCAGGAAACCGAACGTACTTCGTACATGGCTCGTGGTTTTGAGATTTCAAATATTTTGACTGACGGCGTAGGCTTTCCCCTCTCAGGTTATAACTACAACAACACTAACCCTGATACCTACTTTTACGATCGTGTAGAAATAGTTAAAGGTGCAGACTCTTTGACTAACGCATTTGGTGACCCAAGTGCAACGATCAACAATATTCGTAAGCGACCAACTCAAGAGTTCCAAGCAAGTGGCGGTGTAAGTTATGGTTCTTGGGATACGCAGCGTTATGAAGCTGAAGTATCAGGCTCAATTACCCCTAGTGGAAAAGTACGTGGCCGTATCATGGGCTATGAGCAAACTGGCGATTCTTACATTGACCGATATTCTTCAGAAAAAAATGGTTTCGCAGGTATTGTTGAAGCTGACTTAACAGATACTACTTTACTCACCGCAGGCTATAGCCAAGAACAAAATAAACCGAATGCAAATAACTGGGGTGCTCTGCCCTTACTCGATGCAAATGGCAAGCAAATTTCGTACGACCGCTCATATAACCCTAACCCCGATTGGGCACATTGGGATAATGAAACACAAAATGCTTTTGTCGAATTAAAGCAAAAAATTAATGAGCAATGGGCAGCGAAGCTAACCTATAACTATCTTGATACTAAGCACAATAGTCGCCTCCTTTACTATTATGGTTATCCAAAAGCTGATGGTTCAGGGGTATCTTTAACTCCTTGGGGAGGTCAAGAACATCAAGAGAAACATGCAGTAGATTTTAACCTCGAAGGAACCTATAAACTTTTTAACAGAGAACATGAAGCAACTCTCGGTTATAGCTATGTGCGAAGTCGTCAGCAAGATAAACAATCTACAGGAACGATTAACGATAGTAATGTTATCAATTCGACAACTACAGACTGGGCAAGCTGGACACCTCAATCTATAACTTGGTCAGATTTCACAGAAGCGGCTAACTATACGCAAAACATTGACTCGATCTATGCCGCGACGCGCTTACACCTCAATGAAGATTTAAAAGTTTTACTTGGTGCAAACTATGTCAGAGCTGAGAGTAAAGGTGAAAGCTATGGCTCACCAATGTCATATAGCGAAAGTAAAGTCTCACCCTATGTTGGACTCACCTATAACTTCACACCTGAATATACAGGTTATATGAGTTATACCTCTATTTTCCGCCCGCAAACCGGTATTGATAAAGACACGAATCAGGCTTTAAAACCTATTGACGGTAAAAGCTATGAAATGGGTGTAAAAAGCTCGTGGCTAGATGACCGTTTAACAGGCACACTTTCAGTCTTTAAAACTGAGCAGAATAATTATCCATTACGTAACTCTGATGGAAATCCACTTAACAGAAAAGTACCAACCAGTGATTTAGAGTCACAAGGTGTAGAAGTCGGCCTATCAGGTCAAATCACAGATAATGTGAATCTTTCTTTCGGCTACGCTCAATTTAGTATTAAAGATATTAAGAATGGTGGTGAGGCAAGAACTTATAATCCGAACCAGACACTTAATTTGCTAACGACCTATACGCCGTCAGTTTTACCTAAGCTGAAAGTTGGGGCAGGCTTACAATGGCAAGATGGTGTAAAGCTATATGACTCAACTGTAAACAGTACTATCACACAAGATGCTTATGCCTTAGTCAACTTAATGGCGAGCTATGAAGTAAATAAACATATTACGCTTCAAGCAAATGGCAATAACATTTTCGATAAGAAGTATCTATATAGCTTCCCTGATGGCCAAGGATTTTATGGTCCTTCTGCCAACTATACAGTTGCTGTAAAGTTTAAATATTAATATCGTAGCCAATCCTAATTTAGGGATTGGCTTTTCTTATTACTCTTTGTTTATGTGTCATTAAAGATGTCCAAAACTGTAAATCTCCCTGTGTCATATCGCATAAAAGTTTTCTATCGATTCTTGCTGGTTTTCGGTATAGGTTTTGCCTGTATGGTGTATTTAAGTCTTGGACTCACTGGAATTCTCCTTTTGACCTTAGACAAAGCTGAAGCTATCTATCTCGCATCATTTATAGCAATTCTATTTTACGTAGTGTTCGTGATTATAGGTTTTTGCATTCAATCACTTTTGAAACTCACTGGGCTATCAGTCGTTCTATGTGCCCTTTTCTTTTTTGCAACGCGTATGGTGGGTTATGCATAAAGGTATACGTCAATCTATGGCATGGCTACACTCATGGACTGGCTTAATTTTTGGATGGCTCGTATTTGCCATTTTCTTAATGGGAAGTTTGTCCTATTACCGCCACGAAATTAATTTATGGATGCAACCTCCACTTGCGCAATATGAAGTAAAGCAAGATATTGCTATTAAAACAGCCTATCAATACTTACAAGACCATGCTCCAGATGCCAAATCTTGGTATTTAAATGTTGCAACACCTGAGAGTCCGGTAAATACCATGTATTGGGAAAAACCAGACGGGGGTTATGGAAATGCAACTCTGGATGCAAACACAGGCCAAGAGCTTAAACTTTCGGCAACGCTAGGCGGCGATTTTTTTTACCGATTCCACTACCAACTTTTTGGTATTCCAATATTCATCGGGCGATTATTAGTCTGTATCGCGGCATTTATTATGTTGATTGCTTTGGTTTCAGGCATTATTACCCATAAAAAAATATTCACCGACTTTTTTACTTTGCGTACATTTAAGTCTCAGCGTTCATGGTTAGACTTTCATAATATTTCTTCGGTGATTGCCCTGCCTTTCTTTTTAACCATTACATTTACAGGCCTAGCCATCTTCTTTTATTTATATCTGCCTTGGGGAATGCAAAAGCTTTATCCTGAAAATCCATATCAATATTTTACCGAAATACGTACAAAGACTGTGCTTGAGAACCAATCGATACAGCCAGCTCAGAACTTATCTATCGAAAAGTTATTAAACCAAGTGCAACAACGTTGGGGAAATCAAACTTTATCGACAATTAGTGTAAAAAATCCAAATACCAATCAGGCGCAAATTACCTTTATTCAAAATGAAGACCATTCAATTACCCGTAATCAGGCTCAAATTACATTGAATGCTTCAACTGGCAAAGTCTTAGCAGACACACGTAATAATAGTGCTATTGCAACGCTGAATGCGGGTGTCTACGGTCTACACATGGCAACATTTGCCCAGCCTTTACTTCGCCTAGGTTTGTTCTTTTCTGGCATTTTAGGCTGTGTCATGATTGCCTCTGGTTTGTTACTCTGGAGCCTTAAACGGCAAATTCAAAATAAAAATAGTAAATTTCACTTTGGACACTATTTAGTTGACCGTTTAAATGTCGCAACTTTTGTAGGATTGCCGTGTGCAACTATTGCCTATTTAAGTGCGAATCGATTATTTACAGTCACTTCAACCACGATCAATTATGAAATTTATAGCTTTTTCTTGGTCTGGCTAATCAGCTTAATCATTGCTTTAGTCACTAAAAAACAATATTTATGGCGAACTCAACTTAGTATTTTTATTCTGTTTTGTATGGCGCTTCCGGTCTTAAATTTAATTTATTTGCTCAAACATGATTATGTTGAAAGCTTCAACAATTATTGGGTCTTTGCACGTATAGATGTATTTTTGTGGATATTTGCAGGCTTAGCGATTTTTATATTCTGCAAAATTCAACCTATTCAGCATAAAGCTGTAGAAAAAATTCAAAAGAAGCTGAATAAATTAAATACTGAGGTGAGCTCATGATCTTTATAGCTTTCATCTTAATTTTATTAGGAATGTATTTGTTATTTATGGCGAGTGAAAAATATCGATCTCCAAAATCAACAGGCCATTTCAAATCATTAGCTCAAAAATATTACCAGCACTTTAAGATAGCTGCATTCATATTGTTTGTTTTATGCGCATATCTTCTGATTCGACATTATAATTTTTCAATTGGTTTTGTCAGTTGGTGGATATTTGCCACGCCGTTAACTTTTGGTCTCATCCTTCTACTTAACCCATTAAAACCATCAAAATAATCTTAGATCCTAATAATTTGATGAAAAATAGCTCAAGCTAAGCAATATTTTGATTGCTTAGCTTTTTTTTGCATAAGTAAATCATTATTCATGACAACTGTTTATCTCTAAAAGGAATAAGATATGGGCGTTTCGTGATAAGTGGCGATAAAGATGTCTGGTGCTTTTGAATTTATCTTGGCAGGTATGTTAGTTGGTTTCTGTGTAGGGATTACAGGAGTTGGTGGTGGATCATTAATGACACCAATTTTAATTAGTCTTTTTAGAATTGAACCGCATATCGCAATTGGTACCGATTTACTTTACGCCGCAATTTCAAAGTTCTGTGGATCAATGGTTCATGCCAGAAAACTCAATATTGTCTGGCCTATTGTTTTATGGCTTGCAGTGGGTAGTATTCCAGCATCTTTCGTTACCTCATGGGTACTTGAACATTATTTAAGTCAGTCAACTCACTATAAAGCTGTGTTAACCATGGTTTTAGGTTTTATGCTAACACTGACTGGTGTTTCAATTATCTTTCGTTCTCGTATTGAAAAATTCTTCAATAAATTCAGAAATAAAGAAGTAACCCAAACAGAAAATGAGCAATTGGCTATTCACCATAAACGCCTCTACATCATTATTATGGGTATTATTTTAGGCGTATTCGTAACGCTTTCATCTGTCGGCGCTGGTGCATTTGGCATTATGGCACTCGTGATCATGTTCCCTAACTTGCCAATGATTCGAATTATTGGTTCAGATGTGGTACATGCGGTATTGCTTACTTTAGTGGCCGGCCTCGGACACATGAGTGCTGGTAACGTCGACTTTACGCTTCTTATGTGGTTATTGGTGGGTTCGATTCCAGCAATTATTGTAGGTACGCTCATTAGTTCCCGCATGCCTGAACGTTTAATCCGAAAAATTTTAGGGATTACCCTATTTGCTCTCGGTGTTAATTTTATGGTTAACCCGGTCAAAGCAAAACCAAAAGCCCCTGTGGTACAACAACAAGCAGTTATTGCTGAAAAAACAAGCAATCCAACTGAAAGATAGCAAAATCAATAAGATTTTTCCAAACTGAAATACCATGAGATGTAGGATTTTCATAATTATTTCATGGTATATTCAGTACACAAAACAACCTTTAGTATGATCGAACCAGTGACAGCAATGAATACAAATTCAAAATCCGTTTCCAAGCCCGATATCGACGACGTTAATATTAAAAGCATTCAAACTCTTGTAACACCAGCTGAGCTTAAATCAGAGTTGCCTTTATCTGATGTTGCTTCACAAACCGTTCTAAAAGGTCGCGAAACTATTCGTAATATCTTAGATGGTTCAGATAAACGTTTGTTTGTCGTTATTGGTCCTTGCTCTATTCACGACCCGAAAGCTGCTCACGAATATGCCGATCGCTTAAAAGTGCTAAGCGAAAAAGTTAAAGATTCATTGTATTTAGTTATGCGTGTTTATTTTGAAAAACCACGTACGACAATTGGTTGGAAAGGTCTAATCAATGACCCTGATATGAATGACTCTTTTAATATTGAAAAAGGTTTACGTATTGGTCGTAAACTCTTGCTTGAGTTAAATGAAAAAGGTTTGCCATGTGCAACTGAAGCACTTGACCCTAACTCTCCACAATACTACCAAGACTTAATTTCATGGTCTGCAATTGGTGCACGTACAACCGAGAGCCAAACTCACCGTGAAATGTCTTCTGGTCTATCATCACCAGTTGGTTTTAAAAATGGTACAGACGGCGGTTTAACTGTTGCCACCAATGCCATGCAGTCTGTTAAATATGGTCATAGCTTCTTAGGCCTTAACGAAGACGGTCAAGTTTCAATTATTAATACAAATGGTAACCCTTATGCACACGTTGTATTACGTGGTGGTAATGGTAAGCCTAACTATGATGCTGGCTCTGTTGAAGAAGCAGAAAATGCTTTAGCGAAAGCAAAAGTTAGCAATAAAATCATGATTGATGCGAGTCACGCGAACTCAAATAAAGACCCGTACTTACAGCCACTTGTTCTTAAAAATATTACTGAACAAATTTTAGATGGTAATAAGTCAATTGTTGGTCTTATGGTTGAAAGTCATTTAAAAGGCGGCCGCCAAGATATTCCTGAAAACCTTTGTGACCTAGAATATGGTAAATCAGTGACTGATGGCTGTATTGACTGGGAAACCACTGAAAAAACATTGCTTGAAATGCATGAAGCTTTAAAAGACGTTTTACCAAATCGTTAATCCATCTTTTAAGCATTAAAATAAAAAGCCCTCATTTTTGAGGGCTTTTTATTTTAATGAAATTTCTAGATAAGCCGTAATAGGGTTTAAAAGTTTTATTATTTATAAATAAAAATAGCTTACGATAAAAGCAAAAAGCAGCACAGTTTCACTAAGCTCAATCGCAGCCCCTACAGTGTCCCCTGTAATACCATCAATACGTTTTATAAACAGATGTCTTAAATAAACAAGGCTCATTAAAAAGCCAATCACGGCAATTAGACCTTGCCATCCCCAATATAAAGGTAGCAGCAAAACTAACCCAGTTATTATCCAAGACGCTGTTTTAGGTAAATGATCAGTCAAAGAACGACCTAAACCTTTTTCACGGACATACGGCGTAGTTAAAAATAAAATTGATGGCACAAGGCGCCCAAGAGCAGGAACCAATATTAAAAATAGCGTTTGATGTTGTTCAATCAGTACATAGACCAGTGCGAACTTGAGCAGACATATAAGAACTAAACTCAGTACTCCAATTGGGCCACAACTTGGATCCTTCATAATTTGTAAAGTACGTAGCTTGTCTCCAAAACCACCTACCCACGCATCTGCCGTATCTGCCAGCCCATCCAAATGCAAACCGCCTGTTAGCCAAATCCATAAAGTCATTATGATGGCGGCAAGTAGAAGAATTGGTAATTTTGCGAACAAACATGCAATAAGAAAAAGGATGCCACCAATAATGAGTCCAATCAATGGATAAAACAAAATAGCTCGACCATTTTGTTGCGCCGTAGGCATTGTCTTTAAGTCGATCGGCAGAACAGTTAAAAATTGCAATGCGATCCAAAATGGTGTCATGTCCAAATCTCTAACTGATCTATATTTAAAAAACAGTTTGAATTATGAAGAAATAAAAATGGGAATAGCAATCCCTATTCCCATTAAAGACTTCAGAAAACTGAAAATCTATTGTATTTGATAGCACTGTTTCAATTTTATGTAGTCGTAGTAGAAACTGGTTGGGCTATAGCGCGCATAGTTACATGCAGACTTAAACAAAGTTTCTTTTTCGTTATAAAGCATTTTTACCAAAGTATTGCCTTGGCCATTTTGATAAATATCCCACTGTACATTGGCAGCCATAGGTGAAACCACTTCTCCACGCCATGTGCTTGTTGAATAGTTATAAGTCTGGCGTAGAGGTAGAGGCTGCATCATATTATGCAGATCTAAGCTGGTCGCTAGAGGAATAATAATTTCAGCATGGGCAAAACGTAAAACCGCTTTGTAAGGTTGGGCTTTATTCACAACAGCATCAACTTGTTGGAACATATCTTGTTTTAAGCCTTGTGCAATTTCACTCGTGACTAGATTTGACTCTGTGAAACTTGGGCCTTTTTCGTAAAAATCATTGGCATCATTAAATTCAGCATAGAATTTTGCGGCTTCAACAGGCATATACTTATCAAAATCGATACCTTTTAGCTCATCTTTCATACCACCAGAAATCGAATAGAGCTCATACACATAAGCTGCTGCATCAACTGCACTGGCGATAGTGTTTTTACCCTTACCTTTTTCTGTAATTTGCTCACCTTTTGGCGAAGTTACGGTAAAAGACCCTGTATTACTAAAGCTATAACCTGCTGTACCCAATTTTTTAATAAAGTCTGCTTTAAAAATCGGGTTGAGTACAGTCTGAGCAGTTTTTTCAGCTTGAGTATTTTTTGATAACTCATCTAACTTTTGGGCTAAGTCATTATTATTTTCTTCAAAATCTTGATAGGCCTGACTTGCATCATAAATTTTCTGCTGACTAGTACTGAGTGGCTGTGTTAAGTCTTCATCTGCATTCAAGCTATGGAAATAAAGTTTAAAACGGTCAACTCCGCCATCTATAACACTTGGAATGCTTGCACTCGATAAACTGGTATAAGAAGTTGGAACAATTTTATCTTTAAGTTGTGGTTGTTGTTTAATAAGTTCAGTAGTGAAAAATTTAGCACTATCTACCGCACGATCGACACCTGAACTTTGAACCAATATACCCGCTTGCGGATTTAAAAGATTGGGTAAGCGTTGTAATAACCGATCTGCAATACCACGGTGCTCCAAAATACCCGTCATGGTTTCATTCCCATAACCATACTGGCGAATGCCTTCGACTCCATAACCTAACAGAATATTGGCTTTCATCATTGCTTCTAAATCAGCACCTAATTGTTCACCTAACGGCGTTAAGGCATTTTCTGCTTTTGCCTGCTTCCATAAATTATAAAGTGCTAAATCATATTTGAGACTTGATAAACCTCTTGAACCATGACGCGCCACTAACTCTGTAAAAACTGGCTGGAATCCATTTGGTGCCTGTTCATAGCTTTTTAAATCTTGTTGTGGTTGGTAAGGCGTTTTGGTTTGATAATACTTTGATTGAGTTGTAGGTGGTGTCGTTGGTTGATCATCTTGATCGTCATTATTGTTGCAGGCCACAAGCAATAATGACGCAGCAAGCATCGTCGTTTTAAATAAAATATTCATAAGTCTGATAATTTATTAATAAGAAATGCCCATAGCTTAATTTTTAGCAATGACAGTACGATTACATGACTTCAAATATCTTTATAAAAATAATAACTTACAAGTGTATAAAAATATAAATTTGCTATCTCAGCATAAAAGTTAATTGACCATCCATTTCAGAAAATTCGAGGGAATATAATTTCCCAAGCTCCGCTGGCATTTTAAGTAAATCATCTAAAGGCTGTTGTTGGGCTAAACAAGCTAATAATTTAATTACGCCCCCATGGGTAACAACTAAAGCATGTTGCCAGTTTTGTTTTTGCATCTCTACAAGTAGTTCCTGAAAGCCTTTAAGAACCCTTGTTTGAAATTGCATTAATGTTTCTGCCCCAGGCGGGCAATATTGACTCGGTTTTTGCCAAAAATTTGCCAGTAATTCTGGTGAAGTTTCATAAATTTGCTGAGTTGAAATTCCTTCCCAGTCTCCAAAGAACATTTCTTTTAAATCATGATTTAAAAGCAAAGGCAGTTCAGTTGTTTTAGCAAGTTGCTCTGCAAAACATGCACAGCGTTTTAACGAAGAACTTACAATCACATTCCATGTCTGGTTTGTGTCTTGCTCAATGGTTGACTGCATTTGCTGCCAACCTTTTGGTGTTAGGTCATCATCTAAATGGCCACGTAAAGTATGGCTAAACTGACTTTCTCCATGTCTGAGTAAATCAATTTTCAATTTACTCAATTTTGTCTCCACTTACAGCAGCTTGAGCAAAGGTAGCCATTTGATTATGTAATGCGCACGCCATTTTAACTAATGCCAAAGCAGCTGCTGCTCCACTACCTTCACCTAAACGCAAATTCATCTTTAAAATTGGCTCGGCATTGAGTTCTTGCAAGATACGTCGGTGACCATATTCTGCCGATTGATGACCAAATAACATCCAGTCACGTACTTTAGGGTTCATTCGTACCGCACATAAAGCAGCTACCGAACTAATAAAGCCATCCACAATTACAGGTAAGCCAATTTGAGCACATCGAATATAAGCACCGGTTATAGCCGCAATTTCCAGACCGCCTACAGCACTTAGGGTTTTAAAGGCATCCCCAATCACATGTTGGTAGTGACGCTCTATTGCCTGCTCAATCACTTCAATTTTATGTCTTAACTGATCGGCACCAATTCCTGTACCTACGCCAGTTAATTGCTCAGCCGTATCATTTAATAAAAGACATGCTAAGGCAGAAGCAGAACAGGTATTTCCAATTCCCATTTCACCCGCAATATAAATATCTGCGCCGTCGGCTTTGGCTGTATCTACGCTCTTTTTCCCCAACTCTAAAGCAGCACGACATTCTTCAGCATTCATTGCCACTTGTTTGGCAAAATTTGCCGTCCCAGCACGAATACAATGACGTTCAACACCGACATATTCGTATGCTTCGCCTACTGTGCCACAATCAATGACTTGCAAATGAGCTTGATGATATTTAGCAATTACACTAATTGCTGCACCACCAGTTGTGAAGTTTTGCAACATTTGGCGTGTGACAGCTTGAGGATATGCAGAGATATTTTCTTCAACCACGCCATGATCGCCAGCAAAAACTGTGATCCACGGATAGTTAACTTGAGGATGAGCGTTGGACTGTAAACTGGCAAGTGTAATTGCAATCTGCTCTAAATCACCTAAGGCACCTGTAGGTTTTGTGAGTTGGAGTTGATGTTGCTCAGCATGTTGTTTTGCTTCCAGATTAGGTTGCTGTACAGATTCTATCCACCAGTTCATTTTATTTCTCACCTTTTAAAATCATTGGAAAACCAGCCACACAAAACATAACTTTATCTGCAATTTGTCCTAGAGCTTGATGCAGTCTTCCTGCTTCATCTACAAAACGACGGCTAATCTCGCCTAACGGCACAACACCCAGACCAGTTTCATTACTGACTAAAATTATTTCTGATTGGAGCTTAGGTAAAACGTCTATTAGTTGCTCACATTCAAACTCTTGAACGTTCTGATCATCTAAAAGTAATAAATTCGTTAGCCAGAGCGTTAAACAATCCACCAGAATGATTTGATTAGGTCGATCAATTTTTTGCAAAGTTTTTGCCAAAAATAATGGCTCTTCGATCAACGACCAGTGAGCTGGACGCTGATTTTGATGGTGTGCAATTCGGTTTTGCATTTCTGGATCAAGCGCTTGCGCCGTCGCGACATAAGTCACAGCTAATTGCGTAGCTATTGCCGTTTGTTCAGCCAGTCGACTTTTACCAGAACGAGCACCACCCAAAATTAGTTGCAACATGAATCACCTAAAAATAAATGCTGATATGGATATAACTTACCTTGTAAAGTTTGAGCCTGGTAATAACCAAACGTCAAATGCTCAATTTTAAGTTCAAATTCAGCGTGCTTATATTGTACAGGTAATTCAGAAATTTTTTGTAAAATCAAATCACTATTATAATTTTCTCTATATAGACCTAAGGTAATGTGTGGGCAATAATCTAAAGCTGCAATTTCATTAGAAACTGTGCCTAACTCTTGTCGTATTAGAGATAAGATATTTTCGGTATCTTGGATTTCTACAAATAAAGCACTACTAAAGCTATCAACTGAACCAATTTTTAATTCAAATGATGCAAAATTCTTTTTTCTTAAAATTTCTCTCTGTTGCTCAAACTTACTAAAACTAAAATCATCTTTATAAAGTTTAGATTCATCAGTCAAAAAACCACATATAAACAATGTGACATGATATTGGCGGCTATTGGGTTCTAACATAAAATCTGAAAAATGCGCGCGCAATCCATCTAAATAATCAACTAATTTTTGATCATTAATTTCCAGATACCATAAGGCATAATTTTGACGCCCAAGGTGCCATTCCGGATAGTCCCGTAAAGAAGTTGGCACCATGGATGTCGAAGGTTTTAGCAGCACAGCTTTAATTCAAAATGATTCAATTTTTGTATTAAAGCATGTTTGCCTTTTAGTTGTAGAGTCTTAATTCATTGAACGAATTTAAGCATATTGAGTATGTGTAGTTTTGGAGTTAATAATATTCATGTCCCAAGGTTGCTTACCTTGTTCAGAAAATAAATATTGAATTAATTGTGTCAACTCAACTTCCAGCTGTCTTTTCTGAACTGTACTCATGTCCAAGTTCTGAATTTGCTGCTGTAAATGTTTAAACACATCAGTCTCATCAATTTCTAAAAATTGAATTGCATAGGCATAACCTAAAGCAGCACCTTTTAATAAGTTTTTATAGGGTAAATCATGACCTATATTCACCACAATTGAAGCTATTACCCGTTCATTGTGACCCAGTTTACGTAGCGGATCTCGCGCCACACGCTGACACGGATCTTTAAATGCATATTCACATGAATCTAGAAAACTCTGTGCGAGTCGATCTAGATCTTTTGCATAGTTAGGTAATACGATTGCAAGTCCTTGCTTTACTTCTGTAATTAAATTCTCTGCAAATGCTTTAACAGAGCTATCGCCCATGGCAACACCAATAGAATCATAACCTAGTAAAGATGCATACCAAGCAAGCATCGCATGTACGCCGTTCCACAGTCGGTTTTTGATTAATTGAATATCTGTAATTTGCTCAACCAACACAACTTGGCGCAATTTTTCGAGTAAAGGGCTACCTTTTTCTACATAAATTGGCATATCAGTTTCGCTATGGAACAAGATTAGATCCATGCTTTGTAGTATATGTCCTGGCTGAAAATTACGACGCATGTTATCTACATATAAAGAGGCCTGATTTTGCTGATCTTGAGTCAGTTTATTGCAATCTTCAATTTCGACCTGCTCTTCATGCTCTACATCAGATAAATGCTGTTCAAGAAAATGATGCTTAATGCGAAGCTGACGATATAGATTTTGATTAGACAATTTTGAAACCATACGGTTTACAACGGTGTCACAGAAGTAATGTTCTTTTAAAATATGCTCCGTCACGTCCTCATCATTAGTTAGTTCTAAAAGTGCTTCTCTAAGATGCTTCATCACCAAATATTTTGCGCCAACTTTATTTAAAATAATTAAAAAAGTTAACGGTTCTATACATGTTTCGAGTGCCGAGTTAAAACGAGCGTATAAACCTTTTGCAATCGTTTTTGACTCAACTTCAATAGCTTGTTCAGGCAAACATAGTGCAATCAAACTTGAATGAGTATACATCTCTAACATTTGCTGTTCATTGTCAGAATCAACAATTGTCATATTTTCAATACGTTCATCATACGAAAACTGTCCATAGCGAATGCTATAAGTTCCAAACGCATTTACAGCTTCACGGAATAGACTATTACGTGTAGAGGCAATAATACGTCTTGGTTTTGTGTATCCATCCCAGTGTGACAAGATTTGCGCTATATATCCGCCGCCAATAGCACCAAAACCGTGTATGCCAACGGTAAGTTGATTTAGGCTTTGCGGAAAAGACTCTTGTCCTTGTGGCATATCCATAACAGGAATAAATTGGTCGAGATCTGTTAAGAAGTCATACATCTGATCGTAATAAAAATCGGCTTTTGCCAACATTTCATCATTCGGTTCTTTAATATCTTTTAATAAAATTGTTAGACCTTCCGATGAGTGAGCTGACGTTAAGCCATTTTCAGAATCTTCAAACATTAAACATTGGTTAGCATCTAAATGAAGCTGACTTGCTGCTTTAAGAAATATTTCAGGATGAGGCTTTCCATTTTGTACTTCATCCCCACAAGTAATTACATCAAAAAATTTATAAACATTCGCGTTAATTAAATATTCTTCGGCAATTGCTCTACGACTTGAAGTCGCCACAGCCATTCTTAAACCTGATTTTCTTAAACGTTCTAAAACTTGAACCAAACCTTTCTTAATAGGTACGCCGTGTTTTCGTATATGTTCAAGCTCCATCTCATCGGCTCTTTTTCGTATCTCTTTATATGGAACATTCACACCATACAAACGTTGAGCCAATTGTTCAGCAGTAGTTGCACTTAAACCTAAACATTGCATTAAATATTCGTGTGAAAATTCCTGTCCAATGAGTTCTTGAGATGCTTGTTGCAATGTTTGAAACCGTAACCTCTCAGTATCAAACATTGTCCCATCCATATCAAAAATTGCTCCATGAACAGGTTTTCCATGAAAAATAAGCACGCTTTTACCTCTTTTTTGATCATGTTTTATTCAGGGTATACAAAAAATTGGCTAAAAAGGCAGGATGTTAATAAATGAAACACTAGTGATCATTTTTTAATCAAAAATATAAGTAATCTGTTACTGAGCAGAGCTAAAACTCTAAAAAGGTTGAACAATATAAATAAGTATGAAACTAACTTTAAATACAAGAGTAGCAAGCCATCCTCGCTTGCTACTCTTGGTTTATTCTTTTTATTGCGCTGATAGTATTTATTTTTCTTAGTTCCATTTACCGCTGCTTGAACCCGCATATTTTTATAATGTCTCGCAGGTGTCACATACCAGATATCAACTCGCCTTTTGCTGTTCTTCTTATTTGAGCTTCTGGTATAACTCTAAATTCATTAGAAAATGAGCATAAACTTAGAACGTGAGCTTTATATTACAATCAATCTCCTCCCCCTTATCGGGACTAGGACTACATCGCCATTAACAGTAATGATAATCATTTTCATTTAATGGTTCAAGCTTTTTTGCAATTATTTATGCTTATCTCTTTTTTGAAAAATAAAGAAGTATCTGCAATGAGCTATACCTCTCAACAAAGTATTTTCTCAATGTAGATAAAAATAATGATTAGTTCTTAGAGTATTCCTCTAAACTTTTCTTACTGATCAAGCACATCAACAAATTGAGCATTTAAAAGCTGTGCTAAATCTTTAGGATTTAAACCAATATCCAGCCCTCTTTTTCCGCCGCTGACATAAATTTTGCTAAAGTTTTGTGCTGATGCATCAATGACAGTTTTTAAACGTTTCTTTTGGCCTAAAGGGCTAATCCCTCCTACCAAATATCCCGTTAAACGTTCAGCATCTTTAGGATTAGCCATTTGTAACTTTTTACATCCAAACACCGTAGCTACTTTTTTTAAATTTAATTGGTGATTAACCGGCAAGACAGCAACGAAATAATTTTTATCATCACTTACCATTAGAGTTTTAAATACTTCGTTTACATCTAAATCTAATTTTTCAGCTGCTTCTAATCCAAAACTTTTGGCATTTGAATCATGTTCATATTCATGAATAGAAAATTCGATTTTATTACTTTTTAACAATCTACATGCAGGAGTCATGATAAGTAGTGTTATAGATGAAATTGTTTCGATTATAGTTTTTTTTAAAAAAAATTTAAATTTGCTTAGGCTATTTAAAAGAGTTACATAAAAATTCAAACAGCAACTGAAGAAAAAATAATCTCAACTTGATATTCGTTGCTCGACTCCATATATTTTATTTAGATTTGAAGTCTGAGCTGACAATTTTATGAGTTATAAACACAACAATCTGATGGCGATGCGTCACCGTTTTTGGGATGAATCTTCAGATTCTGTATTAAATGAAAAGCAATTTTTGCAGCAGACGTTAATTGAACAAGGTATTTTTAATAACGCAACTCTTGATGATGTTAAGTACTTCTTTTACACCCTTCCTAGCATCATCATTGTAAAAGCTCATGCACTTGGTTTTATGCATGATTCAGTCAAACAGATGTTATTGCAACATATTCAGACCAATCGCCTGCATTTGATGCAGAAATCTGAATTAAAGATTCAATTTAAAATGTAATCCATTTTGTTATCAAAGGTCCGTTTTATCTTAGTTTTACTCATCTGAATACTCTTAATTTCTTAAATTTATAAATTACTTAGGCTATTTAATAGTTAATGAAATAAAGATGGCGATTTCGACCTATCATTCAGTCTGAGAGAACTATTTTAATACGCTCAAAACATGTAATATTCGTTACAATTTTAGATCACAGCGTTTGGCTGCATGATGCGCATAGGATTCTATTTTCATGTCAAATCAGAAAGATAAGCTTAAGAGTTTAAAAACTTCTTCCATGGATCGACGCTTATCAATCGCGAAAGCTTCTTTACTTGCAGGAACACGTTGGGCAACTGCAAGTGCTTCTTCTATTTTTTCTAACGAGGAAGACAAAGAAAAGAAACGTAAAAAAGCGATGAGCGAACAAGCTAATTATCTGGTTTCTGAAATAGGTAAACTTAAGGGTTCTATTGTTAAAATTGGGCAAATGATGGCTCTTTATGGTGAACATTTTTTACCAGAAGAGATTACACAAGCATTAAATACCCTAAATAACCAAACCGTTGCTTTAGATTGGCCTGCAATTAAGCCACATCTACAAGAACAACTGGGCGCTAAGTTAAATGATTTAACAATTGATCATGAGCCAATTGGTACTGCCTCTCTCGCACAAGTACACCGTGCAACACGTAAATCAGATGGTTTGGAATTAGTTCTAAAAATTCAATATCCAGGTGTTGCGAACGCAATTGATTCAGATATGAGCTTGTTTAAAAACATGCTTAAACTGACACGTATGGTGCCACAAACCCGTGAATTTGATCAGTGGTTTGATGAAGTGCGTGAAATGATGCATCGTGAAGTTGACTATGATGTTGAAGCTGCCACTACTCGTCGCTTTGGTGAACGCTTAAAAGATGACGAGCGTTATATTGTTCCTACAATTGTAGATGAGTATTGTACCAACCAAGTACTCTGCATGACTTTCGAACGCGGTGTTCCAATCAATAGCCCTGTTATGTTGTCTTTGCCTCAAGAGCGTCGTAATCAGCTTGGTGAAGCTTCATTAGAAATTGCTGTTCGTGAAATTTTTGAATGGGGCGAAATGCAAACCGATCCTAACTTCGGTAACTACCTTGTCCGTTTAGGTAATGGCCAAGATGTTCAGGATAAGATTGTATTATTAGACTTTGGTGCTATCCGTCAGTTTGATAACCACTTATTATCGGTTGCCCGCAATCTAATTCAGGCAGGTTATCAACATGATAAACAATTAATGATACAAGCCATGACTGGTTATGAATTTTTTGATGCAATGCCGGAAAGCATTAAGCCAGGTATGGCCGATGTTTTTCTATTAGCGACAGAAGCATTTAGCACCCCATCAAATAATCCAGATATGCCTGCTGGTCTAATGGATGAACATGAACGTTATGACTGGAAGAAAAGCCAGTTACATAGCCGTGTTATGCAGCAAGCAAGTAAATCGATGGCATCACGTTATTTCTCTGTCCCTCCCAAAGAATTTATGTTTATTAGTCGTAAATTTATTGGGGCATATACGTTTATGACAGTCATTGATGCTAAAACAAATGTACGTCGTATGATTCGTAACTTCGGTTAATTTCATGAAGGGCTAGAATGGTTCCATGTCATTCTAGCCAATACCCCTCTAAACACACCACAAAAAAGTTATTTTAAATAAATAAAATCATAGACTTAAAATACGTTTATTTTTTCCATACCATTTATCCACTCATTTTTTGAATGTCAGTAACGACATAGTCTTTTACTATAATGCGTGTCAGCATAAAACAATAACAACGTGTTAGGACACCATAATCATGACAAGTATGATCAATAAAGCTCAGGGTTTGGGTTTATCGCTGATCACAAAATTGGCTGGAAGCGATGTACTTGATCAACTCAAGTTACGTAAATTTTTAGAAAAATCCCTTTATCAAGGTTCAAAAGCTGGTTTTAGAGCATTAAGCCAGACTCAAAAAGCATTTAAACCTAAGCCAATATCTCAACAACGTCTGCCTCAGCAGAACAAGAATCTGTTTGATTTAAACCTAACCGAAGAACAACAAATGACTTCCGAAGCAATGTCTCAATTTGCTCAAGAAGTTCTCTTGGGGTTAGCTCATGATGCAGATCAGACTGCTCAGTTTCCAGAAAGTCTTTGGCAATATGTAGAAGATCTTGGTCTTAACTACTATGCACTTCCAGAAGCATTAGGCGGTGTAGCAACTGAACAAAATATTGTAAGTAACTTATTGATTGCTGAAAAATTGGCTGAAGGCGATTTTAGCCTTACAGCTGGATTACTCAGCACATTTAGTGTCATTAATGCAATTACACGTTGGGGTTCTGCCGAAGTTCAGTCGATGTACTTACCTTGTTTTGCAGAAGACTCAGACATTACAGCAACCTTTGCTGTACAAGAAGCAACTCCAGCATTTAATCCTTATGTATTAAAAACCAAAGCATCACTTGAAAATGATCAATTTTTTATAGATGGTGAAAAAACGCTTGTTATTTTAGGTGATCTGGCCGATATCTTTTTAGTAAGTGCGGACTTTAATGGCAAGCCAGATATATTTGTAGTGCAATGCAACGATAGCATTTCTATCAAAAATACGCCTGCTATGGGCCTTAAAGCGACAGAAACAGCAACTTTACGCTTTAATCACACTCCTGCTCTACGCTTAGGTGCAACAGACTTTGATTACACTGCTTTCTTAGATCTGGGAAATTTAATGTGGTGTGCAATGGCTGTGGGTACTTGTGACGCTGTAAAAGCCTATTGTATTAAATATGCCAATGAACGAACTGCTTTCGGAGAGCCGATTTCTCACCGTCAAAGTGTCGCTTTCATGATTGCAGATATGGCAATTGAAATTGATGCAATGCGTATGTTGATCTTGAATGCTGCAAGCCGTGCTGAAGCAGGTCAATCATTCCATCGTGAAGCCTACCTTGCTCGTTTACTTTGTGCTGAAAAATCCATGAAAATTGGTACAGATGGTGTGCAAATTCTTGGGGGACATGGTTTCACAAAAGAACACCCTGTTGAACGTTGGTATCGTGATTTACGAGCTACTGCAATTTTACATTCTGGCTTACATGCATAACTGATGATCAGAGGATAATACAATGAACTTACAAAATCCTAAAAAATTCAAAATGATGATTGATCAGGCACATGATGTTGCGATCAATGTTTTACGCCCTATTTCTCGTAAATATGATAAAGCTGAGCATGCTTATCCAAAAGAGCTCGATATGTTAGCTTCACTCATTGATGGTATGAACGAAGGTGGCGAAGGCATTAATGCAGGCGCTGCCGTTGGTAAAAAACGTGGTGAAGTTGAAACAGGCAATAAAAATGGTAATAACATTTCAACTGCACTTGGCGTAATTGAAATGTGTTATGGCGATGCAGGCATGATGTTAACAATGCCACGCCAAGGACTTGGAAACTCAGCAATTGCTGCTGTTGCCAATGACGAACAGCTTGAGCGCTTCAAAAACACTTGGGCGGCAATGGCAATCACAGAACCAGGTTGTGGTTCTGACTCAGCAGCGATTCGTACCACAGCAACCAAAGATGGCGATGAATATGTCATCAATGGCGAAAAAATCTTTGTAACTTGTGGTGAGCGTGCTGACTCTGTTGTCGTTTGGGCGACTTTAGATAAAAAACTGGGTCGTGCTGCGATCAAATCTTTTGTTGTACCTAAAGGTACACCTGGCATGAAAGTTGAACGCTTAGAATATAAATTGGGCATTAAAGTATCAGATACTGCCGTGATCAGTTTTATTGACTGTCGTGTTCCTGCTGCCAACCTTCTAGGTAATCCTGAAATTGATGTGGCTAAAGGTTTTGCAGGCGTGATGGAAACTTTTGACAACACTCGTCCATTGGTTGCAGCGATGGCGGTTGGTTGTGCGAAAGCCTCTTTAGAACGTATTAAAGAGATTTTTAAAGATCAACTTGATGCTGACTATAAAACACCGTATTTACAAGCTTCTAATCTTGCTGCTCAAATCTATCGTATGGAAGCTGAATGGGAAGCTGCACGTTTGCTAACGCTAAAAGCCTGTTGGATGGCAGATAACAGAAAGCCAAACTCTAAAGAGGCTTCTATTGCGAAAGCCAAAGCTGGCCGTGTGGGTAACGAGATTACTTTAAAATGTGTCGAACTAGCTGCAAGCATGGGCTATAACGAAGATGAGTTACTTGAGAAATGGGCACGCGATTCAAAAATTCTCGATATCTTTGAAGGCACTCAACAAATCCAGCAATTGATTATTGCCCGCCGAGAACTTGGTAAATCTTCTAGCGAACTAAAATAATAATTAAGGGAAATTTTTCCCTTCTTTTATTAGCTATCTATGTCAAAACTTAAAAGCCCTCTAGTCTAATAACTAGAGGGCTTCGTATTTCAGGAATTAATGTTTTTATTTATTCAGTAGTTGTACTTTCTAGCGCTTTATCAACTACACCAAATTTCTTAAAGATTTTTGCACGACGCTTTGATGAAATATTCGCTTTGTTTAAATCACCTTTATAATGATCAAAAACTCGCTTATCCATGATTTTAAACCACAATGAAGGGATTAATGCCGGTAGTAGCATACTTGCGTAACCGCTTGGTAGCTCTGGTGCCTCATCAAAATGACGTAATGCTTGGAATGGACGAGTTGGATATGCATGATGGTCTGAATGACGCTGCAACTGATACAAGAATAAGTTTGTTACTACGTTATTGTTGTTCCAGCTATGCTCAGGCATTGTGCGCTCATAATTACCATCAGCTTTTTTCTGACGCAATAAACCATAGTGCTCAATATAGTTAATAATTTCGAAAAGACTAATACCATAAAAAGCTTGAGTCGCTAAATATGGAATTGTACCTTTACCAAAGATTCCAACCATAGAACCATGAAAAGCAGCGGTCATTCCCCAGCCTTGTAATAATTCATTATCTGAAGACCAGAATTCTTTACCTTTACGTTTTAAACGATTTTTTTCAATTTCTATTGCAGATTTAAAAGAACCAATAACTGTACGTGGCCAGAACTCATAGAATGTTTCACCCATACGTGATGAAGCTGGATCTTCTGGTGTTGCTGCACGCTTATGATGACCGTAAGGATGTTCAATACGGAAATGGTTATAACCTGTAGGAACTAAAGCAAGATGCGACAGAATATGGTCTATACGATCATGCTTATGACTTAACTCATGGGCTGTATTAATCGCAATACCATTGATTGCACCCATTGAAATACCAAGTAAAATCTTATCAATAAAAGATGTCGTTTTACGACTTGTTAAATAACATGCATAAACATTTGCAGCGTACTGAAGAGGAATAAAGCTCTTCACAAGACGAGAATAATATGGATCTTTTTCTAAAAGCTTAATTTCTTCATCTGTCGGATTTCGAGCATCTTTCCCAATAATAGTATCAATTGCAGGAATCACGACATGTAATAAAAGTGGACCACCTAAAGCAAAGACTTTCTTTAAAGGGCGTGGACCAAACTGGTAACCTGCTAAAATTGCTAAACCGATAGCAGGTAAAGCAGGACTAATCATCCATAAAAAGCGTTTGCGATCTATTTCACGCATAGACGCAGGCACTGGCATAAGTTCTTGTTGAACATTTACTGGTGCATTCATAGCTATATTTCCTTTTTCTATATGTCTATATAGTTAAAGAAATAGTGTTTAGTTAACAGTAGTAACCGTCCAAAAAACCTATGTTAAAGTCTTTGGCATTTTCTTCCACTTTTTTGTCCTAAAAACACATGTTGATCTATTCTTATAGCTCACTATAATTTTATTAAAATAATGATTGATCATTTAAATATGGATGCACTAAGTAAATTTTTTGATGATATTCACCTTAATAAGTCTGAATACATCTATTTAAAAGCGCAAGGAGAATGGGCTTTTAAAACACAAGATCAATCTGCTCTACTTGCTTATATTGTTTTAACTGGTTCAGTATATATACAACTTAATCCTTCAGAAAAAATAACTGCGACTGCTGGTGATATTATTTTAATTCCCTCTGGGAAAGCACATAGTGCGACTGACTCAAAATCAACAGCGAGTAAGTTGGTAGATTCTCTGGATATCACTTCGCTTTTTAACGGTCACAGACAAGATGCAATCGAGTTTGGTACTTCATCTCCGGATAATACATTATTGCTATGTTTACGCTGCCAAATCGATACTCATATGGCTGGGCCACTCATTAATGCACTGCCGTCCATCATGCATATTCAGCATGAAAATCAAACCAATCCACCTGAATGGCTACAAATTGGGCTTTATTTTCTAGCCATTGAAACTCAAAAAATCAGGCCGGGTCATGACAAAATTATTGATCATTTAGTCAGTATTTTACTCATTGAATGCATCCGTGATCATATTCAACAAATGACAGATCAACAAAACTGGTTAAGTGCCTTAACTCATCCTGAACTGAGCAATGCCCTATCTGCTATTCATAGCCAACCTGAAGTCACATGGACAGTTGAATCTTTAGCTGAACAATGCTGTATGTCACGTTCTAAATTTGCGAATATATTTAACAGTATTATTGGTGAGCCACCCCTCACATATTTGCAGCATTATCGTTTTCGCTTGGCAAGTCAGTATTTACGCACAAGCAACTTATCAATTCAGCAAATTTCAAATAAGGTCGGCTACTCATCTGAAACAGCATTTAGTCAGGCATTCAAACGAATTTTTGATTTATCTCCTAAACAATATAGACAGCAATATATTGGACATACCTTAGATTAACTACTAATAAAAAAAGCGCCGAGGCGCTTTTTTTATTGAATCAAATTATTATTTAATTTTCGCATGTGATTTTAAATATTGACTGTAATCTTCTAATATTTGTTGACCACGCGATTGACGATAATGTTGCTTTAACTGCTGTAACTGATCAGCAGGAATAGCATTCGCAGCGGATGAATTTACATTTGAAACTGCAACAACAACTAGCTCATTTGGTAAATTCGCTGTTGAAACAGACCACATACCTGGCTTAGGTGTAGCTGCACTAAATGCTGCGCGCTCAATTTCACGCTTTAATCCTTGCGAACGACTAAATACGCCAGCCGATTCAAATGCTACTTTATTTTTAGCAACAACTTGATCTGCTGGTTGAGTTTTAAATTCAGCCAACATTGTAGCAATTTTTGCTTGAACAGCTTTACGCGCTTTTTCATCGATAACTTTTGCTTTCGCTTCATTCATCGCTTGTGCTAAAGGTTTTACACCAGCAGCATGATAATCACGTACTTTAACCCATACCGTATCACCATTCGCTAATTGAATGTTAGATGATGCATTACGGTCACCATTTTTCACGTCATCATTAAACAATTTAATTTTAACGTTTGGATCACTTAAATACGGATTTTGTGTAGCTAAAGTTACGCCATTTAATGATTCAACTTTTGTACCTTTTACTTCTTGCACAACAGCTTCTAAAGAATCATTACCAACAATCGTTTCATTTAGACTATTTACGGTATCTGAATAAACAGTCGCAACTTTATTCTTTTCAACCTCAGCAGTTAAACGCGCCTTCTCTGCTTCGAATGAAGGGATTTGATTGGCTTGAGTTTCTGCCTCAATAATATGATAACCATATTGAGTTTTTACTGGTTGAGAAATTTGTCCATTTTTTAAGCTCACTACAGTTTTATCAAACGCATCGGAAAAAACACCCGGTGCATATGCTTCAACTACCCCCCCTTTTGCTTTCGAACTTGGATCTTCAGAGAACTGAGATGCAGCTTGTGCAAATGTAAGACCGCCTTGAATTTTCGCATATACTTCTTTAGCAAGTTTTTGAGCTGCTGCATCATCACGAGCATCTGTAGTAATTAAAATATGCTTCACAGTCCGTTTAGCATCTTTTTTCTGAGTTTCAACGAACTTGCTATATGCTTGCTGAAGTTCAGCTTCAGTTGCAGGAGCTGGTTTAGCCATCAGTGATGGAGACACAACAACATAATCCACGTCAACAGAAGCTTGTTGCTTAAACTCATTTTGGTGTTTGTTGTAATAATCTGTAGCTTCTTGATTAGAGGCAGTTAAACCAGTTTTATAACCATCTAATTTAATACTAGCCAAATGTAATGTACGTTGTTCAGTTTGCAAATTCGCAATTTGCATTAAATCAACTTTACTTACTAAAGAATAATCAGAAAAAGTTGACGTTAGCATTTTTAAAGCATGATCTTGACGAAGGCTAGATATTAAGCCCTGACTTGTCATACCAATAGAACGTAGATAATTTTCATAGAGTTTTTGCGAGAATTGTCCATTCTCTTGCAAACTAGGCTGCTGAGCTAACATCTGCTCAATTTGGGAATCACTCAGTGAAATACCTAGTTTTTCAGCTTGTTGAATTAGTAAATTACGTGACACTAAAATATCAAGTGCCTTAGCCTGAATAACAGGCAAATTAAGTAAACTCTCATCACCTTTAACAGCAGCTAAATATTGTTCTTTGTAAGACTGAGTTAAAGTTTCAAGGTCTTTTTTAGATATTTCTTGGCCATTTACTGTCTTTGCAACATCAGCCTTGTTTCCCCTATTAAAATATCCTTCAATACCTACAAGTGCTAAAGGGGTCAAAAACAAAATTAGAAGGACTTTGCCGAGCCAACCCTTAATGACTGTACGAAACGATTCCATAAGTATTCCAATATTTTATTTCGAGGCGAATTTTAACTGAAAAACCACAATCAATGAATGAGCAATATTGGTCAATTCAGATTTTTAATAAAAAACGCGCCTATATTGGCGCGTTTAATCATCTTAAAAGATTAAGCTACTGAATCTTTAAGACCTTTACCAGCTTTGAAGCTAGGTACTTTTGTTGCTTTAATTTGAAGCTCTTCACCAGTTTTAGGGTTACGACCAGTACGTGCAGCACGTTCTTTAACACTGAAAGTACCAAAACCAACTAAAGTTACTGTGTCACCTTTTTTAAGTGCTTCAGTAATTGACGCAATTGTCGCATCGAGTGCCTTGCCTGCATCAGTCTTAGATACTCCCCCTTTTTCAGCAATTGCATCGATTAATTCTGATTTATTCATGAATAAAACATCCTCTTAATATCGTTTGTTTAAGGTCCAAGGCTATAGTTTAAAAGGCCATGACGCCTTTATAGCAATGCTTTGGGGGAAAACGCAATACTAGAGCAGGGCTTTTAGCGAAAATAAATGCTAAAAAACTGTTATATATTTGCTAAATCCCAACATTTTTTACTTTTTATTCAATTTTTCTTTCAATTGCTGGTTTTCTTCTATTAAAGCATCCACCTTAATATGAAGCTGTACCAAGAGCTGTTCAATGTGCTGTAAATCCTTCGGAGTCACCAGTCCAATCCGGTTTAAAGAATGGTTAACACTCGTATCAAGAATTTTTTCTACTTTATCTTTTGTTTCAGATACAGACTCTTTTGCTTTTTCTGTGACCTTACCAACAGTAGTATCTGCTAAATCTCCTGTTTTAGATTCTAGCTCTTCACCTACCTTAACCAGAGAGTCAAATAGCTTATTACCTTCTTCTTCTGCGCGTGAAAAAGCCCCTAGCCCTGCTAACCAAATTTGCTTGGTATACTTTCTAAAATCCAAAGCCGACTTTCTTGAACTTCTTGATTTTAATTTGTTTTTTTCTTCTGACTCTTCTGTCGGGGTATCTATATTTGCATTATCCATTGATCTAAGCTCCTAATCAGATGAGAGAGATGATGACTGATTTGACCACAAAATATTTCTATAATATCAAAGTAAAGACTTGATCCATTTACAAAACTGTTCTACAAAGCAATTAAGTCGTGTAAATATATTTAACAGGACATTTATTAAAGTTTGGGATAGGATGTCCCATTCTTCGGTTAACTGCTATTTGTAAGGATAAACTTTTATGAGTGAAACGCAACAAAGACAAAAACATCCCCGTCTGTTGCTGAATATTGTTCTAATTATTTTAGAAACTTTCTTTTCATTTATTCTCACCCACGATGGTGTTCTTCGCTTGCAAGCGAAAAAGTTTATTTCAAACAAAACAACTATTCGCATCAATAGCTACCTTCCTTTTTTTGACTTTTATGTTCAATTTACAGAAAAGGGTTTGTTGTTCGATATCCATTCTTTTGATCGACGTATTGATCTTGAAATCAATAGTACGCTTATCGATTTGATTAAGATTTTTGCTTTTTCAAACCAGCGTAGCCTTAAGAACATGCGTATTGATGGTGATGAAGAAACGAAAAAAGAGTTATTAGATTTAATTTCTCATCTTACTCTGCCCAAACTTTTAGCTGACTGGAAGCAATGGTTTAACACACCAGATGATGAAGCTGAAACCCTTGCTTCACGTAAACGAATTGCTCCATTGCTTGAAAAAATTGATCAACAACGTTCAGAAATCAATTCACTTCATGTAGAAATTAAACAATATCAAAATCGAATTACTCGCTTACAACAACGTCAACGCAACATTAACTTAGGCTTTGGTATAATTAGCCTGATATTTATTGTTTTTTTCATATATAATTTGTGGGTTGCTTAAATTATTTTTCCATTTTGTTCCTGCACTTGAATTAAAAATAAAAAAACTTGACTATTTTAGTCGGGATTCATAAAATCCTATTATCTAGTCTTAACATGTGTATCGAATCATGCGCCTTACAACTCGCGGTCGCTACGCAGTGACTGCTCTACTTGATTTAGCTTTGCAGCCAACTGAACAAACGATCACGCTCGCCGAAATTGCCGCTCGTCAATCTATTTCAGTTGCTTATTTAGAACAGTTATTCGCTAAACTTAAGCGTCATGGGTTAGTTTCTAGTGTCCGTGGTGCAAATGGTGGTTATCATTTGGCTCGAAACGCTGATGAAATTACTGTGTTAGAAATTATTGAAGCCGTAAATGAAACCGTTGATGCAACGCGTTGCGACCACAAAGCTAACTGCCAAAATGGTGCAATGTGTCTTACTCACGATTTATGGCAAGAACTCTCTCATCATATTGCCGACTATTTAGCAAAAATCTCTCTTGCCGACCTCATTAGCCGAGACAACGTTCAAACTGTTGCATTGCGCCAAAATGTGACTGGCACAGATTCAGCTCTTTTATCGGGTACAGGTATTTGATATGAAACGTCCAATTTATCTTGATTACGCAGCAACCACTCCAGTAGATCCGCAAGTTGCAGAACGTATGATGGAGTGTTTAACTTTCGACGGTACCTTTGGTAATGCTGCATCTCGTTCCCATGCTTATGGCTGGCAGGCAGAAGAAAAAGTTGAATATGCGCGTGGGCAAGTCGCAAATTTAATTAAAGCCGATCCACGTGAAATCGTTTGGACTTCTGGTGCTACCGAATCAGACAACCTTGCACTTAAAGGCGTAGCTCAATTCTATGCTTCTAAAGGCAAACACATTATTACAAGTAAAATTGAACACAAAGCTGTTCTAGATCCTTGTCGTGAATTAGAAGAACAAGGTTTTGAAATTACTTATTTAGAACCAGAACCACAAACAGGTTTAATTACCCCTGAAATGGTAAAAGCTGCACTTCGTCCTGATACTGTCCTTGTTTCTCTTATGATGGTAAACAACGAAATCGGTACAGTTACAGATGTAGCAGCAATTGGTGAGTTAACACGTGCCAATAAAACCTTCTTTCATGTAGATGCTGCTCAAGCTGCTGGTAAAGTTGAAATCGATTTATCTACCATGAAAATTGATCTTATGAGTTTCTCAGCTCATAAAATTTATGGTCCAAAAGGTATCGGTGCATTATATGTACGTCGTAGCCCACGTGTTCGTTTAAAAGCACAAATTCATGGCGGTGGTCATGAACGTGGTATGCGCTCTGGTACTTTAGCAACTCACCAAATTGTTGGTATGGGTGAAGCTTTTGAACTTGCTGGCAAAAGATTGCATGCAGAACAAGAACGCATTCGTAAACTACGTGATAAACTTTGGAATGGTTTACAAGGCCTTGAACAGGTTTTCTTAAACGGTCATCCAACTCAAAACGTTGCTAACTATTTAAATGTCAGCTTTAACTTTGTTGAAGGTGAATCTTTAATGATGGCACTTAAAGATGCTGCTGTATCAAGTGGTTCTGCTTGTACTTCTGCAACTTTAGAGCCTTCATATGTTCTTCGCGCATTAGGTTTATCTGATGAACTAGCGCACAGCTCGATCCGCTTCAGTTTTGGTAAATACACAACTGAAGAAGACATTGATCATGTGCTTACAATTACCAAAGCCGCTGTTGAGAAATTACGTGAACTTTCTCCGCTTTGGGATATGTATAAAGAAGGTATCGATCTTTCTACAGTTGAATGGGCTGAACACTAATTCATTGAAATTAGTATTTTTACCCTCATATTAATATTAGGCTGACCCCGAGGTTTGGAGAAGCGACATGGCTTATAGCGAAAAAGTAATTGATCATTACGAAAACCCACGTAATGTTGGTGTTTTAGATAAAAACTCTGAAAATGTTGGTACAGGTATGGTCGGTGCACCTGCGTGTGGTGACGTAATGCGTTTACAAATCCAAGTAAACGATAATGGTGTAATCGAAGAAGCACGTTTTAAAACTTATGGTTGTGGTTCTGCAATCGCATCGAGTTCTCTTGTAACCGAATGGTTAAAAGGCAAAACTCTTGATGAAGCTCAAACCATCAAGAATATTGATATTGCGACTGAGCTTGCACTTCCACCAGTAAAAGTTCACTGTTCTGTACTAGCTGAAGATGCGATTAAAGCTGCGATTGAAGATTATCGCACTAAAAAATCTAAAGCGTAATTTGTTACCATTGTAAACGTTGGAGTTTTCATGATTCATTTAACTGAAAATGCTGCGACTCATATTAGCAATTACCTTAAAAATCGAGGTAAGGGTGAAGGCATTCGCGTGGGTGTGAAAACTTCTGGTTGTTCTGGATTGGCCTATGTTCTTGAGTTTGTAGACTCTATTGATGAACATGACCAAGTTTTCGAACAATTTGGCGTTAAGGTATTTGTAGATCCAAAAAGCTCAGTATATTTAGAGGGCTTAGAAATGGACTACGTTAAAAATGGCCTTAATGAAGGGTTCGAATTTAACAATCCTAATAAAAAAGGTGAATGTGGCTGTGGTGAATCTTTCACTGTCTAAGCTTTCTCCTTTCATCTCTCATTAAAACAGTGTCTTTTTATAGCACTGTTTTAATGTATTTAATTAATGTGGACCTCATTTCCAATGAATCATTTTGAGTTGTTCAATTTACCCGTAGCACTCGATATCGATTTGGCGAGCTTAAAATCTAGTTTCTTGAATTTGCAGCAGCAGTATCATCCAGATAAAGCTGAAGATAAAGATCAGGCGTTGATCAAATCAAGTGAAATCAATCAAGCTTTTAAAACTTTGTCGCAAGTAGATAGCCGCGCTGCTTATCTATTGTCACTCAAAAAGCAAGATCACCACCTCGATCAATCCATTAGCGATTTTGAGTTCTTACAATCAGCTTTAGAAATTCGTGAACAACTTGATGAAGCAACTTCACAAGAGCATCTGACCACACTTAAACAAGAAGTGTTTCAATGGATGGATGGCCTAGTTCGCGAATTTAAAATTGATTACGCAGATGAGGACTGGGGCGAAGCTCGAGATACTGTACGTAAATTACGTTTCTTTCAGCGCGTTCTTAACGACATTGAAAAAGCAGAAGATCAAATGTTGGATGACGAAGACAACTTTGATTTAGACGACGATTTTTAATTTTGCTTTTTCCAAATTATATTCAAGGGATTTAACTCATGGCACTTTTGCAAATTGCTGAACCGGGTCAATCCAGTGCCCCACATCAACACCGCATTGCGATTGGTATCGACCTAGGAACAACACATTCTTTAGTTGCGACAGTGTTATCAGGCAAACCTAAAGTACTCAATGACGAAAAAGAAAGAAGACTCCTTCCTTCTATTGTGCACTATGGAAATGATGCAACTCAATATGGTGAAGAAGCAAAGCCTTTCCTTATTGCCGATCCTAAAAATACAATTGTTTCTGTAAAACGTTTTATGGGTCGTTCAAAAGCAGATATTAAATTTCAACACCCATATGAGTTAGTGGGTTCCGAAAATGAAATGCCAGCTTTTGAAACACGTGCGGGACGAAAAACACCAGTTGAAATTTCTGCTGAAATTTTAAAGCAATTAAAAGACCGTGCTGAAGCTAGCTTACAAAATCCAATAAATGGCGCAGTGATTACTGTTCCAGCCTATTTTGATGAAGCTCAGCGACAAGCAACACGTGATGCTGCCCAGCTTGCTGGCTTAAATGTATTACGTTTATTAAACGAGCCAACTGCTGCTGCTGTTGCTTATGGTTTAGACCAAGAAACTAATTTAGCTACAGATCATAACTATGTAATTTATGATTTAGGTGGTGGTACTTTCGACGTATCAATCTTGCGTTTCTCACAAGGTGTCTTTGAAGTATTAGCTACAGGTGGCCACACTGCTTTAGGTGGTGATGACTTAGATCGTCTCATTGTTAAATGGGCTAAAAAACAGCTCAATATCGATACTCTTAACGATGAAACTTATGCAGTATTTATTGTTGCTGCTCGTCAAGCAAAAGAACAACTATCTACACAAGAATCAGTTCAGTTAAAACTACTTGAAAACGTACTAACACTTGATCGTCCAACTTTTGAAAGCATTATTCAAGTTGCTTTAGATAAAACAATCAGTGTTTGTAAACGCGTTTTACGTGATGCGAAACTTGAGTTAACTGATATTCAGAATGTTGTTTTAGTTGGTGGCTCTACCCGTTCTTATGCTGTTCAGCAAGCAGTTCGTAATGTATTTAATCAAGAACCACTTTGTACGATCAATCCTGATGAAGTAGTTGCAATTGGTGCTTCTATCACGGCTAACCAGCTTATTGGTAATAGCCAAGATGGCTCATTACTTTTAGATGTCACTCCTCTTTCACTTGGCTTAGAAACCATGGGTGGATTAGTAGAACGTCTTATTTCACGTAATACTGCTATTCCAGTCGCTCGTCGTCAAGAATTCACAACTTATCAAGATGGCCAAACTGCCATGCTTATTCATGTTGTTCAAGGTGAACGAGATTTGGTAGAGCACTGTCGTTCATTAGGAAGATTTGTCCTTCATGGCATTCCTCCAATGACTGCTGGTCAAGCACGCATTGAAGTTACCTTTCAGGTAGATGCTGATGGTTTACTTACAGTTTCTGCTCGTGAAACTACTTCAGGTGTACAGGCTCAAATTGATATTAAGCCATCTTATGGCCTATCGGAATCTGATACTGAACGCTTATTAATTGAAGGTTTCCAGCACGCAGAAGAAGATAAAAATCTGCGTCATTTAAAAGAAACCAAAGTTGAAGCCCAACGTGAACTTGAAGCTTTAGAACAAGCTCTCAAAGTTGATGCTGATTTACTCAATGATGAGCAGCTTGAAGCACTTAAAACTGCTGAAAATTTGCTGAAAGTACAACTTGAAGGCAATGATATTCAAGCGATTGAAAAAGCTGTAGAACAACTTAAAGTACATAGTGATGCTTTTGCCGCACTACGTATGAATCGACATATTGACCACGCCTTAAAAGGTACAAAACTTGAAGATTGGTCAAATTCAAACTAAAGGTATAGGTGATCAATATGCCCCGCATTAAAGTACTTCCTCATGCTCAGATCTGCCCAGAAGGCGCAGAATTTGAAGTCGAACAAAATGCAAATCTTTGTCAAAGTTTGCTTGATCGAGGAATTAAAATTGAACACGCTTGTGACATGTCGTGTGCTTGTACAACTTGTCATGTAGTCGTTCGCAAGGGCTTTGACAGTCTAGAAGAAATGGATGACGTTGAAGCAGATCTTTTAGATCGGGCTTGGGGTCTTGAACCAGATTCTCGTCTCTCTTGCCAAGTGAAGATTGTTGATGAAGATTTAGAAATTGAGATTCCTAAATATACAATCAATCACGCTTCCGAAAATCATTAAAATAAAAAAGCTGCTTTAAAAGCAGCTTTTTTTTACTTCACGTTTTTAAACTTGATCTTGTTGATCAATTTCAACTGGCTTAACTTCATCTTCAAGTCTTAACCGTGCAATGCCTTGAGTATTAATTAAAGTTTGTTGAACTTTAAGTCGTTGAACCATTTTCTCAAGTACTTCTACCAATTCTGGATATTCATAATTTTGTACTTCTTCTAAATTAAGTACTAAATGAAAGCCTTTATACTCATAGTCAAACCATTGTTGATGATCTGACTTATTCCCCGTGTACTTCTCCATCACCTGCCATGTCTTTACTGCACCTTGAATACCTTTTAAGTAAATTGGCGTTTTGGGAGCACAAAGAAAATCACTTTTGATTATTTGATAAGTATCATCTGAAATCAAGATTTCATCTATTTCAGCAGCATATTGTAAACGAGCTGCCAAATTCACATCACGACCTACAATGGTATAAGCCATACGATGCGTTGCCCCATAATTTCCTACGTGGCAGTAACCGGTACTAATTCCCATACGAATGTGTAAGGCTGAATAGCCCATTTTTTTCCATCGTTCGCGTAACAATTTCATTTGCTGACGCATAGCGATTGCCATTTCTACACAGGCTTTGGCATCTTGCTCTACACCCTGAGAATTCGGATCACCAAAAAATATGAGGATGGCATCCCCCATAAATTTATCGACAGTAGCTTCATACTGCTTCGCAATTTCCGTCATATGGCTTAAATAATCATTAAGCAAAAATGCCAAATCATCAGGAATTAATGTTTCTGATAACTCTGTAAAGCCCTGAATATCAGAAAAAAATACAGTCATTTTTTTCCTTTTATATTCAATTTTTGCTTCCGCTTCACCGCGCATAATAGACTGCCACAACTGTAGCGGTGCATAACGACTTAACTGATTAGCAAAAGCAATATAGCGCGTCATTTGATCATAGTAATGTTGGCGCTGCTGACTGATTTTTTTAACCCAACGGTGTTGGTAATAATTTCCAATGGTGATAAACATGACCAAACCTAAGAGTGTAATTACAGTTAACTCTTGGCTAGTAGGTTCAAAATATGTATAAAAACCAAATAGGAAAAAAGTACTTAAATAAAAAATAATAGCGCCTAACAAGCTAGTCAAACAAATGACTGCAAAAGAAATACGACTATTAATTGCAGAATAAAATAATGCAAAAAGAGCAATAAATGTAGGCACCAAATTAAGATGCAGACCCGCCAAGGTAACTGCTACAACAATTGCATCAATTGCAAAAAAGACACTTTTTTGAGTTTTCTTATCAAATTGGTATTGAAGCCAGTATTCTAACTTCGAACTAATAAAAAGCAAAAATAGGAAAAAAGGTGGAACATAGATCTGATAGTTTGTATTAGGTGAGGTAAACGCATAGATCACTAAAATTAAGGACAGAATTGAATATCCCATCAAGCGATGAAAATATGCAAACTGCTTAGGCTCTCTATCGATAAACCTCTCTAATTGCACCCTATCCTCCACACCTCAATGTAGCCACATTCATATAAATGTGGCATTGCATTGATTTAATCCATGCGCCAATCAAAAGGCATATCACCTTGACCACGTAAAGCAAGCATAAGGGTTTGACGCATGTGAGCCAGCACATCATTTGTGTATGGAACAGCAGGTGTGCCCCAAACTGGCTTAGGCCATGCAACATCATTTTGATAACGCACGACATGATGGAAATGCAACTGAGGCACCATGTTACCTAGAGCTGCAACATTCATTTTATCAGCACGGAATACTCGAGATAGCTGGCTAGACAACCAACTTGATTCGCGTAAAAACTGCTCTTGATCAGCTTGGCTCAATTCATATAATTCTGTGATTCCCGGCACACGAGGGATTAAAATCAGCCACGGGAATTGCATATCATTCATTAAACGACATGTTGAAAGCGGAAAATCGCCTACAAAAAAAGTATCTTGAGCAAGTTGTGGATGCAAACTAAACATATCTTTTATAAATGACAATAAACAATAATGGCTAATACTATCACATCAGTTTTGATGTGAGTATTGGTAGTGTCTGGTTTGATTACAAATAACAATGATTTTATGCACTTATTCCTCCTATGCTCCAAGAAATCATGCATAAAACCATGCTATCAACTTACATAAAATTCACACGCAGTAAAAAATGCTTCAAAACATTATTTATACATGTATTTCAGTTAATAATTTCGCTAACAAATCATTAATGAACTGGATACGTTTTTCATGTTCTTCAAGCTGAACCATAACCTTCAAACGCTGCCCACCATCCATGCGGTAATAGGTCGGATTTTTTTGCATTAACTGAATAATACTGATGGCTTGAACTGGAGTATCCGGGGAAAACTCAATATTACCGCCTTGTGTATTGATATCAATTTTGGTAATACCCAACTGCTCTGCTTTCAGCCTAATCTGATGAACACTAAATAAGTGTTTTACAGATTGTGGTGGCACTCCAAAACGATCAATTAACTCCATACGGATGTTGTCCAGTTTTTCTTGCGTATCTGTATTACTAATACGCTTATAGAACAATAAACGCTGATGAACATCTCCCAAATACTCATCTGGAATAAGCGCTGGAATATGTAAATTGATTTCCGCAGTTAATGACAAAGGTGCATCAAAATTCGGGGTTTTACCTTGCTGAATTGCCTTAGTGGCTTTCTCCAGCATTTCCATATACAGACTATAGCCAATTGCCTGCATTGAACCACTTTGTTGCTCACCTAAAAGCTCACCTGCACCGCGAATTTCTAAATCTTCTGTAGCTAGCATAAAGCCAGCACCCAAAGTTGAAGCACGCTGGATTGCATCTAAACGCTTTTCTGCATCACCTTTTAAATGTTTAATAGAAGGAACCAGTAAATAAGCATAGGCTTGGTGATGTGATCGTCCCACACGGCCACGTAATTGATGCAATTGAGCTAAACCAAGTTTATCAGCTCTTTCTATCAAAATTGTGTTGGCATTTGGAACATCGATTCCGGTTTCAATAATGGTTGAGCATACCAATACATTAAATTCTTTGTGATAGAACTGCTGCATAACTTGTTCGAGCTCTCGTTCTCTCATTTGGCCATGAGCTACTGCCACACGAGCTTCAGGCACAAGAACACGGATGTTTTCAGCAGCTCGTTCAATCGTATCGACTTCATTATGTAAGAAGTATACTTGGCCACCACGTAGTAATTCACGCAAGATCGCTTCTTTAATAGAAGCTTCCGTATGTTCTTGTACAAATGTTTTAACCGCTAAACGACGGGCTGGTGGTGTAGCAATGATAGATAGATCACGCATTCCTGAAAAAGCCATATTTAAAGTTCGTGGAATTGGTGTTGCGGTAAGCGTCAACATATCGACATCAGCTCTCAATGCTTTGATGCGCTCTTTATCACGCACACCAAATCGATGTTCTTCATCGACCACCATTAGACCCAAGTCTTTAAATTGCACATTTTCTTGTAAAAGTTTATGTGTTCCCACCACAATATCTACTTTACCAGCAATTAAATCTTCAATATTTTTTGTATGGGCTTTATTTGAGCCAAAGCGTGACAACACTTCTATACGCACAGGCCAATCAGCAAAACGATCTTTAAAAGATTCATAATGTTGTTGTGCAAGTAAAGTTGTAGGTACTAAAACAGCAACTTGCTTACCGTTTTGCACAGCAACAAACGCGGCTCGCATTGCTACTTCAGTTTTACCGAAACCAACATCGCCACAAACAAGTCGATCCATAGGTCTAGCTTGTTGCATATCGTGAAGCGTGGCTTCAATAGCATTCGCCTGATCGAGTGTTTCTTCGTAAGCAAATCCACTGGTAAATTGCATATAAAGTGATTGATCGAGTTCAAAGCCAAAACCAGGTTTTGACTGACGACGTGCTTGTATATGTAATAATTCGGCTGCAACATCATGAATTTGTTCTAAAGCTTTGCGTTTAGCTTTACTCCACGCATCACTTCCAATTTTATGAAGTGGAGCTAAATCTGGGTCTCCACCACTATAACGACTAATAAGATGCAAATTAGTCACAGGCACATAAACTTTGGCCCCTTCAGCATAATTTAATTGCAAGAATTCATAATCTTGCCCTTCAATTGCTAAAGTAACTAATCCTGCATAACGTCCCACACCATGATCAATATGAACAACAGGAGCATCTATACTTAATTCAGTCAAACTGCGAATTAAGAACTCTTCTGAAACTTCTTGCTGACGTTTACGACGACGCTGAACTACCCGATGTTCATATAACTGATTTTCTGAAATAACCGACAATTGGTCTGTTAAAAGCAAACCACGGTCTAACGGTGCATTTGTAATAGCAATCGCAAACTGACTCGTCTGAAATTGTTCAAAACTGTCTACGCCTGGGATATCTCCTAAACTGGCACGTAAACCATCTCTTAAGCTTTCACGTCGACCTGCACTTTCTGCAACCAACAAGACTGGATGATTTGCTTCATCAATATATTTTTTGACTACCGCAAATGGTTTTTCTTTTTTTGGATCAACTGGTAACTTGGGTGGCTGCTCTACCTTAAGATTTAAGGCGCCAGCTTTTTCTTCAACTATTTCTGCACTCACCAACATACGCGGAAACTGATTTAAAGCACTAAGCAGATGATTTGGGGCAATAAATAATTCTTCAGGGGGAAGAATTGGCTGATCTACGTTATGACGTCTGTCTTCATAACGACGAAAAACTTCTTTCCAAAAATTGGTTAAGTCAGTATCTATATCACTGGTTGTAATTACAATGCAATTCTTTGGGAAGTACGTTGTAAGCGTACTTTGCGATTGCATTTGTGCTTTATCAAAAAACAATGGTAAATAAAATTCAATTCCTGGTGAAGCAATTCCCTCTAGGACATCTTGATAAATCGGGTTTTTCTTAGGATTAGCCGTAGGGAAAAGTTCAGAATACCGATCTCTAAAAATTGAACGGGCTTCTTTTAGTGGAAATTCTTTTGCTGGTAAAACTGTAAAACTTTTTAAAGGCTTCGTTGTTCTTTGCGTTTCTGGATCAAAGAATTTTAATGTATCAACTTCATCATCAAACAGATCAATACGAATAGGCGCTTCTTGGCCTGACGCAAAAATATCCATAATACTGCCACGTACAGCAAACTCACCGTGATCATAAACAGTGTCTACCAAATGATAACCGGCTTGTACTAAACGTAACTTCTGTTGCTCTAAATCGAATTTCTGTCCAACGTGAATATCAAAGTGTTCACCCAAAACCCATGAATATGGTGCAACTCTTTGAGCTAAAGTACTTGCTGAAATGAGCAATACACCCTTCTGAGGCATATTAGATAAAATTGCAAGACGTTCTGAAACAATATCTTGATGAGGTGACAAACGATCATACGGCAAGATTTCCCAATCAGGAAAAATTGTCGGTTTTATGCCATAAAACTCAAGTTCACTTTCTAATTGAGCAACATGTTGGTTATTTCTAGCGACCACAACAAGTAAAGATGGATGCTGAACAGCAATTTCTTTAAATAATAATGCAGCAGATGAACCTAATAACGACCCCACCCAACGCTTTTCACCGGCTTTGAGCTGTTGTAAATTCAATTGAGAGATTTCTTGTTGAAACATGTATATGGCTTTTATCAGCTAAAAAGATATGAGCCTAATAGTAGCATGATGTTTTTAGTGAAATGAGTTATTTTTTTGAAAATCAAACTACTAGTTAGCTCTACTTTTTATATTTTTTAATCAATCAACTATGATTATTTATCACGCAAAAACAAAACGTAATATTGATTTAATATTTGTATAATCGCTTTAAGCTGAAGTAGCTTTTCTTGTGTATTTCCTAATCTTTCTACATAACGTTGGGTTGCGATTTCCAGATCAATCTTTTCATTAATTTGTGGAGTAATTAGGAATAATTTCTGAAGATTATCAAAATTTTGTAATTTACGGTTTGAGAAATACTCAAGATGTTCTGACCATTTCTCATTAATCACTATATCGTTGATTATATGACCGCGTTCAGAATCAAATTCTAATAGATTCTCTTGCAAGTAAATTTGTTCTGGTGTTTCTTTTGAGCCTTGAAAAAGCTGCGTTATCTTCTTAAACATTTCATCACATCATATTAATTTTCAATTCAAGCAATGGAAGTAATTTAGTTACTTCCATCATTTAAGCCTTTTGGTTTAACGACTAGTCATCACCTAAATCATCAAGAAAATCGACCGTTGGTACAAAAAATAAAGTTCCTGTTTGAGCAGTACTAAAGTCAAGCAACCGATCAAGATTGCCCTGCTCGTTCCCCAAGAACATGTTTTCAAGCATTTGTCGGGTTGTACTAAATTTACGCGAGTAACCGATAAAAAATGTGCCATATTCATTTTTTGAAGGATTTGAGAAAGGCATATTAGCTCGCATAATTTTAAGCTCATTACCTTCTGCATCATGCGCTTTACTTACTACATTATGTGCAGTTAGTGGCTTTTCATCATCACCGAGTTCAACATCATTGAACTTTTTGCGCCCAATCACTTTTTCTTGCTCTTCATCGGTTAATGAACGCCATTTTTCCATGTCGTGTGTATATTTCTGGATAAAAGCATAACTTCCACCGATAAAGTCAGGATCTTCATTGCCCACTAATGCCCATTGCGCTGCAATAACTGGTTCTGGATTCTCTGTTCCATCTACGAAGCCAATAATTGCCCGTCCATCAAAATAACGAAAACCATGCACTTCATCAATTGGATAAGTCACTTTACCAAGTTGTTGATTGATTATATTACCCAGCTCATAACATAAAGCCTGACGATCAGCACGAATATGAAAAAATAGATCACCAGCTGTTGAAACAGCCGTGTATTTCGGCCCTTTAATTTCTTTAAATGTTTCTAATTCTTGAGGCTTCGCTTGCTCTGGAAATAAGATATCCCATGCATTTGAACTAAAACCTAGCGTGGCATTAAACTTACTATCTGGATAACGATTAGTTAGACTTCTAGTTAATGCTGAAAAATTACTAGCAAAATCTTTTACTTTTTCTATTACAGAATCACCTTGAGTGAGTCCCAATACGATAAATAGTGCATTTTCACCGGGACTGCTCGTTACAGGTTGAATTCTCATACATTCCATAAAATTATGCCTTATTTGGGTATTTAACCTCTTTAATTTAGCATATTCATGTTCTTATGAAATCTGATCTTTCTAAGAGTTTAAGTAAATTGACTTAAACTCTTACTAAAGCCTATCTTAATTAATCAACGACCATATTGCTTCTTTAAATATTTTACGATTTGAGCAGACTCAAACATCTTCACTCCCGTATTTGGGTCTACCAAATAAGGTACCTGCATTTTACCTTGCATAACAGGCAATATTTTTTCTCGCTTTCCACCTTTTAGAGGCACATATTTACCCGGTTTTAAGCGAAAAATAGCTGGACCTTGATCTTGCCATCTTTCTTTTGCAACATTATGCAAAATATAAGGAAGCTCCAGCTCACAGAGTAGACTTCTTACAACTCGTGAATAAGGACTTGCTTCAAAGCTCCATAACTCAAGTTTTTGTTCAGGCGCAACTCTATCAATGATTTTTTTATTTATCCAAACTCCACGAGCACCATTTAATATGGTCCCAGCAAATGCAGCATAAGGGATGTTAGGATAACTCGAAAATTTCTGAGGCGTCTTTCCGGTCTTACCGTAGTGTTTAAATAAATGATGAATAATTTCTTGTGACTCATATAAGTAGTCACCTATATTTTCATCTATTAAAAAAGGAAACTGTAATTTACCACCAGTCTCTTTAACAATAGAACGATACTTCAACCCACCTTTAGGGCATGGATAAATTTCAACATCCAGATTTAAGAGAGTAATCACTTCGCGAACACGACGGCAAAATGGCGAACCTTCAAATTCGTATAGCTTCAAAGCTTTTACAGGTTGCTGAGGAAATGCGGTGCCTGTTACGCCTCTACCACCTTCAGCAATTGCCGATACAACTGCTTGCAATACTTTAATTTGATGATTCACCATCATGCGATCCTTTATAGACTGTGATTACACTAATTTTTCTTTTGAAATCACAATTCCATTATTATCAGCATAGATATAATCGCCTGATTGAATTGTGACACCACCAAAATACAAAGTGGTATCTACTTCGCCAATGCCTTTACGATTACTTTTTTGGGGAATTGCTGCCAATGCATGTATACCTAGATCAAGGGTAGCAATAGCATCAACATCGCGTACACAGCCATAGATTACGACACCATTCCAGTTATTTTTAACTGCCGATTCTGCAATCAGGTCACCCATAAGCGCACAACGCATAGATGCACCCCCATCTACAACGAGTACTTTATCTGTACCATCTGTTGCCAATAACTCTTTTACACGCGAGTTATCTTCAAAACACTTTACTGTTACAACCTGTCCCCCAAAAGTTTTACGCGCCCCATAACTTTGAAAGAACTTTCCATCCATTGAGGGAATTACAACTTGTAAGTCTTTTTCAGGATTATCATCTAATAAATCACATGTTACAAACGGTACTGTCGACACTTCCATTCTCCCTTATCGAGTTTTCTGTATGCTCAGATTATCATATCGTTTGAATGCTTCAATTTGCGTTAGCGCCGCTACGACCATGGTATGAGCCAATTGCTCCGCCGTCACAGGTTTATATTTGAATGGTTTTTGCCATTTATTCTCAATAAATTTAAATAGACTTTGCCCCAAATCCTCTATAAGCCGTACATCACTGCGCTTACCAATAAGTAAAGAGGGTCTAAAAATAGATAATTTTTCAATTCCCAAACTCTCAATATAATCTTCTAACTGTCCTTTCACTTTATTGTAGAAAATTGGTGAGTTTGCATTTGCACCAAGGGCACTCACTAATAAAAGGTGAATATGTTTATCTTGTACCAAATCTGCCAAATGGGCATTGATTTCATAATCTACCGCGTAGAAGCCTTGCCTTGAGCCCGCATTTTTTAATGTTGTTCCCAGACAGCTAAATGCATGGGTATAACCATTCACATCTTCATCATTCAACATTAAGAAATCTTCTATGATGAGCTGGTTAACTTTGTCATATGTATTAAATACTTGAGCTTCTTTTCTAACCACCAGCGTAATGGCTTCAAATTCCGGAGCCTGCTGGAGCTTTTCAACAAGTGCTAATCCGACCAACCCTGTTGCGCCGAGCACAATCGCTTTTTTCTTACCTGCTGTCATTTTTTATCCATCCCTCTTTAACTTTGTTTTAAATTTAACCTTTTCTTACCGTTTTAACAGCCCCTAAAACAGCTTAAAACGTTCTCAAGGCTTGACTTCACGGTGTCTATTCATCACAATATGGCACTTGTTTACGGGCTGGTGATGGTTGCACCAGTTTACTGGATTGACCACAGCCCGCCCAGACCAACTTATTTTCAAGGAGTGCAAGAGTGGCAAACTCTGCTCAAGCTAAAAAACGTGCGCGTCAAAACGTTACTGCACGTAAACACAACGCAAGCTTGCGTTCTATGGTTCGTACATACATCAAACGTACTTTAAGTGCAATTGCTGGTGGTGATCATGCTGTTGCTACAGAAGCTTACCAAAAAGCTGTTCCTGTAATCGACCGTATGGCTGATAAAGGCATCATCCACAAAAATAAAGCTGCTCGTCATAAGAGCCGTTTAAATGCTCAAGTTAAAGCGTTAGCTAACTAATTAAAGCATGTAAAAAAAGCCCAATAGGGCTTTTTTTATTATCTATCATTTTTGAGCTTATAGCGTTTTTCCAAATTTGGCTACATTTAGCTCATAGGCCTTACCTCTCCAAATCCATTTTAATTTACAATTTGGAAATTCTTCGCCTTCAAACCATACAAATAAACCTTCCATCATTTCAGGCCAATCTTCTTTCTTAATTTTATTTTCACCAGAAATTACAGCAACAATTGCAGCAATAATAGTGTCATGACTAACAGCTAAACTAAGTCCGCCTTGAGTTTTAGGATGCGTATGATAAATAAGTTCTAGTACATCTAAAACACCAGTAAATGGGTGTTTCATACCAGGTAATGCATTATTTACAAAACTATTAATAAAACCCAAAGCACCTTGCTTTTTAAAATAAGGGGCAGCTTGTTGTATGTCTAATACAAAGCTACCAGGTTCAACCAGTAGTCCTTGCTCAATAATTTCAATCGTATGTGTATTAAATTCAGGGCTTACGGCATCAGCCCCTTCGATCATGAGGGCAGCCGTATCGACACAACGTTGTATTGGACTTGAAATACAATGCTGAATAACACGATCTGTATTTTTAATTAAATAGTTACCCCATGCCTGTGCAAGCTCACGCCCTTGAGGAGTGAGTTGGAGATCATATCCAGCTAAGCCCTGCCCATCCACAAGTTCTCTTAGAGAATGACGCGTAAATAAGGTTACAGGAGTTGAAGCATCGGGCAATAAATCAATTGCTTCAAACATACTTTTAGGCAATAAATCGAGTGCCATTTTTATCTTGTCATCTTTTTTCAATACTTTGCCACTATAACATGTCTGGCATAACTCTCAATCCATAACACCTGCTTGGGCCAATGCTTCAAATGCTATTTTTTTGCTTTCTTGATCACGAAATGCGATAAAGCCCTTATTTAAAACCGTGTGTCTCTGATTATATTCAAAAGGTTTTCCATCAAGAGTAAGTAAACCACCGCCTATACTTTCTAATAAACCTTGACCAGAACTTGTGTCCCATTCAGAAGTTGGATGAAATCGTGGATAAATATCGATTTCACCTTCCAACATCATGCAGAATTTGTAGGCACTTCCAGCTTCTCGTCGAATAATGCTATGTTTTTCTTCAATAGGTTGAATAAATTTTTGATATTTCGGATTTTTACTGCCATGACTAAGTCCTATTTGAATAGGCTCATCTGGCGAAAACGAAGTTATTTGATACTGATACCACTGTTTTTGAGTGAAACTATATTTAAAAGGTAAATCCTGCAGATATCCCAAGTACACGACTTGTTCACATGGCACAGCAATAACTGAAAAGATCGTTTCTTTACCCTTAATCAAACTTAGGTTAATCGTAAACTCATCACGCTCATGTATGAATTCTTTAGTTCCATCAAGAGGATCTAACATCCAGCATGTAGACCACTCATGCCGAGCACTATAATCACTTTCTTCAGACAAAACCGGCAAGTCTGGCGTAATCTCTGCCAAGTGCTTTAATAAGAAAAGGTTCACTTTTAAATCTGCTTGAGTCACAGGTGAATCATCTTGTTTTTCGTGAATAGTGAACTCATAACCCGCAGAATAATTTTGATATTCTTGTAATAAAATCTGGCTCGCTTGTTCCAAAACTGGAAGAAGCTGATTAATCAAAGTATCTTGTGGGCGCGTAGTTGTTATAAACATAAATATGCTCTACATAGTTTCATTTCTATTATAGGTGAATTATGAACAATTCAGTATTCGCCAACAGTTTGATTTACTAAAATAGTCATTTATCTTAATCATTAGGTAAGCGCTGCTTTCTGTGCATTCTATATAGCTAATATGAATAATTAAGATGTTTAAAAAAGCCTTTATTCCGTACAAAAAAACAATCTATAAGTTATGAAAAATAAACAACTTAAATAAGATTTATCCATTTCCTTTTCATGTATTTCTTGCTATGTTCAATCACACAATAACAAGATGGAAGAAAGCGTACATGATGCTATATGGATATCATTTCTCGACAATAGAACATAACTGGGAAGAACTCACTCCCTTAAATGAGTTCCTACAAACATTTGCAGATGATGATGGTGGTGTTTCAACAAGAGATAAAGAGTCTCTCAAAGAAATCATTGCGAAATCAGATACAGCTTTAGCTTTAGCAAGAGAAATGGGTTGGGATGGCAGTTACACAGGATGTCCTTATCTATTCTGGTTACCAAGTAAAAATAGCCAGTCTTTTGAATATGGCTTTGTATTTAAACAGACATCAGACAATACCACTTTTGTTATTTCGCCAATTGAGTTGAGCTATCTAGCTCAAGATTCAGAAGTACAAACATTAAGTAAAACTATTGAATAAGCAATATAGGTTATTGATTCAGATTTGACATCAATAACCTCATCTTGATTTTATTTATGTTAGTCAAACATGCTTAACTGTGGTGTAGGTTTTATAATTTTTTCTTTTGGTACATGTGAGCATTCAAACTCTTCAACTGGAAAACCTTCGATAAAGCTTGAAATATCAGGTGATTCCAAACTCAACCACTCTTCTAATCGGTCATGTGGGATCACAATAACTGATCTTTTGACATCTCCAGGCTCGTGAAAATCTTTCATCATAGGATGATCTATAGCATCCATGGTCAACATACTTGCAGAACGAATAATCGTTTCATTTATTTTACAAATTTCATAAATTGCTGCAATAAAAAAAGCCTGTCCATCTTTACGGCGTACACCCCACCGCTCAGGTTTATCATTTATATATTTACTTTCATAGAATTCCATCACCGGAATCACACCAAACTTACATTTAAGTGCAGCTTCTTGAAAACTCGGTTTTTGGAAAATCGTTTCATGACGGGCATTGTAGGTATGTTTTGCTATGTTTGTATCTTCAGCCCATTTTGGAACTAAACCAAACATGACTTCACGCCACTCAAGACCTTGTGGTGATTTAAATAATAGCGGCATTGTTCCCGCAGGATAAACCTCTTCGGCATAGCTAAAGCCGACCACAGGCAACTGGAGTTGCTGCAATTGGGCAAGAGTTAAAGGTTTAAAGTTGGCACACATAGCAAGAATAAACTACTGTATTTTTACTCTCTTATTTTATAAGTATTTACGCGATAAACCAAATAAAAAGGCACTTGAAAGTGCCTTTAACGACATAACTTTACGCTTATGAAACGTGGTGAATCCCTTGAGGAATAGCTTGTAAAAGTCGTTTGGTATAATCATGTTGAGGATGCGCATAGAGCTCATCCGAATTGGCAATTTCAACAACTTCACCATGATTCATGACCATCACCTGATCAGATATATATTTCACAACCGATAAATCATGTGAAATAAAGATATAACTGAGTCCAAACTCATCTTGTAAGTCTTGTAATAAGTTAAGTACCTGTGCTTGAACCGAAACGTCTAGTGCTGAAACAGATTCATCACAAATCAAAATTTCAGGTTTTAGCATTAAACATCGTGCAATCGCAATACGCTGACGTTGCCCACCCGAAAACTCATGGGGATAGCGATAATAAGCTTGCTCAGGTAAATTCACTCGCTCAAGTAATCCAAGCGCAATTTGTTTACGCTCCGCATCATCTTTACCAATGTTATGAATTTGCATGGGTTCTAATAAAATTTGACCAACTGTAAAGCGTGGATTAAGAGAAGCATATGGGTTTTGAAAGATAATCTGGATTTTCCGTTGATATTTAGCAAACTCTTTCTCAGTTAATGAAAGAATATCTTTTCCTTCAATGAAAGCTTGCCCACCTGAAGCTTCATGTAACCGCATGAGTAGTAGCCCAACGGTTGTTTTACCTGAACCGGATTCACCGACTAAACCCAAAGTTTTTCCTTTAGCAAGTTTAAAAGAAACTCCTTTTACGGCCTGAAACTCTTCTTTGCCAAATAATCCTTTACGACTATAAAAGCTTTTTTTCAGATCTTTTACTTCTAAAATAATTTGCTCGTCGCCATTTAAGCCACGTTTGCGCTGCGGAATTTCTGAAGCATCAAAACTTTTCTCAACCAAGATATCGTCTTCTTGGCACATAAAGTCGCTGGTCACAGGCAATCGATAAGGGCGCTGTGATATTTGTGGACGACAGTAAAGTAATGCTCGGGTATATACATCTTTAGGCTGTTCCAGAACCTGTTCAGCAGCACCTTGTTCTCTAATCTCGCCATGACGCATTACAATGACTTTATCTGCAATTTCACCGACCAATGCTAAATCGTGGGTAATAAAAAGCATCGACATTTGACGGCGCTTACGCAATGACTCGAGTAAATCAATAATTTGCTTTTGAATCGTGACATCAAGTGCAGTGGTCGGCTCATCAGCAATGAGTAGTTTAGGCTCACAAGCAATCGCCATAGCAATCATGACACGTTGCTGTTGACCACCCGAAAGTTGATTTGGATAAGTATCAATTTTAGTTTCAGGTGAAGGAATACCTACTTCTTTAAGCAACTCTAAAACACGTTGTCGAGCCTGTTTACGGCTCAACCCCATGTGTAAACACAACACTTCTGCAATTTGATTGCCAACCGTAAAAACAGGATTTAATGATGACATCGGCTCCTGAAAAATCATGGCAATATCTTTACCACAGATTTTCCGCATATCTTTACGAGACAAACTGAGTAAGTCTTTGCCTTCAAATATAATTTTACTTTGATCATCAATTTTGCTTTGCCCTACAGGCAGTAATCCCATAGTTGCCAAAGAAGTTACCGATTTACCACTACCCGATTCACCGACTAAAGCAACTGTGGTATTTGCTGGAATATCAAAAGAAATTCCTTTTACGGTTTCAATATATTGCTTATCTTCACCTTTAAAACTTACTCGTAAATTTTTAACATGAAGCAACGGCGCATTCTTATATTCTTGTTCTATCATTTGGACCTTCCTCTTATTTTAGCTTTGGGTCTAATGCATCACGAAGTGCATCAGTAAACATTGAGAATGCCGTAACCAAAACAGCCATTGCGACAGAGGCTGCGACTAGCTGCCACCATTTACCTAAAAGAAGTTCACTTTGCGCTTCATTTAACATGCTCCCCCAAGACACCACACCTACTGGTACACCGAAACCTAAGAAACTCAAAATGACTTCAGATTTAATAAAAGAAACCACCAAAATCGACATTTGGACTAAAGCGATATGGCTCACATTAGGAAAAATATGAATGAACATACGGCGGAAATGTCCAACGCCAATTGCTTTAGCTGCAAGAACGTATTCACGTGCAGTATGTTTCATATATTCAGCACGAATTAAGCGATAAACGCCTGTCCAACCCGTTAAACCTAAAATCAGAACAATAGATAAAATGCCTTTTTGTTGAAGCACGGCAGCAATAGCAAGCACTAATAATAAATATGGAATTGAGGTGAAAATGTTGTAAAACCAGTTGAGAATATCATCCACCCAACCGCCAAAATATCCTGAAATTGCACCTAAAAGTGTACCAATACCTACCGCAAGTAAAGCAGATATCACCCCAACAATAATTGAAGTTTCAGCCCCTTTAATTGTTTTCTTTAAAACGTCTTGTCCCCACTTATCAGCGCCAAACACAAGTGTGCTTTTAAGCTCTGCTTGCTGGTCTAATAAATGTCCGCCAAGTTGCTGATCGATCGCTTTCATATCATCAGCTAATGGGTCAACTACACCATAATAATCAATCGCGTCCCCAGAACTCTTGCTTTGCTTAATCTGCTCATTCAGTTTTTTGATAACATCTTTTAATGGATCGACTGGATTTTCTGGTAATTCCTCGTCAACCGCCGCTGCATTTTGTCCAGCATCTGTTGTCTTATCTGCACCTATAAATGTGGGAGGTGCGTAGCTCACTGCAACTTCTTTATTCCAATCAGATGCAATCACACCCGTCATTGATAGAATCAAGATAATAAAATAAAGCAATACAATCGCTAGTGATGACATCGCAATTTTGTCAGCCCGAAGACGTCGCATGGCAAGTTTCCACAGGCCAGATGAATGAGTTTCGGCTTTTGTTTGTTCTTTTCTTTTTGATAAAACGCTCAGCATAGCCCACCTACTTCAACTGTACACGTGGATCAACCACTTTGTAGACCAAATCGGCAATCAGGTTAAAAATCATGGTTGCAGCTGCGATGTATACTGTAATTGCCTTAATAACAGGGAAATCACTTCGTTCAACTGCAATAATGACCTCTCGACCAATACCGGGAATACCAAAAAAACGTTCAATTAAAAATGCGCCTATGAGTAACGCCGGTAAAGTTGACATCACATCGGTAATAATAGGAATTGAAGCATTACGCAGTACATGTACACCTAAAATTCGGCTTTCACCTACACCTTTAGCACGTGCTGTTCTAACATAGTCCTGATTAATTTCATCAAGCACAAAACTACGATACAAACGTAAGGTTGGTGCAATACTCACAACCAACATGATTAAAATTGGAAGTAAGGAAAATTTAAATAAATTCTCGGTAAAGGTATCACTCCACCCTTGTACAGGAAACCAACTGAGCTGATAAGCTAAAACATATTGAAAAACAATAATATAAACTAAAATACTAATTGACATAGCAATGGTACATAGCATCATGACCATACGGTCGGTTAGAGAACCTCGTACCGCTGCAACAGCCAATGCCAAAATAATTGAAATAACGGTTTGTAAAATAGTGAGCGGAATTAAAAGCGTGAGCGACGGCCCTAATCGGGTTAAAATAATTTGGGAAACAGGTTCGCCAGTACTCCAACTCGCACCATAGTCAAAAGTCAGAATCTGCTTAATGAAAATCCAGAGTTGAACGTAATACGGCTGATCGACACCTAGCTGTTTACGAATGTTTTCGATTTGCTCAGGATTAGACATCTTGCCTGCTAAAATATAGGCAGGATCTCCACCGACCCAGTTAAAAAGAATAAAAATAAGTAAGACGACCCCCAACATGGTTGGAATCATCTGCCATAAACGCCGAATAACATATGCCAGCATAGTGATAATTCCTTATTTAACCCGTTGTCCGGTAATTTCATTAAAGAACGCTTTATTGTCAGGTTCACGACCAAGAAAATCTTTCACTAGTTCAGCTGCTGGTTTTTGGCTACCTTGCGATAAAATCGTTTGACGGTAACGTTGTCCTACTTGCGGATTATTGAGGTTATCTCCATAAGCAGAAAGCATGTCTAAAGCCAAAACTTCAGACCACATATAGCCGTAATAACCTGCTTGATACCCGCCCATCAAATGCCCAAACTGACCTGGAAACTCTGTTGTTGGCACATAACCCAAGGCTGTAGCGGCTTCCATTTTTTGCCAAGTTTCCAAAGGTTTTACTTTTAAGGCATCAGCGCTATGAAGGGCCATATCGTACTGGGCATAGAGTGTCTGACGTGCATAACGCAAACCACGTCCATAGTTATGTACCGCTTTTAAACGGGCAATTAATTCGTCATCAACACGTGGACATGCTGGATCACAGTAATCAGCTACTTTAGATAAAGTCTCTTTACGGCGTGCCCACTCTTCATACATTTGAGATGGCGCTTCTACAAAATCACGCTCTACGGATGTTCCTGACTGACTGGCATAACGTGTATTTGATAAAATGCCATGCAAGGCATGACCGAACTCATGAACAAAAGTTTCTAGCTCATCACTATTTAAACCTTTGCGGTTAAAATTGGTGACCAATGCTGAAACTGGTAAGCGGTTGGTTAAAGTGCTACCACCGTATACTCCCCAAACCGCGGCATGACCATATTTCCCCTCACGAGGAAATTTATCCATATATAGGCCGCCCAAAAGCTTTCCTGTCTTTTTATCAACTACATCGTAATATTCAACTTCATCCTGCCATGCTTTAACTTTGACAGGTTTAAAGTCAATACCGTAAAGGTCAGATGAAATGGCAAACAACCACTTTTGAGCAGCTAAAGTTGGGAAATAATCACGAAGTTTTTCCTGATCAATCTGATATTTACTCTTACGAAGTTTTTCACTCCAGTAAGCTTCACTCCAACGTGTTATCTCGGTTTTATCTAATGGCGTTTTTAAAGTTTGCGCTTTAAATGCTCGGAGTTCTTCGACTTCTTTACGTTCAAGGGGGGCTACTGTTTTTTTTACGTCTGCTAAAAACTGGTTTACAGCATCAGGGGTTTTAGCCATACGATCTTTTAAAACCCAATCCGCATAACTTGCTTTTCCAAACAATTGTGCCAACTCATAACGTAAATCTACTGCCTGCTTGAGTAGTTTTAAATTTTGCTCAGTACCACGTCTTGTAAAAGCAATCTGATATCTTTTTCGGGCATCATCGTTGTCTGCCAACTCCATAAATGGCCGATATTCTGGATATTCAAAACCAACCAAATAATTTCCTTTCACATTCTTTTTCAAACCTGAAATATAACTTTCTGGTAAACCCTTCATCTCTTCAGGAGTAAACTCAAGTTTTTCAGGGTTATCACGAACGTTACGGGCATATTCTTGTTCTAATTTAGTCAATTCGTCCAGAATAGCTTTCATTCTTACGCGTTTTGCAGGTTCAAGTTGAACACCTGTATCTTCAAATTGGCTCAAAATATCTTGACGATATTTTTTATCAACTGCGTCCGTTGCTTGCGTATTTTTAATTAAGTTATATAGCTTGGGATTTTGAAACATATCAGTGTGAAATTGATTAATTTTGATTTCACAATCTTCGGCTGCCTTACGTAACTTTGCATCTGGGTCTACGTTGCTATATAAGCTTATCGGACCTGAAAAATCTTCAAAATGAGCAAAAATTTTATCCCATTTTGCCAAAATAGGTGCCGCTGCCGCGTTAGTATTAACAGGTGTTTTCTCAAAGTCTGTAATCTGTTGCTGAATTTTTTTTAAATTAGAGTCACACCATGTTGGAAGCTGCTTTGCTTTAAGTAGTGGCAATGTACTACGAGTTGTTTCAGCTGAAGCATATTGGTTTATACCTATAGCCAACATACATAACGTTGTCATTTTTAGTGTTTTATTCTTCATCATATCTCCAGATTTTTCATTTAATGATTAGATTTAGTATTTGTATCAATATCAAAGTACATCCACTCAGCATGTAAAATTGGATGCTTTTTATAGCCAATGACACGCGGCTGGGCCAACATATTTCGGTAGCGGGCATAGGACATCTGCACAGGCATATAGACTTCTAACAAACGCGTCATTTTTCGATAAAGTGCATCTCGTTCAGAGCCAGCTTTCATTTGTTGGGTTTGGCGATACAACTGGTCAAACTCTGGAATCGGACCACAAGACCAGTTCGTCATATGCGTATTGGGACCATAAAAATTCTGCATAAAATTATCGCCATCAGGATAATCAGCAATCCATGCAGAAGCACCAAACATACCTTCACATTGTTTTTGTGCTCGAATTAGATCTGCAAAAAGCATTGGTTTAAACACCATTCGAATATTCAAACTATCAAAGTTTTTTTTCCAAAGTTCAGCACTTTGCTGACCAATACTGTCACTGCGAGCCATATATTCAATGACAAGGGGCTTCCCATTTGGTTGAGTGCGCCAACCTGATGCATCTTTTTTATAGTGATATCTATCTAATAGTAAATTTGCTGCTTTCACCGAATATGGCGTACTGGTTCTATACTGAGGGTCATATCCCACTACACCGGGTGGCACTGGAAAATGTAGACGCTCGGCATCATCATTTCTTACTAATTTAATTTCTTGATCTAGTGACCGAGACATTGCAATTGCACGGCGTAAAGCAATTTTTTCTTTACTCATTCCCCCAACAACCGGGTTTTTAAGGTTCCAATAAATATAGCTAATTTCAGGATCAACAATACGAGATAAATGCACACCCTCTTTGGCAAGTTCAGGTCTTAATTTACCGTCTTTAATCGCCTTCGCAACCAATTGCCCTTCAAGCTGAAATATATCAATCTCACCACGCTGAAATGCCAGCCATCGTGATTGGTTTTCTTCCATAACCTGAATATAAATTGTGCCTATTTGCGGCATTTGCTTGCCTTTCAGGCGCTTTACAATTGCCCCATCCTCAGGGCTACTGGCTGCAAAGTTCCAAGTAAAACCACGAAAATCTGGATTAGATTTTAAAACAATACGCGAAGCAGGCACCCACTTGCTCAGTACATAAGGGCCTGTACCTACAGGATGTCCCATGACAAAACCAGCTTTGTCTTTATACTTTTCGATGACTTCACGCGCCACAGCACCTGTCGGGTCATGTGCCAGTAATAAAGGAAAGTTATAATCTGGTTTAACTAATCGAATCACCAAAGTGTACTTATCAGGTGTTTGTAAACCATTTACCTTTTGGTCATAGTTAAATTTTCCGGTTTTATTGGCTGCTTTTATTAATGCATCCATACCTTCAATTTTGTTCTCTAACAACCAGCTATTTGGAGAACGTAAATTCGGATCCAATAAGCGTTTAAAAGAATACGCATAATCATTGGCCGTTAACTCTCTAGACTTCCCTTTAAAAACAGGGTCCGGCGTAAAATAAATGCCTTTTTTAATGTGAATGGTATAAGTCAGACCATCTGCACTGACTTGTGGCATAGTTGTAGCAATATGAGGAACTAATTTTGCGGGCCTTGCTAAATAGTCATACGTATATAAAGTTTCAAATATTGAAGTGGTTACATGCGCCGAATACAAATCATGGATATAAGCTGGGTCGAAACCTGTTTCAGCTGTCGGGAATACATAACGTAAAACTTTATTTGGATCGGCGGGACTTTTCGCAAAAATACTTGTAGACCCAGTTAATGCCATACTGGCAAATAATAGGCTGACACTACAATGCTTGAGCTGTTTTATTAAATTTTCAGTCATAATTATCTTTATCTAAAATTATTTTTTAACAGGAGTAATATCAAGATATTGCCAGTTCGTATTCATTATTGGATGAGGTTTAAATCCCTGAACTTGCGGCTGTATCAACCAGTTACGAAGTCGAGTTACATGAATAATCCACGGATTGTCAGCTTCAATCTGGCGGTTAAGCTTTTCATAATATGGTAGACGTTGTTGGGGTGGCAAATGAGTGACTTGATTATAAAGGGCATCATAAGTTTTAGACTGGTAACAAGCATGGTTTCCTTGCCCCGCGTTTGGACCATAAAGTAATTGTGCAAAATTATCTCCTTCAGGATAGTCAGCAATCCATGCTCCACTCCAAATCATATATTTACATTGAGTTGCAGCTTTTAAATTATCCGCAAAATTACTCACCTTGAAGTCAGCGCGAATGCCAATGGCATCCAGATTTTTTTTCCAGAGTTCAGAATGAATAACTGAAGCCGAGCTATTTTCATTATTAATTTTTAAAACCAAAGGCTTCCCGTTTGGTAAGTTTCGGTAACCATCAGCCCCTTTTTTATAACCATAATGATCAAGTAGTTTATTGGCTAATAGCGGATTGTATCCTACGCTACTTCTGTACTTCGGGTTATATCCATTTACACCTTCAGGTATAAACATTTCTGCTCTAACAGCTTGCCCTTTGTAAGCTTGTCTTATACTTTCTTTTTGATCATATGCCAAAGTAATTGCTCGACGAAGAGCTATCTTGTCTGGGCTAAAACCGCCAATCACCGGATCACGCATGTTCATCATCGTATAGGTAATTTCAGGTTCTTTATTAGGGAAATGCTTAATTCCCTTTTTTTGAAAAGATGCTTTAAGTTGTCCCTTATCTAAAGCTTGAGGAACTGCATTCGCAGTAAGTCTATCAAAATCCAATTGACCAGACTGAAAAGCTAACCATCGTGACTGTTGTTCTTCAATAATACTGACTACAACTTTACCAATTTGCGGCATTTTCTTACCGCTCATTTCTTTAACAAGCTGGTTATCCCAAGGTGTTCCTGTCGACTTAAAGTTCCACACGAACCCCCGATAATCAGGATTAGCAACCAACTCGACCTTACTTCTTGGAACATATTTACTTAACATGTAAGGTCCAGTACCTACTGGATGCATGCCAATACGATCACCGTAATAATCAACAACCTCCTTAGCAACACCACCAAATGCAATATAGGCAAGAATATAAGGAAAATTATAGTCTTGACGTGTCAAAGTGAATTGTAGAGTATATCGATCAAGCGCTTTCACTCCTGCAATGGGTGCGGCGTAATCAAATTTTCCAGTTTTCTTTGCCTTAGCTACAACCACATCGGCACCTAACAATTTCCCATCAATGAATGAAACAGAAGGTGCCCTATTTTCAGGATCTAAAATGCGTTTAATTGTATAGACGTAGTCTTCGGCTACCAGCTCACGGCGTTTACCTTTAAAAGCAGGATCATTGGTAAAATAAATACCTGGCCTAATTTTAAATGTATAAACTTTACCGTCTTGTTCCACCTTAGGCAGGCTTTCAGCCGTATAAGGAACTAACTGTACTGGACGAGCTAAATAATCATATTTGAGTAAAGGCTCGAAAATAGCTTCCACAATACTACCACTATAAAAATTGGTGGTTTTAACCATGTCAAAACCATCATCAGGCGCTTCATAAGCAACATGTAATATTTTGTTTGGTTGTGCAGGCGTTTGGGCGAAAGCACAAGAAACTGATGTAATAGCCAGACTTAAAATGGCGAGCTTAAAAATTTTTAATTTCAAGTTCCTACCTACTTAATTAATATTTTAAAGATATTATCCTTTTGAGTAACATCTAAATCCGCATAAGAAAAGTTCTTTCTCAGCGGACTACTTTCTTCTTTGTAAATTACTAACCGTTTTATTCAATCTTTTATTTGATCAAATGGAAAAAGCTAACAATAAAATTAGAAAGCTGTAACTATCTAATATAAAGCGAATTTCATGCCATATTTTGTGATCAAGAATAATCCATATAAAAATATTTAAAATTTACATTTTTATTAGGCACTTAAAACTTTTGGGACTATATAAATAAAAGTAAGTTTTTGCCAAATATTATATTTATATAACCTATCCACCATTAACCTATATTGCACAATTAAAAGTCACAAATGCTTCATTCTAGTTCAGAAAAAATCGTTATTTTTCACAAAAAATAACAGACCAACCATTTGATTTATAAGTAAAAGTATATGAAATTATCATAATGTTACGCTATACAGTTACATTTAACAAAGTTCTAAAAAGATACAGAAAGGGATATGTATTACATGAAGATTCAAACAATGATTATTTTTTATACAAATAAATTTGAAACTTTTCGCCAACTCATTATTTTTTTCCAAATAGAAAAATAATTTGTTTGATTCTACCCTCTGAATTACAGCCGCAACCATAATAAAATCAATATTTATCAATATTTTGCATAAACTAAAAAAAGAAAAATATATAGTTGGCACTTGCTTTGCTTAAACACTTTTCAGCAATATCGCTAACTACAACAAAAAGGGATCAAATCCACGATGAAAAAAAAATACAATGTTCGATCTCAGGTAACCCCCAAGATCGGCAAAACAATTCTTAAATTAAGCACCCTTAGTTTAAGCATGATGTGTCTTACCCTGGCACAAGCAGCAGAAACTGAACCATCAAGTAATGATGATAAACCAACAAAAGTCGTCAAAGTTGCCGTTACAGGTTCTTCAATCAAAGGTGTTGCAGCGCAAAGTGCTTCACCCATTACTATCGTGAAAGTTGATGAAATTTTAAAACAAGGGGTAACAACAACCGAAGAGGCTTTAGCAAAGATTAGTGCAAACCAATCGAGTTTTGTTACTGCGCAAAATGTAGGTGCTAGCGGAACCGTAGGCTCAGCAGCAGACCTGCGAGGAATTGGTGCCAATAAAACTTTAATCTTACTTAATGGTCGTCGTTTAGCTGCAAATGCCTATGATAGCGGTGTCACTAATTTAAATATTATTCCACTCGCAATGTTAGATCGCATTGAAGTATTACGAGATGGAGCATCAGCAATTTACGGTACAGATGCAATTGGTGGTGTAATTAACTTCATTACTAAAAAACAATTTACTGGTTTAAACATCAGTGGAGGTTTGACACAACCAGAGCAAAATGGAGGTGATACACAAGATGTAAGCGTATTTGGTGGTTATGGTGATCTTGATGAAAATGGATTTAATATCTTTGGTGTCATCGATTACCGACATGGTAACGATGTTATGGCAAAAGATCGTAAAGTTAGTAAACGTGGAGGATTAATACCAGAACTAGGTATTACAAAAGGGAGTAGCGGTAGTTTTCCCGCTAATTTTTATGACAAGGAAACTGGTGCCGAAGGAAACCCATATGCAGCCACAGGCTGTGGCAGTAACCCGCTCGTTTACGTACAGAATGGATCCTGCCGTTACAACAGTCAGGCAGTGATTGGAATTGTTCCAAAAACTGAAGATATCTCAGCACTAGGGCGTGCTACTTTTAAACTCAATGATAATTTAAATGCTGTAGCAGAATACGTCTACGCGCGTAATGAAATTACTACCTCTGTGGCTCCAGATGTTTTCTTTGATTTAACATTAAATCCTGATAGCAAATATTATCCAGGTAATGGTATTACACCTGGAATGAATAATGTGAGCGGTCCACTTGAACTTTATATTCGTTCTCAAGCTGGTAATCGTGTTAGTTCTAGTATTAATGAGTCACATCGAGTATTCGGTGGTCTAGAGGGTGAAGCATTCGGTTGGGATATTAATACTGGTGTTACTTATGCTCATAGCGAAGCGGAAGATCGGTTAAACAGTGGGTATCTTAACTACAACAAAACTCAAGAGGCTTTAAATAATGGTATTTTAAACCCATTCGGTCCACAAGCACCAGAAGATACAGGCTTATGGGATACACTAGGTGTAACTGGTGCTTATTTAAAAGCAGACGTTGACTCAACTACTGTTGATTTCACCGCCAGTCGACCTATATTTAAATTACCTGCCGGTGACGTTGGTTTTGCAATTGGAACTAGCTACCGCCACGATGAATGGACCTCAAACGTAGTATCAGAAGTGGCTAGTCAAGCACCAAGTACAGGAGTTGATCCAAATGAACCTACGAATAAAGGAAAAAGAGAGATCAAAGCAGTCTTTACTGAACTGCATATTCCCTTACATAAAACTTTAGAAGCTCAACTTGCTGCTCGTTACGATGATTACAGTGACTTTGGCGATACGTTTAATCCTAAATTCGCACTTCGCTGGGAACCAATTAAACAATTAATGTTCCGTACCTCTTATAGTACAGGATTCCGAGCACCAACTTTATGGGAAGTAAATGCTCCTAACTCTATAACAAATACTTCAGCCTACCATAATGACCCTGTACTTTGTCCGAATGGCCCTCCTAAAAAACCGGGAGATACTCTTCCACCTGGTGGTGTTGCCAGTCGTGATTGCGAAACCCAATTTGATCGGAAAAATGGAGGAAATAAAGATCTCGACCCTGAAGAATCAAAATCATTTACTGCTGGTCTAGTTCTAGAACCAATTAAGAATTTAGTTCTAACCTTAGATTATTTTAATATTGAAGTTGAAAATCAAATTGCTGCATTATCTGAGAGTGATATTTTTAACAATCCAACAAAATATGCAGACAAGTTCGTACGCAACTCAGATGGAACGCTTAACCATATCATTACTACTCAAGACAATATGGGTGATTTAAAAACCTCTGGTGTCGATGTAAGTCTGAATTATATAACCCCAATGACAGCAACAGGTCGATTTGGCTTTGGAATCGATGGAACTTATGTCATTAAATATAAATATCAAAATGAAAAAGATGGAGACTGGATTAGTAGTTTAGGCACATATGTTGGAGATGCCCCAATTATTCGTTGGAAACATACTGCTAATTTATACTGGAATTACCAAAACTGGGGTGTAAATTTCCAACAACAATTCACTCGCGGTTATGATGACCAAAATTCAAGCTCCACTGTCAAAGCAGGTTATGAAAACCATAAAGTGAGCGACTATACAATTTATAATATTTCAGGTACTTACAAAGGCTTTAAAAATCTAGAAGTCACCGCAGGAATTAAAAATATTTTTGATGAAGATCCTCCAGCTTCAAATGTTGGCGACAACTTCCAAATGGGATATGACCCACGTTACGCAGATCCTTTAGGACGTACGTACTTTGTACGAGGTACATATAAGTTCTAAATGGTTGTTCTGCAAATATAACTCTCAACAGTTAGTTTGCAGAACAAATACCCATTCTTAGCCAAACAGTCATTTAAAAAAATTGTTTGTCTACAGTTTCAGGAGTAACTATGGGCATGACTTTTACAGACATAGAAAATAAATCTGCAAAGCGCCTTATTGGTATTGCCGCAGTGCTTTTTCTGCATCTTATTGTTGCCTATATTCTAATGTCAGGTTTAGCAAACAATATTCAAAAACCAGCAGAAAAACCTGTGGAATTACAAATTATTCAGGATATTAAGCCACCACCTACTCCAAAACCAGAGGAGCCCAAGCCTAAGGAAAAACCGCCTGAGCCACCTAAAATGGTAGAAAAGGTAGCCAAATTACCTGAGCCGCCTAAACAAGTAGAGAAAGTAGCAACACCGGTACAAAAAACGACACCGGTAGCTCAACCAACTAAAGTGGCTACTCCCGCTCCTGCTGCACCTAGTACCCCATCACCAAGCCCTGTTGCCGCACCTGCTCCAGTGGCTGCTGCGCCGGCACCCAAACCAGCTGGTGTAAGTCGTGGTGTTTCAGAGGGTTCTGCTGGCTGTGAAAAACCAGAATATCCACGTGAAGCACTTATGAATGAAGAACAAGGGACAGTGCGTATACGTGTTCTGGTTGATACATCCGGCAAAGTTATTGATGCCAAAGTAAAAAAATCGAGTGGCAGCAAAATTTTAGATAAGGCGGCAACTAAAGCTTACAGCTTATGTACGTTCAAACCAGCAATGAAAGATGGCGTGCCTCAGCAAGACTGGTATGAAATTGAATATCCATTTGTAATTGAATAAACAACTGAATTAGCAAGAAATTAAAAATATTGGAGATAATATGATGAAAAAACCAACTCAACACCTAGTACGCTTCGCTTCTGCAAGTTTAATCGCAGCATGCTCTTTACTTCCATTAAGCTCGGTTTTTGCAGAAGAAACGAATACTCCAGTTGCAACAGCAACTGCTGAGACAACTTCAAATGCTGCAACTCCTACTCCACCACCAAAGCCAGCAACAAGTGAAACTGTTAAAAATCCTTATGGTCTAGAAGCGCTTTGGCGTGAGGGAGATTTAGTTGCTAAATCTACTTTATTTATATTAGTACTCATGTCGATTGGTACGTGGTACATCATTATTTCTAAATTCTTACAGCAAGCTAAAGTAAAGCGCCAAGGTAAAGAAGCAGAGAAAAGTTTTTGGGAAGCAACTTCACTAGATAATGCAGCCGACAATCTAGAGCAAAGTAGTGCATACCGCTTTATTGCAGAAAAAGGCATTAATTCAACTAAATCACACGGCGGCTCTTTACTTGAACGTATTGACTTTAATACATGGGTAAGCATTTCAATTCAACGCGCAATTGAAAAAATACAAAATCACTTAGGTGGTGGTTTAGCTTTCTTGGCAACAGTTGGATCAACGGCACCATTTGTGGGTCTTTTTGGTACGGTTTGGGGAATTTATCACGCATTAACAGCTATCGGCATTTCAGGTCAGGCATCTATTGATAAAGTTGCTGGTCCTGTCGGTGAAGCTTTAATTATGACAGCTATTGGCCTCGCAGTCGCAGTACCTGCTGTACTTGGTTACAACTGGCTAACTCGCCGTAATAAAGCAGTTATGGAAAATGTCCGTTCGTTTGGTTCAGATTTGCATGCGGTTTTATTAAGCGGAGAAATTAATACCAATAACTCCATTAACCGCAGCATTAAATAATCAGGAGTAAACATTATGGGTATGAGTGTTGGCTCTGAAGATGATGATGAAATGATTGGCACAATTAACACGACGCCTCTCGTGGATGTCATGTTGGTTTTACTTATTATTTTTCTTATTACGATACCGGTAGTTACACATACGGTTCCAGTGAAACTGCCAGAAGAAAAAAATACTCCGTACGCAACCACGCCTGAAAATATTCAACTGTCTGTGAACAAGCAAGGAGATATTTTTTGGAATGAAAGCTATGTGCCTAATACAGAAATATTGTTATCAAAACTCCAAGCAGTTGCACAAAAAAGACCTCAGCCAGAGGTACACATTCGTGGAGATCAGCTTACCCATTTTGAGGCAATAGATCAGGTGATTAGCACCACCAAACAAGCCGGTATTGGCAAAATTGCCTTTGTTACTAGCCCTCCAGCCTCCCCGTAATTAACTTAAGGAGAATTTTATGGGTATGAATGTCGGCTCAAATAATGATGATGACGTGATGTTGGAAGTCAACATGACACCTCTTATTGATGTCATGCTGGTACTCATTATTATGTTTATTATTACCATACCTGCGCCAAACAACGCGATTAATATTAATTTGCCCAATGGCACACCGCCACCAACAAATGAAAAGCCACCTGAAGTCATTGATGTTCGTATTGATGCCGCAGGCAAAGTATTTTGGAATAATCAACAGGTTTCTGACCGCACCGCACTAGAGACTTTATTTCAAAGTGTTGTTGCCAAAAAGGATCAAGACCAGATCAAACTTAAACCTGACCAAATGGCTGAATATAAAAGCGTAGCAATGGTCATGGCTACAGCACAGCGTTTAGGTGTCACTAAAATTGGAATTGTGAGCAGTAACTAATATTGCTTTTAAAGCTATTTAATTCTATTAACTCCTGCGCTAACTTGAATCTTCAGTTAGCGTTTTTTGAAGGGAAATATTCAATTCTAAAATAATATCGCCGCATTCATCATATTCCCCAGTTTCTATAAAACCCATTTTTTTATAAAGTTTATTAGCAACGTGATTAGATGATTTATACATCGTTCGAATGCGTTTAGCTCCTTTTGTGAATATTTCATCAATCGCCATTTGCAAAGCTGCGGTACCATAACCTTTGGCTTGATTATTTGCATCAATCATAAAGCGAAACAACCAAAACAATGTCTCATCAGGTGGATCAATTTCGACACAATACATTAAGAAACCAACGACTTCATCATCAAAACAGATCACTCGTGGACAGTAATGTTCCTCCACTTTAGACTCAGCAATAGAATATACATTTGGCGCAATATAATCTTTTTGAGATTCATCCAATGATAATCTTGCACATTGAATCCAATTCTCTCGATTGAGATTTTTTAAATTAATCAAATTTAAAACCTTTTAGCTATAAATCTACTTTCTATAAGCACAAAATATACCGAAAATAAAAAAAGCCTCCGAAGAGGCTTTTTTTATGACAGGTTAAAATTAGTCACCTGTATAACCTTTTAACTTTAAACGAGCAGCATGAAGTAACGGCTCAGTATAACCTGAAGGCTGTTCACAACCTTTAAAGATGAGGTCAGAAGCTGCTTGGAAAGCAATATTGGTTTCAAAGTTAGCTGCCATTGGTTTGTACAATGGGTCATTCGCGTTTTGCTCATCAACAATTTTTGCCATGCGTTTAAGCACTTCTTCAACTTGTTCACGAGTCACAATACCGTGACGTAACCAGTTCGCAACGTGTTGAGAAGAAATACGTAATGTTGCACGGTCTTCCATCAAGCCCACGTTGTTAATATCAGGAACTTTCGAACAACCCACACCTAAATCAACCCAACGAACTACATAACCCAAAATACCTTGGCAGTTATTTTCAAGTTCGTTGTTGATCTCTTCTGCTGACCAATTTGTTTCTGGTGCAAACGGCGGAGTCAACAAGTCGTCTAATGACAACATTTCTTCAGCTTTTAACTGATCTTGACGCGCTTTTACATTAACTTGATGATAATGCATTGCATGAAGTACCGCACCTGCCGGAGATGGAACCCAAGCACATGATGCACCCGCATTTGGATGTGCAGCTTTAGTTGCTAACATATCTTTCATGCTATCTGGTTTTGGCCACATGCCTTTACCAATTTGTGCTTTACCTTGTAAACCAGTCTTCAAACCAATTGCAACGTTACGGTTTTCGTAAGCAGCAATCCATTTTTGTGTTTTTACAGCTTCTTTACGAACAACTGGTGCAGCTTCCATTGACGTATGAATTTCATCGCCAGTACGGTCCATGAAACCAGTATTAATAAAGATAGTACGGTCTTTTGCAGCAGCGATACAGTTTTTCAAGTTTACAGATGTACGACGTTCTTCATCCATAATACCGATTTTTAATGACTTCGCTGGTAATCCAATCGCCTGTTCAGCACGTTCAAATAACTCTACAGCAAATGCAACTTCTTCTGGACCATGCATTTTTGGTTTAACAATATACATAGAACCTTTACGAGAGTTCTTATTTTCGTTTTCACTACGGATGTCTGCAACTGACAACAATGGTGTTACCAGTGCATCCATAATTCCTTCGAAAATTTCTTCCCCATCTACTAAAATAGCTGGGTTAGTCATTAAATGACCTACGTTACGAAGTAACATAAGTGAACGACCATGAAGTTTTGTTGTGCCACCAATTAAGTTTTTAATTTCGCGGTCTTTATTTAAATCACGAACAATCGTTTTACCATTTTTCTCGATAGATTCTTGAAGCGTACCCTTCATTAAACCTAACCAGTTACGATAGCCTTCAACTTTTTCTTCAGCATCTACAGCAGCAACAGAATCTTCTAAATCCTGAATTGTAGTTACAGCTGCTTCAAATGTTAAATCTTTAACACCAGCTAAATCAGTTTGACCAATTGGGCTAGATGCATCAATTTCGATAATGACATGAAGGCCATTACTTAGAAGTACAACTTCTGTAGGATTAGCTTCTTCACCATTGAAACCAACGAACTGAGCTTCATGAGCTAAACCTGTTTTTGAACCATCTTTCAAAGTTACAACAAGTTTATTTTGCTCAATCGCATATTTTGTTGCATCGGCATGCGAACCTTGCGCAAGCGGAAAAACTTCATTTAAGAAATTTTTAGCGAACTCGATAACTTTTGCACCACGTACAGGATTATATCCTTTACCTTTTTCAGCCCCGCCTTCTTCAGAAATTACATCGAAGCCGTAAAGTGCATCATATAAAGAACCCCAACGAGCATTTGCTGCATTTAAGCTATAACGTGCATTACGTACAGGCACAACTAACTGCGGTCCTGCCAATAATGCGATTTCTTCATCAACATTTTCAGTTGTAATTTGAAAATCTTCAACTTCTGGCAATAAATAACCAATTTCAGTTAAGAACGCCTTATAAGCACCTAATTCAAATTTGTTGTTACGGTGCCATTCATCAATTTTTGCTTGTAATTCATCACGCTTAGCCAATAATGCTTTATTTTTTGGGCTAAGATCGACAACAACTTGCTCAAAGTTCTTCCAGTAAGTTTCACTATCTAAACCAGAACCTGGTAAAGCTTCATTTTCGATAAAATCGTAAAGTTCTTTAGCAATCGCTAACTTGCCTTTTTGAATACGTGCAGTCATTGTCTTTCCTGAAGTTGCTACTTTTTATACCAAGAGAATCCTAGTATACCGATTTAAATTAAGCTGAATACTAATATCACATTCCTAAATAGTAAGCATTTTCCCTTGTAAAACTATTGACAAAGATAAATTTTTCTATATAGAAAATATTAAAATTCTAACTAGGATTCCCAACAATTTATTCAATATTTAAAGATACTGAAACTAGACTTTTTGTTAACAGACAAAAAATTTCACTATCTTATTTTTCTAAAGCGTATTTAGTTATATCAAACTTTGCAGCTTGAAAAAGCACTATTTAACGAAATTTATCTATTTTTGTTGTAAAAAAAAGCGCCCTATATAGAGCGCTTTTCATATCTATTTTTTATGCGTTTTTAGCTTCATCAATATGGCGATGTTCTGAATGCAAATATTCATCAGATTGCATTTCTAATAAACGCGAACGAGTACGCTCAATTTCAAATGCTAACTTTTCACCTTGATAAATATCAATAATACTATCTTGAGAAGTTAAAAGTAATTTTACTCCACGGTCATAAAACTCATCGACTAGATAAATAAAACGACGTGTGCCTTCAGACAAGAAATCTGTTAAATGAGGAACATTACTCACCAGAACCGTATTATAGATATTTGCAATTTCAATAAAATCTGCTGGGCTACGTGGTTTAAAGCAGAGTTCAGAAAACTCACACCACAACACATCTTCTGTATGCCCTAGAGTCTCAACAATACGATTATTGATTACAATAGGCTCTTGAGAATGAGCTTGTGTATGAGTTAATGCACTAAAACGTTCCGACATCCAGTTTTGGACTTCATTACTTAATGGTGATTTAAATAATTGAGCTTGTTTTAATACGCGTAAACGATAATCCACACCTGCATCTACATTTAAAATAGCGCAGTTCTTTTTAACCATTTCAATTGTTGGTAAAAAGCGGTCACGATGAATACCGTTTTTATATAAACCATCTGGTGCAATGTTTGATGTTGCAATTAATGTCACACCACGAACAAACAATTTTTGAAATAAATCACTTAGAATCATTGCATCTGTTACGTTTGACACAAAGAACTCATCAAAACAAATAACGACTGCATCTTTATAAATTTGGTCAGCCACGATTTCAAGTGGATTACGTTGGCCTGAAAGCTTATTTAGCTCTTTATGAACATGTTGCATGAAATGATGAAAATGCATACGTGTTTTACGACGAAACGGCACTGACTCATAAAATTGATCCATAAGCCAAGTTTTTCCACGACCTACTCCACCCCACATATAGACACCTTTAGGTGATGTTTGGCGGCGAAAACGACGGAAAGCTTTTTTAGAGGCTTTATAACGGTTTAAAAGTTCTTTCCATACGCGATCTAATTCTTGCACTGCCTGTGCTTGCGCTTCATCTGCCATAAACTGGCCTGAAGCTAAAGCCTCAGCATAGCGTTCTGCTGGGGAAGAAGGTGAGAATGCAGTACTATGAGAAGGTTTTAAATTTAACATATCGTTTTATTTCAATTTTAACTGATAGGAGTATAGCGAACATTTTGTTCAACCACATTAGCTTTTAGCATCAAGAATTACGACGATGACTCTTTGCCATATTGTCGAGGACTCTGTCCAAACCATCGTTTAAATGCATGATTAAACGCCGCTGGTTCAGAATAACCGAGCAATTCAGCAATAACTTCTATTGAGTATTCTCTATATTCCATAAGCTTTAATGCCTTATTCTTGATAATTTGTTCACGAATTTGCTTATAACTCGTATTTAACTGTTGCAATTGATGCCTTAGTGTCCTTTCAGGCATTTTCAATGCAAAAGCAGTTTCCGCCATGCTCGGGATAATACCTTGTTGCAACTCAAGATAATCTTGCACACATTGTATGATATGTGGTGTTTGGTGATCTTGTTGATTTAATCTTGTTATTTCTGTAATACATTTTGATTCATAAATACGATGTGTAATGATATCCGCTGAAGGAATCTTAATTTCAAGCACATCCTTACTTAGGCTAAATGCTGCATATTTACCATTAAAGTGCACATCATCGCCATAGTATGCAAAATAGCGAGATAAAATATCTGAGTCAGTTGGTTTTTCAAACGGAAGTTCTATACGCATAGCGGGCATTTGTAATCCCATCATCGTATAAATATCTTGAATAAATTTATAAGTTCCTGAAACTTCACATTGGGCCCGCAACTTGCCAATTTGTGTTTTCAAATCAACAGGCAAATAACTTAAAATTGTACGCTCATCAGTTTCATATAGGCCTAAAGCACCAAATAAATGAGTAAGTTTTTGATACTTTATCCCTTTATTTAATGCAGTTTGAACATCATTACTTGTGACCAGCAACATAAGCAGTGGTCCGTAACCGGCTAAAGCATAATGCTGTCCAATAAATAGGCCCTTTTCAGGCTCAACATTTTCACTAATAATTTGCTGAATATCCCATTCTAGGCGATCATGAATTGTGGAGCTCGGATCTAAAGCATCAACCTTAATTCCTATACCAGCCAAACGTGAGTCGACATCAATGCCTGCATTGCGCATTCCTTGAATTAAATACATTAAACCAAGTATCGACCGTTTCATTCTTCTATCAATTTCCCTAGACTCAAATGTTTTACTATAAACAAGAAAGAAAATTAATTGCCGAATCTATCAATTTTCACGTCGATACAATCATGTTTAAACTGGTTAAAAAACGTTAGTCTTGCCTGCAATCCTCCTTTTAGCTTATGCAGGGTTTCCAATGCTAAACGCAAAGCAAGATGCTATTCAAAAAACTAAAATCGCTATTATTGGTGCTGGATTTGGTGGCCTAGGAATGGCAATCCGTTTACTGCAAAATCAACAGCAAGACTTTGTTATTTTAGAAAAATCAAATGATGTTGGCGGGACTTGGCGGGAAAATCGCTACCCAGGTGCAGCATGTGATGTTCAATCTCATATGTATTCTCTCTCTTTTGCACCAAAAACAGACTGGTCAAAACGCTATGCTGAAGCTCCAGAGATTTTTCAATATATTCAAGATATTACAAAAAAATACAAGATTAAAAATTACTGCAAGTTTAACCATGATGTGAGTAATATCCAATATGATGAAGCACGTCATACATGGACTCTAGACTTTAAAAATCAGCCTTCGATCGAAACTCAATTTGTAGTTTTTGCATCAGGCCCGTTGCATATCCCGCAAATTCCACATATTCAGGGTATCGAAAAATTTAAAGGGAAAGTTTTCCATTCATCACAATGGGAACATGACTATAATTTGAATGGTAAATCAGTTGCATCTATTGGTACAGGTGGTAGCGCAATTCAATATATTCCGGAAATAGCTGGAGATGTTAAGCAGCTCTATGTATTTCAAAGAACGGCAGCATGGGTAATACCACGAGATGAACGCAAATACTCAGGTTTGAGTAAAGCATTATTCAAATCTTCCAATATTTATCGCCAAATTCATCGTAGTCGTCTTTATTGGAGCAATGAGTCACGTGTTGTACCGATTGTTCAACCTCAAATTATGAAATATGGTCAAAAATTGGCAGAAGCTTTCATTCGCTTCCAAGTTAAAGACAAGGAAGTGGCTAAGAAACTCACACCGAACTTTGTGATGGGATGTAAACGTATTCTTATTTCAAATAAATACCTCCCTACATTTAACCGTAAAAATGTTGAGCTAATAACAGATAGCATTCAAGAAATTAAAGAAAACAGTATTGTTACTAAAGATGGTAAAGAACGGCCTATTGATTGCTTAATTTACGGCACAGGTTTTATAACTGACCCACGTATTTACTTAAAACATTTCACTTGTATTGGACGCAATCAAATCGAGTTAAAACAGGCATGGAAAGATGGTGCAGAAAGTTATTATGGCATTATGACTAAAAACTTTCCTAACTTATTTCAATTAGTCGGCCCTAATACAGTATTAGGTCATAATTCAGTTATTTTTATGATTGAATCTCAAGTAAATTACATTTTACAACTGATTCAACTCGTAGAGAAATCTGGCCAAAAAGCAATTGAGATCAAACCAGAAGTTCAAGATGCTTTTAACGAGCGGGTTCAAACTCAGCTTCAAGGGACTGTGTGGCAAGCTGGAGGCTGTAGTAGCTGGTATCAATCTGCCGATGGAAAAAACTTTTCGTTATGGCCCACCTATACATGGAAGTATTGGTTAGAGACGCGTAAAGTTAATCCTAAAGATTACTTACTCTTAAATAAAAGCTCACAGAGCTATGCAGCTTAAAATGTTCAAGACATAATAGGTGGGTTAAAAACAATCCACCTATTATTATATGCAATCCTTTTATCTTATCATTCAAATTTTTTTAGCACTTGCTTTCGGCTATTTTCTAGCACCTAGACTATCTCTAAATATCCGACAGTTTATTTTTAAAATACTACCCTATTTTTCTTATATTCTCTTAGCAAGTGTGGCTTTAGAATTAACACTAGCACTTGATCAAATTGAGAACCCTTCTGCGATACTTCCACCAGCTATAATCATTGCACTTACCACATCTTTTGGTTCTTTTTTTACATGTTTATTGGCTTATACAGTTTTTGATAAACAAAGTGTAAAAGGAAAAATCTCACTTCAACTTTTTGTAAATGCTTTAAAGAATATTGCAAAAGCCTTTCTTGCCTTAGGTGTCGGTGTTCTATTGGGAGCTATTATCACTCAATTCAATTCACATATGGCATTTAATAGTTGGTATTTATTATTACTATTTATTTTCTTAATTGGTATTGAACTTGCCTTCACTCATTTCAACCGTACGTGGTTAAGCTGGAAGGTTTTAATTGTACCTTTAGCTGCTTTTATAGGGTCATGTATTGCTGGCTTCTTCAACTACTTTTTGCTTAACAAGCATTTTGCACTGAACGAAACATTAGCATTAGCACAAGGTTATGGCTGGTACTCAATGTCAGGGATCTTATTTACGCAATTACATTCGGCAGAACTAGGTGGCATCGCGCTATTGACTGATTTATTTAGAGAAATTGTTGCTATATTTTTAATGTATACAATGGGATGGCGTTTTCCTCGCCCTGCTATCTCAAGTGCTGGCGCAACGTCAATGGATGTTACCTTAGCAATGGTAAAACAGTCATGCGGTACACATTATGTACCACATGCCATGATGAGTGGCTTATTATTAAGCCTACTCGCCCCGTTATTAATTAGCTTATTTCTAAACTTTTAAGCAATTGAAGTAAGAATAGACTTCAACATTTCTGTTGGATCTTCTGCTTTAGTAATCGGTCGACCAATGACCAGATGTGTAGAACCATCAAGCATAGCCTGCTTTGGAGTTACAATACGTTTTTGGTCGTCTGCATTAGAACCCTCTGGACGAATACCGGGTGTTACCAAAGAGAAGTCTTGCCCAATTAATTCACGAAGAATCTTAGCTTCTTGAGCAGAACAAACTACCCCATCCAAGCCACTTTCTTTAGTGAGTTTAGCTAAGCGCTTTACATGCTCTACAGGTTCAACATCTAGACCAATATCTTTTAGATCTTCTCGACCCATTGATGTGAGTACTGTCACAGCAATAAGCTGGGTTTGATAGTTACCTGCTTTTAAACGCTCCACACAGGTTTCCATCATTTTACGGCCACCTGAAGCGTGAACATTTACCATCCACACTCCTAAATCAGCTGCTGCACAAACAGCCTGAGCGGTAGTATTTGGAATATCATGAAATTTAAGATCAAGAAAAACTTCAAAATTTTGTTCTTGAAGTTTTTTTACAACAGATGGGCCTTCATGAGTAAAAAGCTCTTTACCCACTTTTACACGGCATAAAGTAGGATCAAGTTGTTCAACAATTTTTAAAGCGTCATATTGGCTTTTTGCATCTAACGCAACAATGATACTCAAGAGACTTTCTTCCATCACATAAAATCAGCGTCATTATAATAGACAAGTCATCAAGTAATAAAGGAATGTATAAGGAAGGCTTTCAAATTTAGAGACAATAATGTCACGGGGACTAATTTTTAGAAAAATAAAAAGAAGAAAACAGTGATAAATTGAGGAATATACTACTCTTTATTCGAGAATAAAGAGTAGTTTTCGAATTATAGCGGAGTAGAGTTTTTATCTTGAGGATAAACATCTAAAACGGTTTTTTCATGTCTTACATTTGCAGCGGCTTCTGCTGCTGCTAATTGAGCACTTTGAATCTGTTCTTTTCTCAAATGGTCAATATCTTTACGAAGACGTTTAATTTCCCAGCTTTGTTGAAACACTCTGAAAACCTGAACACCTAGCAAAAGACCGACCACCGTTCCAAGCACTAATGTGAGTAGCAATAATAAGCCTAATCGCATAGCTGGAACTTGAGTAAATAGCAAATCAACAGACAGCTCTGTTGGGTTTTGCAATACAAGGGCTAAAGAATAACCAAATACAACGATAAGCAATGCAATTAAAATATAACGCATAGGCACCCCACTTATAAATTTTTATTTATTTTCCGGATTCATTGACTGCATCACGCAGTGCTTTCCCGGGTTTGAAATGCGGAACAGCTTTAGCTGCCACTTCAACTGATCTTCCTGTTTTAGGATTGCGACCAACTCTTGGATCACGGTGGTGTAAAGCAAAGCTACCAAAACCACGGATTTCAATTCGATTATCAGTTGATAGTGCTTCTATCATTTGATCAATCATAATTTTAACCGCCTCTTCCACCAAAGGTTCAGCTAAGTGTGGGTTTTTTAGCGCAATGCGTTCAATCAAATCAGACTTATTAAGAGCTTCAGTAGTCATCTACGACCTCGTTATTTATTGCTACTCTATGTCGTCTGATAATAACCTGTTTAAATACAAAACGGTAGCGCAGTATGTTGAATACTAGGCTACCGTTTACAGTAATTTGTATAAAAAGTACAATTCCGTTACATGAAACTGTACTTTATTAACCTATTACTTCATTTGTGCTTTAATCAAGTCACCAATAGTCTTAGGACCATTTTCTTGACTTGTTGTTGCTGTACGTAAAGTAGCAACTGCTTCTTTCTCTTCAGCTTCGTCTTTTGCTTTAACAGACAAGTTGATAGAGCGAGATTTACGATCAACGTTGATGATTTTCGCTTCAACTTCTTGACCAACTTCTAAGAATTTAGTTGCATCTTCAACGCGGTCACGGTTGATTTCAGAAGCTTTAAGAGTAGCTTCTACTTCGTCAGCTAACTTAACAGTTGCACCACGAGCATCAACTGCAGTTACAGTACCTTTAACTAAAGCACCGCGTTCGTTAGCAGCTAAGAAATCATTGAACGGATCGCTGTTCAATTGCTTGATACCAAGGCTGATACGGTTACCTTCAGCGTCTACAGACAAGATAACAGCTTCAACAGTGTCACCTTTCTTGTAACGACGAATAGCTTCTTCGCCTTGCTCGTTCCAAGAAATATCAGACAAGTGTACTAAACCGTCGATACCGCCGTTCAAGCCGATGAAGATACCAAAGTCAGTGATAGACTTGATAGTACCAGATACTTTTTCGCCTTTCTCATGAGCTTTAGCAAACTCTTCCCATGGGTTAGCACGAGTTTGTTTGATACCAAGGCTGATACGACGACGTTCTTCATCAACTTCAAGAACCATAACATCAACTTCATCACCAATCTGAACAACTTTAGATGGGTGGATGTTTTTGTTAGTGTGGTCCATTTCAGAAACATGAACTAAACCTTCAACGCCTTCAGCGATTTCAGCGAAACAACCGTAGTCAGTTAAGTTAGTTACACGAGCTTTAACGATAGAACCTTTAGGGTAACGGCTCATGATCGCTAACCATGGATCTTCGCCTAATTGTTTAAGGCCTAAAGATACGCGGTTACGCTCACGGTCAAATTTAAGTACTTTAACAGTAACTTCTTGACCAACTTCAACAACTTCTGAAGGGTGCTTGATACGTTTCCAAGCCATATCTGTGATATGGAGAAGACCATCAATACCACCAAGATCAACGAATGCGCCGTAATCAGTAAGGTTTTTGATTGTACCTGTAACTGTTTGACCTTCTTCAAGTTGAGCAAGTAATGCTTCACGGTCAGCAGAAGATTCTGCTTCCATAACAGCACGACGAGATACAACAACGTTATTACGTTTAGCATCAAGTTTGATTACTTTAAACTCTAACTCTTTACCTTCAAGGTGAGTAGTGTCACGAATAGGACGAGTGTCAACTAATGAACCTGGTAAGAATGCACGAACAGGACCGATGTCAACAGTGAAACCGCCTTTAACTTTACCAGAGATAACACCAGTAACGATTTCGCCATCTTCAAAGATTTTTTCAAGTTTAGTCCAAGTTTCAGCACGCTTAGCTTTTTCACGTGATAAAACTGTTTGACCCATACCGTTGTCAAGAGCTTCAACAACTACGTCAACAGTATCACCAACTTGAACTTCAAGTTCACGTTGTTCATTTAAAAATTCAGCACGGTCAACAATGCCTTCAGACTTTAGGCCAGTGTCAACAGTTACCCAGTCGCTATCGATGTTTACAACAACACCTTGGATGACTGCACCCTTTTCAACGTTGAGGTTTAATTCACTTTCTTCAAAGAGGGCTGCAAAAGATTCGGTCATGATATACCTGATAAATTCAGCGGTCTTGGATCAGACAAGGCCGGTTTAGTTAAGTATCAACATAGTCTTTATAAACTGATCAAGCTATGCGTCAACTGATAATTCTATTTGCTAAATGGTACGGCTATCGACATACTCAACCATCAACTTAAATACCTGATCGATCGTTAATTCCGAACTATCAATGATATAAGCGTCTTCGGCTGGCTTGAGTGGAGCAACTTCTCGCTCCATATCTCTTTTGTCACGCGCCTGTATATTAGCTAAAATGTCGTTTATTTTAGCATCTAGGCCCATGCCCTGCAACTGTTTTACTCTTCGCTCGGCACGCGACTCCGCTGAAGCTGTTAGATAAATTTTCGCATTTGCTTCAGGAAAAATAGCTGTTGCCATGTCACGGCCGTCTGCAACTAAGCCTGGATTTTGTGCAAAAGCTCTTTGTCGCTCAAATAATGCCTGTCTAAGCTCTGGAATTGCTGCAACTTTCGATGCATATTCACCAACCCGTTCTGTACGAATTGTTTGAGATACATCTTCACCATCTAGAAAAACTAAAATCCCTGCTGCGGAAGTTTCAAATTTAATATCCAGTTGACGTGCATATTGAACGCATTTATCAAGCTGACTGTCTAATTTCTCTAATAAATCGTGTTTATGTAATGACAACCCTAATAAACGATATAAGGCACCAGAATCGAGTAAATGATATTGATAATGTGCTGCAAGTTTTGCGGCCAATGTTCCTTTACCCGAACCACTCGGACCATCAATAGTAATAATTTGAACTGTCATTGAACTCTCACTAAGAAGCAATTGCTTTAGCTAATCTCGAAAAGCCTAGTGTAATGGCTAGTTTTAGCTGTGCAAGGATTAATTTACTTACCACTGGAGCTTTTGCTGTTAACTCGATGCGGTATGTAACTAAAGTTATATAGGGGGTAATTTCGGAAAACTCGATTCGACCTAAATGGTGTTTAATCAACGGATTGTCTATTAATTTATATTCAATGCTTTTATTTTCTTCAAGCAATGTAATTTCTTCTTTAAGCGGCTTGATTGGACCAAATCCCATACGACGAACTGAGCCTAAACCATCAGGTCTTTTAGAATCTGCTGAGTCTTTTACACGTACAACTTGTAACGGTGCAAAAGCAGTATTATAAGTTGAATGTTTAGAGAGCAAGTTAAATACATCATCAAGTGGAGCATTAAATTCTTTTCTTACGGTAATTACATTACGCATTGAATATTCCTTATTAAATAGAATCATGGCAGTAAAATCGCGTTAGTTTGCCATAAGCTCATGTTACTTTTTAATCATTTAAGGACGTTTTTTGTTGTTTTTCTAGTTTCTTTTGCTCACGTCTTTGTTTAAAAAAATGACTGAGTTGTTGGGCACATTTTTCTTGTAAACAACCATGCTGAAAGGTAAATCTGTGATTGTAATAACCATGTTGTAGTAATTGACGAGCGCTTACCAATGAACCTGCTTTAGGTTCTGTTGTACCAAAAACCACATGTTTGATTCTTGCATGTACTAATGCGCCTACACACATTGTGCACGGCTCAAGAGTGACATATAAAGTTGCATCTTCAGGTAATCGATAATTTTCTAATGATAAACACGCTGCACGAATAGCCTGAATTTCTGCATGTGCAGTTGGATCTAACAAACTAATTGGAGCATTATATCCCGATCCAATCACTCTATTTTGGCTCACCACAACCGCTCCAACTGGGATCTCACCCTGCTGAGCGGCTAATTCAGCTTGCTCGTAAGCAAGCTGCATCCAATATTCATCACTATATTCAGTCATGTATTTTAGGTGATCACACCATGTTGTCTAAGCAAAGCATTCCAGCTATCTATTGAGGTAACTGGTGGACAATCAGCTAATATACCTCTTAGGCTTAGGTCTTCACATGGTTTCCATTCTGGTGATAAATCTTTATCAACCAAGCGTGCACGGACACCTTCTACAAAGTCAGGATGACGAATTTTCCACTCAGAAATCTGAGCTTCTAAATCAAAGACCTCATCCCAAGAATGTATTTGTTTACCCCATTGCCATAGCAACCAAGTAATTGCCGCAGTACTAGGAGATCCTTTTTGCAAGTTCTCACTCGCTTGGCGGAGCCAATCACTGCTGGCATCACGCAAGCTAACAATAGCTTGGTAATCTTGTTCAAAATTAAAACCACGACAAACGCTATGAATCACATCTAGCGAGTTTTGCAACGGACCTGCCGCAACAGGACGATGCAAACTATTTAAAGTATCATCAATTGCGCGGAAATCCCCTGCAGGATAATGAGCCCAATTAATATTTAAAACTTTTTGCAAAACATTATCACGCTGTGCTTCACAAATATGTGTTGCCCAACCGATGCTATATGCTCCAGCGGCTGTCATGATTGAACCAGTTAAACCAGTAAACAAACCTACTGGACCACGATCTGCCAGGAAACGGCTCGCCCCGACATCTGGATATAAACCAATATTAATCTCAGGCATTGCCAAACGAGAATATGGGGTTACTAGACGGAATGGTGCTGCCATAAACAAGCCCAAACCACCACCCATAACATAGCCTTCACCCCAAACAACCACAGGTTTAGCATAATTATGTAAGAGTAAGTCTAAAGCATATTCTTGCTGAAAAAATTTATTCGCAGTATCTACTTCTTGATTTATAACAAGTTGACGCAATTTTCTAACGTCGCCACCTGCACAAAAAGCTTTTGGTGTAGTTGAATCTAACCAAATTGCTTTAACGCTCTCATCATCACGAAAATCTTCAAATACACGTAATAATGCCGTTACGATTGATTCATCTAAAGCATGCAATGATTTAGGACGATTCAAACGTACTATACGCCAGCCGTTTTTTGCTTCTTCAACCACCAAGTCCGGGTGATAGTTATTTACATTGGGAGAGTTCATCATGCGTCCAATTGCCAGTCTATGGGCTCAATGCCATATTGTTTCAAATATTGATTTGTTTTTGAGAACACTTTGCATCCAAAAAAACCACCTCTATTTGCAGCAAGAGGTGATGGATGTGCGGCGGTTAAAACCAAGTGTCTATCTCTATTTATACGTTGTCCTTTGCGCTGTGCATAAGCACCCCACAAAATAAATACCACATGTTCTCTTTGCTCATTCAAAACATCAATGACTTCATCAGTAAATGCTTCCCAACCTTGCTTTTGATGTGAAGTTGGCTGCCCAGCTTCAACAGTAAGCACGCTGTTCAGTAAAAGCACCCCTTGTTTAGCCCATTTCGTTAAGTCACCATGGCGAGGAGCTGGAATACCCAAATCTGTATGCAATTCATGAAAAATATTACGTAAAGATGGTGGTAATGCAATACCTTTTTGAACAGAGAAACTCAATCCATTCGCTTGGTTCGGTCCATGATATGGATCTTGTCCCAGAATAACGACCTTCACATCAGCCAATGGTGTCGTATTTAGAGCACTAAAGATTTGTTTACTCGGTGGATATATTATTTTTTGTGCTTGCTTCTCTTGAAATAAGAAATCGCGCAAATTATCCATTTGAGGACTTAACAAAAAAGGTGCTAAAGATATTTTCCAGCTTTCTTCTAATTGAACTTTACTGAGTTTATCTTGCTGTTGCTCAGTTAATTGCATTAATGTCATCCTAGATCAATTTTCAATTCTACAAATAGAGTAATTCGATTTACACTTCGACTTGCAAATCAACTTGAGGATTATTAAATTTCATCCCTTTTTTCAAGTCTTCATACATTTGCGGATTTGCCCACTCTATCTGAATTTGTTCTGAAAAAACAATTCCATCAAGACTTAAGATACCCATTTGTTCGTTTTGAATATCTTCAATAAAGCTTTGAGCATATCCAGTATCGGTCTCATGAACAATAACTGAATAAACCTCAACATCACCTTCCCCATTTTGAGTGATTGTTGATTGCAAAACTTGCTGAGCTAGATAAAAGAAAATACGAGAGAACTGTTCAGCTGAGGGTGAAACCGGTAAAGAAATCCAGCGAGCACTAAAAGTCTGACAAGCATCAATATATTGAGAATCATCTTTTTCCCAAAAACAGATTGCATGATCAAAGCTATCGATAAGGTCTTTTATTACCCCTTTTAAAAGCCCAAAATCATAAACCATTTGTCCATGATCTAATTTCGAAGCTTTAAGCAATAATTCGACTTTATAGCTATGTCCATGAATTGATCGCTTACAACGATCCGATGTACAGTTACGTACAACATGTGCATTTTCAAACTTAAATAACTTGCGAATTAACATGTGCCAAATCGATCATTCCTTCTAAGAACATTATTATAAAGCAAAAGACAAAAACTTCGCACCACTTTTCAATTAGAAACAATTAGCGAAAAGTATGATAAGACTTGTGAAGAAATATTGAAGATAAGCATATGGAAAATTTATATTTATTCTATTATGTCGATTAGAGAAATTCATAAAAACGACTTTTCAAGGATATGACCCAAACAAATAAATTACAATTTTTCAACTAGTTAAATGGTGACATATTTCTAGAATAAACATAAACCTGCTTATCATTACGCATGAGTGCACTTGTAAATTGTCTTTTTCTATTATTAAGCACTACCTCAATTTGTGCTTGAAAAAAACTCGACTTTACATCTAACAGGCTATTCACCTCAGTTCTCTTTTGAGTATCGACTGTTGAAAAAGCATTCAATTGCCATAATTCATCAACATTTTGAAAGAATTTTAAATTTTGTTGGCGCATTTGAAGTTCTTTTTCTACCGCCCCTACATCTAATTTTTCATCAATACTCGCTAAGACTAATGGAGAAGCAGTATTAATATTCACTTTTGTATTTTCAGGTAATGCAGAAATATACGGTGCGATTAAATCATATTTCTTGCCATCAAAACCTCTTACTAATTTCAACTCTTCAATGCGATGAAATTTAGCGTTTGAAGCTAAATAGCTAGGATCAAGGCCTTCATAATAGCTACTTTCTGCTCCCATAGGTCCAGATGGTTCTTCATCTGGATCTTGCCAATCGATAACTGCTTGACTTAACTCTGCTGGCAAGCCTACACGTACAAGTAAGCGCTCAAACCAGTTTTTGGCAGCTTCATTTACCTTACCTTCATTGGTTGTTAAATTGTTTAAGTTAAATTTCCCCGACTCGTCGATTAAACGCCCCGACACAGATCCATCTTCTATTGGAAAAGGTGGCATTGGCTGTGCCCATGTTTCCTTTAAATGATCAATCCCCCCCGCATTGTTTGCATCTTGAATTAATAACTCAGAAAAAAAAGCTTCTGCACTTTTGGCATATAATAATGACTGATTTTGACGCATTAAATAACCAGTGTTTTCCATCGTATTGGTTTGATGCTTTGCAATAGAGGCAGCTAAAATTGTAGCCAATGCAACCATAATCAAAATTGTGAGCAAAGCTACACCTTGCTGGCTCTTTTTATAGTGCAACATTATGCTTCTCCTTGTTTGGAGAGCGATAAATTCCCTTGGTTTAAGCTATAAATCCACTCATAACTTACACCAGCAACTGTGAGTTGTATTTTTATTCCTTTCGGTAGTTTTCTAAACTCTTCTGGCTTTGTGGGATCAATATTAATTTCTGGCCACTTTGTCACTTCTTGCGGCGTTAACACCATAATTTGAAACTGTTCAACTTGACTCAACAAAGTACTAGATAAAGGTTGCTCTCGGTTTGAAGTATTTAAATTACTATATTTAAGACGATAAAGCTTTTTTTGATCAGGATCATATCGATATTCAATACGCTCAAAAGGTGATAACCCTTGTTTTAATGGATCAGTAACACCAGCCTTACTAAAATAGAGTACTTGGTTATCAAGTTCTAATGCTGGATGAAGCTGTCCCCCTTGATTTGCCGATAAAGGTATAATTTGTAATGTATCTCGCAAAACTTGTTGATACGCATCTTGTAATTCAAATAGCTGCACTTCATGTTGAGCATTACGATCACGGACTTTTAATAAATAATCAAAAATCTTCCAACCTAACAAAGATAAAACAGCAAAAATTGCAATTGCGACTAAAAGCTCAACTAAAGTAAATCCTGAGGCACGAGTTAATCGAGCACTGCTCGATCGTGCCGTAAGACGAGAAACTGTGTTTCGAGTGTGGAAGTCTTTAAAGCAACGCTTTGTCTGAGCGCAAGACGAAGAGCTTTGCTCGGAGTAACCCTTCATCATCTGCTCCGATCGTGCCGCAAGATGTGAAGCTGGCCTTTGAGAGCGAAGATATTTATTTTTTATCATTATTTTGCTTTCATTGGATAATTAAAAAATACCAAGTGGGTAATACCATTTTGAACTTTCCCTTTATCAGAATCATATAAGCTAATTTGCAAATCTACTTTCTGAACATTCGGGCTGACTGTAGATTCAGCAGATTTATCAATCTGCCAGGTTTCACCTTGAGAAGTAACTTGCTTACTTTGAGTACCTTGAAGCCATTCTTGATTTATCTCCATTAAGGCAACTTCATTCATAGCCACAAACTGAGCTTTTGTTCTAAGAATTGCATTTGAGGTAGATTGGGTATATTGCATGGCCACTTTAGTTAATGCGACGGCAGCTACCGCAAAAATTGCTAAAGCTACCATTACTTCTAATAGAGTAAAGCCTTTAGATTTCATTTATTTTACCCAAATGATCAATTTGTATTTCTGAACCAATTGGTTTTTGTTCAAAGTAAAACTGTATTTTAACTGTTTTAGCTTCACCATTTCCAAACCAGATTAACTGCGGAGCCTGCCCGCCAACTAAATCTGTATTCGTAGCTTTTGAATAGGTTTGACCATCTAGAGGTTGTACTGTAAACGATACATGTTTAGGCAATTGACGCGTAGTAAATTCTGGGTATTTCTGCCAACGGTTTTTTAAATCTTGGACCTGTAATTTACTCTGATCGTGGTATTCATACAGCTCATAAGAAAATGGAGAAACGTCAGTTTCACTCAGAGTAGATAAAGCTAAAACACGAGACTGATCAAGTGACTCTTTACCAATTTTATGTACATCAAGCAAAAATAACTCTCTTGCTTGCATCGCTTTCTTTTGGTCAACCCCACCTATGTTGAGTACAACCAGAGAGGTCATAATCGTCATAATAACAATCACCACCATCACTTCAATGAGGGTAAAACCTTTTTGTGATTTAGATGGTGATGGAGATTTCATATCGACCTATTAAGCATATTGTTCAACAGCTTGTTTAGGTAAGGCTAATGCCTGATCAATATAAGCCACTCTTAACGTGTCCCTTGAACCTAAATACCGTTGGTAAAAACTTGAGTTAAGAATAGCTGCTGCACCATGAGTTAATGACCAAATAGATGCCAAATAATCTCGAGTAGGCATATTGCTTTGAATAGATTCTAAATAGTGATCTGTCATGCGAATAATAATTCGTAATCGCTGTTTACGCACCTGATAAAGTTCATTAAAAAGGTGATGTACGCCTTGAGCTGTAATCGAAAGTTTTTCCTCAATTTGATGAAATAAAACTGTCCGCTCAGGATGATGTAAATGATGCAACATGAAAAAGGCCAAATGTTCTGGAAAGGCCTTTTCAGTATCTTGAACCATTTCTAGTAACATACGTTCATTACGAATAATCAATAGCATGTACAATTCATCTTTACTTTGAAAGTGTTTGTACAAAGTTCCTTTTGCTAAATCAAGCTCCGCAGCCAAGACATCAAGTGTCATTCCGGCTTCGCCATTTTCTAGCAATAATTGCTCCGCAACCTGAAATATTAATACTTCTCTTGCTCGGAACTGAGCCTGACGATCCATCTTCACGCAATTACTCTCTTATATAGTTTCTATAACTTAAATCGCTTTTAGCAAGTTCTCAAAATTTTGTGAGGTGATCATTGCAATTTCCTCAACCGATTTATCATATACATCACTGAGCGCTTTGGCTACATAAGGCACATATTTTGGTTCATTTGTTTTACCGCGGTATGGAACAGGGGCTAAATAAGGGCTATCTGTTTCAATTAAAAGTCGATCTAGCGGAACTTGTTTAGCTACATCACGCAAGTCTTGTGCATTTTTAAATGACACAATACCTGAAAAAGAAATGTAATAACCACAATCCAGTACAGCCTTAGCTGTTTCCCAATCTTCAGTAAAACAATGCAGAATTCCATGCGTGGAATGTTCAGCACGGATAATATCTACCGTATCATGCTTTGCTGAACGCGTATGAACGACGACTGGTTTTTTTACAATTTTCGAAGCTTGGATATGTCTTGCAAAACATGCCTTTTGCTCTTCAATAAAATCTGTACTGTGATAATAGTCCAGTCCAGTTTCACCCAGAGCCCATACTTTTTCCGACTGAGCTAATTCAATCAAGTACTCGGTCGTTGCACGTGCCATCGTATCTACATCTTCACAAGGATGCACACCTACCGTATAACCAACGTCTTCATGCCTATTTGCAATTTCTGCTAGTGCAATATGGTCATCAAGATCAACAGAAATTGCCATAAACTTAGACACTCCTTCTGCTCGCGCTGCAGCGAGCGCAAGGTCCAGATCACCGTTATAAGGCGTTAAATCTAACATCGTTAAATGGCAATGCGTATCAACAAACACTTTTCTATCCTATTTGATTACATGGTATAACTTGGACGATCTAGAGACATACTACCAGCCAAGACTCTTTCTGCCTCAGCTTTATAGTAAATTCCCTTATCTCCACTTAATTGAATAGCAAAACCTTGAGGTTTAAATCCACTTTGCTTGTGTGATATCCAAATTACCTTACCAGTGAGAGGAATTTTTTGAGACTGTTCAGGCAAAGTAGCTAAAATGAAAATTTCTTGTCCCATCTTTACCTTTTGTTTTGATGGTACAAATAGGCCTCCACCTTGCACATATCCCATATAGCTTGCTTGCAAAGTAGCTCTATCAGGAATATTTACCTGAATAATCCCCCCCATTTGCGGTTGCATAATCTTCCCCTTAAATATTCATTAACGTTATAAACAATTGATCTATAATAAGTTGACTTTGTACATTTTGCTCAACAAGCTTTTTTGCTTGTTGTACTTCACTATAAATATTAAATAAGCTTTCTAAATCGTAATATGGAATTAATTGATCAAAATCTAAATCAGTATTTTTTTGTGGCTGATTTAGCTTGACACAAATTAAATCTCCCAACAAGTATTCAAAAAGTACGATAAAATCATTAAAACTTAATTCTTTTTGCCATTTTCCTGAGAAAAATAGAGGCATATTTTTTTGAGCTACAATTTTTAGCCAGTCATTTAAGAAAATCTGTCGTTTAGCAAACCAATCACTTTTTGCAATTTCTATTGCTTGCAAAGGCATATCATTAGATAGGCCAAGTAATAAATCAGGTTGTACTTCTGCAAGTTCAGATAAATGCTCATCCAAATATGAAGTAGCCTGTTCATATGAAATACGATCTAAAGCAAAATGCTGCAATCGGCTACGAATAGTGGCTGGTAATTTAAGATAATGATCAGCCAATAAAATTAAAACAACACGTTCACCGGGTTCTTCTAAAGTCTTTAGTAGCGCATTCGATGATGCCAAGTTAAGAGCTTCAGCAGGCTCAATAAGAATAACGCGCCAGCCTTCTCCCGTTTGTTGCACGAAAGGCAGTAAATCTCGGATCTTTTCGATTTTTATTTTTGCATTCTGCTTTTTATTTTCTTCATCTGTTGTGATATGGACATAATTGGGATGAGTGTCTGATTTTAACCATTGACAGCTGCTACACTCACCACAAGCGCCATGAGGCTGCTTATTAAGGCAAAGCACCCATGCCAAAAAGTGCTTAGCAAAAGCATGTTTCCCACAACCTTGCTTGCCATAAAATAATAGGCCATGTCCAATATTGGGAAACCTTGTTGTTAAGATATCCCATGTTGTTTTTTGCCATGGATAAACCTTTGAGGTTACATTCGGATTCATTAAAAATTAACGCTTATTCAAAAGATTCGACAGGCATTTTATTTAAGCGATCAAGATCAGCTTGAGTGTCTACACCAGGAGGTAAATTTGCTTGAGCGACACCAATCGCAATGCGATGTCCATTTTCTAAAACACGTAATTGTTCAAGACTTTCTAACTTTTCAAGCTTACCCATATCCCAAGTCACATATTCTTGTAATAAGTTCACTCGATAGGCATATAAACCTAAATGGCGAAATGCTTGGTTATGTAAACTTGGCTCTGCCTGCGCAGCCCCATCGCGGTCGTACGGAATGGTTGCCCGGCTAAAATATAACGCTTCATTTTGCTTAGACATGACTACTTTTACAATACTATTACGCTGAAATTCATCTAAGGTATGAATAGGCTCGCACAACGTAGACATTGAACAATTTGGTTTATCAACCAAGAGTTTTGCAACTTGTTGAACAAGTTGAGCTGGCAATAAAGGTTCATCCCCCTGAACATTCACAATAATATCATCTGCTGCCCACCCCTTAATACGAGCAACTTCGCTTAATCGGTCTGTTCCTGACGGATGATCAGGACTCGTAAGCACAACGTCCACACCATCTGCACGGCAAATCTCAGCAATACGCTCATCATCTGTTGCCACACATAGATCATCAAAGCCCTCGACTTTTTTTGCTTGATCCACAACACGCAAAATCATAGGACGGTCATGAATAAGCAACAATGGTTTACCTGGCAAACGCGAACTTGAGAAGCGTGCTGGAATGACGATGTGTTTCATTTTTTCTTCCTAAGATAATTGGATATCAAGTTGCTGCAGTTGCTGCTTTAAAACCTGATAACACTCTATAGACAGGATAGCTGTAACAGGAACAACCCAAATAGGCTGTTTAAATTCCGGATTTTTTTCAAGCAATGGCAATAATTTAACTGCATCTTTTTCAGTTGTAATAAGTGGCAATTCATCATTAAAAATTAAATCATTGATTGAGTAATCATGATGGTCACGAAATGCATGCTCTTGAAATTGTTTCAGGCCTAAATCTTTAAGTGTTTGATAAAAACGCTGTGGAAAGCCAATACCCACTACAGCATGATAGTTACTTTGAGGATTGAAATCGTGTTCGGCCATTGAGGATGGATTGAGTAAATATGGCTGCCCTGTATCGAGATGCATATTTAATTCTGTAGCTGGTTTATACGCATGTTCAATTACTGTTCCAGTTTCTAAACGCTCAACTGGCTCTCTCAAATATCCTTCTGGTAATAGTTTTTGATTTCCTAAGCCGCGATTTTGATCGAGCACAATCCACTCGATTTGTCGTCCCAAAGCCCAATGCTGTAAGCCATCATCACTAATAATTAAATCTAGTGGTGTTGATGCAATTAAGAGCTCTATTGCAGCCTGCCTATTAGGACCCACCGCCATTGGTGCATTTGTCGATTGAACAATTAATGCAGGCTCATCTCCGACCTGAGTTGCTTGAGCACCCGAAGTAACCAACATTGGAAAAGGACCAGTACCACCATACCCCCGACTAATTACCCCAACTTTGACATTATGCTGTTGTAGATAATTCACCAGTTGTATTAATAATGGAGTTTTTCCACTGCCACCCACCGTAATATTGCCAATCACCATGACAGGTACAGGTGCTTTATAGACTTTCTTTAAACCCGCAGTATAAAAAATACGATTTAATAGAAACCCAGCACGATACAAACAAGATAATGGACGTAAAGCAATCAACCAACTCGATTGCTTATTCCATGCATTCTGGATCAGCTGGGCCAATGACATGCTTAGTTATCCTCAAAATTACGCTGATGTAATTGATAATAAGCACCATGTTTTTCAAGAAGCTCTTGATGAGTACCTTGCTCAACAATTTCCCCGTGATCCATCACCACAATACGATCAGCATTTTCAATTGTTGACAACCGATGAGCAATAACAATTGTTGTTCGATCTTGCATTGCTTCATCAAATGCTTGCTGAATAAAATGTTCAGATTCATTATCAAGAGCACTTGTAGCTTCATCTAAAATTAGAATTGGAGCATTCTTTAAAATTGCTCGAGCAATTGCAATTCGCTGACGTTGACCACCTGATAGGTTTAGGCCTTGTGCCCCTAAAACAGTGTCATAACCGTTTGGTAAATTCATAATGAAGTCATGTGCATAGGCTGCTTTGGCCGCAGCATAGATTTCTTCATCTGATGCACCTTCCAACTGACCATATGCGATATTTTCACGAACAGTACGGTTAAACAATATAACCTGTTGATTTACCATTGCAATTTGTGTACGCAGACAAGAAAGTTCAATATCATTAATTGGCAAATCATCTAAATAAATTTGCCCACTCGATACTTCTTGAAAACGTACCAACATATTGACTAATGAACTTTTACCCGCCCCTGAACGACCAACCAATGCCACAGTTTGACCTGGACGGATATCTAAAGAAAAATCTTTAATAGCTGCTACGCCATCAGCATAATTCAATGTCACATGATCAAAACGAATTGCCCCATTTAATTTAGGTTTCAGTTGACCACTATTCTGCTCTTCAGGTAAATCTAGTAATTCAAAAACAGAATGAGCTGCTGCTAAACCACGTTGTAACTTTTCATTAACATCAGTCAAACTTTTAACTGGTTTTGCTAACAGGCCAGCTGCTGTAAGGTAAGCTACAAATTCACCAGCACTTGTAGTACCCAAAATCTGAGGTCGTAAAGCTAACCATACAATAAGGGCCATTGCACAAGCCATTACCACCTGAACAACCGGACTATTCAGGTTTTGTACAATTACCATTTTTAAGCCGCGTTTTAAGTTCTCTTCCGATGACTTATAGAAACGTTTTTGTTCAGATTCTTCACCAGCAAAACTTTTTACCACAGCATTACCATTAATACTTTCTTGGACGACGTGGTTCACATCACCCATAGTATCTTGTACCTGTAATGAAAGTTTACGCATTCGTTTCGAAGCTTTACGTACCAATACGCCAATCACAGGTAAAAATACAAAAATACATAAAGTAAGACGCCAATTGGTATAAAACAGATAGCCTAATAATCCGAGAGTAATCATCCCATCCCTAACGATGGTTCTCAATGACTCAGAAGAAGCAGCCGTAAGCTGTTCAACGTTATACATAATTTTGGCAGTAATATGACCAGATGAATTATCTAAGTAATATTGTGCTGGGAGTTTTAAAAGTTTCGCATAAACTTCCTGGCGAATACTAAAAACCAAACTGCGTGAAATCACCGCAGTATAGTAGCCGCCCATAAATAGGCCTAAGCCGCGAAAGAATACTAATAAAATAATTAATAACGGGAACCAATCCAAATCAGCTCTACTGTTGTTTTGGATTGCATCAATAATAAATTTAATCAATTTAGCAACGGAAACTTCTGTTGCTGAGTTAATACCGAACCCGATAAGTACTAATAAGGCCACGCCCCAATAAGGTTTTAAATAGGCTATGAGACGCGTATAAACCTTAAAATCTTGATTCACTCAGAAAAACCTCTAGAAGGAACTTTGGTACTAATATTGATGTTAACAAAACCGAGTTGTCCTGCCACATCCATAACGCGAATTACATCCTGATGAGATGCTTTGGCATCCGCAGCAATGATGAACATAAAATCACGGTGCTCTTGAGCAACTTGCTTAATCGCAGTACTCAGATCAGCAACCTCTTTAGATGAAAGTGCTTGACCATTCACAGCATAATGACCAGCAGAGTCTACCACGACTTCAATTTTATGATCGTACTGTTTTGGTGGAACACCTTGTGCATCTGGTAATGTTAGATTGATGCGACTTGGCTGATTAAAAGTGGTCGACAGCAATAAAAAGACCAAAATGAACAGCAAACAGTCAATCATAGGCGTTAAATTGATATGAATGTCTTCAACCTGAGAACGTTTAAATTTCATCTGGCTTTCACCTCCTAACCAACACGGCGGTGTTCAGCTACAGACGAAGAACGCTTATAGAACAATGAGGCATGAAATAACGTCGATTGCTGTTCTAATTCAGCAATATAATCTTGCACTACTCTTTGAAAGTAGCGATAAGCAATTAAAGCAGGAATCGCAATTAACATTCCCACAGCCGTGGTAATGAGTGCTTTAGAGATACCAGGGATCATTAAACTTGGACTACCAGCCGATCCAAAATCAATAACAAGAAATGACTCAATAATCCCCACTACAGTACCAAGCAACCCTAGCAGCGGCGCTACGGCACTTAGAGTACCCAAAAAATTAATATTTTTTTCCAAATAAGAAATTTCTTGAGAAGCTGCTACTTCCATTTGCGCACGAGCAAATTGCTCACCATGCTCGCGATGCTCAAAACCTGCTTTTAAAATGTGTCCCAATGCGCTACTTTGCGCTTCTACATTTTGCTCTAAACTTTCCACGATATCTTCAGCTCTTAAAGAGCCCTTACCGCTTAATGCTTCGGGTAGAACTTGTGAACGTCTTAACCGAACAAAACGTTCAATACTGATCGCAACAGTTAAAATCGAGCATAGAATTAAAGGCAGCATCAACCAGCCACCCGCTCTCACAAGTTCCCACATATGTTCTTCCCCAAGAATATAAAATTAGAAATACATGACCCAACTGCAAATTATTCTGGCAAACAAATATTTAAAATGCCATCTAACTCATCCAAGGTATGATAATGAATAACAAGTTTACCCTTACCTTTTTGGTTATGATCAATTTTTACATTAGCGCCAAAACGCTCTGATAATTTTTGTGTCAATTGCTCAATATCTGGTGCTACAGGCGCTTTTTCTTTCTCCTGCTTAGGCTCACTTCTATCACGCACCAATTGCTCTGTTTGACGAACTGACAATCCTTTCTCAATTACAATTTTAGCAACTTCTAATTGATCTTTACCTTTCAATGTCAAAATTGCTCGAGCATGCCCCATATCAAGCTGGCCTTGCTGCATAAAATCTTTAATGTCATCAGCTAAACTCAATAATCGCAATAAATTACTCACAGTAGTACGTGCTTTCCCTACCGTGTCAGCAATTTCCTGATGACTTAGACCAAATTCATCATGAAAGCGCTGTAAAGCGATTGCTTGATCAATTGGATTTAGATCTTGACGCTGAATGTTTTCAATTAACGCTAAAGCAATCGCAACCTGATCATTCAAATCTCGAACAATTGCTGGAATTTCAGTTAAGCCCGCAATTTGTGCTGCACGCCAACGACGTTCACCCGCAATGATTTCAAATGGATGAGTTTCATCATCAACTGGACGGATGACAATAGGCTGCATCACCCCATGTTTTTCAATAGACGATGCCAACTCTTGTAAATCATGCTCATGAATAAAACGACGTGGTTGATATTCACCACGTTTTAGTAAATTCACATCAACTTGTTTTAACTGTCCGTGGTCTAACGCCTGTGCTTCAAGTTGTAGTTTTTCTTTTTGAATTGAACCAAGTAATGCATCTAAACCACGTCCTTTAGCCAATCCGCGTTTTTTGATGCTCATACTTTACTTCCTTTCTTCACTTTACTTCTCTTTAACATCTCAGCCGCAAGATTTAAGTATGCAACTGCACCTTTAGAACTTTTTTCGAAATAGATAACAGGTAAACCATGTGCTGGTGCTTCTGCTAAGCGAACATTTCGTGGAACAACAGTATCATAAAGTTTTTTGCCGAAATATTGCTCTAGTTCTGCAGATACATCACGTGTTAAAGCATTTCGTGCATCATACATCGTACGCAGTACACCAATAATCTCTAAATCGGGATTGAGTGCTTTTTGAATACGATCAATGGTCTGAGTTAAATCAGCTAAACCCTCTAGCGCATAATATTCGCATTGCATTGGAATAATTACACTATCTACAGCTGCCAAAGCATTGACAGTAATCAAGCTCAAGCTTGGAGCACAATCCACAATGATATAGTCAAATGAGTTTCTGATTTCATTCAAAGCATTCTTTAGAATGAATTCACGACCTTCTTGCTCTGCAATAGCAAGCTCTACACCTGAAAGCTCACGATTAGAGCCTAGAACTTTATATCCAACTTCTGCTTTTTGAATGGCTGTTTCAATTGGAACTTCGCCAAGAAGAACATCTGTAATTGAATACAAAAGATCGTTCTTTTGAATACCAGACCCCATCGTAGCATTACCTTGTGAGTCCATATCTACAAGTAATACACGTTTTTTTAATACAGCTAGAGACGCTGCAAGATTTACTGCAGTCGTTGTTTTACCAACACCACCCTTTTGGTTTGCAATCGCAATAATTTGAGCCATGGTAACCTTAATACTTTTTATTTAGATACGTTGAAGTAAAAGTAAATGACGTTGTTCATCAAGTCTTGGTACGCGCAGTTCAATCACTTTACATGAAAAGTCCTGCTTGAGCTGCTCAATTTCCTCAACTGGCACTACACCTTTCATCGCTGCGATTATACTGCTCTGATGAAGGTATGGCTGAGCCGCATCTACAAAGTCCGTTAAAGAAGCAAAAGCTCGACTTGTTATGACGTCAAACTGGCCAAGCTCATCAATTGTATCTTGATTCTCAACACGTGTTTGCACTGCCACAACGTTACTCAATTTAAGATCAGCAATAAATTGCTTCAAAAAACGAATTTTTTTACCATTAGAATCTAAAAGAACACATTGGCGTTGTGGCTGACAAAGAGCAATAATCATGCCAGGCATACCACCACCTGTACCCACATCAAGCAGTCTACCTTCAGGTAAGTCATTTAAAATACTTAGACTATCCAACAAATGCTTCACTAACATTTCTTTCGGATCACGAATTGCTGTCAGATTATATGCTTTATTCCAAAGTACCAAAGCATCTTGATACTTTAACAATAATGCCAAAGCTTCATCGCTAAGCGATAAACCTAATTTTTGACTACCCTGTTGTAACTCTTGAAAAAACGGATGCATAAACAGATAACATCTAAGTAAAATTTAAAACAAAGTATACCCATTTATGCATCGTGGAACACTAGTTAACGATTAGGGATTACACAGTTAATCGTAGAAGCCTTCACGAATTTGCAAATCTAGCTCCATTAAACGCTCAGGCGTTCCCACATCTACCCATGCACCTTTAAGCTTTTCACCAGATATTTTTTGATTGTGCATGGCTTGCTTCAACAGTGGAGCTAAAGGACGCTTACCAGGTTCCAATCCATCAAAAAGCTTAGGATGGATAACAGACACACCACTAAAAGTGAGGTTCTCACCCGTCACATCTTGATCAAATGTAAAAGTGCGTCCATCGAACAATGTAAAGTCGCCTTCAGGATGCTGTTTAGGATTATCAACCAACACAAGATGTGCTAAATCATCATTTAGCTTAATATGGCGTAGGGCTTCAAAATCCATTGTGGTCCATACATCTCCATTCACCAGAATAAACGGATCTGTTCCAAGCAGTGGCAAAGCATTAATAATTCCACCAGCTGTTTCTAGCCCTTCATCCTCTCGTGTCCAACGGATATCAACACCAAATTGAGAGCCATCGCCTAAGCTGCTGATGAGTTTATCGGCCAACCATGCAGAATTGATGACAATTTCGGTCACACCAATTTTCTTAAGTTTTTCAATATGCCACACAATAAGCGCCTTACCACCTACCTCAAGCAAAGGCTTTGGTGTATATAGCGTAAGTGGACGCATACGATTACCCAAACCAGCAGCAAGAATCATTGCTTTCATTATGCTGCTACCTCGTAGTTACCATATTTCTCGATAAACTTCGGCATAACTATGTCATTTATGAATAACATAAACTCATCAAGTTCAGAATAACCACGGCTTTCTTCGATCAAATACCACATTACACGTGGTAAATCTTTTAAATAACCTGATTTACCATCGCGCTCAAACAGACGCACAAAAATGCCCAGAATTTTAATATGACGCTGAATAGCCATTAAATCTGCATCACGTTTGAACTGTTCAAAACTGCGGTTCTGTTTGGCAGAATCAGGTAATAAGTCATAAAAGACTTTAAACCATTGATACACACGCTCTGCATTCCACTGAACATAAGCATCACGAGTAATCGAGATTAGATCATAAGTATCTGCACCAATCACCGCATCCTGAAAATCAATAACCCCAAGCTCGGGTTCATTTGCAATCTTCATCAAATTACGACTGTGAAAATCACGATGTACAATCACTTGCGGCTGAGCCAATGCAGTTTTTGCTAACACATCGAAAGCATCATCAATTACCTGTTGCTGGTTCGCATTCGGAGTAATCTGCAAAGATGGCAGCATCCAGTCAGTCAACAGCTTCATTTCAGTTAACAATTTCTCATAGGAATATGCTGGAAACTGCTCCTGACCATTCACAGACTGCAAATGAATCAGCTGTTTAAAGCTTTGTTCATAATATTTATCGACTGTTTCATCATTTAATAATGTCGACAACAGCACATCACCAAAATCTTCCAATAACAGAAAACCTTGAGCTAAATCTTTCGCGACGATCTGAGGGACGCGTACCCCATGGCCTGCAAAAAATTCGTCAATGGTCACAAACGGAACACAGTCTTCTTTTTCTGGAGGGGCATCCATGAGCATATACGTTTTATTTTGTAACTGGATACGCGCATAACGGCGGAAGCTTGCATCACCTGCCAAAAAAGCGATCTTAAATTGATCATTTTCAAGAACAGATGTAAGCCATGTATATATCAATTGTTCACGTTGTGTATTCATTTGCAATAAAATCTAAAACAAGCTGAGATTTTTGAAGGGTTAAGTGTAGCCACTTATAAACTTTTTCTCTATGATGCGACAATAATTAATTGTGAATTAGCATACTTGGTTAATGAGACAATGAAGCATCAGTTTAAATTTAATCCTTTAGCGACAGCTATTTTTACGCTCTTATGTGGCTCCATACAATCAAGTTATGCTGAGTCAGCTGATGTTGTCTCCAATATAGACAATAATCAACTTAAAGCGAGCATCAAAGAAGCCTACCCGGGTCAAGAATTCTTTCAACAGTATTATGTTGATAAATCGGCACCTGAGGCACAGCTTCGTGACAATAAATATTTAAGCTCGGCATTTTGCCAGGGTACATGGGTTACACCGATTAACCCGAATACCAAAGCACTAGATGCCGACAAAACGACTTCTGTCGTTACGGCAAATTATGGACATTATAATCCTGCCGGTGACTCTGTTTTAGAAGGCGACGTGGTTATTGATCAGGAAGGACGCACAGTTCGTGCTGACAAGGTTACGATTGATAAGACCCAAACCTTTGCACATGCACAAGGCCGAGTACAACTCGCTCAAGGCGGGTTACTTTCACAGAGTGACGAAATTAATTACAACCTAAAAAATCAGACTGGTAATTTAGACAACAGTTTTTATATTTCTGAACAACAACATGCCCATGGTCATGCAGGAAAAATCGAAAGAACATCACCAAATGTTATGGTTCTTAACGATGCAACCTATACGACTTGCCCGCCAGGCCAAAAACCGGGTTGGAAAATTCAGGCAAATAAAATTGAGTTAAATCAAGAAACTGGGCGTGGTGTAACTCGCGGGACAAAACTGTATGTTAAAGACGTTCCTGTTCTAGCAGTTCCTTACTTTAACTTCCCGATTGATGATCGCCGAACTACAGGTATTCTCAACCCACAGTTTGGTTTCTCAAACGATGGTGGTATTGAGCTTTCTGTTCCAGTTTATTTAAACCTTGCACCTAACTATGATCTAACACTGACTCCGCGTTATTTAGCAGACCGCGGTGCAATGCTAAAAGGTGACTTTAGATATTTAACCGATGGTTTTGGTGCGGGTGAAATGTGGGGTGGCATGTTGCCATCTGACAAAGAATACGATGATAAAGATCGTAAAGATTTCCATTTCTTACATAACTGGGATATCAACGATCAATGGTCAACTAATCTTGAATATAACTACGCTTCAGATAAAGACTATTTTTCAGATTTAGATAGCAGCCCTAACTCTAAAACAGACCTAAACTTACGTAGAGCATGGGAACTTAACTATCAACATGGTATTCCGGGTTTAAAAGCTCAACTTAAAGTCGAAGATTTCCAGACACTTGATCCGGAAATTGCGGATGTCGATAAGCCTTATGCGCGTTTACCACAATTCTTATTGAATTATGTCACAGGCAATCCATTAGGCTTACAATACGAATTCAATAATGATACTGCATACTTCAAGAAATCAATTACTGATGATTCTGCTCAGGAAAGTAGTGGTACACGTATCTACAACCAGTTTGCAACACGCTACAACTATCGCACACCAGCAGCATTTGTGATCCCCGAAGTTTCCGTACGTTCTATTCAAACATTCTATGATAAAGACAGTATCGCATCTCAAGGTCTAGATGGCGGTTCTGAAAATAAATCAGTAGTTGTACCTCAATTTACGTTAGATACTGGACTGAATTTTGAACGTGAGGGCAAGTACTTACAAACGCTTACCCCTCGTGCATTTTATGCATATGCTCCATACAAAAACCAAGACAACTATCCAAACTTTGACTCAACTTCAGCATCAGTAAGTTACGATCAATTATTTAACCCTTACCGCTTCTACGGACATGACCGTCTTGAAGACAACAACTTTCTATCACTTGGCGTAAGCTACAGTCTTTTTGACACAGTAGGCTTAGAACGTTTACGTGCAAGTGTTGGTCAAAGTTATTATTTTGAAGATCGTCGTGTGACATTAAAGCAACAAGACGAGATTGATACCGAACGCAATACTGGTCCGGTTGTAAGTTTAACAAGCCAGTTAAATCAAAACTTCACTATCGCAGCCAACTCAGCATGGATGTCGAATGGTGACAACGCTCAGCGTGATTTTCAGGTTTATTATACTGGAGATAAAGGAAATCTATATAACTTAGGCTATTTCTATCGTAAAGATATTGCTGGCCGTCAAGATACCTACGATCAGGTTGTTGCATCGTTTATACAACCAATTAAAGACAATTGGCGTATTATGGGCCACGTACAATACGACATGGATAACGATGTTGCGCGTGAACTTTTATTAGGCGTTAACTATGAATCATGTTGCTGGGGTATTTCAGTCTATGGCCGCTCATACTACAACGACCTAGATGATCCAAAATCTCCAGATGTTAGTGAAAAACGTGCCATTATGGCCGAAATTACACTAAAAGGTTTAGGTGGTTTAAACAATAAACTCGCGTCTTTACTTGAAAATCGCGTTTTAGGTTTTAACAAAATTAATCAATCTTGGACACAACGTTAATGAAGACAAAGCATCTTAAACAGTTTTTTAAAGCAACTACCCTTGCTGCCCTAATCTCTTCATCAATGCATAGTTTTGCCCAACCCGCTGATGAAGTTGTGGCAATTGTGGACAATAGCGTAATTTTAAAAAGCGATCTTCAACAAGGGATGGCAGAAGCTGCTCACGAACTACAAGCACAAAAAAAAGAGGTTCCACCTCAGCAATATTTACAATTTCAGGTGTTAGATCAATTAATCTTGCGTCAGGCACAACTTGAGCAAGTTAAGAAATATGGTATCAAACCTGATGAAAAAAGCTTAAATGAAGCTGTATTAAAAGTAGCAAGTCAATCTGGAACTAAAAGTTTAGAAGCCTTCCAGCAAAAGTTAGATGCTATGGCACCAGGGACTTATGAAAGTTTACGCGGTCGAATCGCTGAAGATTTAGCAATTAGTCGTTTGCGCCAACAACAAGTCATGTCTCGTATTAAAATTAGTGATCAAGATGTAGAAAACTTTTTAAAATCACCTCAGGGACAAGCTGCTTTAGGCAACCAAGCACATGTAATCCATATGCGTATTGCCGGTGATAATCCACAGGAAGTTCAATCTGTGGCTCAAGAAGTACGTTCAAAGCTTGCACAAAGTAATGATATAAACGCATTGAAAAAACTTTCAACTGCAAATGTAAAAGTTGATGGTGCTGACATGGGGTTCCGTCCACTTTCAGACATTCCTGCTGAACTTGCAGCACGTATTACTCCATTACAAGACGGCCAAACAACCGACTTAATTTCAGTACGTGATGGTGTACATGTTTTAAAGCTTATTGAGCGCAAACAAAATGAGCAAAAAGCTTTAGTACCTCAATTTCAAACTCGCCACATTCTCATTCAACCATCTGAAGTGGTCAGCCTTGAAAATGCCAAGCAAATTATTGACAACATCTATAAACGCTTAAAAGCTGGCGATGATTTTGCAACACTTGCAGCTACCTATTCTAATGATACGGGTTCAGCGCGCGATGGCGGTAGCTTAGGCTGGGTAACTCCTGGTATGATGGTGCCTGAATTTGATAAGAAAATGCAGGAAATTCCTGTAGGTGAAATCAGCGAACCATTCCAGACTCAATTCGGTTGGCATATCTTACAAGTAACTGAAAAACGTGAAAAAGATATGACTCACGAATATCAAGAGCGCATGGCACGTCAAATTTTAGGTGAACGCCAATTTAACACTGAAATCGATAGCTGGTTGCGTGAAGTACGTGCAAATGCATATGTAGAAATAAAAGATCCAAGTCTAGACAAAAAGAACTTACAGAAATAAGTTCTTTTATCGTCATCAAAACCTGTGTTTATCACAGGTTTTTTTATGAATAAAATTTAACTAATAAAAAACCGGTTATATAAATAACCGGTTTCTATAAATTAAACCCTAACGGGAATTATTTATAACGATCAACCATTTTCTCTAAAGAAATTGGGCGGATCTTGTCAGCATTTCCAGCTGTACCAAACGCTTCGTAACGATCGATACAAATTTGCTTCATTGTATCAACTGTTTTAGCAAAGTATTTGCGTGGATCAAACTCAGATGGATTCTCAGCCATAAACTGACGAATCGCACCAGTTGAAGCTAAACGCAAATCAGTATCAATGTTGATTTTACGTACGCCGTGTTTAATTGCTTCTACAAGCTGCTCAACAGGTACACCATAAGTTTCGCCGATATTACCGCCGAACTCATTGATTACCTTTAACCATTCTTGCGGAACAGAACTCGAACCATGCATTACAAGGTGAGTATTTGGTAATGCCGCATGAATTTCTTTAATGCGGTCAATTGCCAAGATATCGCCTGTAGGTGGACGCGTAAATTTATACGCACCGTGTGAAGTACCAACTGCAATTGCTAGTGCATCAACATTTGTATCAGCAACGAACTGAGTCGCTTCTTCAACAGAAGTTAAAAGTTGTGAGTGGTCAAGTACACCTTCCGCACCCACACCATCTTCTTCACCAGCCATACCAGTTTCAAGGCTACCTAAACAGCCAATCTCACCTTCGACAGAAACACCACATGCGTGTGCCAAAGCAACAACATTACGAGTTACATCAACATTGTATTCATAAGATGTAGGTGTTTTACCATCTACACCTAATGAACCGTCCATCATCACTGAGCTAAAGCCAAGCTGAATTGAACGCTGACAAATATCAGGGCTTGTACCATGGTCTTGGTGCATTACCACTGGAATATGTGGCCATTCTTCAATTGCAGCCAAAATAAGATGGCGTAAGAATGGAGCGCCTGCATATTTGCGAGCTCCAGCTGATGCTTGAACAATTACAGGTGAATTGGTTGCATCCGCGGCAAGCATGATTGCGCGCATTTGTTCTAAGTTATTTACGTTAAATGCTGGTACGCCGTAGTTATGTTCAGCAGCGTGATCCAAGAGCTGGCGCATTGAAATGAGTGCCATAATATCCTCCCAGGTAGTGCGGGTTATTCTACCCTTTCATTTATTTCAATTCAGCAACAAATCACAGTATTTCAAAAAAAATCCCCGCATATGCAGGGATTTTTTAACAAAAAACAACAAATTAATGTGTTTCTGAAGCAGCAGCCTCACTTGGTGCACTACCTTCAACCACATCGGTATTCTTTTCATCTAAAACTGGCTTATCAATCGCATCAATTGCTGCTTGTTGCTCAGGTGTTACTTTTTCAGAAACAGCAGTAGAAGCTGCCGATTCTTGTCCAGCCTGAGATGCTTCATCTTTCTTAGCACAAGCATTCAACATCATCGGTACAATTAACAAAGCAGCAAATGTAAGCTTTAAATTCATCACTATTATCCACAGTTGGTGATTTAATGCTCGCTATTTTATTGCAGATATATGACAGTTTAATGACCTATCCATGAAAAAAGGGACTGGTAACCCAATCCCTTCTTATTTTTATATAGCAGTATTAAGCACGCTCAAGTAAAACAGCGACTGCTGGCAAAGTCTTGCCTTCAACAAACTCAAGGAATGCACCGCCACCAGTAGAAATATAACCAATTTGATCAGCAACGTTATATTTATCAATCGCGGCTAAAGTATCTCCACCACCAGCAATCGAGAAACCAGCAGATTGAGCAACAGCTAAAGAAAGTGCTTTAGTACCCTCACCAAACTGATCAACTTCAAATACGCCTACAGGACCATTCCAAAGAATCGTTTTTGATGTTGTTAAAATATTTGCAAATGCTTTAGCTGTTTCCGGACCAACATCTAAAATCATATCATTTGATGTTACATCTTCTACTTTCTTCACAACTGCTTGCGCTGCTGCTAACGAACCTAAGAAATCGTCAAAATTAATTTGCGATGCATCGGCAACCACAACATCTGTAGGCAGTGGAACACTTACTTTCGTAGCAATTTGTTTTGCAGTTTCAACCAAATCAGCTTCGTATAATGATTTACCAACATTAAAACCAGCAGCTGCCAAGAATGTATTTGCAATACCGCCACCAACGATAAGTTGATCACAAATACTAGAAAGTGAGTTTAAAACATCAAGTTTAGTTGAAACTTTAGAACCTGCAACAATTGCAACCATTGGTTTTTCAGGAGTTTGCATTGCACGGCCAAGTGCATCTAATTCAGCTGCCAATAAAGGACCAGCTGCTGCAACAGGAGCAAAACGAGCTACACCTTCAGTAGATGCTTCTGCACGGTGAGCAGTACCAAATGCATCCATAACAAATACATCGCATAATGCAGCATATTTTTGTGCAAGGTCTGGATTATTTTTCTTTTCACCATGGTTAAAGCGCACATTCTCAAGCAGTACGACTTGACCAGCTTCAACTTCTACGCCATCAAGGTAATCTGTTAACAATTTAACTTCTTGGCCCAATACTTCTGTTAAATAAGCAGCAACTGGCGCAAGTGATTGTTCTGGCTTTGGTTCACCTTCAACAGGACGACCTAGATGCGAAAACACCATCACAGCTGCACCTTTTTCTAAAGCAGCTTTAATAGTTGGTAATGCCGCGCGCAAGCGAGCATCGCTAGTAATCACACCATTCTTGACAGGAACGTTTAAATCTTCACGAATAAGGACACGTTTACCTGTTAAGTTAAGGTCAGTCATACGCTGAAAATTCATGTAAAGCTCTCTTTATGATTTTAAAAACGCGCCAATTTTAAATGATTACATCAAAAAAGGTTAGTTTTTTTGCATAAAAGCTGTAGAAAGCCCGAGTTTTGATTATGATAGAGATAGTCATTTGATATTTCATCCATTATGTCTATTCATCCAGATCCACAAATCAATCGTTTAAATGTTTTAGGGGAACCTTTAGCAAGTTGTTGTTTCGACCCTATTACCGGCTATTTTAGAAATGGCTTTTGCCACACAGCAGTCACAGACCTTGGTCAGCATACTGTATGTGCGCAAATGACCTCTGATTTCTTAAATTTTTCACAAAAAATTGGGAATGATCTTATTACCCCTTTACCAGAAGTAGATTTCCCTGGCCTAAAGCCCGGTGATTTCTGGTGTATCTGTGTAACTCGTTGGGTAGAAGCTTATCAAGCGGGTCAAGCCCCTCCCATTAAAATACATGCCTGTCATCAAGCTGTATTAAGCTATGTGCCTTTAGACGTTTTAATGGAATTTGCAGTGTAATGGTACAGCCACAAATTATTTTGGCATCAAGCAGTCAAACACGCAAAGCCTTAATGGATCGCTTAGGGATTAACTATATCTGTGTGAGTCCTGATATTGATGAGAGCCCTCGCAATGAAACCCATGCCGATGAACTTGCGAAAAGGCTGGCTTTCACAAAAGCCCAAGTGATTGCTGCACAAAATCCATATGCAATTATTATTGGTTCCGATCAAGTCGCATGGCGAGAACATGCTCCCAATGACTTTATTGGTAAACCGATGAGCATTGAAAATGCCAAATTACAGTTAGCAGAAAATTCAGGTCGAACTGTCTACTTCAGTACCGCCCTCAGCGTGCAATGGCTTGACGGGAATTTTGAACAAACGCTTGTTGAACATTATCAAGTTAAATTCCGAACCTTGAATCAAGCCGAAATTGAACGATATATTGTATTAGATCAACCACTTCATTGTGCTGGTAGCTTTAAGTGTGAAAGTTTGGGAATTAGTTTGTTCGAAAAAATGACAGGCCAAGACCAGACGACTCTTATGGGTTTACCCATGATTCAACTTTGCCATATTTTAAGGCAGCTTGGTCTACAAATTCCTTAATTTTAGATATTTTTATAAATAGGTTATTTCCATGACAGAACCTTTAGCAGTTTTAGGCGGTATTACTGCCGAACAATTTTTAGCAGAATATTGGCAGAAAAAACCTTTGCTGGTACGTAGCGGATTGCCAGAGATTGTAGGTCTTTTAGGGCCCCAAGATGTGCAAGAACTTGCTTTGGAAGAACATGCGAGTGCCCGACTCCTTCGCCAAAAAGATAGAAATCCAAATGAATGGCACGTCAAGTCTTCACCTCTAACCAAAGGCGACTTTCAAAAGCTACCAAAATTATGGACGCTTTTAGTACAGGCGGTAGACCACTACTCTTTTGACCTTTCTGAACTTTGGAAAAAATTTCCTTTTATTCCTCAATGGCGCCGTGACGATATTATGGTGTCTTATGCACCTAAAGGCGGTTCGGTTGGAAAACATTTTGATTTTTATGATGTGTTTCTAGTTCAAGGTCACGGACACAGACGTTGGCAATTAGGACAAATGTGCGATGTAAATACTGCATTTGCACCTAATCAACCATTAAAACTTTTACCAGAAATAGACGTGCAGTTTGATGAAGTTCTAACACCAGGTGATTTACTATACGTTCCGCCTGGAATGGCACATTATGGCGTTGCCGAAGATGATTGCTTAACTTTCTCATTTGGCTTTCGCATGCCAAACGTTGCAGGAATGATGGAACGTATTAGTGATCAATTTTCAGCAAACACACTCCTACAAAATCCTGTTGTAGATATTGCGCGCAAACAGATTAGCCAAATTGGTGAAATTAATGCAACTGAACTGAGCCACCTAAAAGACTTAGTTCTAGCTCAATTACAAGACTCATCAGCACTTGATGCCGCTATCATGTCTTATATGAGTGAACCTAAATATCCGGATAATATTCCAGAAGCTGATGAAATCGAAGCAGATGACTTAAAAGAAATTTTACACGAAGGATACGAAGTTCTTTTAGAGCCAGCGTCTCGACTACTTTATACAGAACAAAACGGAATCCTAAACTTTTGGGGAAATGGTGAAGTCCTATTTATAGCTGAACCCTTTGTGCAAAAATTAAAAGCGATTGCCAATGGAGAGAGCCTGCCATTTGATAGCCAATTTAATGATGACGAAACACTAGAAAACGTTGCTCACTTATTAAATGAATCTATTCTGATGCTGTTACCCCCTGCAGAGTAAATGTTTTAATAAAAGTAGGTTTTTTCATGAAAGTGGAAAACCTACTTTTTTAAATTAGCAAGCAAACTCAAAAATACATTCAATTATTATTCGTTAAATTTATCTAAAAAAATCTTAAATAGTATGTAGTTAAGATTATTAAACTTTAAAGAAATCTTGAAATGAGAATTAAAAATAGAAAAGCGTCATGATTAAAAAACGACATATTTCTTACTTACTTTTGCCTTAAAATTTAAACGTTACAGTTTAAAAAAATAATATCTTTTTTCTATCAATAACAAAGAATACCTTGTAAAATTAAAGATCCAGATTTTCATTAATACAGATCACAGTTCACAAGCTAATAGCAATTCATTTGTGAGAGGCTAAAAATATGTCGAAGAAAGATGACATTATTAACACCGCATTAAGACTTTTTAACTCGTATAGCTACAATTCTATAGGTGTGGATCGCATCATTAATGAATCTGGCGTTGCAAAAATGACTTTCTACAAGCATTTTCCATCAAAAGAAAAATTAATTGAGGAATGTCTACTTCTACGAAACACGCTTTTACAGAACTCTCTTACCTCGGCCTTATCAAAACATGATGAGTTAGACCCTCTTGCGAGAATTAAAGCAGTATTTTTATGGTATTCCGACTGGTTTAATAGTGAAGATTTTAATGGCTGTATGTTTCAAAAAGCTTTGGAAGAGGTTTTAAAACAATATCCGTCAACACATCAACCTGCCACTTTGTATAAAGCTTGGTTGACTCAACTCATGCAAGACCTTCTCAACCAATATGATGTAAAAGAACCTGGTCCTTTATCTTTACTACTCGTTAATATATTGGAAGGTATGACCATTCAAGCTCAGGTCGAGCATGGCTCAATAAAAATTTATGATTATTGGAATCGAGTTGAAAAATTAATCGACTTTGAAAGAGCTGCTTAAAAATAAAGCGTGACATTCTTCTTCTTATATTAATATTCTTCTTATCTATCACGCTGCGTCTGAAAGTCATTTTGGTTCAAAATTAGACGTTTTTTTCGACCTTACTAAACCAAAATATACAGACCTGTCTGTACAAAACAGATTATATATTTAAAAAATAAAAACTCAATCATTTTTTTTGTTTCATTCAAAGATAAATTAGATTTAACTATTTATCGGAATGAAATAAGGCTTATTTGATGCTGGCTTCAATTCACTTATACTTAACAATTAAACTTATAACACAATGCAACACTTTAAACACAAAAGAAATACAAACAACTGTTTTTAATTAAAAATACTACTTATTTATCAGTTCCCCTTATATTGCTTTTCAACAAAAACAATTGGATTGATTAGTTTTGCTACATTCATTTCTGCAAGATCAATCTATACTATGCCCGCTATATTGATATAGGTATAAAGTATGAAAGATGGACTCCAAATTGAAGAAATGAAAAATGCGGCTGATTCAGTCGTGGGAATTCTAAAATCTTTGGCTAATACAGATCGTTTATTAATTTTATGTCACTTAGCTTACGAGGAGCTAAATGTCTCACAGATTGAAGAGAAGACCCAAATTACACAGCCCACTCTTTCACAACAACTTATGATGTTACGTAAAAGTGATGTTGTATCAACTCGTCGTGATGGTAAGCAAATTTTTTATTCTATTAAGGATGACAATATGCATTCAATTTTAAATACGCTTCACCAACTGTACTGTGCAAGTAAATAATATCTTTAAATTATAAATTTATAATAATATTAGTAACTTCCTGAAATATGCGATTTTTCAGCTTGAAAGCTTAGAGTTTAGTCCAAGCACAAAGTTTTGAAAATTCGCGTAGCTTTTCCAAAGCCTCACCGATACCATTTATTTTGTTATCAATTCATTTCTTTTTGAGTTCTTTCGGCACTTTCACCACTTTTTGATATAATTCGTTTTCTTGATGAACAATTAACAAGCAAAGCCTCCAATAAAAAAAGTTAAAATTAAAAATTAACCAAAACTAAAACAATGACTTAATATTACCATCTACTATAAAAACCTCTAGTTTGCATAAAAAAGCTTAAGATTCCCATAACTTAAGTATAAAATACTCCGCTTGTTCAACCTTTAGCCATGAATAGGTTAATAAGGTCTTTATATGCTTGAATTCCTTTCTCGATTAAGCTTGGTAGCCAAGATTATTATCGCCATTATTTTAGGTATTGGCGTTGCATTACTATTTCCAGACATTACGCCATATTTAAGTTTATTTGGTGAGCTTTTTATTAAAGCATTAAAGTCTGTTGCCCCTATTTTAGTATTTGTATTAGTACTTTCTTCTATTGCCAACTTTCAGGTGGGTCATAGTGCGAATTTACGTCCAATCATGATTTTATATGTGGTAGGTATGTTGCTTGCTGCTTTCACAGCTATGATTGTTAGTCTTTCTTTTCCTAGTACTTTATTCCTCAACACTGTTTCGCACAATGATTTGCAAGTACCAGGAAGTTTAGCTGACATTCTGAAAAACTTGCTTTTAAGCTTTATTGCCAACCCTGTTCAAGCCATTAGTGAAGCAAACTTTATTGGTATTTTAGCGTGGGCAATTGGCCTTGGTTTAGCGATGCGCCATAGCTCAGACACCACAAAACAAGTCATGCAGGATGTTGCACATGCTGTTAGTGCTATTATTCATAAAGTAATTGCTTTTGCACCTGTCGGTATTTTCGGTTTGGTTGCAGTGACTTTTGCAGATGCTGGTCTCGCAACGCTTGAAAGTTATGCGCAATTATTAGTAGTACTGTTAGGTACGATGTTCTTTGTTGCTTTAGTTATCAATCCAATTCTTGTTGCACTTACTATACGTGGGAATCCATACCCTCTCGTATTTAAATGTCTTAAAGAAAGTGGGATTACTGCTTTCTTTACACGAAGCTCAGCAGCCAATATTCCTGTTAACTTAGATCTGGCAGAGCGCTTAGGCGTTAATCCATCAACAGCAAGCGTCTCTATTCCATTAGGTGCGACAGTAAATATGGCTGGTGCAGCAGTGACAATTACTGTACTCACACTAGCAACTGTACATACGCTTGGAATTCATGTTGATTTTGCAACAATGCTCATCTTATCAGTTGTTGCTACAATTTCAGCTTGCGGTGCTTCTGGTGTAGCTGGTGGTTCTTTACTTCTAATTCCAGTAGCTTGTAGTTTATTTGGCATTTCAACTGAAATTGCTATGCAAGTAGTGGCTATTGGTATGATTATCAGTGTATTGCAAGACTCTACAGAAACAGCTCTTAACTCTTCTACGGACGTTTTATTTACCGCAGCTGTAGATATTCGTTCTAAACAAACTTCCTAAACAAAATGCCATTTCAGCGTCTACCAAACTGGTTCCAACTTGGGGCCTTTTTACTGGCATTCAATGCTGGAATGATTAATGTATTAGGGCTAATTACCCTTTTGCATCAATCTATTTCACATATGACTGGCAACGTTAGTATGCTAGCTATGAGTTTGGTAGAGTGGCAACCAGAACATATCATTTTCCTGCTTCTGGTGATCATTTGTTATGTTTGCGGTTCATTTTATAGTGGTTTTATTTTAGGGAGTAGCCATTTTCGACTAGGTCGTCGCTATGGCTTACCCTTGAGTCTTGTTGCTTTATTCATTTTTCTTTGTTGGATATTACTTCCTTATTTTCCACGCTATGGATTATTATGGGCTTGTACAGCAATGGGCCTTCAAAATGCAATGGTGAGCCATTATAAAGGAACCATTATTCGAACTACCCATCTATCTGGCGTTTTAACAGATATTGGTTTAGCACTTGGATATAAAGCCAGAGGCTTACCTGTAGAAAACCGGCGTATAGTTTTACACTTACTTATTTTTGCAGGTTTTCTGCTTGGTGGAATTCTTGCCGCGCTGGTATATCCACATTTAAAGTTACAAGCATTTTTATTGCCAGCAACTTTAAGCTTAGTCTTAAGTATTTCTTACTGGGTAGTTTACTTCTATAGCCCTTCAACTTCACATAAGGATTAAGTCATGGTTAAAAATGCCTTACAAGCCCAGCTACTAAAAGCAGGGTTAGTGGATAATAAAAAAGCAAAAAAATTAACAAAACAAGCTCATCACGAACAACGTATCGGTCAAAGCAATGAGCCCGAAATCAAAGCAAATATTGAAAAAGCTCAACAAGAAAAGTTAGCTAAAGACCAGGCTTTAAACTTAGAAAAACAACAACAACTTGAGGAAAAAGCCCTAAAAGCATCAATCATTCAAATGATTAAGCATCATAAAATTTCAAATACTGATGGTGATAGTGTTTATCAATTTATTGATGAGGGTAAAATCAAGAAGGTATATATTTCTCAGCAAATATATAATGCCCTTGTTTCAGGCAGTTTGCTCATTGCTAAAGATCAAAATCAATATGCTTACTTACCTAAAGCATTAGCTGAAAAAATTGATCAGAAGATGAAAGGGTTTATTTTATTGAACAATGCGGAGTCCAATGAACAAACCACAAATGAAGAAGATCCTTATGCAGCCTATGTTATTCCTGATGATTTAATGTGGTAACACATACAAGGGCCTTTATGATGCAAATATAAAGGCCTTTTTCGAATGGGATTAAAAAGTATTAATTTAACAAATGTTCAAAATAGTAAGAAAAAATACTTAAAGAATAAATTCCTTCACCACTTTATCTATTAATCCCGATATAATAAATCATAATTTTTTAAGTCTTCGCGACATTCTTGAAGATTTCTTCAGGCATCCAAATTTACGTCATGTACTAATGAATGACGTACAACATAATCAGTTCATGTGTATTTGCGCATATTCAAAAGATCGAAAACCGAAGTGATCTTGATCTAACTGACTTTTTTGTAAATTTAATTGCAAAGACTTAATTAAGTGGCTTTTGTCTTAAAGGTAGTAATTCATGCTGAAGTGGTTTGAAAAACTTGTAGATCCCTACCCAACAAAAGGTCTGGATGAACCTTTACCAACTCGTTTTTTTCCATTTGTCTGGCAAGCAACGGAAGGCTTACGCCCTTACTTATTCTTACTTATTCTTTTTACAGCAGGTGCAGCAAGCTTTGAAGCCTTACTTTTTTCAAAGATTGGACAACTCGTAGATTGGTTAAGTAGTAGTCGCCCTGAAAGTTTTTTAAGTCAGCACACGACTGATTTACTACTCTTAATTGGTGTTTTATTTACCAATATCTTTTTTGTAAATATTCAATCTATTGTAAAACATCAGATTTTATATAGTACTTTTCCAATGCGTTTGCGTTGGCGTTTCCATAATCTTTTATTGAAACAAAGCTTAGATTTTTTTCATAACGACTTTGCTGGTCGACTTTCTGCAAAAGTTATGCAAACGGCTCTAGCCATTCGTGAATTCTGGATTATTTTGGGCGATATGTTGGCTTACGTCGCTATTTACTTTATTACCGTTAGTATTGTTCTGGGCTCAATTTCAACAATTTTGCTAATACCACTTTTAGTTTGGTTAACCTTATTCTTATTAAGTGCGTGGTTCTTTATTCCACGTTTAAGTAAAGTATCTCAGCAGCAAGCCGACGCTAGATCAATTATGACTGGTCGCGTTACCGACGCTTACACCAACATTCAAACAGTTAAATTATTTGCTCATGCTGGACGTGAGAGCCAATATGCAAAAGCATCAATGAAAGAGTTTATGACAACAGTCTATGCTCAGATGCGTTTAGGCACTCTTTTTGAAATAAGTATCAACATGCTATCAGCCGTCTTATTTATTGGCGTTATTGGTACCTCAGTTTGGCTATGGACTCAAGGTTTAGCAGCATTAGGTGTAATTGCAGCGACTACTGCCATGATTTTAAAACTTAATAGTATGGCTGAGTTTATGATGTGGCATATGTCCGCATTATTTGAAAATGTTGGAACCATTCAAGATGGTATGCAAACATTAGGTAAAAAAATTAATATTCAAGACAAACCTGATGCAAAAACACTTGAAGTAAGCCAAGGTGAGATTGTATTTAAAGATGTTAGCTTTGCTTATAACAATAAAAATGTGATTAATCACTTCAACTTAAAAATTAAAGCTGGTGAAAAGATAGGAATTGTTGGACGTTCTGGAGCAGGCAAATCTACGCTTATTCAGTTGCTTTTACATTTTTATCATCTTAAACAAGGTGCAATTTTAATTGATGGGCAAAATATTGAAGATGTGACTCAAGATAGTCTAAGAGCTAATATTGCCTTGGTAACACAAGATACGTCTTTATTACATCGCTCAGTCGCTGAAAATATTAAGTATGGACGTCCAGATGCATCTGATGCCGATATGAAAAATGCTGTAAAGAAAGCAAAAGCCGCCGAATTTATACCTCAATTGGTAGATTTAAAGGGTCGTAATGGATATGACGCTCAAGTAGGTGAACGTGGTGTAAAACTTTCTGGTGGTCAAAGACAACGTATTGCTATTGCACGTGTATTTTTAAAAGATGCCCCTATTCTCATTTTAGATGAAGCCACTAGTGCATTAGATTCAGAAGTTGAAGCAGCTATCCAGTCAAGTTTAAATGACCTTATGGTTGATAAAACTGTTATTGCAATTGCACACCGATTATCTACTATTGCACAAATGGATCGTTTAATTGTTCTTGATGAAGGCCAAATTGCTGAGCAAGGAACACATGAAGAGTTAATTGCGCAAAATGGAATATATGCACAATTATGGAAACGTCAAACAGGCGGCTTCCTAATTGAACAAAAAGTTTTACAGGGTCAAGATTAATGCTTTATTTAGAAGATTTGAAAATTGGTGATCGTTTTATTAGTCGTGAATATGAAATCACCTTAGATGAAATCAAAAAATTTGCAAACTCCTATGACCCTCAACCATTTCATATAGATGAAGAGCAAGCTAAGCATGATCCTATTTTTCAAGGGATTGCTGCCAGTGGTTGGCACACTTCTGCCATCACTATGCGTTTATGGACCGAATGCATGCCTATTCATGGAGGTTTGATAGGTTCAGAATCTAGTTTGCGGTGGCCACGCCCCACTCGACCGGGTGATAGAATTCATGTTGAAACAGAAATTTCAGCTATCACCCCATCCAAAACAAAATTAGATCGTGGTATTGTAAGTTACGTTACACAAGCCTTAAATCAACATGGGGATGTCTTACTTATTTCAACAACAAAAATTGTTGTCTTTAAAAAGAATGTTTAAAAATGGTTGATATGATTGTCTAACAGTTTTTATAAACTCAGATTATATTTCATGACAAGATGTGTAAGAAATGCATGTGAAAAATTGATGAGAGCAATGGAACGCATATGAAAATTACCTCAGCTCGTCAAGATCAGGGTATTCCGGGTGTCTATGGCCTATTGCTATTAGATGTCGTTTCACGTTGGGGATACAACGATGAAACATTATTTGCTCCATTTCATCTTACAAGCGAGCAACTGGCTGACCCTGACTATCGTATTTCTACACCAGTAGCAAATGAACTGGTTAAACACGCTCTTAAACTAACTGGTGAAACGACTTTGGGTTACCATCTTGGTACTCAAATGCGTATTTCAATTCATGGTTTCATTGGCTATGCAATTATGACAGCCAAAGATATTACAGAAGCAATTGCTCTTGCAGCACGCTTTATTCAGCTACGCTTGCCCTTTTTACAATTATATTTCTCAACATTTGGACCCAAGGCGACCTTACAATTACAGTGTGATATTGAACTTGAGCCTTTACGTACAGAAATCGTTTTAGGTTTAACCATTGGTATCATGAGCATGGCAAAAGCTATGACTGGCATTGAAGATTTAGCTGGGGATGTAGACTTAGATTTTCCAGAGCCAGAAGGTTTTGACAAATATAAAAATAAACTAAGCAGCACAATTCGCTTTAACCAACCACATTTAATTTCAAGTTTTGATAAAAAATATTTAGGACTTAAATTAGTCAACGCCGACCCTATTGCAAGTCAAGTTGCGATTAACCAATGTGAAGCTGAACTTTCCGCTTTGGGTGAGCGCCGACGTTTAGCAATGCGAGTTCGTGATATTTTAAGTAATTCTGAACAACATTATTTAAGCATAGAAAATGTAGCAGAATGCCTACATATGTCGGACCGCACACTTAAACGTCAATTGGCAGCAGAAGGAACTTCCTTTTCTACATTAGTTGATGAAGTACGCTATCGACATGCAACATCTTTGCTTTCGCGTACAGATTATAGTCTTGAACAGATTGCAGATGAACTTGGCTATTCGGACGTTGCAAATTTTAGCCGTGCTTTTAAACGCTGGAGTGGCCGCAGCCCAAGCAACTGGCGTAAAGACCCATACTTATAATGTTTAAAACTATTGGACACAAGCTTAAGGAGTTACCATGAATCACCCTTCGGAACTGAAGTATGCACGTACACATGAGTGGGTAAAAATTGAAGGTGATCTTGTTATTACAGGGATTACTGACCACGCACAAGATGAGCTTGGCGATTTGGTGTATGTCGAAACTCCTGAAGTTGGTAGTCAAGTTACAGCTGGCGAACAAGCTGGAGTTGTTGAATCAGTGAAAACTGCTTCAGACATCCATGCTCCTGTTTCAGGCACTGTAGTAGAAGTAAATACTGACCTTGAAGATGATCCTGATTTTGTAAATGATGATCCATACGGCAAAGGCTGGATTTATAAAATCAAACCAGACAATATTGCAGATGTTGAAAAACTTTTAACAAATGCGGAATATGAAGCTGGCCTATAAGATAGGTATAGTTTTCAAGATTTAATAAAAACCAGTTTAGATTTAGACTGGTTTTTTTCTTTGTTTATGCAGTTAATTTAAAATCAGTTATCTGATTCGGTGACCTATATGACAAAACTTGTTGTATTCTCTGGCGCGGGTATGAGTGCCGAAAGTGGAATTAGCACTTTTCGTGACAGTAATGGTCTATGGGAAAATTATGACATTCAGCAAGTTGCCACAGCTGAAGCATGGCAAAAGAACCCTTCTTTAGTTCAACGCTTTTATAATGAAAGACGCAAAAATATTTTAGAATCGCAACCTAATTCAGCCCATCAATATATTTCCAAGCTACAAGACTATTTTGAAGTACAAGTTATTACTCAAAACATTGATGATTTGCATGAACGCGCAGGAAGTTCCAACGTTTTACATTTGCATGGAAACATTCGGTTAGCAAAAAGCTCGGGGCCAAAGGCACAATTCACAACTCAGTTTTATGAGATTAAGGGTTGGAAATTAGACTTAGAACACGACCTTTGCCCAGATGGATATCCCCTTCGCCCACATGTAGTCTGGTTTGGTGAAGCTGTACCGGCTTATGAAGAAGCAATTAGATTAGTGCAAAGTGCAGATGTTTTTATTGTAATCGGGTCGACATTAAGCGTATATCCGGTTGCAGGATTAGTGCATGAAATTACAGATCAATGTAAAGCTTATTATATAGATCCCAAAGCAGATCATGTGCGTGTTCCCCAACAATATGAATTGTTAAAGATGTCAGCTACTCAAGGAATGCATGAACTTTTTAAGAATTTAACCAATTGACTGCTATTTTTAAGTACTAAATAAATTTAATTTGAATAAAAATTATTATTTTTGGGACAAAATTTTCTAGCTTTGTTCTAATTTCGTGCAATAAAATTTTATTCTCCATTCACTTTGTAACCAAATATAGAGTTATTTTTTTAAAAACTTATTTCTCTCAAGATAATTCAAAAAAATAAAATATTAAAAAATCATAAATACATGATTAATAATATATTTTTAAATTTATAATTTCAATTATATTTATTTACACAAAACTACAAAAAATACAATATAAAAACAACAGAGCAAAAAAATTCTTTTGTGGTTGAATCTCAACCTCTTGAATGCCGTACAAGAAAACAGCGACCTGGATTAGGTTACAATCACGGATTATGGATATAAGGACACACATCCATCATGAGTTATTTTGATCCCACCCTCATCATGTTTATGGTGTACATCGTAGCAATGGTACTTATTGGCTTATTTGCCTACCGTGCTACAAGCGACTTCTCAGATTATATTCTTGGTGGTCGTAGTTTAGGCAGTTTCGTTACTGCGTTATCCGCAGGCGCATCAGACATGAGTGGCTGGCTACTCATGGGCTTACCAGGAGCAATTTATCTTTCTGGTCTATCTGAAGCGTGGATTGCAATTGGTCTTATTATCGGTGCTTGGCTTAACTGGCTACTGGTTGCTGGTCGATTACGCGTTCATACTGAAATTCAAAACAATGCATTAACTTTGCCAGATTATTTTACAAGCCGTTTTGATGACCAGAAAAAAGTACTTCGTATTTTCTCTGCCGTTATCATCTTGGTTTTCTTCGCTATTTACTGTGCTTCAGGCATGGTGGCGGGCGCCCGTTTATTTGAAAATTTATTCGGTATGTCATACAACACTGCAATTTGGCTTAGTGCTATTGCAACCATCAGTTATGTTTGTATCGGTGGATTCTTAGCAATTAGCTGGACTGATACATTCCAAGCTGGATTGATGATTTTTGCCCTGATATTAACGCCAATCGTGACTTACCTTGCGATCGGGGACACAACTCATTTTGTTACTCTCATTGAAACTGCACGTCCGCATGCATTTAATCTCATCTCAGATTTTGGTGTGGTAGCAGTTTTATCCTCCATGGCATGGGGCCTTGGTTACTTTGGTCAACCACACATCCTTGTACGTTTCATGGCAGCAGATTCAGTAAAATCTATTCCTGCTGCTCGTCGTATCGGTATGACATGGATGATTTTATGCTTAATGGGTGCTGTAGGTGCTGGTTTCTTCGGTATTGCTTATTTTGAGCAACACCCTGAATTAGCGGCAGTTGTGAGCAAAAACCCTGAAACTGTATTTATGGAATTGACTAAAATTTTATTCAATCCATGGATTGTTGGTATCATTTTGGCTGCAATTTTAGCTGCTGTTATGAGCACGTTAAGCTGTCAACTTTTGGTATGTTCAAGTGCTCTAACTGAAGATTTATACAAAGGTTTCCTTCGTAAAAATGCATCTCAAAAAGAGCTGGTATGGGTTGGCCGTGTAATGGTTCTTGTTATTGCTGTTCTTGCAATTATTCTTGCAGGTAACCCAGATAGTAAGGTTCTTGGTCTTGTTGCTTATGCATGGGCTGGCTTCGGTGCAGCGTTTGGTCCGCTTATCATCTTGTCATTGTTCTGGAAACGTATGAATTTACAAGGTGCTTTAGCAGGTATGATCGTTGGTGCAGTTGTGGTAATTGGCTGGAAAAATCTTTTTGCAGACACTGGTGTTTACGAAATTATTCCTGGCTTTATCCTTGCATTTATCAGCATCGTTGTTGTGAGTCTTTTAACTAAAGCGCCAAATACAACAGTAACTGGACGCTTTGAACAAGCAGATAAACTCTACAAAGAAAGCGTATAATCTATCTAAATAAACTAAGGGGCTTCGGCCCCTTTATTTATTTTTAGTTTTGATTTTAATTTTTGAAGTATCCTTCACGACTTGCATCACTGGATAACTACGGGTTTCTTTTACCCCAGGTAACTGCCATAACACTTGCCCTGCAATACGTCTAAACTCTTCCATACTAGCACTTCGTAATTTAATTAAAAAATCGAAGCCCCCACTGACCATATGACACTCAACAATTTCCGGATAATGCACCACAGCATCAATAAACTCATCTAAAACATTAGGTGTCGTTTTATCCAGTAATATTTCAACAAACACCAAAAAATTAGCATTTAACTTAACAGGGTTTAACTTAGCCTCATATCCCAAGATGAATTCATCCTTCGTTAGCTTTTGGACTCGTGCCATGACAGCAGTTGGAGATAAATTCACAAGTTCGGCTAATTTACTGTTCGAAATACGCCCATCTGTTTGAAGAATATCCAAAATTTTTAAATCAATGCGATCAAGGCTTAATAATGGGCCATTCATCTGAATTTTCCTCTAAAAAATGGGATAAATATAGTGAGTTATTCGGTGTTTCTTCTGTAATGATAAATTATCTAAACCTCTCTACTCAAGATAAATAGTATGAGAGCTAGTTGGCGGAAACAGATATGAATACAATGGATACTTTTCATCAAATGGATAAATCTCACCAAGGCTATATCACCGAATTCAACGATAAAAGTGAGTTTGAACAACGCATTAACACAGCTTGGCGTCGTGCTGAACCAGAAGCTGTAGAAGAGCTATTACAAGCTGCCGCGGTATCTGATGAGTTAGATCATAAAATTTATGACCTTGCCTTTAATCTTGCCCATAACTTACGTGAACGTAAAACCTCTTCGGGTAAAGCAGGTATTGTTCAAGGGTTACTACAAGAATTCTCCCTTTCTTCACAAGAAGGCGTGGCACTCATGTGTCTTGCTGAAGCTTTGCTTCGTATTCCAGACTCAGCAACGCGTGATTTGCTTATTCGAGATAAAATCAATCAAGGCAACTGGAAAGAACACGTTGGCCAAAGCAGCTTAATGTTTGTAAATGCTGCTGCATGGGGCCTTATGCTAACTGGTAAGCTGATGGAAACTCCAAAGCAAACTAGTCTTTCAAGTGTACTTACTGGCCTTTTAGCACGTAGTGGCCGTGGCATTATTCGTAAAGCAGTCGATGTTGCAATGCGTATGATGGGTGAACAGTTTGTTACTGGTGAAACCATTGAAGAAGCTGTAGACCATGCAAAAGTACTTGAAGACAAAGGTTTCCGCTATTCTTACGACATGTTGGGTGAAGCTGCTCTAACCGAACATGATGCTGAACGTTACTTCAATGATTATACACAAGCCATCCATGCAATTGGCAAAGCGTCTAACGGTAAAGGCGTTTATGATGGCCCAGGTATCTCAATTAAGCTTTCTGCTTTACACCCTCGCTATCAACGCGCGCAAATTGAACGTGTTCATCAAGAACTTTATGGCAAAGTATTCGAACTCGCTCTTTTAGCAAAACAATACAACATCGGTTTAAATATCGATGCAGAAGAATCAGAACGTTTAGAAATTTCTCTTGAATTACTTGAACGTCTTTGCTTCGAACCAGAACTTGCAAACTGGAAAGGCATTGGCTTCGTTATTCAAGCGTACCAAAAACGCTGTTTCTTCGTGGTTGATTATATTATCGATCTTGCTAAGCGCAGCCAAAAGCGCCTCATGATCCGTCTTGTGAAAGGTGCGTATTGGGATAGCGAAATCAAGAAAGCACAAATCGAAGGTATGGATGACTATCCTGTCTTCACTCGTAAGGTGCATACTGATTTATCTTATATCGCTTGTGCTAAAAAATTACTTGCAGCACCAGAGTTCATCTATCCGCAATTTGCAACTCATAATGCTCAAACGTTAGCAACGATTTATCATTTAGCTGATCCAAGCAAATATTATGCTGGTCAATATGAGTTCCAATGCCTACATGGTATGGGTGAGCCACTTTATGAACAAGTTGTTGGCCCACGTGAGCAAAATAAATTAGGCGTACCATGCCGTATTTATGCTCCTGTTGGTAACCATGAAACTTTGTTGGCTTACTTAGTTCGCCGTTTACTTGAAAATGGTGCAAATACTTCATTTGTTAACCGTATTGCCGATAAAACACTTAAAGTTGAAGATCTGATTCAGTCTCCAATTTACGATATTCGCAATGCAGCTAAACTTGAAGGTTCAGTTGGCTTAAAACACCCATCTATTCCGTTACCTTTAGACATGTATGGTTCGCTCCGTAAAAACTCTAAAGGATATGATTTAGCTAATGATGCTCCACTTGAAGCATTAGATCAGACAGCTCAACAACTGCGTAGTCGTATTTGGCAAAGCTATCCATTATTGGCAGATAATGGTTCTTTAGAACAAGGTCATTCTGTTGCAATTACAAACCCAGCACAAAATGATGAAATTGTTGGGCATGTACAAGAAGCTGATCTAAAGCATGTAGAAGTTGCACTTAATGCAGCTGAACAAGCTCAGTCTGAATGGGCTAATACTCCTAAAGATCAACGTGCTCAATACTTAAAACGTGCAGCTGACCTGATGGAAAGCCGTATTGAAGAGTTAATGGTATTGCTTTGCCGTGAAAGTGGTAAAACCTATGCCAATGCGATTGCTGAAGTTCGTGAAGCTGTAGATTTCTTACGTTACTACGCAACTCAAGTTGAGAACCTTCCAGCTAATACAATCATTCAGCCTTTAGGTACTGTACTTTGCATTAGCCCATGGAACTTCCCTCTTGCGATTTTCTCAGGCCAAATCGCGGCTGCATTAGTCAGCGGTAACTGTGTTATTGCTAAACCTGCCGAACAGACTCCATTAATTGCAGCTCAAGCAGTGCAAATTTTATGGGAAGCTGGTATCCCTCATGGCGCTGTGCAGTTATTGCCAGGTCGTGGTGAAACAGTTGGAGCTCAACTCAGCCAAGATAGCCGTATCGATGGCATCATGTTTACAGGTTCGACTGAAGTTGCAAAAATTTTACAGAAGACTGTTGCAAAACGTTTATCTGAAAATGGACAGTCAATTCCTCTCATTGCAGAAACTGGTGGTCAAAATGCAATGATTGTGGACTCATCAGCTTTAACTGAACAAGTCGTACTTGATGTTGTAAGTTCAGCTTTTGATAGCGCTGGTCAACGTTGTTCTGCTTTACGTATTTTATGTGTACAAGAAGACAGTGCTGCAACCGTTATTAAAATGCTTAAAGGTGCAATGCAACAGTTGAGCGTAGGTAACCCTGCCATTTTAAAAACTGACATTGGTCCTGTTATTGATGTTGAAGCAAAACAGACGATTGATCAGCACATCCAAAAAATGAAGTCTAAAGGCTATCCGGTACATCAGCTAATGTTTGGTGCAACGAGCCAGAATGAATTAGATAAAGGAACTTTTGTTGTACCAACAGCAATTGAGTTACCTAACCTTGATGATTTACAACGTGAAGTCTTTGGTCCAGTTTTACACATCATTACCTATAAGTATGGCGAGCTTGAGCAACTCATCTCGCGAATTAATGCCAAAGGTTATGGTTTAACAATGGGTTTACACACCCGTATTGATCAAACGATCCAAACAGTGATTCAACATGCTGAAGTTGGTAACCTTTATATCAACCGAAATATTGTTGGTGCTGTTGTTGGTGTTCAACCATTCGGTGGTGAAGGTTTATCTGGGACAGGTCCAAAAGCTGGTGGTCCGCTTTACATGTATCGCTTAATGCAACATTGTTCAAATAAAGTATTGGCAACCCCGTTTGCCATGAAAAATGAACAAACTGCTTTTGAAGGCTTTAACCGTGAAGTTTATCAGAGCTTACAAAATTGGGCGAAACAACATTTACCGCAAGAAAATCGCGAAATTGAACCATTTGGTGTTGGTAAATTCTATGAGTTACAAGGCCCTACTGGGGAAAGTAACCAATATATTATTTTGCCACGTCAACGTGTTCTTTCAATCGCTGACACAGAACAAAATCAGTTGCATCAATTGCTCGCAATTTTTGCAGTTGGTAGCCAAGCTGCGGTAATGCCTAATAGTCCATTATTGGCAAAATATAAACAAACATTGCCAAAGGATGTGCTTGCTGCAATTTCCACGATTAAAAACATCAGTTCAGATGATTTTGATGCAGTTTTACATCATGGTAACCGCGAAGAAATCTTCTCATTACAGCAAGAAGTTGCTACTCGTTCTGGTGCAATTGTGGGTATTACACATGTTGAGCCAAATGAGACTATTCCACTTGAACGTTTAGTAATTGAACGTGCAATTAGTGTGAATACAGCTGCTGCTGGTGGTAATGCAAGCTTAATGACAATGTCTGATTAATACGTAAGTTTCTAAAAAAGCCCAAATCTAGCATTTGGGCTTTTTTATTTAATAAAGTAATCTTTTCTTAAATATATAAACTTTATCAATTCGAGATTCTAATAATGATCTTTTTAGAACCAGAACAATATCAAAAAAAATGCGCTCAGCTTTTTAATTCATATCAAAAAGATATTTCAACACTACTACCATTTGCCAGAATTGAGCATATTGGTTCATCTTCAATACCGAATGCAATTTCAAAGGGTGATTTAGATATTTATATTGAAGTTAAGCCTGAGCAGTTTGAAGTTGCAATTGAAGGGTTAAAAACTCTTAACTTTATAGAAAAGCAAAATACGCTAAAAACACATGAACTTTGTATGCTTGAGTCACTCAATAACGATGATGTTGCTTTTCAAATTGTAGCTACAGGTTCAAAGTTCACATTTTTCTTAACATTTAGAAATAAGCTTACCGCTTCTCCAGCACTGGTCGATGAATATAATCAATTAAAATTACAGTGTAGTCATTTAGATCACGATCAATATAGAACAATAAAATCAGATTTTATTACTCGCATTTTGAAACATCCATAATTTTAACGACAGTCATCCTTATTGATATCTAGCTAAAATTGGCTCCTGTAACTCCGTTTTTTTTGATACCATTCACTATTTGATTCTGTCTAAATTTTCTTTGTCTATGACCTCTTCTTATCATCAACAACTTCAAACTAAAATTGACCGCATTACTGCCCAATTTTCTGAATTTACTCCACCTACATTAGAAGTGTTTGAGTCACCTGAACAACATTTCCGTATGCGTGCTGAGTTTCGTATCTGGCATACAGAAAATGACATGTTCTATGCCATGTTTGAACGTAACGATGATGACAAACAAAAAACCGTTTTACGCATTGATGAATTCCCCATTGCAGACCAAAGCATTAATGATTTAATGCCAAAACTTTTGGAAGAACTCAAAGCAGAACCTAAACTTTCGAGCCGTTTATTTGAAGCTGATTTTCTTGCAACACTTAGCGGGGAAATGTTAGTTACATTAATCTATCACCGTAAACTAGATCAGGAATGGGAACAAGCAGCTAAAGCGCTTGCTGAGAAGTTAGACATTAAGATTATGGGTCGTAGTCGTGGTCAAAAAATTATTATTGGCGATGACTTTGTCGTAGAAGAATTTGAACTTTTAAATCGTTCATTTAAATACAAACAAATCGAAAGTAGCTTTACTCAGCCGAACGCACAAGTTTGCAAAAAAATGCTGCAATGGGCGTGTGATGCAGCTGAAGGATCGAAAAAACACTTACTAGAACTTTATTGTGGTAATGGTAACTTTACTCTTCCTCTTTCTTTAAAGTTTGAACGTGTTCTAGCAACAGAACTTGCAAAATCTTCCGTTTATGCTGCTCAATGGAACATCGAGCAAAACCAGATTGATAATATTCAAGTAGCCCGTCTTTCAGCTGAAGAATTTACTCAAGCCTATCAGGGTGAGCGCGAATTCCGCCGCTTACAAGAAGCGAATATTGATATCCAAAGTTATGACTTTGATACCGTATTTGTTGATCCCCCGCGCGCAGGGATTGATGATGAAACTTTAAAACTTTTACAAGGTTTTGAACGGATTATCTACATTTCATGTAACCCCGATACACTGTATGAGAACCTAAAAATATTAGGTTTAACTCATCGTATTACCAAGTTTGTATTATTCGATCAGTTCCCATATACCCATCATGTGGAATCGGGTGTGTTACTTGAGAAGATTTAAACAAAATCTTTCATTGTAAATTTAAAATCAAAGGAGGTTACATACCTCCTTATTTTTTAATGATTTTTTGTTTAAGTACTTAAATTTTCAAAAAATATCAAGTCATCTATCCGTCATAATTTCGTTTAACTCACGCATTCCTATCGAAAATTCTCGAGTTCAATTGGTGGATTTATCACTTATAGAGACTTGTATTTTATTTTAAATTGGCTATATTTCGAGCTATGTTAGATTGTATATGAAGGCTCTATGAGTTTTTGGCAAAAGCTGTTCTTAGCAGATCAACAGCATAACGAGCATAAAAACCAAACTGCTTGTGTTGAAAATGACTGCTCATGTAAAACAAATGAACAACTTCTAAGTGCTCTTGCACTAGCAACAGATGAAGATGTCATTAAGGGAATAAAGAAAGTTCTTATTTCCCGTGGTTATAGCCGAAAAGAGTTGAATGAACTCACTCAAAAACCATCTATCCATTAATTAAAAAGCCAGTCTTGTACTGGCTTTTTTATATTTCACTTTAATCTACACTCTGTCTGATCTACCCAACCAACAATTGGTCCCATTTCAAATTGTTGATCATTACGCTTGTCTTTTTGAACATATAAACTAGAAATAGAACCATCAAGATATAAAGCCTGCTCTACCTTAAGATTTCTTTGAAAGAACTGAGCAAACTTGTAGAAACTCACACTATTCTTCGATATTACAAAGTAGAGTTTATTATTTCGAATACCGACTCCATTACGAATTTTATTTGATTGAGAATCTGGTAAAAAAAGGGAATTTATCTTTCCATCTATCACTAACATCGGGCCAGATTGTGTCGCATAATCAACGTTGAAATCTCGGCGACTGTATTGCTGCGTTGTTAAAATGAAGGCCTGCTTTTTATTCCAACTTAACACCCCATTAGGCTGCAAAAAGAAATTTCCAAATCCTTTACTTTTATTTAGTGGCTGAATCACCTTAGCTTTTTCAACATACAGCCCTACTGGAGAAAATCCCGGATGGAACATCCCTGCATTCATTGCGAAAGAAAGTCGCTCACATTGCTTTAAATGTTCCTGAACATTGTTAAAGCTTTTGTGATACTGCTGATTATTAGAATTCTTAAGAAACAACCGTAACTGTTTTAAATTGCTAATTGAAACCACATCATATTGGTCGCCTTCCGCTGTTTTAACTTGCTGGTGTTCTATCGCATAGACAGACTGAATCAAAAGCCCATATATAGTTAAGCACCACATCAACCATTTCATTTAATACCACCAGACATGACATTTTTTCTTCATATTAAATCTTTAAATTAGATACAATAAACACAATTATAATTGGATATGTACCAAACTCATCCATTCGACGTAATCAATACACTCGAAAATTTCTATATTGGTTATAATGGTTAGCAGCTTTTCAATAAAAGCCATTTACACTTTATTGGATCAGCGTAAGCATGCAACAACCGAATAAGCGCTACCCTTTGGGGGCTCATCTCATCGTAAAGCATCTCGGCTATAGCCATCATGGTATATACGCAGGGAGAGGTCGAGTTATCCATTATTCAGGCTTAGCGCATTTCATCAAAAAACGCCCCATTGAAATTACCTCAATAGATGCATTTTCGCATGGCAAAAAAATACACATTCGCTCTTATGACACGCCACGCTATAAAGGAAGAGCTGTCGTGCGCCGAATGCGTTCACGTATGCATGAAAACCACTACCATCTAATTATTAATAACTGTGAACATTTATGTAGTTGGGCAATTACCGGAATCGAAAGTAGTACCCAAGTTGAACGTATGATGCATCGATTAACGACCATAGGTTATGTAAGTTCAATCATGAGCTATATGAATGGGATGATGCTCACAGTTGCAACGACATGTTTTGCTCTTGTTCTTTATATTAAAAAGAAATTGCGTGATCAGGCAAAAATGAAGGTCCCTACTTATCAATTTCTTAGAGAAAAATCTGAAAAAAGGAATATTGATCCTTCAGTCCCCTTAGTGTTTATAGATCCAGATAAAAAAGAACCAATTTAATAAAAAAGCCCTCAAATATGAGAGCTTTTAGAAAACTTAAAACTTATTTTTTATCAACTTTTGCTTCAGTCGTAATGTTTACAGTGATTTTATCACCAACATTAGGCACATAGTTTCCTAGACCAAAGTCAGAACGCTTGAATGAAGTTGTAGCATTAAAACCAATCGCTGGAACTTTTGCCATTGGGTGTTCGCCTTGCTTGTTTAAAACAGCATCAAGTACAACAGGCTTAGTTACACCTTTAACAGTTAAGTCACCAGTAATTTTAAAGTGCTTTTTGTCTTTAGTTTCAACTTTAGTACTTTTAAACGTAATGTTTGGATATTTAGCAGCATTAAACCAAGCTTCTTCTTGGAACTCTTTATCCAAAGCAGGAACGTTTGTATTTACACTGCTTAAAGGAATAGTCACATTTACAGATGAGTTTGCTGGTTTAGCATTATCAACTTTAATTACACCTTGGATATCCGAGAAATTAGCGCTTGGAGTAGAGAAACCAAAGTGATTCCACGAGAAAACAGTAGCTGTATGTGTAGGATCAATTTTGTAGTCCACTGGCGCAGCTAAAGTAACTGAACTAGCCAATGCTACTGCCAAACCAAAGCTTAGTGTTTTAAGATGCATTTTTCGTATCCTTTATTGATATAGTCGTTAGTGTATACATCAAGTAATTTAATTCACTATTCTTTATAAAACGATATGTTTCATCCATGCAACAATAAAAGCGTTACAGTTATTATTTAAAAACAATATTATAAGATATCGGTGTTGTCATACCGTTTCCGAACTCTCAAATTAATTCGTTTTTACTTCGACTTTATTGATCAATAACAAGGTAAAACATGGCTAATACTGCTCAAGCACAAAGTACTTCCACTCCATATCGAGTAACTCTGACCGATCCTTCGGGTCACCAATGGTTTGCTGATGAGCCTACAGACAAAGGTGGTCTAGATACTGCTCCAAACCCAGTTCAAATCTTACTATCTGCTTTAGGCGCTTGTACCACCATCACACTAGAGATGTATGCGAATCTTAAAGGTATTAAGCTTGATCATGTTCAAGTTGATTTAGTATTAAACCCAAATGGTGAACCAGAGAAAGGCCAAAATAATATTGAACGCAAAATCACGCTCAAAGGTGAATTCAGTGAAGATCAACACAAGCGTTTATTAAAAGTTGCCGAGAACTGCCCCATTCATAAGTTACTCACTTCTCAAATTAATATTCAAACCGAACTTAGCATTTAACCTTTCAGATATAAAAAAAGCGCTCCCTATGGAGCGCTTTTTTACACTACTTTAATATTTAAGCAGTTAATTCTTTTACTGCTGCAACAACAGCTTCAGTTGTAATACCAAAGAATTGGAACAAATCTTTTGCTGGTGCAGATTCACCATAAGTTGTCATACCAATTACTTTGCCATCAAGACCAACAAACTTCCACCAGTAGTCAACATGAGCTGCTTCAACTGCAACACGCGCACGGATATGAGCTGGTAATACAGCTTCACGATATGCAGCGTCTTGTTTCATAAATTCTTCTGCACATGGCATAGAAACTACACGCACACCGTCAAGTTGAGCATAAGCTTCCATTGCTAAAGAAATTTCAGAACCAGTTGCAATAATAATTGCTTTTAATTCGCCTTTTTCTTGAGCAAGAACATAACCACCTTTTGCAACATTTTGAATTTGTTCTTCAGAACGTGTTTGGAATGGTAAGTTTTGACGAGAGAAAATGAGTGCTGTAGGGCCATCTTTACGCTCTAAAGCAGATTTCCATGCAGTAGCAGTTTCTACAGTATCAGCAGGACGCCATGTATTTAGGTTAGGTGTACCGCGTAAAGAAGCAATTTGTTCGATTGGTTGATGAGTTGGACCATCTTCACCCAAACCAATTGAGTCATGTGTATAAACATGAATTACACGTTGTTTCATCAATGCAGACATACGTACTGCATTACGCGCATATTCCATAAACATTAAGAATGTTGCAACGTAAGGAACAAAACCACCATGTAATGCAACGCCATTGGCAATTGCAGTCATACCGAACTCACGTACGCCATAATATACGTAGTTACCAGCTGGGTTCTCTTGAATACCTTGGCAACCTTTCCAAAGCGTTAAGTTAGAACCCGCTAAGTCAGCAGAACCACCTAGCAATTCAGGCAATAAAGGACCAAATGCTTGTAATGTGTTTTGGCTTGCTTTACGTGTTGCGATTGTCTCGCCTTTCGCATTTGTTTCACGAATGAATGCATCTGCTTGCGCTGCAAATTCAGCTGGTAAGTCACCGCTAATACGACGAAGTAACTCAGCTGCTTCAGTTGGATATTTTGCTTGATACTGTGCAAATACCGCATCCCAAGCTGCTTCAGATTCAGTACCTTTTGCTTTCGCGTCCCATGCAGCATATACATCAGTAGGAATAACGAATGCTTCTTCTTTCCAGCCTAATGCTTCACGAGTTAAAGTAATCTCATCTTTACCTAATGGCGCACCATGACAGTCTTCTTTACCCTGCTTATTTGGTGAACCTAAACCAATAATGGTTTTACACATAATAATGGTTGGTTTTTGAGTTTCAGCTTTTGCTTCGATTGTTGCTTGACGAATCGCATCAGCATCATGACCATCTACACGAAGAACTTGCCAACCATAGGCTTTAAAACGCTCTTCTGTATCATCGCTGAACCAGCCTTCTACTTCACCATCAATTGAAATGCCATTATCATCATAATAAGCAATCAATTTACCAAGTTGTAAAGTACCTGCTAAAGAACATACTTCGTGAGAAATACCTTCCATTAAACAGCCATCGCCCAAGAAACAGTAAGTAAAATGATCTACAACGTTTAAATCATCTTTATTGAACTGGGCAGCTAAAGTCTTTTCTGCCAATGCAAAACCAACAGCATTAGCAATACCTTGACCTAAAGGACCAGTCGTTGTTTCGATACCTGGTGCATAACCATATTCAGGGTGACCAGGAGTTTTTGAATGTAATTGACGGAACTGTTTTAAATCTTCAATTGAAAGATCATAACCTGTTAAATGAAGCAAAGCGTATTGCAACATTGAGCCATGGCCGTTTGATAAAACGAAACGGTCGCGGTTTGCCCATTGTGGATTAGTTGGGTTGTGATTTAAAAACTCGCGCCAGACGACGTCAGCAATATCTGCCATCCCCATTGGAGCACCAGGATGCCCTGAGTTTGCCTGTTGCACAGCATCCATTGCCAATACACGAATTGCATTTGCAATACGACGTTCGTTTAAAGGGGTCGCCATAAGATCAGAATCCAATTTTAATAGATTGATGAAAAGAAGAAGATGAATAACAATTCAATGCCGCTATATTGTCTTAAAAAAAAGGCTGAGGGTAAACCCCAACATAGTATATTTCTTTATTTTTAACCGTTTCTTGGTTACACAAAAAACATTTGAACCTTTAAGTTATACAAAACAGTGCTCATTTTTTTAAATACTGCTCCCCTATACGAGCAGGCAGTTCTATTAGACTTTGATATATAGATAAAATATTGTGAAATCTCTATCTAGATCGATCATGTTTCTTTTCTTTAAAATCCAACTTGTAAGACATCATCTTTTTGTTAAACCATATGTCTAAAAAACGTACTAACAACAAATTATTAAAATACCAATACTTTAAATAAATACTCTTTATATCAATTTTACTAATACACTTATCAATTAAAACACAGTATAAATGAAACAAATTCATGCTTTTTGGTCAGTATGAACTGGTCCTCAAGCTCAAGTCGATGTAACATATTATGTCTTTTGAAATAACCAAGATAGGACTTTCATGCGCGAGTACGCTGTTTTTACCTCGGAATCTGTAAGCGAAGGTCATCCTGATAAAATGGCCGACCAAATTAGCGACGCTATTTTGGATGCAATCTTAAAAGAAGACCCATACGCACGTGTTGCTTGTGAAACACTGGTAAAAACAGGCGCTGTTGTACTTGCTGGTGAAGTAACAACGACTGCTAATATTGATGTTGAAGCTGTTGTTCGTAATACCGTTAACGGTATTGGATACCACCACTCTGATCTTGGCTTTGATGGATCAACATGTGCTGTAATCAATATGATTGGTAAACAATCACCAGAGATTGCACAAGGTGTAGACCGTCAAAAACCTGAAGATCAAGGTGCCGGTGACCAAGGTTTGATGTTCGGTTATGCAAGCCGTGAAACAGATGTGTTAATGCCTGCTCCGATTTCTTATGCTCACCGTTTAATGGAACGTCAAGCTGAACTTCGTCGCTCAGGCGCACTTCCATGGTTACGCCCAGATGCAAAAAGCCAAGTTACTTTTGCATATGAAAATGGCAAACCTGTACGTCTAGATGCAGTCGTTTTGTCTACTCAACATGATCCTGAAATTACTCAAAGCCAGCTTAAAGAAGCGATCATTGAGGAAATTATCAAGCCGATCATTCCTGCTGAAATGTTCCACGCTGCGACTAAATTCCATATTAACCCAACAGGTATGTTCGTTATTGGCGGTCCTGTAGGCGACTGTGGTTTAACAGGCCGTAAAATTATTGTTGATACCTACGGTGGTATGGCTCGTCACGGCGGTGGTGCTTTCTCTGGTAAAGATCCATCTAAAGTTGACCGTTCTGCTGCATATGCAGGCCGTTATGTTGCAAAAAATATTGTAGCAGCTGGTCTTGCTGACAAATGTGAAATTCAGGTGAGTTACGCAATTGGTGTAGCAGAACCTACTTCAATTTCAATTAATACTTTTGGTACAGCAAAAGTTTCTGATGAGTTGATTATTCAACTCGTACGTGATCATTTCGATTTAAGACCGTTTGGTATTACTCGTATGCTGGATCTTATTCAGCCAATGTATAAACAAACTGCGGCTTATGGTCACTTTGGTCGCGAAGGATCAGATACTGCATTTACATGGGAAAAAACTGATAAAGTTGAAGCTCTTAAAGATGCTGCTGGCCTCTAATACAAAGTCATAAAAAAGCCCGCCAATGAGCGGGCTTTTTTATAGTTCAAATTTCATAATATGTAGGGTTTACTCTTCTAGCAACCATCCTTGATGCCATATCATTTATAGCTCTGATCAAAATTTATTGTCTTGTGGTTTTATCATCCTGATTTAATACATCAAGTAATGTTGACTGCGTCGGAGTATCTTGATGGTTCTGTACATATATATGGACAACTTTAAATACAATGACAACTGCTAGACAAGCCATCACACAAAACATCCACAAACCATACGGGCTTCGAATATGTTGCGAACCACAATATGGACATGATTTATCAGTTGATGCCACAACTTTGTCGCAACACGCACAATGGTATTGATATAGCATAGGTAACCCTCCTTCCCTCATTTCAACCGTTGTTTTTTTAATAGGTTTGCTGCATTTTTAATTTATACATCCTTTATATTTATCCTATGTGAAATGAAAAGATAATTCAATCTGAATGAACAATTGAGTCAATTAAAAAATATTTTTAAAATACAAAAAGATAAGTTAAATATTATTTTTTTGGCACTATTTTTCTTATTTTGATATTTTGCCAAATTTGCTAAAATAAGCGAATAATCTCACATTTTAGGTCAATGCATGTCAGATACACAGCTCATTAATAAGGGTGGCTTTCGCGAAAGAGCCAACCGAAGTCGAGGTTATCAACAATCTGAAAACAAGCAAACCGCTCTACCTTCAAATAAATATCAACCGCAGTCGAAACCACATGAAGAAACTAAATTAGAAATGGATGATATTGATTCATCGACTTCGGATTGCCAAAATAAATAATTATTTAAAAATAAAAAAAGCTTAAACCCATGAGGTTTAAGCTTTTTCATATTCAGAACACACTTATTAATCTTTATTTTTATGCTCTATTTTTTTGTGGTCTGGAGTAACATCTCGCGCTTCACCATCAATGATGTTTGAATCATGGTATTGGCCTTGACCACCACCCTGCTGGTTCTGCATATCTTGCATTTGACGCATTAAATCAGCAAATGGGTTTTGTCCCGAAGCATTACCGCCCATACCACCCATCATTTTATTCATCATGGCTTGTTGGCGTTTTGCAAGAGTTCTCATCGCTACATTACGAAATGCGGTTTGAACACCAGGAATCAAAATTAAAACAGCCAAAACATCTGATACAAGACCCGGCAACATTAATAAGAAACCTGCAAAAGCATAAGCAAGTTTTTTAGTTACTGTTGGATCACTACCTAGCTGGCCTGTCATCTGCATTTGCTGTAATTGAGGCATAATACCGGCAGTACTTCTGCGAATAAGCCCCAAACCAATAAAGAAAGCAATAATGAACCAAAAGAACACATACCATCCACTGATGAACTGTGCTACGCCAATCCATACGGCAATTTCAACAATCGCGCCCAGAACTACAATAAGAAGTAAATTCATGTAAAACTTTATCTATCTCAAAAAGAAAATTCATTGCAGTTTTATTTGACCTAACCTTATCTAAGTTGCAAATAAGGATTAAGCATTCCTCTTAGCTCTGATTGTTCTGCCTAATTTCTAAAAATTAACAAAAACTATCGCACCGGCAAGAGTCTGCAATACTGGAGTACATTTGATTTTAACTCGATAAAAACAAACATGCTTTATTATTAATGAGTGCTGTATCAGGTTTATCAAGTGCCACTTCAATCAGATTTTAATTTTTTACTTTATTTAAGTGAGAATTCGTTCAAAAAAGAACTTCTTTAGTCAAATAAAGTCTTATTTGCTTAGCAAAGTTAGGAGCATTCCTTTGTTTATGTGTTACTTTTAGAGGACTTTAAAAGTAATACCGATATATCAACCTTACTAGATAACTTACATTTTAGCTATCTAAAGACAGTCCTATTCAAGTTAAATTAATTAGCAATACTTCAAATTAAACTTAGTCAGATTATGTATAAAAAAGCCCTTATCGTTGCAACAAGTATCCTATTTTTATCCGCCTGTTCTTCTAATTCAGTAAAACAACATCAAATATATTCTATTTCTGCCAATAAAAATTCAGAAGAAATTAAATCACTGTTTGATCAAGCACAGACCACGGGTGTTTTGGTGATTAAGCGAGGGCAAACAGAAGAAATTTATGGAAATGATCTTAAAAGAGCATCAACCGACTATGTTCCCGCCTCTACCTTTAAAATGTTAAATGCTTTAATTGGACTTGAACATCATAAGGCAACTACAACTGAAGTATTTAAATGGAATGGGCAAAAACGTTTATTTCCTGACTGGGAAAAGGACATGACACTGGGTGATGCCATGAAAGCTTCTGCAATTCCAGTTTACCAAGAATTAGCCCGACGAATTGGTCTAGATATTATGTCCAAAGAGGTGAAACGAATTGGTTTTGGTAATGCTAACATTGGCTCAAAAGTAGATGATTTTTGGCTTGTTGGCCCTCTAAAAATTACACCTCAACAAGAAACCCAATTTGCTTATCAATTAGCCCATAAAACTCTTCCATTTAGCAAAAATGTACAAGAACAAGTTCAATCGATGGTGTTCATAGAGGAAAAAAATGGAAGTAAAATTTATGCCAAAAGTGGTTGGGGATGGGATGTTGAACCGCAAGTTGGTTGGTTAACAGGCTGGGTCGTTCAACCACAAGGAGAAATTGTGGCATTTTCACTTAATTTAGAAATGAAAAAAGGAACTCCTAGCTCTATTCGCAAAGAAATTGCTTATAAAGGCTTAGAACAACTGGGTATTTTATAAGTTGAACTCTATAGCCCAATCATAGACTGGGCTATTATCCTGATTTTTGAAATGTGAAGTTTTTATTTATCCATCGATTGGATGAAATGGTGTGCTCAAATTTAACTGATAAAAAGCAGCATCAAGCCATTCCCCAAACTTAAAACCGACTTGTTTAAAAGTGCCTGCGTGAATAAAGCCCATTTTTTCATGTAAACCTATGCTTGCCTGATTGGTCGCATCAATACAACCAATCAATACATGTAACTCGGCCTCTTGAGCTCGCTGAATCAACTCTTGCATTAAAATTTTGCTTAGTCCGCTACCACGATGTTCATGATGAATATAAATACTATGTTCAACGGTATATTTATAGGCAGGAAAAGCCCTAAAGGTTCCCCAGCTCGCAAAACCCAATAACTTGTCAGTCTCATCAACAATACCAATGACGGGAAAACTATTTTGTCTTTTAACCGAGAACCAGTTTTTCATCGACTCTTCAGAGCGCGGGAAATAGTCATATAGAGCGGTAGAATTGATAATTGCTTCATTCAGAATCTCTAATATAGCCACGGAATGTTCTGCTTCATTACAATCAATTAAACGAAAATTGGAATTGAGGGAAAAGGTCATAAAGATTCCTTAACAGCAGAGACGAGTTGACTAGAGACGACTAAAATATAGCGTGCAACTTGAGATGAATTATTACTGTATATAACGGGTTGGTTGAGTTGCATTGCCAAACAATCCCCTGTGCTTAAAGCATAAGAAGATTCACCTAATTGAATATCAATTTTCCCTTCAACTACCCAAAGTTGCTGTTGTACTACCTTAGAGGTTTCACTAATTTCATAAGTAATTCGTGAGTGAGGGGGAAATTCAATTTCAACAATCTGAAATGGAGACTTCCAATCTGGAGGTGAAATTTGACGGCGAATATAGCCAGTTTCCGGGTCTTTCCATTGTGATTGTTGACTACGCCGAACAATAGGCTGAGGTGATTGATTACCTTGCGGGTTAGCGAAGAGTTGAGTCAAAGGTACATCTAAACCATTTGCTAGCTTTTCAAGGACAACCGCTGTTGGGCTGGCCTCACCTCTTTCAATTAATGAAATAGCAGAACGGCTCACCTGACATCGTGTAGCAAGAACATCCAGGGTATATCCACGAGCTAAACGCAGTTCACGTACTTGCTGTGCAATGCGAATATTAATATCTTCCATACGCCCACAAACTTCGCTTCCAAAATTATAGATAAATATTCCACTAAACTAGAATATTGTCAATTATCAAAGAATATTATCTTTTTTTGAAATCTTGAAAAATCTTCTTTGTAGTAACCCAAATTGAATCTATTTAAAAACGAAAAATAACCATTCATAAGTGACTTGCTTAAATAACTCATGCAGATCATATTTTGGTATGTAACAATAGCTTTAAATTATTTATGTAAGCCTTCGCATGTCTTTGATTATTGGGATTGACCCTGGTTCACGCTTAACAGGTTATGGAATCATAGAAAAAGATGGTAGCAAACTACGTTTTATCGATGCAGGTACTATTCGAACAGAAACTAAGGAAATGCCCGAACGCTTAAAACGTATCTTTGCTGGTATTGAACGTATTGTTAAATTTCATGGTCCAACTGAAGCTGCCGTTGAGCAAGTGTTTATGGCTCAAAACCCCGATTCGGCTCTAAAACTTGGTCAAGCACGTGGTGCAGCAATAGCCGCTTTGGTTAATTTAGATTTACAAGTTGCAGAATATACTGCGCGCCAAATTAAACAATCTGTTGTAGGTTATGGAGCCGCAGACAAAGAACAAGTACAAATGATGGTTATGCGATTACTTAACCTGACCATTAAACCTCAAGCAGATGCCGCAGATGCACTAGCAGCAGCAATTTGCCATGCTCATGCATCTGGAAGTATGAGCAAACTGTCGGTCCTTAATGCCTTAGGTGGTATGGCACGTGGACGAAGCCGCTCTAGCAGTCGCAGACGTTAAAGCTTTATTAGTTCACGACTTGTGTAATTGCCTGATTCATCTCAAAAGCCTGTAAACCACGCATACCTTGTTTTGCAAGTTGGTCACCAGCCTGAGCATGAAGGGTAACAATTTCATGTAATGCAATTGCCTTATGGAATTGTGCTTTTAGACTTGCAATCATTCCTGCTAGTACATCGCCCATCCCTCCAGTTCCCATACCAGCATTCCCTTGCGTACAAATATAAAGAGCATCTTCTAAAATCAGACTACCCGCTCCTTTAAGCACCCACTGCCCTGCATATTTTTGTTGTAAGGCATAAATCGCAGAAATTCGGTCATTCTCAATCTGAGTAGTAGAACACTCAAGCAATGTTGCAGCTTCTCCAGGATGGGGTGTTAGATAAATATGTGCATTCAATTTTTGAGGCTGTTTTGCTAGAAACCATAAAGCATCTGCATCTAAAACAATCTCCAGATCTTCACTCTGATTTAATAAATTAAACCATTGTAGATAGATCTGCTTTGCCCAATCATCACGCCCCAACCCCATCCCAAAACACACTGCATCGACCTGAAATAAAATATCTTTAATAGACTTTTCAGTTAGGGCATTAATATCACGGAGCATAATATTTGGTGAACGAGCCAAAATAGCCTGATGATGGTTTTGGTGACAAACCACCGTGACTTTACCTGCTCCTGCATGAAAAGCAGCCTCGGCAGCCATAATTACAGCACCGCCCATTTGTTCATGCCCACCAACGACTAAAACATGCCCATAACTCCCTTTATGACCAAATGCCATACGCTTAGGAAGTTTAATATTTGTTGATGTTAAATAAGCTAACGGTTTCAGCTCTTGGTCTATAGGAATTAAATCAATTAAATGAAGCTCGCCTGTGTATTCTTTGCCTTGACCTGTAAATAATCCGGCTTTAAGTCCTAAAACTGTAAATGTATGATCAGCCCTTATTGCACAAGGTAAAGTACATCCTGTATTTGCCTGCAAACCGCTGGGTATATCAACAGAAATTTTTAGGCCCGTTTGTCCATTAAATTGTTGAATAGCCTGTTGCCAATGAATGTTTAATTCTCGATTTAAACCAATACCAAATAAACCATCAATATGACAATCAAAATGCTTTGCGAGTTCAAAACCTTGATGAATTTGTACCAGTTGATCTTTTGCAAATTGCACAGCTTGATGTAAATCTGCTGAAGCCCCTACTTCGGATGCAAAGATTTGAACATTCCAACCTGCTTGCTTTAAATAAGCTGCTATAAAATAACCATCACCAGCATTGTTGCCTTGCCCACACCAAACAGCAATATTTTTAATAGACTGCTCTTTAAAAAGTTCAATTAACTGTTGAGCAATTGACCAAGCCGCTTGTTGCATTAAACCTAATGATGAGTTTTGCGCAGCAAACCAGCGTTGCTCCCATGCTTGAATATCATGGCTATGGTAAACTATCGCCTGCATATTATTATCCTTTTGCATTTTGGTTTATGACATCTTCCGATACATCACGCATTGCGTTGCAACAACTTGATCTTCATGAATTAAAAGCATGGATCAAGGCTCAAGCTTTAGACTTGGGTTTTGCTGATTGTGTCATTGCAAAACCAGATGCTCAAGAGCAAATGCCGCGTTTTTTAGAGTATCTTGAACGTGGCTATCATGCAGATATGACCTATTTAGAAGAAAATCTAGAAAAGCGGGCTGATCCAACATTATTAGTTCCTGGCACAAAAAGTATTATCTGCGTTCGCATGAACTATCTGGTCGAGTCACCAAAACCTCGATATGTACCTTTCGAACCAAATTCTGCGATTATTGCTCGTTATGCACGCGGCCGTGATTACCATAAAGTAATGCGGGGACGATTGAAAACTTTAGCCACACGAATTCGTGAAAAAGTTGGTGATTTTGAATCACGTCCTTTTGCTGATTCAGCCCCTATTTTTGAAAAATCATTGGCTGAAAGTGCTGGAATGGGTTGGACGGGTAAACATACTTTGCTCATTCACAAAAAGTCAGGTTCTTTTTTTGTATTGGGTGAACTATTTACATCACTCGATTTACCTTTTGATGGCCCAACGACCTCTCATTGTGGTTCATGTAGTGCTTGTATTGATATTTGTCCGACGCAAGCGATTGTTGAACCTTATATGCTCGATGCAAGGCGTTGTATCGCATATTTAACTATCGAATATAAAGGAATTATTGCTGAAGAATTACGTGCCGGTATTGGTAACCGAGTTTTTGGTTGTGATGACTGTCAATTAATTTGCCCTTGGAACAGTTTTGCCAAAACTGCGTCCATTAGCGATTTCAATCCTAGAAATGGTTTAGACAGCATCAGCCTACTCGATATCTGGCAATGGGATGAAGCTACGTTTTTGGCAAATACGGAAGGCAGCCCAATCCGCCGGACAGGTTATCAATCTTTTAAACGTAATATTGCTATCGGTTTAGGAAATGCTCCTTATTCAAAGGAAATTGTAGATCAACTACAAAATGGCAAGATTTTGCATGATGATATTGTCAACGTGCATATTGATTGGGCAATTGAACAACAACTTAATCAACTTCAGTCATGAAATTAAAAAAATGATGTTTTTTGCCCTATAGCTTTAATACGAATTCTGTATGATTATGTGTAGTGAATTAATGCCATCATCATGGATATGACAATGACTCTACGTAATGATTGGAATCGTGAAGAAATCCAAGCTTTATATGAACAACCCTTTTTGGATTTAGTTTTCAAGGCTCAGCAAGTACATCGCGAGCACTTCACTGCCAATGCGATTCAGGTCAGCACCCTTTTATCGATTAAAACGGGTAAATGCCCTGAAGATTGCAAGTACTGCTCACAATCAGCACATTACGAATCAAAACTAGAAGCAGAAAAACGTATTGCTGTAGAAAAAGTGATTAGCGAAGCAAAAGCTGCAAAAGATTCAGGTTCTTCACGTTTTTGTATGGGTGCAGCTTGGCGTAACCCACATGAGCGCGATATGCCTTATGTTTTAGAAATGGTACGTGAAGTAAAAGCTTTAGGTTTGGAAACCTGTATGACTTTAGGCATGCTTAACCAATCTCAAGCAGAGCGCCTACAAGTTGCTGGTTTAGATTATTACAATCACAACCTAGATACATCTCGTGAGTACTACTCACACATCATTAGCACGCGTACTTTTGATGATCGTTTAAATACCCTAGATTATGTTCGCCAAGCTGGCATGAAAGTTTGTAGCGGCGGCATTGTAGGTTTAGGCGAAAGCCGTGATGACCGTGTTGGTTTATTACATGAATTAGCTACCCTACCAATTCATCCTGAATCTGTGCCAATTAACATGCTTGTTCCAATTGAAGGAACGCCGTTAGCAGATGTTGAGAAGCTTGATGTAATTGAATGGATCCGCACTATTGCTGTTGCGCGCATTATTATGCCGCATAGCTATATTCGTTTATCTGCTGGTCGTGAGTCATTAAGTGATTCAGATCAAGCATTAGCATTTATGGCAGGTGCAAACTCATTATTCTCTGGTGATAAGTTACTCACCACACCAAATGCAGGTGAAGGTAAAGACCAAGCATTGTTTAACAAACTCGGCTTAACCGCAGAAAAACCAAAACCAACAGTTGCTGACTTATCAGTAAATGCCATGAGCGCATAACTCAAGGCAGTAAAATAAAAAAGCCCTGATTCTTCAGGGCTTTTTTATTTAAACAGAAGTAACTAAAATTCCATAAGTGGCATTAAGAAATGTCCCGACTCGAATAATGTCTTTTCCTGCTGCATGTGTTACAGACAACTCTTGGCTCAATACATCAAAATTAAAAGAATCAAAAACATCTTGATGGTGTAAGAGCCAAGTCACCGTATCCGCTATATTATCATCCACAATATAAGTTAAGGCCTTAAAGTCTTTACTCATAAACAACTCTTAAAAATAAATTTTATGAATTTTATATGAGTTAACTCTACCTTAAAAGAGAATCTAAGCTGCTTTAGGGTTCATTAAAGAACGACCCGACAATAAGCTTGTCAAAGCTTGTGGTGAAAATTCCAAAGAAAGTACATGATTCTTGAGATTAACAGAGTGTTTACTGATCAATGGAAGTAAACCTTCTTCTGTTTCAAAGACGTATTCATCTGCAATATTTAAGATACCCTCAAGATTAGTTGTACTTGAAGCAAGATCATGACTAAAGATGTCATAAATCGTTTGTAAGTTAAATGTTGTCTCCTGCTCAGTTGGATGCTTAATGAGATAATCCTTTAAAAACAAAACTAGCTTATGAGCAAAGAAAAAGTAATTAGGTTTATAGCTATACTTCATACTATTCATGGAACGGAACTCCAGATTATCTTTTATTAAATTACAACTAAAACAGTAGGAATTGAATCTTAAAAAATTCTTAAAAAAACAAATATATTAACAAGATAAATTAAAAATAATTTTATTGTTAAAAAACAATAATTTAAGTTAAAAATATAGACAACTTCCATCTTAAATTCTTTAAAGTTAGATTAATTTAATAAAATACAATTACTTAAATATTACGAGTTTTTTCATTTTATTTTAAAAATGAATCACACATTATTTTACCAACTGATAAAAAATATATTTCCCAAATATTTATTAATAAAAACAACCAATCAAAATATATATAAATATAATGTTTTTCTTGTTTTTTGGTTGAAAAGTGATATATTTTCTTCGCCTTACTTAAGCAGAACAAACTTGCTAAAAAGTAATGGAATTTATTTTAAAAGGCTATTTTGGGGATTTTATGAAAAGATTTATTTTTATGGCGGCGGTTTCTCTCTTAAATATAACAAATGCACAAGCTGCAGATGGCACAATTACTATTAATGGTCTTGTCACAGATAATACTTGTACGATTGATACTGGAGATAAAAATCTAACAATTAACCTGCCTACAGTTTCATCTCAAACCTTAAAAAATGCAGGTGATGTAGCTGGCCGTACCCCATTTCAAATTAATTTAACGAACTGTGCTTCGGCTGGTAAAGTAGCCACCTATTTTGAACCGGGTGCTACCGTTGACTTTAATACTGGTCGTTTATTAAACCAAGCAACTTCAGGCGGCGCAACAAACGTGAATATCCAGTTGCTAAGCAGTAATAATGCTGTAATCCCTGTACTCGCTACAGGCACGAATGCGACTCAGACCAACTCACAATGGGTGAATGTTTCGGCAGGTGGTGATGCTGACCTTAACTATTATGCTGAATACTATGCTACAGGTGCTTCTACTGCGGGTACGGTAACATCGCAAGTAAAATACACCATTATTTATCAATAAAATTAAAATTGAAGCTTCTATTTAAAGATAGAAGCTATCTCCTATCTATTATTCATTATTGAGAATATGACTCATGCTTTTTCGTGGTCGTAAGTTTTTTTGGGGATTAGTTTGTCTACAGGTAGCACTGACTACCACAGGGCATACTGAAATTGTTTTACATGGAACTCGTGTCATTTATCTTTCAAATGCACGTGAGATCACTTTGCAACTGAGTAATAACGGTACAGCTCCCTCTCTTGTTCAAGCTTGGATCGATGATGGAAATGCAAAGTTGACTCCTGATGAAGCAAATGTGCCCTTCATTATTACTCCCCCGATTTCACGAGTAGAAGCGAATAAAGGCCAGACCTTAAGAATTACAGCTCTGCCTAATACGTCTCAATTAAGTCAGCAACAAGAATCAATTTTTTGGCTTAATGTTTTAGATATACCTCCTAAACCGGAAGGAAAAACTCAACAAGACCAAAACATCTCTATTTCTAATAATTTTTTACAGCTTGCTGTTCGTTCGCGCATTAAATTTTTTTATCGCCCTATAAATCTAAGAGAAAATATTGCACAACTAAGTGAGAAAGTTCAATGGAAAATGAATGATCAATATCTAGTAGTAAAGAACCCAACACCCTTTTTCCTGACTATTAGCTCCATTTTTCAAGGAAGTGAAGGCCATAAAATAGACTTATTACAACAAGGTTTAATGGTTGCCCCTTTTTCCGAAGATAAAATAAAAATAAAAAATAAAAATTTAGCAGATATGAGCTTTGTATATATCAATGATTATGGTGGAAGAGTTGAGCACCCAATAAAGTTCTAACCTTACTGTATTACTTAAGAAAACCTAAATACCTATCATGAATAGGCTCTAAAACTATGTCTAAATGGTTTATACCTTATATATGTTTAAAAAGCCCTTTTACTTGTTATGTGGCCTCAAGTATTGCGGTATTTATGCCTTTGGCTGCATATGCCGAAAATAGTACCGATGTTTCAGGTTTCTCAAAAGCAGAGTTTGATAGTAATTTTTTAGTAGGTAATGCGCAAAAAATTGATATTAGTCGTTTCAAATATGGAAACCCCATCTTAGCTGGTGAATATAGCTTAGATGTCTATATTAATGGTCAATGGCTGGGTAAACGACATATGCGCTTTAATGCGCACACTCCCAATGCAAATGCCGAAACCTGTTTCACAGAAGCCATGTTACTAGAATATGGCGTAAAAGCTGAGGTGCTTAGCCAACATTCTCATACATCATCTCTTTCTTGTGACACACTTGGGACTTGGATAGATAATGCTTTTTATTTATTTGACAGCTCTCGTTTAAGAATTGATATTTCTATCCCCCAAGCCACATTAGAAAAAAATGCACAAGGCTATATCGACCCACATTTTTGGGATCGAGGTATTAATGCAGCTTTTTTGACATATAACGCAACTGCTTATCGGATAGTTAACGAACAACATGAAAGTACATATGCTTTTATGGGGACGAATCTTGGAGCAAATTTAGCGAGTTGGCAATTTCGCCATAATGGACAATGGAAATGGCAAGACCATACTGATTTTCAAACTGATAATTCTTCTTATACTTCAACGAATACATATATACAAAAAGCATTTCCGAAAATTCATGGCGTTGTGACTTTAGGCGATTATTTTACTAATAGTGATTTTATCGATTCGTTACCGTATCGGGGCGTAAATATTTCAAGTGATGACCGAATGCTTCCAAACAGTATGCTCGGTTACGCTCCCAGAGTGAGAGGTTATGCAAAAACCAATGCGAAAGTCGAGGTTAGACAACAAGGCAATTTAATTTATCAGACAACGGTACCACCCGGAAACTTTGAAATTAATGATCTTTACCCAACGGGATTTGGAGGTGAGCTACAAGTTTCGGTAATTGAGTCTAATGGAGTAATTCAAAAATTCTCTATTCCCTATGCTTCTGTCGTCGAAATGCTACGCCCTCAAATGAGTCGATACTCTTTTACTTTAGGGCAGTTTCGAGATTCAAACCTTAGCCTAACTCCATGGCTGATACAGGGTAAGTATCAACGGGGAATTAATAATTACCTCACAGCTTACAGTGCGGTTCAAGCGACCCAGCAGTATCTCTCATTATTACTAGGTACAGCTTTTTCAACACCCATTGGAGCTGTCTCTTTGGATGCCACTCAATCAAAAGCTGAGTTTGATCATCAATCTAAAATGACAGGGCAAAGTTATCGTTTAAGTTACAGTCAACTATTTTCTCCAACAAATACTAATTTAACATTAGCTACTTATCGCTATTCAACAGAGAACTACCTCAAATTGCGTGATGCAATTTTAATTCAAGATTTACAACAACAAAATATTGATAGCTTTTCTGTAGGCAAACAAAAAAGTGAATTCCAGATTACTTTAAATCAAGTTCTTCCAAAGCAATGGGGAAATTTTTATTTAGTGGGTTCATGGACAAACTATTGGAATCAACCCAAGACCAATAAACAGTTCCAATTAGGTTATAGCAATCAATTTAAAGATTTAACTTATAGTTTATCCGCAATTAGCAGCGAAGTTGATGAAGGCGGCACCCGCACAGGTCAAGATACGCAGTACCTTGCTTCTTTATCTTTTCCATTAGATTTTAAGAAAAATTCTCTAACTTTTAATAGTGTTATTGGTGAGGACAGCCAGACTTTAAGCTTCAGTGGCTTTACAGGAAGTCGCTTAAACTACGGCGCATCAATTTCTAGTCAGGACGATGGTCAAACCAACCTGAATATTAATGGTACCTATAAAACAAACTATACAACACTTGGTGCTTCATTCAGTCACGCAGATTCATACCAACAAGAAATGCTTAACTTCAGTGGCAATGTTGTTGCACATTCCCAAGGAATTCTGTTTGGGCCAGATCAGGCTCAAACCATGGTGCTGGTCTATGCACCGGATGCTACGGGAGCACAAGTCGGTAATACACCAGGGCTCAGTATTAACAAAAAGGGATATGCAGTTATTCCCTATGTTACGCCTTACCGTATGAATGACATTAGTCTTGACCCGCAAAACATGCCCACACAAGTTGAACTTGGTGAGAGCAGTTTACGGATTGCCCCTTATGCAGGTTCAATCACTAAAGTTCAATTCTCAACAAAAAAAGGTTATGCACTTTTTATTAGTACAACAACATTAGATGGCTCACATCTACCTTTTGCCGCACAGGTATACAACCAGAATAACGAAGTAATAGGTATTGTCGCGCAAGGCAGTCGCTTTTATTTACGAACACCCTTAACCCATGACCGTTTATATGTGAAATGGGGAAATACGAGTACTGAAAAATGCGAGATTGAATACGATATAGCGGATCAAATAAAGCATAACAACCAACCAATTATTATGACAAAGGCAGTCTGTAAATGAATAATATTTTAAAAAAAATTGGATTTTTGGCAGTGAGTCTATTTGCTTATAGCCATACAAATGCAAATTGTAATTTAAGTAAAGGATTTACTACCGTCGATATTCCAATGAATATAGGTAAAATCGTAGTAAAACCAAATGATCCAATAGGAACGATTTTACAAAAGAATACTTTTACAATATCTCCTAATAATTCAACTGCAACTTGTAATCGCGCGAGTGATCAAATTATTGCTGCTCTCCCCTTAAATTATCCAATTAGTCCTATAGGTAATAATGTTTATGCCACCAATATTCCGGGTATTGGTATTCGTCTTTATCGTGAAGCTGCCGATGCTTCAGATTTTTCAGGATATTATCCCTATAGACGTACATTAACACCAAATAAAGCATATACGCTTTCCCCAGGGTATTTTGTTATGGAGGTTATTAAAACTGCCATGACAACAGGCTCCGGAGCACTAGTCGCAGGCCGTTACAGCACCTATTATGTATCAGGACAACAAAATCGCCCATTTTTAACAACGACCGTATTAAGTAATACCCCTATTCTTATTGCGTCTTCATCTTGTGAAATTCAAAATGGTGTAGATTCACCAGTTCAACTTCCAACCGTGATGAAATCAGGCTTTAGAGCGATTGGGTCAACCCAAGGGGAACAGAATTTTAATCTATCAATCTTATGTAATGGTGGCGAAAACAACTCTGGTATCTCTACGAGCAATACGATCAGCTTAAGTTTTGATTATAATTCTGATACCTCCAATAATCAGGTGATTAACAACAGTGCCGCGAATTCAATCAAAGCCAACGGTGTGGGTGTCGAACTGTTATGGAATATGAATGGAGCAAATCAGCCGATTCAAAAAGCAAGCAAACTAAATATAGGTATGGTGAGTTCCAACCAAACTGTTGAATATGATATACCTTTAACTGCTCGTTACTATCAGACTGCCACCAATGTGACCGCAGGTGAGGTTAAAGCCACAGCGACGGTGACGATTCAATATGATTAACTATTCTCTATAAAATTACTAAAAATAAATAAGCTCAATGCTACCAAAAGAACTCAAAAAACTAATTTTTCAAACTTTGTAGTTCTATTAAAAAATCACATAAAAAAATGCTCATAAGCAAAATTAGCAAATGAGCATTAGTGATAACCACTTAACCTGAAATACAAATTGTGGGAAATAGATCACAATTTGCATGGGTATAATTTCAAAATTCGGCTTAAAGATCAAGTCTTTTTTTTAACAAAAATTTAAAAAATCATCATAACATATTGTTTTAAATAAATTAAAAAAATAAATTTAATTTATAATCGCTATTTTATAGTGCTTCTAAAGAATTATCATTCTATTAATTAATAAAAACTTAATTTTAAGAAAAATTAAAAGACACTCGTCAAGTCGGATAAACTTAAATTTACTTTAACTTCAAATATTTAGACTAAAATCATAAAAATTTAAACTTTAAAGAATTACATAATTTATAATAAAAAAAACATAAATAAATTTAGAAATCCCCTTCAATTGCAAATAATATGTTTTAGACTTTTTATCAGAACGTAACATGCTCATTTTTTGGAAAATATTATGTATCTTATTACTAAGTCTAGGTGCTACAAGTATAGGTTTTGCGATTAGTAACATCGATCTTTTTCTTTTTTTTATAGGTTTGCTTTTATTAACCTCCTTTATCTTAGCTTTAAAGCAAGCACGTGAAGATGCGGGTTTCTTTCCTGATAATTAAACTAATATAAGTTTCTGAGATATAGAATCAGCAATAAAATCATGATTGAATATGCGCTATAGTTTATAGGGTTGTCATCAAATCATGTCTAAAAATTCTTCAGACGCTGGAATTTTTTTATGGATGACTTACCAGACTATGCAAAAGATGGGCTTAGATGCAGCATCTATTTTTTCAAGTGTAAATTTGCCCAATCAACCACCCGATAAAAATATTCGTAGAGATAATTCTACCCAAAATCGTTTTTGGACAGCTGCTGAAGAAATTAGCCAAGATCCTGATATTGGCTTACATGTAGGTAAGCAAATGCCCCCTTTCCGGGGTTTGGTCATTGAATATTTATTTTTGAGCAGCTCTACATTTGGTGAAGGATTACAACGCACTATAAGATATCAAGCCCTACTTACAGATGTATTTAGCCTTTCCTTAACCATTAATGAAGATCAAGCAATATTATCGGGTTTTGAGCATCCCGTAAGACATTATCTAGAATGTGGAATTGGTGTTTTTCTTAATTTTTTTAAATATATTACTAATAATGAGTTCAGACCTAATCACATTACTCTACCTTATCAACAAGGTGCCTCGGCTGAAACTTATCGCGAGATGTGGAAATGCCCCGTCATTTTAGGCCAAACAAAAGGTGCTATTGTTTTTCCTAGTGTACTATTAAATAAGACCTCGCCAGCTGCTGAGCCAGAATTATTAAAAATCCATGAAACTCTTGCGGAACAGCAGTTATTAACATTAGAAAAGCATCAACTGATTCATGCAATTGAACGTTTACTTAGTAATGGATTACTTGAATCTGGGCAATTTGATCAAAAATTGATTGCAGAACAATTAAACCGCAACCCTCGTACTCTTCGCGCTGATTTACAAGCTATTAATACAAATTATGAAAAGATTCTAAATCAACATCGAGAAAAACTTGCCAGACGTTTGCTTGCTAATACACAAGAAACTATTGATCAAATTGTTTATTTAACCGGTTTTTCAGAACCCTCTGCGTTCACACGTGCATTCAAACGATGGACCAATGAAACTCCAAATGCTTATCGACAACGTAAACAAAAACAATCAAATTGATTCTAAAGGCAATTGGTCTACTGCCTATTAGGTCAAAGGGATAAAACGTTCTTCTTTTACAATGGCTTTAAATTGTAATTAAGAAGAAGTGACACATATGCTTGGATTCCCTGTAGGTGTTTTTGTAGCAAATGGCTTGGAATGGTACTTTCATAAAGTTTGGCTGCATGAGTTTCCAAGCCAGTATCGTAATAGCCCATTTTTCACCCATATCGCCCATCATAAACGTGCCCGTTTAAATGGCTTCCATGACGAAGGCTATGCCGAATCTATGCTTAAAAATGCTGAAATTTATAATGAAAAAACAGCCTTAATTGGATTAGCAGGTGCTGCTACCATTTTTTTACCTGTAGCACCTTTTTTTACAGCTGGACTCTATTATGGTTTATGGAATTATTGGCGCGTGCATGCCAAGTCTCATTTAGACCCAGAATATGCAAAAAAACGTATTCCTTGGCATTATGATCACCATATGACAAGTAATCAGAATGCTAATTGGTGCGTTACCAGACCTTGGTTTGACTATATTATGGGAACAAGAGTAACCACCGAAGTATCTAAAACCGAAACTAATCCTTTAGGGATAAAATTACCTAAATGGGTAGAAAAACCTATTAATTCAGCTGCTAGACGTTTACTTGCTAAGTCTTTTGCCAAAATTGATTTAAACTCTCGTCAAGATCAATCTAATTTACGTGAAGGCATAGAAGTTAGTCTGACCTAGCCTATTGATCTAACTAAATTCAAAAGAAGCTGCGGAAAAATGGCAGCTTCTTTAAACAGACTTCTAAGAGTAAGCATTTAACTAACCAAGTTTAAGTTCTAAAAGACTCGAAACAACTCACCAGAAAATCCATTACTACACGTATTGCAGGACTATGTCGTAGATCTTCGTGGGTTACCAACCAGATTTCAGCACTCATGGGGTGATCATCTTGCAATCTGACCAAATTACTCAATGTGCCTAAAAAATCAGGTAACACAGCTAACCCAGCTTCTCCACATGCGGCTCTCCACTGAAGCTCAGGATGATTTGTAACCATTATAGGTTCTTTATTACCTAATCTTTCTTTTAACTTCTGCTGTTTTTGACCATGTACACCCCCGACTTCTACGCTGATCCATTCATAACTTTCAGAATCAGTTGAGGCTAAATAATTTGGAGCAGCGTATATCCCAAAAGGAATTTCACCTACTTTACGAGCAACTAAGTTTTCATCTTTAGGACGACCAAATCGTACAGCAATATCAGCCTCACTATGCTGTAAAGAAACATAATGAACATCACCGAGTACACGTAATTTTAATTGGGGATAATGTCGATAAAATCTCCCCAGATGAGGCATGATGAGATGCGCAGCCGTTAAAGGAGGCATACTAATAGAAACACTACCCATCACTTCTTGCTGACCAGCTTGAGTTAAACGTTCAATAGAAAACGTTTCTTCCATCATACGAGCAACTACTTGTGCAAGACGTTCTCCATCAGGGGTAAGTATGTATGTGCGTGGTCTACGATCCACTAATTTAAGTTTTAAGTTTTGTTCTAGCTGGGCAATTCTTCTGGATACAGTTGCATGATCTACGCCCAACTTTCTTGCGGCAGCTGACAGTGACTTCTCTTCGGTAAAAACTGAAAAGTAATGTAAATTTTCCCAATCAATCATTGTGCAAATTTTCACATTAGAAGTGTATTAATACGGAATTGTACACCTTTATATAATTGCCCAGAATAAAACCTTTCTTAGTGGGAGCCTGTCGATGAACAGAACGGTGGCTTATGCCTATGCTGGTGTTGTATTAACGATGTTTTTTTGGGGATCAGCATTTAATGCAATGTCTTATATTATTCAACATATGCCTCCGCTATCTGCCGCATCTGAACGGTTTTCAATTGCAAGCCTAAGCTTACTTCTGATCTTTTCAATAACAGGCAAACTAAGATGGGCAGCCTTAAGTCAAAATTTATTTATCTATCTTATTATTGGGGTTGTCGGCATTGCAGGATTCAACATAGGTTGTTTTTATGGCTTACAGACTACATCTGCTGTGAATGGTGCTTTAATTATGGCAACCACACCGTTGATGACTCTATTAATGACAATTATTTTGGACGGTGAAAAACTTACCCCTAGTAAATTTTTAGGTGTTTTATTCGGCTTAAGTGGTGTGTTACTCGTCATTAGTCAGGGGCATATAACAACTTTACTTCACCTGAAAATAGACATTGGAGATCTATTTATATTATTAGGGGCTTTCGGATTTTGCTTAGCAAATGTTCTATCTCGCCGCTATGTAAAAAATGCCACGCCTTTAGAAACAACGACTTTTTCTATGATGTTCGGGGCAATAACACTTGGCGTGTTAAGTATGATATTTGAAGATCCTCTTACAGCCATCACTTCTGCGCCTGTAAATGCACATCTGGCCATGGGTTATGTCATTATCTGCTCTACAATGATTGCTTATTTATTCTGGTTTAATGGCATACAAAAGTTAGGAGCCGGACGTGCTTCCGTCTTTTTTAACTTTGTACCAGTATTTAGTATGCTGATCGCCCTACTTACAGGGCAATCGCTCAACATCTGGCAATTAATAGGAACAGCTTTAGTAATGCTTGGTGTAATGAGCAGCGGAGGTTTTTTAAAAATTAAAGGCACGCCTCTTATAGTAAAACATTGTACAAAATAGGAAATATGCTGCTACATTAAAAATCATATGTTTATTATGTAGCAGCATTTTCAAATAAAAAATAGAAAAATATTTACTTAATAAACTCTTTAATTTTATAAGTTTTATTTTTAAAAATATATTTTTACATTTTCAATTATTTATCACAAAAGCTCATCTTAATTATTGCGTTGTAACAAATAATATATGTTTCTTTAAAACTTAATAAAAGATTGCCATATATAGTTTTAAAACAACCTAAGGAGATATTAAAATGAAGCTGGATTTCACCACCATTGAAAAGCAAGCCCAATTGCTGCAAGAAGAGCAAGAAAAAATTGGACAACAAGATCATGATTTTCAGATCGCTTTAGATAAGCATAGAGAATCTTTAAAGAATTTATTTAAAGAGCTTTTTCATGATCAAGAAATTAAAACAGAAAATGGAGGTCATTGTTGCGTAACATTCGGAAATTTTAAAATTTCTTTATTAATTGAAACTGCTAAATTTGAGAATGGTGTACCGGTAAAATTAAACTCAGTAAATCCTATTATTGTGAAATTTAAAAAAGACAAACCAGTTGCAAAAGCACAATTTACCGATGCAACTCAATATCTCGATAATCATTCAGAAGCTCCAAACTATCAGTATTATTATAAACAAGAAGATAAAACCCAACTCGTCCAATTTTCTGAACTTCCAACTTTCTTTCAAGCTATCTTAGACACGAATGTATAAAGTCAGGCCCTCAATAGAGGGCTTTTTTATATATTATTTTTATATCATTTAAATCTATTAAAAATAATATCAGTCTAATTATTTTTTTATTTATCTATGAAATATTTAAGCCACTTTTAGGTTCTACAGCCTAAAAAAGTATTTGATTCTTTTTAAAATTACTTGTATATACATGTTTGTATTTGTTTGTACAAATGCAGACTTAATAAAAATAGAGTGGACTCTTAAAGGACAAGGAGAGTGTAATGGACTCATCGGCTGAGAAACCAAATAGTAGTTTTATTGAAAACCGAAGCATTGATTTTATTCCAGAGAATGAAAGACATGGCGGAGTGTTTGCCCAATTCACCCTCTGGTTTGGTGCCAATTTGCAAATCACGGCCATTGTGACGGGGGCACTAGCAGTTGTATTAGGCGGGGATGTTTTTTGGTCGATTATTGGTTTATTTGTGGGACAGTGTTTTGGTGCTGCTGTCATGGCTCTACACGCTGCTCAAGGTCCAAAACTTGGCCTTCCACAAATGATTTCAAGTCGTGTTCAATTTGGGGTATATGGTGCGTGTATTCCAATCATACTCGTCTGTCTCATGTATCTGGGGTTTACTGCAACTGGTGAGGTACTCGCGGGTAAAGCTATTGCACATCTAGCACATGTCAGCAATACAACTGGCATCTTAATTTATGCTTGCTTTATTATCTTATTTGCAACAATTGGATATCGCTTAATTCATGTGGTAGGCAAAGTAGCTAGTATTATTGGCTTGATTGCTTTTGTTATTATTCTGACTCAAATTTTAGCTCTTTCTGATTTTTCTGAACTCTTAGCAGTACGTCATTTCAGTTGGTCTTCATTTTTGTTAGCAGTTTCACTTTCTGCTTCTTGGCAAATCTCTTTTGGACCTTATGTTGCAGACTACTCACGTTATCTTCCAACTAAAACGTCTTCATCTCGCGTTTTCTGGGCCGTTGGCTTAGGTTCTTTAGTGGGTTCACAAATTTCCATGAGCTTAGGCGTTTTGATTGCTCAGGTTGCAAACGGGAATTTTGTTGGAAATGAGGTTCAATATGTGGTTGGAATGAACCCCATCGCCTTAGTTGTTACCTTCTTATATTTTAGTATTGCTTTTGGCAAAGTTACTCTGACGACCTTAAATGCTTACGGTAGTTTTATGTGTGTTGCTACGGTTTGGAACAGTTTCAAATCGACAAATCAAATCTCAAAAATAACAAGATTGCTCATTGTCCTTGCTATGGTTGTGATTTCGACCTTTATAGCAATTATTGGCGAGCACACTTTTTTAAGTGCTTTTAAAGCATTTATTTTGTTTTTACTTACTTTTTTTATTCCATGGAGCGCAATTAATCTGGTTGATTACTACTTTATCTCTAAAGAAGAATGTGATGTAGATGCGCTATATGACCCAAATGGTAAGTATGGTCGCTGGAATCGAATTGGTATTACTTGCTACTTTTTAGGTATTTTGATTCAACTGCCATTCATTAATAGTAAATTCTATACAGGTCAAATCGCGGCAATGTTAGGAGGGATCGATTTATCATGGCTAGTGGGACTTATCTCTACAGCTTTGATCTACTATTTTTTTGCTAAAAGAGCTCAACTAAAGTTTGTAAAACAGTTACCTCTCGAACAAGTTAAGTAAAGCCCAAACATAAGATATCAAAGTATGACTTTGATATCTTATTGAAATTGATAAAAAACTATTTTTGTAATGCTTTAACCTGTGCTGAAGCAGGAAGCCCAAACAACTTATCAAAACTCCAATTAAATATAAAAGTATATATCGGGATAATAATGATAAATGCCACATCTAACCAAAAAGCAGCAATCAGAGAAATATCCATCCACCATGCAATAAGAGGAATCAAAAATAAAACTAAGGTAAGCTGAAAACCAATTGCATGCCCAACCCTACGCTTGACTGTACGGATATTACTGCTTTGTCTAGCCTCCCACTTCTCATATAAAACATTGTAAATAAAATTCCAAGTTACAGCGATGGTCGTAATCATGACAGATAGAGGCCCAGTATGTTCTACACTATCACCGGCCAAGATAGCTAATCCTACTGATGAAATAATCATTCCGATCACTTCATAAGAAGAAACATATACGATTCGACGCTTTACACCTTGCATAATCAATAAACTCTGCTTAATTCTTTATATTTTAATTTCAGTTAAAATCATATATAAAGTTAATAGCTTTCAGTTTAACTGATATCAAAATGAATTTTAACAGTGAAAATATTGAACTCTTCATCACCGTACTAGATACGGGATCTTTCTCTGCGGCCGCTCGTAAACTAAATCGGGTCCCCTCAGCAGTCAGCATGGCCATTGCTAATTTAGAAGCAGAATTGGGTTATATCTTATTTGAACGAACCCATCGAAAGGTCATTCCAACTTCGACAGCATTAGCTTTAGAACCACAGGCTCGCATTATTTCTGAACAGCTTAGGCTATTTAGTACTCATGCCCATGAACTTTCTTTAGGGCTTGAAAGTAAATTACGTATTGGTGTTGTCTCTGATGTAAATACCAAATTATTATTCTATTCAATAAAAAAATTAGCCGATAAATTCCCATTACTTAATATAGAAGTTATTACTGCCCCTCAAGATGACATCGTCAATTTACTTTATACGGAAGAAATTAGTCTATGCTTAGCGGGATCAGACCTAAATATAAAAATGCGTGAAAATCTGCAATTGGTCATGACTGAAACAGTAGTTGCCACTATTTCGTCTAGTCATAGTCTTCTACAAGAAAAAACAAAGCCGTTTTCTATTGAAGAGTTAATCAATATTAGGCAAATTGTAGTAGCGAGTAGTGACCATGAAATGACAGATTCTCGTTCAATTATTGGTGCAATGTACTGGAAAACGAATAGTCTACAAACAGCAATTAATATGGTTGAAGCAGGACTCGGTTGGGGAAATTTCCCTTTATCATTAGTACAAGAAAAAATCGATCAAGGTCATTTAGTTCTTTTAGATTTTAAAAATACCAAAAATCATTTACCTCTATCCATTTATTTAATTTGGCTTCAAGACCGCCCATTATCTAAAGCGGCTCGAGAACTCATCCAAATTATTCAAGAAAATTTATAATTTCTTATACTTTAGTTCCGAGTACATCTGATCTCTTTTTATAGTTTTACTTCAAATTAAATATGCTTGCTTTAAAGATTTAGCTTATTGTTCAGGCCCTATTTCCGTCAATATTATACAAAGCAAGAAGCCTACTTAAAAAGCAGGCTTCTTACTGTATTTCAGGACTAAGCAATAGTTTTTTATTTTGGAAAAATACATTTATACTTTATTAAAACCTAGCATTTTAGTCAAGAATAAAATTAATAAAATACAATCATTTGTATTCCACGTGAAAGCAATCACACTTTAAGTTTTATATAGAAAACACATTAGGAAAAGAAAGAAATTTCAATGATAAAAATTTCGAACTTTTCCACTTAAAAGTTCTATTTTTTTAATAAAATGAGATAAAGTACTTAATTTTAAAAATAAGCTCACCTTTATTCATCTCTTTTCGCTTTTCATCTTTAAAGCTTTATTCATCCTATATATTAGATTATTTATTTCGAATTACTTTGACTCTCAATATTTTATAAGTAGTTTTTCGATTATATCTAGACTTACAAAAATCAAAGGACAAGTCCTTTACAAGTTCTAAAAAATTAATCCTATAAATATTATCATTACATTCTCATAGTTTTATTAAAATAATTTTCGATCGAAAATTTATAAATTGCACACGATACATACATGCACAAATCTGCTTGTACTCTACTATTTTTCGGTAAACTTATCTAACTTAATCTTGTCAGCATTATTCAAATAACCTCCCACAAATTGATTATATTTCAAACAATATATATTTTAAAAGAATTAATAATTCGAATCGAAAAGATAATTAAGCCTCTACCACAATAAGTTGCTGGCTGGAATAAGTTCTAATTGATCGATAAATAACTTAGTTCACTTTACTCGCGAAGTACTCATACGCTAGAATCACTATCGCTTGTAATATTTAACCAAAACAACACAATATTTTTTGGGCTACTATGCGCCAACTTTAGAAAATGACTTGTGTTTAATTAAAAAATTGATTAGTATTGCACGCACTGAAAAGCCTTGAGATTAAAAGCTTTTCTTGCTTATAGGGCCTATAGCTCAGTTGGTTAGAGCAGCGGACTCATAATCCGTTGGTCCCGTGTTCAAGTCACGGTGGGCCCACCAAATAAAACAACCACTTAGGTGCATTAATCCTAAGTGGTTGTTTAATACCTACTCTCATGTAAGCAATATGTAAGCATCTTATAGATTTCTTAATTTTATTTGAAAAGTGTACTTTTCCGCCAGAAATTAGCTAACTTATCTCCCCCCTATTTATCTACATCTAATAGACCATAAAACCTCAAAGATTTTAAACTTATCCAGATCTTCCTAAATAGTAAAATTGATCAATCACAAATATAACAAAGTTAAAAAGATGTGCTCAAACTACGAACCAATTGCAAAAGATAGAATTCACTTACTTGATCTATTTGAGCCAACATTTGAATATAAACCTCATATCTATCCTAATTATGAAGCTCCCCTCTTATTCTCTAAAAAAGAATAAATTGAATGAATATTAGTGTGTTTGGTCTCGCGGCTCCTTGGATTAAAGAGCCTAAAATAGATTTAGGTTGTCCCAATGAACTTAGTATAGTTCGCCAAAAGGGCATCCTGTTCTAAGTCTGTATAAGGATAGCCTCAATAAAATTTCTTAAATTTGAGTTGTGCTATATTAATAAATTATACAAAATAGCCTGTAACTGTTCTAGTTTTGATCAGCCAGCACGGTACTTTCGAGGCATAGTGATTAGTAAATTTACTATAAAATGGGAGGCAGAATGTATAAGAAAATGTTTCAAATACTTAAATATGCAGGAATTACAATTAGCTTTACTTTCGCTCTCTTGCTTGTTATTGCTGTAGTATATGGTGCAAAGGGGTATCAGGATGCATCATCAGATGCAAATAAATTACGTACTCGAGCTAATCAATTGATCATTCAAAATCGTGGCGGTGACTCTTTAGGAGCAGACCATCTGGCTATTTTACTCACAGTTGAAGATCCAAATTTCTCAAAACATTCTGGAGTAGACTTTTCTACCGCTGGTGCAGGCTTAACTACCATTACTCAATCGGCGGCAAAAAGGCTCGCCTTTCAGCAGTTTCGTCCTGGCTTTAATAAGATACGTCAAACTGGTTATGCTCTCGGACTTGAGCGCCACCTAACGAAAGAACAGATTCTTGCCCTTTGGTTAGATACGCTTGAAATGGGAAATGGTCCTAATGGGTGGATGATTGGTTTTCATTTGGCAAGCTCAACTATATACGGGCGACCTCCTGCTGAGTTAACCAATATCGAGTTTATTCGACTTGTGGCAGTTCTGATCGCGCCAAATTCATATTCTCTAATCAGTAATGACCCTAAACTTGACGAACGTGTTGCTCGAATTCAGAGGTTGGTGGCAGGCACATGTGAACCTTCTAGCTTACTGGATGTTTGGCTTAAAGAATGTGGTAAATGATTGATGTAGACTATGGATGATGTTCATAACAAGTTTGAAAAGAAGAAATTGGGAGTTAGACCTTGTTTTGTTCCTGGTCGATGAGTAGGGATAAATTGAGTAGAAATCCTTTTAAGCAGGATGAACTATTATTAATAATTAAATGAGAAGAATAATTCGCGAAATTAAATAGCTGACCTTTAAAATATCAAAATTAACACTATATATTTATTTCATAAATAAACTTAAGGACTTAAAATGGCACTTAATTTAACAAAAATTAAAGATGAAGCAAAAAAAGATAAAGATCAAGAGGAACAAAATCGTCAAAATATATCAAAAATTCTTTCAGGCGTTACTCAACACAGAGAAGATTTGAAAAATTGGTTTCTTTCACTTTTCCCTGGTGAAAAAATTGAAAATAATGGATATACGGAATTTAATGTTCTTTTCGATGGTGGAACAAAAGTATCTTTAGCTTTGGAATTGATTGCAAAATCACCAAATGGTGGCATGGTACAAGTAAATGATAAAGTTAATTTTTCATTTAAAAAGACTAAGAATGGAAATTTAGTCGCCTCTTGTACTTTTGTGGATGAGACTGATTACTTAAATCTAGAACCGGAAAGTAAAGATTACAAATATAGCTATGCAACTCAGCAGGAAAAAAGAAGTTACACTTTTTCTGATTTAGAACAATTCGTCCAATATGTAGTAGATAAATAATAATATAGAAGCCCTCATCAGAGGGCTTTTACACTAATGCTTACAGTACAGTCACATTGTTATTGATCGTATGAGCTGTGCACCCTGATAAATAAAACTATACAGCATTGTCTATCCCTCTTTGCTATCATTCTGGCACTTCAAGAAAATCAGAAGGAATAGTTTTGGCAACCCCATATATAACTATAGGCTGCCCCACAACTGGAGGCGGCCAAGTAATCTCGGGGAACAGTATGTTCCTTATTGACGGTATTGCCGTTGCTTGTGTCGGTGATAAAGCTACCTGCCCAACACATAAAATTGTCGCAACAATTGTCTCCGGTGATCCAAACATGCAGATCTTCGGCAAAGCCGCTGCTCGTGTTAATGATTCACTTTCATGTGGTTGCAAATTACTGCCTCAACAAAACTTAGTTGTCCAAGACAATGGTGGTGCATCAGCATCAGCTGCAAAATTCTCATCAGCTCCAATGTCACAAAAACAGCAGACAACTAATAGTTTTAGAGAAGACAAATATGAAAACTTTTACATTGAGCAGTATAAAACAGATGTCTACATTAGCCATAAGGCTGTTCTTTTAGGTGATGAAGGTGTAACACCTCTGGATGGGGCTGTAAGCTATTTTCTAAACTACAAAGTTCAAGGCAAGGAACTATTTTTAAGTGTAGTTATTAATGCAGCTCCCTTGAGTCACAAGGGAACTGTCTACCCTTTTGGGACTGCAATTGTTTCACGGGAAGGTAAAGAAATTGCCAGACATAAGTTAAAAAGCGATCAAGGGTATTGGCCAGCAGATAAAAATAAGGCCCCTTTGGGAAGTTGCACTATCAAATTACCAGAACCAAATTTGCAGCTCGTTGATGTAGAACTTGAACTAGGATATACCGCAGTAATTTCGGATACCGTGGGTTCTGTGCATCCAATGCCTCCTATAAAAAAATATAAGTTTTCCTTAAACTCTGCGGCGCGCAAGGTGTAAAAAGTTATGAATAAGTTATTAACGATTCTATTATTAAGTGCCGCGGTTGCTGCGTGTAATAACTTTGATAGCACAACTGAAATCGCCCAAGTGCAGAGTAAGCAATCTAATAACCAAAAGGAAGCATTAAAACCACTTGTGGCAGAGTTCAATGAAATTATGAGCTCTCTTCAGACTGAAGCAGACATTACATCCACGCAAGCAAAACTGGAAAAGCTTTTAAAGAAGTTTCCAGATGACAATGATTCAAGCATACAAGTGCAAAAGTTAAAATTAAAAGTGCTACTTCAATTAGGTTATTTAAATGAAGCCGATATTTTGGCAACAAAAATTCTTGCTTTAGATAGCACGGCAAGCATTCAAGAAACTCAGTGTTTAATTCAAAGAAAATTGCAAAAGCCAGAAAGCCAAATTAATAGCTGTTATGAAAAAGCAGCTAAGCTATATCAGGCACAATACGAAAAACTAAGTAATGATAATCCACAAAAGCAATATGCTCTCTGGTCAAGTTACGCTGCCATGTACCAAGCCGGTCATATTGAATATAAGCAAAAGTTAAAAGATCTAGTTAATGCTCAAACCACTGAAGATGAGAAGCATACTTTTAATACGATGTATGAGAACGTAGTGGACCCAACAGTTATTAAAGAAATTCTTGAATCTATGCCATTTAAGCAAAAAGCTCATTAAAGACCATTTCTTGTATAGATATGTATTGCAATAGCCCTAATTATTTAGGGCTTTTTATAATACATTTAATCCAAATGTGGTCCAGAAAAAGGCATTCCCTCTAAAGCAGACCCAAGCATAAGCATGAAAAACTATTTAACACTATTTATTATTGGTTCAGTACTTCTAAGCGGCTGCAGCAATGCGTCTGACGGCACTAAACAGACAGAAGTAAAAACTGAGACGATAGCACCTAAAACATTGTCTGCCGAAGATCAGAAGATTATTGATAAGCATAATGAGTACATTCAGAAATATTCTATGGAAGATAAAGAAATCTTTCAGAAGCACATGCGCGAGATACTTCCCAATGTAGACAAGATCACGGACAAACGTAAACGTGAACTACTTCAAATGAATATTTATATGATTTTGAATGACTATGAGAAAGCACACGCATTGAATGATAAGCAACTTGCAGAGAAGCCGAATGACACAGCAAGACTTACATTTAGATGTCAGTTGTTTACCATGCAAGGGAAAGAAGCAACTTTGGTTAATAAGTGCTATGATCATGTTGCAGAGGTTCTAAAAGTGGAACTTGACAAACCAGAAAACAAGATCGACCCTGATTATAAGATAGGCGAGTTCTCATACTTGTATGCAAAATATAAAGCTGGACACCCTGAGTATAAAGAGAAAATGCAAGAGTACATTGCAGAAACTAAAGATGAAAAATTAAAGGCTACTTTAACATCACTTTATGAAGCAGAAATGGAAAATTAATTGAAAAGCCCTGATAGTTCAGGGCTTTTTCAAAGAGCTTTAACGCAAATCGAGACATTTACATTGTTACATTGCTATAAAAAACATCCTTAGCAAGATTAAGGTGTGGGCTTAATCAGCTTGCAATCAGCACACCTTGAGATGAGCTAGAACATCCTAATTGACCAGTAGTAACAATAGGATATGTATTAGGTGCACCAATATACGCATTTAGAAAAATTTGACCATTACCAGTTTGATTAGATAAATAATCAATGGCTTCATTAGAGTATCCATTAACAGTGATTCTTCTTATAAGACTACCCGTGGCATTCGTATAATAGACCGTACCAGATACAATATTGTTTGCATATGCTCTACCGTTATAATCACTATTTGACAGAGCACTAATATTGCAACTCTGTCTAGTGGAACTGACAGTATCTATATTATTTTTTTTTACATTGTCACATATGATAGCAGATGTCGCATCTTTACTAATTAAACGAACCCCTTTATCTGTAGCATCTATCCCTCCCACAGATTTACACAGCTCGTTATTATATTGCAATGTCTCAGGTGTTGAACTATTTAAAATATACAATAATTTATTTTCCGAGATTTCCTGAAACTGCTGCTGTATATTATATTTTCGGCCATTTGGTGCTATAGCTGTTGATGTTCTTGTAATAATTTTTTCACCAAATTGATTTAGAGATGTAACATCGTTAAAGCCTTTTAAGGACTGCTCTTGTGGTGATGATGAATAAGATTTATTAATAATCGTATTTTTCAGATTTTTATCATTTGAGCAAGAAAGTATATACTGTTGATTTCTCTTTATTATCTTAGAACCAAAGTCTATATCTAAGACTTTACCATCAGAGCGACATTTTTCCTCTCCATACTTTAATGTTACTGGTGAAGATGATCCTCTAAGATATAAAAGCTCATCCTCTCCAACAATGAGAAAATCTTGAGATAATTTTATATTATTTCCATTTTGATCTTTTATATCGAAAGTTTTTTTGATAATAGGTCTATCAAGGTGATCCTTTGTTAATACTTCACCCGCAAATGAAGTAGAACATAAACATATTGGAAAAATAGAAAGTAAGATTCTTTTCATAAGTTGACTCCTAATTAAATCATATAATGCTGGTCATAAAAATTTCTATTATTTTTGATACAGCTAAATATTTTTACCTTTTGGTATATTTTTATAATATTTAGTAAAAATTAACAATTTAATATAAGAATTAAAATGTAAACATATATTGGAAATAAATTAATACCATTTATGATAGTTTTAATCTTATTAGCTGCCCTTTTTTTCAAAAACTTATATGAATCAAGAAAGTTAGCCAACGGCTGCAGCTGCTTTGGCCAACCTTGGGGAACTGGTACAAAATGCTAGCTCATAACGCACTGCACGCAGATACTTACTCTAACATTGCTATTAATCGTATGGGCCGTGCATCCTGATAACAGAATTAATAACAATGTGAGTATTAAGGGAAGTTTCGTACGTTCACACATAGAAATTACTTCTTTAAAAATAGTTCTCGTTCTGCTGCACGCCGACGAACTAGGCCGTTTAGGACTTTACCATCAGCTTTATTCCATACAAGAAATTGATCAGCAGCACTGGAATAGTCTTTGGTATTTAGCCTTTTAAGCAGAGTTGAACCTTTAAATGCCCCAGATCCGATGTTGTAAGTTAGTGATACCAAAGCATCGAACTGGTTTTGAGTTAATGGTACTGCGACAGATTCATTTACGGTCTTTTCAAATTTGGCTAAGTCATATTTAAAGTACGATTTAGCTTGCTCGAGTGTGCAAGTATCCCCTTTTTTTACCTTGGTACCATTTGGGTAAACTGTTGTACCGATGCCAATGGTCCAAACACCAACACCATCGTCATAAGCCTTAAGCTGGGTACTTTCAAAGCCTGAAATTAGATTTATACCAATCTGGCTTGTCGTTTTTTCACCTGGTGCAAGCCAATCAACCACTTTATTAAGTTCATCAACTTGTGGTTGTGTAAGCTTGCCTCCAGCAATGACTCTTGCTTCATCAAAAAATGGTTTTGTACTCATTTCACTTTCCTTTAGATGAAAAAAAACCACCCGGAGGTGGCGGAGGGTAAAACATAAAAAGAATGCTAAATATGCCCTTTAAAAAAATACGTGAAACTATTCAATTGCTAAATGATGTTTTTCAGTCACCATTTTGATTTTAATCCCTTTGTAATATCGAATCACCGGATCTTCTTTATCCTTCTTAACTTTATCCAGAAAATCATTATCTTCCATTAAAACTGCAAAAGTTTTATATCCAATAATCAATTTTTTCGGCGACTTACCACTACTCTTGAAATCATCAATCTGCTTATTAAGGTCTTTTAAAGTCATTTCTGTTTCCAGTGTTATAACCCTTAATAGGAATTTAACAATTAATTATGACAAATTAACTTTTCTAAAAGGTGAATAAATATAATAACTAATAAGTTAAGAATAAAAACCGTCCTACTTTATAGGGTCAGTTCACTACGGCGGCATTAAATCTTGATAAGGTTTATTTAAAAATTGAGCTAAATGTTTCTTTCACTTCAATAATGATTTCAGCAAGCGACTTCCCTCTCATCAATTGCACAGCCTGGTACAAAATACCGATACACAGCATTCCAAACACCGCAAACATCAACATGACAAAGCCTTGTGCCATATGTGAATAATTCCCCAAGCCAAAATACTCAATGAAAGCAGCACCACCAAACAAGCTAATGGCTACACTGAATACAAACTTCATCACAACACCAATGTTGATCTTAATTCGTCCTTCTTTATCAATATCACCACTTAAAGTTAAAGCGAATATAGCCCCTACAATTGCCGCAAAAATTTTTAAAACCCATGGGAGTGCCTTGATAGATAAATGCTCATGCATTTTCATTTCTCCAGATATTTTTAAATAATAAAAAAGCACCCGATTGGGTGCTGTAAATAATTTCATTCTGATTTTAAAGTGTCATTGCGTAATGCCACATCTCATCAACTTGTTCTTCATTGAGATCCAGAACACTTAACATGTACTGTACTGATGCATTGATCCGCTCGAACTTCTCTGACTCGGTATACTCAATCTGAATCCGGGTTTTAAGTGTCTCATCCTCAATAGCAGATATCGCTTGTTCCACCTGGACTAATAGACCATTTTCCAGTAAAGCGAGTTTAAACTGCCGACGAGTTAACGGTGCAAATAGACTGAGTTTCTGTAAAGCTTTTTCCTCTTCTGTCCGGATATCTTCCCACTGATCACCCTGCCAGCTTTCATAAACTGAATCTGGTTGAGTTAACGTATACCCGTCCTTAATCGGGCCAATATAATCCACAATTTCACTGCTCTGATCTTGAATTGAATACACGACCTTGCAACGATGATCCTCTGTTAGACTCCAGGATTGACGTTCCTCATCAAACACCGGGATCATCCCATCTTCTATGGCCGGAGGCTCAACCCGGGTACTATGTGCCGCTAACCCGGTTCCCACAGCCCAAAAGTACTCAAAACTCCCCACCAACCGTTGATCAACTGGATCAAAACTATAAGCCATAATCATCCGATCTTTATCTGTAAATGTCGTCATTTCTTAACCTGCCTTGACAATATAATTAAATGCAATGTTCCTTGGTCGATTTTCACTCGCTGTAGGCACGACTCTTGAGGCATCAAAAGTAGTGCTTTTTCGAGTATCAGATTCATTACTACCTCCGCCATGCCCACCACTTGGAGAAATATCACCAAAAGCTCCACTTCCTTTCGCAGAACTTAATAGACTTGCTTCAATTGTCCCGGTGATGTTGCGAATCGCATCTTGTTGGCCACTTAAGATCGAACGCCCGGCATCCACACCACGGCCATTGTCATAGCCCCGGATAAACTCACCGCGCATATCAGGTAAAACGCTGCCATATAACTTAGATAAGTTCGGATAGAGCTCAGCTGAGATGGACTGCCCCTGCATTACTAAATACCCAGTCGGTGGTGTTGCCTTGCTATAAGGGACCGGTGCATAAAGAATCGGATCAATATTGCTCGGTAAATCCGCTAAAGTGGCTAATATCGCAACGGTATCAGGATCTTTTAATGGAAATAGAAAAGTCACCTCACCGTTAGTTAATGGATGGCGGACCTTAAATCCACTTCTGGCTGAGCCTGATGCACCAAAATCACCAATTTTGAGAGAAGAGTTAAAAAGACTCTCCCCTCGAATCTCTAATCCAACATCTGTGTTACCCTTCATGATTGTGGCTTTGTACGCAAAAGTAGGGCTTTCCTTGGGTGCTTTCTTATCATTGAGCTCTTTACCACGTTCTGCCGTCAATGCTTTATCTGCTCCGCCAGAAAAGGCATCTACCAATTGAACTACCCCTGTCTGTGTGCTGCTGGCCAGGCGAATTGGATTAGATGAGAACGCTGTGATTAATCCCTTGGCATTTACGGTAATCGACGGTATCTCGATCGTCGAGCTATAAGTCCCCGCTTCAACACCGGAATTGGCCAAAGTCAACACACAGGTCACATCTTTAGAGCCATCGAAACTCACTGATCCCGTAGCAGCCCCACTATAATTGAAGGTCCGTGCGGAACTGAGCTTAGCTGCACTGGCTGCGGTTTCATTCTTGCCTAGCTTTTCATCTACCAGGCCCTTTAGAACCTTACCTTGTTTTGCGGTGAGGGCTTCCTGGTTACTATCACTCGTGAGAGTATCATTCAGCTTAACAACACCAGCCACATCGGTCGAAGCTTCAACAACAGAACCTTCACCCGCATAAAGCTTCCAACTCTCGGAATTGGCTTCATCGTTTGGATCAGACAGATTGCCATCAATCAAGCTGATATATTCGCAGGTGCGATCAACGGAAAGAAGAATGGCCCCTTGTGGATACCCTCCAATCGCTTTGGCATAATCGGCATCATATTGATAACGTCCTCCTTTCGCCAGAAACACGGTATTGTCAGATAACTCATAAAATAGACCATTAAAATCTAACCCTTTTGGGGGCAAGCCGCCTTCTTCTACCGCGGTCATGGTAATCGGGGGGAATCCGATGGACCAGGTCGCATCCTCTAGATCCTGCCCACTTTGTCGCTCATTTTCTATTTTGTTACGCTTACCATTGAATGCAAAAGGCAGAGCAATCAGTGTCGGGTTGTTCATTAAGCCAATACTCCTTGATTAAATGGCTGAAAGCCTGTGCCTGCGAAACCAAAAATATTTTTAGTGACAATCTCTTTGTAATCCACTAAAACACCACTCGGTCTAGGGAGTAACTCAAGTTTGTAGACTAGAAGTCTCTCGAATGCCCTTAAATTAAACTCAAAAAGATATCGGGCCTTCATATGCCCGATAATTAAGAAATAACAACGCTGATCAAATAGCAGCTTAAGAAAGCGGTTAATATTGGGTGCAGTGGCCAGCACAATATTAGATGCTGCCTTGACCAGAATTAATGTTCTAAACTGCCGATCATTTAAATTAAATGAGGCATACTTGGTTCCAGCTGCACTGAATGGCCTTTGATTAAATGGATAAAATGATGCGATACGTGTTTTAAACCCAAAGGTTTCGGCTTCTGGATTCGGTGCCCCAATATTACGATCCACCCCAACAATACGCCCCCACATGTCCAGACCAAATCCTTGTGCTGTGTTTAAATCCCAAGCCAAATGATAAAAACCTTCAATATCTTTACTTGGGTCAATACAACAATTCAAGCCTTCGATGAGCTGGCATATGATCGGGCTATTGGCATACTGTGACATCAAGGTGTCTTGAATATTTTTCATTATACGAACTCGATATAATCTTCCGTGGTAAAAGGAAACTCATCCACCCCAAAATCCAGCACATCATTAAAATTCAGATGATCTCGGCTAATCTGTATCGATTCAAGAATGAGACTAGTGACGGCAGTCACCTGACACACAAAGCGTAGTGCGACCACGGGGTGGCCGATCTTGGCCTTGCTTTTACCGCTTTGCATAGCATCAACAATGGCTTTTTTCATGGCCTTTTCATCTTTAATTGACATTGCGGTTTCATCTTCAAGCCGAATTTTAAAATAGATAGGAATATGCTGAGGTCGTAAGATCTTGACCTTATATACGGGTGGACGTTCTGGAAAGTTATCCGTGTCTTTAATTGTCACTTCAGTATTGCCATTAAATGAGCAACCGGAGCCGGCCTTGGTTAATGCCATTTTTGCAATATCAAGCTCATCACCGCCGACTACTGACACCAAAATACTGTTACGAATAACCGGGTAATCAGTTGAGCCCACCAAAACAGTTTCATCAGTGGGGTTATCCACCACAAAAACACTGATGACATTCTCCAGGTCCGCAACAGCACCATAGGTGGCTGCATTGGTATTTTTTGAATTAGCTGCAACAGATTCGCGGCGTCGTTCTTCAAAATCGATATGGCTTTCCTCTTCCCTTCCTTCAATTGCTGCCGCCTCATTGAATACCCGGTCAATGCCAGGTATTACTTTTAAAAAGCGATTGATTGTATTTGGCGCTGCTTTAATTGTTCCTGCTGTTAAGCAATGAACATTGATTGTTGTAACACCGTGCTCACCAATAACAGCATCAGTGGAGCATTCCCAAAGCAAACCACTCACATCAAGAAATTGTGTGCCACGTGGGATTTTTGCACCTTTCAGCCCCATTGCGATTAATACAGCAGTCGAACGAGTTTGACGCTTACGCTCTAAAAAATAAATATGGCCAATACCATCTTGCCAGACGCCTTTTGAATAGCGGGGATCAGTTAGATTCAACAATTCAATCATTTGATTGCGCTCATCCTGAACCATGGCCGTAATCGATGTGACCAACTGTCCTTGTGGCGTGCGTAAATCTTCAGTAAGATTATTCCCGAACGCACCTTTCAACATTTCCCATGCACCAGCGAGAACGGCCTCCGTGGGCGGTGCATAAATTCCCTTTTCTGTAATTTCAAGCTTCGGGATACTCATAACCCAATTACCCCCTTTTGCCCATCTTCATCAGCAAATAAAATACGGCCTGTAACACCCCGATCTTTTAATGGATAAAGCTCTGCATTTACTTCTGTTACGCCTTGAATCGATAACGCAGCATCATTTAAATGTTTACGGTACAACGCTAATGAATATTTACCTTTACCTAGCACCTCCTCAGAATAGGGAATGCCATCTTCCTGTCTGTGATACACGTCCTTTTTAAAGGTTCGACATGCACTCGAAATATCCTGGGCTTTTTGGTAGGTATCTGTAGCCATGGCAATATTACCCTCTACATCTAATGCCAAATCCCATGTTTCGGGATGTAGAAATAAAGTCTTGTTCAAATAGATTCTCCCGTATTGTCTCCCCCTTTTGTCACACCTTTATGCACGTGCTTAATCACGCTAATCGCCTTGGCCATAACGTCAGTTAAAGATTTAATGATGCCTTTGGCGGTTAAGCCACCTGTCACTTCAACTTCGGGGCTATCTAAAATGATTTTGTATGGGGAATGAATCTTGATTGCATCAGCTAAAAATTGAATATATTGCTCAGGTTTTCCATTCAAATAGCCGCCCATGTAAAGGCCATCTGACCAGTCAAACTGACGCTTAGTATTCGGCGCTGCGGGTTGCTTTGTACGCTTGATGGCTGAAATATCACGGGAACAAAAGCCACACATCCCAATATCATCCTTTTCAGGATCTAGTACGATTGCATTCTTACCGCCCTGTAATCGGAAATAAGGAATATTAGAAATTTCCCCATGCTCGATAATCGTTTTCGCTCCACTCACCTGGGCAACCATGGGCTGCACACTCACGGTTCCCATCATCCCATCTTCAGGAATTTGCACCGATATCACTTTAACCAGGGTAACAGTCTGGATCTTCCCGACCAGATTCATAATGATCGATAGCTCTTGTTCTGCGCCTTTGCATTGATCAACACTAAAGAGCATTAGATCCTCATTCAGATCCATTGTTATCTCCCATCTTTAAATGTGTTGCGTTCACATCACAATGCCATTTCCCGCCTGGTGTATTCGCCTCCAAGTTGACCCATACCCCGAAAACTCGCCAATCACCATTGCAAATAGAAATTTGACTATCCCGAATAGAAACAACCCCGCCAAAACGAATTGCGGGGTTGTATAAACATCTAAAAGATATGCCCTGTATACTTGGAGTTGGATACCCATCCAGTCCAGTATCAGGCGAAATAATGGGGATTTTTAGCCGCCGAGGTGCTCCTTTTGGGGCAATGGCAACTAAGCCTTGCTCAATGTATAAATCGATGTCTACATCCCGTGCCAGCTTTTGAATCTTAGCCATCTGAGTATCAGTAAAATAGCAAGCTTCTATGACCTGGCTCACTCCGTTATTTTCAAATTGATACCCGATTTCATCACAAAGAACTTTTATCATGTCTGCAACATCCTGCTCACCCACAAATGGAGTAGGTGATACAGGTTTTAAGTTTTCTAAAATTGCAGCCTGTGATTCGATGACCAGGACAACATCCGGAGAATTTTGCATATCGGGATATGCAAACGTAATATTTCCTTCAAATACTTTATAAAGTGGTTCCCCTTCCTCCCCCGCATCAATACGGACTCGATTCATAAGAGCACCAAGTGTGCCCCAACGTAATTTAAGCAGATCCAACATATTTTCTAGGGCTAACCCATAAATCTTAATCTGAGCCATTGGCATACGGGCACCGTTGCCAAATAAACCTTGATAAGAAACTCTTAGGCCGGTGGATGACAATTGATTCTCATTGCCATCGATGGCTGTGAAACTTTTATCCTTACCTGCAATCGTCAAGGTCACTTTAAGAACTTTTCTTTTCATCAAACCACACCAACTTAAAACGGCCGCTGTCTCCCAGACCCTTATAGTCTGGGTGCTCAGCACCTTCAGTATCGATAAAGACCAGGTTACTTGTAAAAAAGGCTCGGTTTAAACAGATCCGATTTAAAACAATAGTTCCCTGGCTTTCATTGGAAACACTTGCATAGAGATTGTTTAACCGGGTCTCAAGGTTAAGCGTCCAACGCTGGCCATTCATGATAAAGCTGACCTCTTGATTAGGGTATGCATTAAGCGGAATCTCAAACATTGCCAAGGCCACCCATCATATCTGCAGTACGTCTCCCCACTTCATCTATTAATCCTTTAACCCCGCCACCACCTAAAGCGGAATTCAAAAGTGATTTACTCGGCTTCTTGGGCTCTTGCTCTCCAATATCTTTTACCTTTGCATCACTTGGATTTTGGACTTCCTCAAATCGATAATCCATGTTTGCCTCTTGAACTTCCTCAAGTTGCACATTGACCTTTAAAAGCTGTGCGCCATCTTCAGCCGTTCGCGCATGATCAAAGCCAACAATACTTGCATTGGTATACACATAGTCCGGCGTAACGACATGAAACTTCAGCGTGCTTTTTTTTAATGTCTCAATCTGAGCTAAGAAAGTGCCACGCTGTAATGTGCCACCGCTTCCCTTGGACAATTGCACAGTTGCCTTATATGGCTCATTCACTTTGTTGTAACTGGCGAATTTTCCTTTTTCGACAGCAGCATTTGAGATTTTGGAGCTAGATGAATGTTTAACAGATAGTACCGAATCGACCATAATGATCGGGACACCATATTCACTAAAAATCCCCCAGTAGTTTCCAAAAACACTATTAATCAAAGCAGCACCACCAAGATTTAGGCCAGCACTCAATCCCGCTTCAGTTAATCCTTTAAAATTAGGAATATTTGGCATTCCACGCATAAAGTTCTCCCATAAAAAAACCACCCTCAGATTGAGGATGGTTTTTTTGATTAAATCAGAAATTACTTAGAGTATATTACGATCTTTTAACTCTTGTAATAATAAAGCAATCTGGCGAGTATTTTGTTGAATCTTAAAAATTACGACCCACAACTCCGACCATAAACGGGCTATGATCGTACCAAAAATGAGTAATCCCGAACCCATAAGAATACCCGAAGCTCCATTATAGGTTCCAGTGCCTGAAAAACCCATAATTACAAGGCCAAGGCCAGGAATCCATACGCATAACAACATGAGCCAATAAACAAGAGTTACAATTTTTGTCGATAGAACTGAATCTAAAAATAAAAAGTTTTTCATTATCGCTACCAAAAAAGCTAAACAAATATAGTTTTATTTGTAAAATTGATGTGTATTCCACACCTTAAAACCAAGTATAAATATAGTCTAATTATTACTAAACAATAAAGCTACCGATCATTAATAGTAAAGGTCTAATTTAATACGTATTACGAATAATACAAAATAGTTTGACCGTGTCCCAGCCTTACAGTTAGAAAACTGGGCTCAGTCATAAATCTAAGTAGAAAGTATATTATCAATATATCTCTGTCTAAAGCTACTCATCACTTTTTGTTACACTAGATTCATTCTATATCATTGGAACTTGATGCTATATTATTCCGTGTTAACTAACATATGCCATTGTTCTTGTTAACTTCAATTAAGCCCCGTCCCTGTCCATGTTCTGGGCTTTTTTGATGCCATGAGTTTAATTCCCTATTCCGCCCTCTAGCTAATTCATCAAAATAATGAAATCCGAACCATAAAAAAAGCTCACTATAAAATGAGCTTCAATTTAAAAATACAATGGGGTAACTCCCCCGTTCCCCCATTGTAACTCATTCCCTAGTCCTAATCTGTCGATCAGTTGGCTAAGAAACTTTAGCTTGGTAATGCTGCTACCAGCCCCCTCTGAGTCAGTCACACTATATGACAAAAATGTGACATAATCAACATTTTTATTAAACCATCCCAGTTACCATTTGATTCACACTATTTATTGTGGCTTGCATTCCGTCATTCACCGTTCCGTCAATCGTATTTGATGCAGAGTTAACCGTAACAGCACCAATATTAACATCGACCTGTTTCTGATTGTTGTTTGTTACTTTGTGTGATGCTGCTTGCAGTTGTATTTGGGCGCCTTGAGAAATCATAGCATTAGCCCTTGAGGAACCTTGAGATAATGCATATTGCTGATTGCTATTAACATTCTGCCCTCTAAATGCCGCTAATTCCGCATCTTTCTCGCTCAGACCACTTTCAATTGCTCTGGAGTAATCAGCTCTCGCACGATCCAATGCAGTCTCGAACGAATTTGCTGAATGCTGAGCTTTATTTACACCATCGGAATAAGCAGTGGCACCGCGTTTTGAATGGTAAGTTTTTTGACCTACCTTCGTCGTTAATGAACCAGATAAAACAGGTAAAGATGCCCATTCTCTTGCTCCTTCATCACCCGCTAAATTACGATTATTGTGCTTCCCTTTTAAATACCCTCCCAAAGAACTTCGTTTATTAAAAAACAACCAAGCTCCCATTCTATCTTGCATTTCTTCATCAAATTTTTCCTTACCCGTTAATTTCATGCCTTTAATAACATCGGGCATCGTATCCCTAATAATTTGATATTTCCCAACAGCATTAACAGCATAACTATCTTGCATAGCTTTAACATCTGCCACAGTCATAGAAGTCAAATTACGTGTACCTGATTTATACCCAAAACGCTTTCCTAAATTTACAGAATTGTAGTGGCCCTCACCCTTGCCAATAAAATCAGAAATTAAGTTACCTCTACTTTTTTGTGAGGCTGAGCTTGTTATTGATTTACTTTCTACTGGTACACTCTCTGCTGCGCGCCTATCAATATCTTGATTAAATCCACGCAACACTCCAGACAATGACTTTTTATCATCGGTTGAGTCCAACCCAAAAAGATTATCGTACGCACCAGCTCCCGTTTTAATAACGGATTTAACACCGTTATTAACCACATCTGGCATCATGTTTTTAATATCTGCAAAAGCCCCCTTAAAATCACCTTTTCGTAATTTATTCAGGATTTCCATAAACTTTTTAAGCTCAGGCATAACAACAGCTGTAATGTCATTTGCCAGATTTTTAAATCCATTTCTTAATGAATCAAGGGAAATACCATTTTCATCAATAAAGCCCTTCATTTTTAACCAGTCTGCACCACTATTTGCAACGTCTTTGATTTTTTCCTTGGCAATCTCAGACCATTCTTTGTACTTGCCTTTTAACCAATCGAATGCTTTACCCACCTTGTTAACGATGCCCTCAACAGAGCCAATAATTTTTTGGAATTCACCCCAATCAAATAATGACTCTCCGCCATCAGCCCAGGTTTTATAATCATCGTAAAGTAGAATGAATGCTGCACCTAAAGCAGTGACGATCAAAAGTAATGGTAAATACGGTGCTATCATGGCCCAAGCAGCTACAGCTGCCGCCCACATAACAGGAATTAAAGTGACTCCTATGACAATGGCCAGACCTTCAAAAACGTTTTTAACCGTTTTTTCGTTGCGGTGTAAGAAGCCTATAAAATTATTCACTATTTCTGTGATCTTGGTCAGAATCGGCACAAGTGTATTGCCAAGCATGACCTTCAAGCCTTGATATTGTGAACGCAACAGCGCTTGTTGTTTTGATAATTCTCGGCTGGCCTCAAGTTCCTGGGCGCTTGATGTATAAATATTCTTTTGCAGATCCAACATTTCTTGCAGTGCGTCACGGCCTTGCATGAGCGTTTCAATTGTTCCCTCATCCAGTCCCATGCCGGCACCTAAGCTATAAGCCCGACTTTTATCCATCTCTGCGAAAGATTCAGACATATCTAACAAGATATTATCCATATCACGCATATTGCCCATGTTGTCCAAAACACCGACACCAAGCTCATTAAGAAATGGTAATAGAGTTGCATCACCCATAGTGGTTAAATCGCTGATACTGCGGTTCAAACCCTTCAAGGAAGCAATCATACCCTCTGCACTACCTCCTGCCATTGTCGCCGCACCTTGCCAAGCTGAAATTGATCCTGCTTGCATGCCGAGCTGTTTTTCAAGCTTGTATAATTCATTATTCGTTGCCTGCGCCTCTGCAACTAACTTTGCAAACCCGGTGCTGATTGCAAGCGTTGTAAATAATCCCGTAAGCAATCGGTGCACACTTGTAATCACATTGCCCATTTCAGATAAAGTTTTATTGGCTTTTTTCTGTTCTTCACTCAACACCTTGGTTGAAGCTGTTGTTTTCTTCGCGGCTTTTTCGGTATCCTCCAGGGCATTTTCTAGCTTTTCATTTTTGCTAATAGCTTTATCTGCATCGGCATTAAAATCACCAAAATCCAAACCGACATAAATACCAATAGCCTCAACGATATTCATTTCTGATGCTCTCCCAAATCTGCTCGTTATATTTAGCAACTTGATCAGCTTCAATGATGTTCAAGGCATCCTCTAAGCTGAGAACGGTGTCCAACTCACAATAAGAAGCCAGCCCCGTTTTTAATACGGCACTGGCTACGGTAGAGATATTGATTGTTTCAGCAAGAGCACCGGCTCTTAACGGCAAACTTACCCCGCGTCGCTCGAATCTTGGGTATTGCCTTGTACTAAAAAATCAATATGCAGGAACAACGCCTCTTTGCGTAATGTAAACAAGGTGGTGAACTCCTCTACCTCATCATCCCATTCCACTTCACGCGCATCCCCACCTTTCGGAATAATTTGAACGCACTCTAAAAGCTCATTTAACAGCTCCATGCCTTCTTCCGTACTGAGTCCTTGAATAGCCGAGGTTGCGACCTTAGCCATTTCTAACATGCCATTGCTTGCATTCAGGCCTTCAATATCCACACCCGCCTTCGTTAAGGAGAAAATTGCACGCATAGCCCAACGATCTGCTTGAGTCACGGACATTTCAGTCACTAAAAAGGTCTTGTCCTTATCACGCCCCGTTTTAATCGGGACCCGTTTTGTTTTACGAGCCATTAATTCATCTCCTCACCGCCATCAGTCATAATGTTAAAGTTATAAGTCGTGCCATCTAGAAGCTTTTTCCCATTTGGGCCACCACTCATGCTGGCAAAAGTGCCAGATCCTGTATGACGCTCTTTAATCGAAGGCAACTCGACAATAATTTCAACCAGACGGGCTTCTTTGTTCCTCACAAAGTCTTTGCGGATATTCTCAAAAATACGACGACTAGGACTATTAACCTCCAAGAAGATGCCCCATTGCACCTGATGCGGGGTATAACCAAAAGCTTGCTTCCCATCTGTACCGACTCGGGACTCGGTTAAGTTTGCATCCCCCATAGACCAGGCATTATCAGCCTGAAAGCCTTGGATTTTTACAAAATTATCGTAGATCCCTTTACAACGGATCTGAAGAATTGCATTGGCTGAAGTCAATGTGCCTGGGTCATGATAGTTAGACATTTTTAAACACCCCCATTATTGAATATTGATCGATGATAAATTGATGCGGTGCACGCTACCGCCATCGGTGTACCAAAGCATAGAAGGCAAAGCTGCACGTTTACGACGTATCTCAGATGTTGCTGTGCCCAGGACTAAACACCAGCCATCTAAATACAGCTGCATAGCAGCATCAAAGCCAGCTTGCTGGTTAATTAAAGTTTTCTCCAGCTCATCCAATTCGACTCCATTTTGAATACCACCAAAATTAATCATCTGATCAATTGGATCTTTATACGCTGCGCGGTGCATGGCTTTCCCCGTATCGTTATACGGTACAGACTTAGCCGCCATGAGCAGATTGATACCTGCTAACTGAAGTTGTGAATGCATATAAATTTGGTTTAGATAGGTATTTACCCAACTGAATTGCCCAGAAACGCATGTATTTGAGAAAAAAGTAAAACGGTCTTTCGCTGTTGCATAGGCGCCATAATAGGTATATCCATTTGACTCCAACGCATTGGCGGTAGGTTCATCTGTTACTGACGCGCTAACACCACCTTGACGACGGAACTCCATGGTTGTGTTGCCATTGAATTCATCAAAATTAATGGATGCAGCAAAGCCACAAGCTAAAGCAGCATGCTCAAGATCACCATAGATAATTGTCGTACCTTCAATGTTGTTCTCTTTGATCCAGCCACCAAAACTATCAGGGTTGTTTTCAAGCAGTGCATTCGGTTCCATTTCATAAGCTACGAACCAAAACCGGCTGTCTTGTTTGCTATTCCATAACGCCATTGCCTGACGATGCTCTAAGCTGAACGCATCCGGGCTATAAGTAATCGTTGAGAAATTCAGCGTGTAGTTTGTTACCCGGAACATTAACTCACTAACACCTTCAGCACCCGTATGATTATCAACGACCGCACCAACCGCTTTAGTTAATCCGAGATAAGTAGCAACCTCTCCAGAACCAAATCCAATACTTGAGTCCATAGCTTCTTTACCTGAGTAAAAAATGAGAGACTGCAGGTGAAAATTAAATTCGCACTTAACGCCTAAGGCTGTACCAAGAATATTTGCAGCATCACTAAAGCTTGTCGCTTTAGAAAGATCGATATTGGCAGTTTTTAACTCACCATCTACAACAATCTCTAGTTCACCATTAAAAATTGTTTTGATCGACTCCAAACCAATATTTTTTAAACTGGCTCCAATCAATTTGGCTGCAATTGGCTTTTGGTTATATCGTGAGATATAAAGTTCTTCAGGTTTTTTTGTTGAGCCGATAAAGCCAGCAAAATAGCCTTCAGCAAATTTGTGTTCAGGGCTTTCATAGCCAAAAACTGAGGCCACATCGTCAGGACTGGCATAGGATTTAATCGAAAAAATGCTATCTACGCTCAGTAATACCGTGTTTAGTCCAAGCGCTGAACCACCCACGCCTAACGCTGACGGGTTAATGCTGACTATACGTTTCATCGGAATAGAAGGCAGCACGTTAATCTCCTAATTTGTTTATAGTTAAAATCGGCCGATCAAGGAAGGTTTGTTCAAACGAAGTTTGAGGGTTGTATTGCAAATAAAGCTCAATCATCCAACGGTCCTCAAAGCGGTCTTGTTCATTGATGAAGTCAAGACTTTTCGGGTCATTGCAATAAAGTGGCTGGCATAATTTGAGACGCTCTGTTGTATATTCATTGCGCCAAAGCATTGAAACTCTTGTTGACCGGGCTTGAGCCATTTCCCCAAAGAAATCCAGCTGAAGCATGACGTTTTGAGCCTGTAAAACCGTTGTTTGGTTTAAGGCCTCGTCATGATCATCAATGCTTGTGCCAATGTTTTGAGAAAAAAGAATCGTCATCAAAATGCCATTGTTCGGTAATGGGCTGCCGTTCTGTCGCCCCTGTACCACCTCACAATCAAAAAGTCCGAGCAAATAGGCTCGGACTTCGGTGTATAGATCTTCATGTGTTATTGACGGCATATCAGCACCTTGACCCAGTTTGGATAAGATTCGATGACCTTGGTGACATTCCATATCACCTCTTCATCTTCTCCATACGGCTTAAAAATGAGTTGCTCCGAACCAGCTCCCTTACTCCGTCGAATTGCCGATACGCGACCATTGAGATAAGCAAATGAATATTGAGCTTGTTGCGAAACAAGATTTAAACGTTCTAAATCTTTTGTCTCGATACTCTGAAGCTGGATGGTAACCGGTTCATTCTCAAATTTTGGGACCTGTTTCCCGGAAGGGCTAGTTTCATACCCGATATTCACTTTTAAAGTTGCCGGAGTGTTTCGGTTTACAGTACTTGTTACGCCATTGGCCAGGCCTCTTAAATTCACTGATCTAATACCTCGTAACTGATTGAGCGTGATAAACGGCTAGTATCACGTAACGGTGCATTAAACCCCTTTCGCTTCACTGTAGAAGGTGCATTCGGTGGATCTGTATAAGTCAGAATCGTCTCAGTCATATCCCCCTTAATTTGCTCACCTAACAAAGCAAGTGAACGGTGAATATCTCTCGTTTTCGTCACCATATCCCCAATTGATTTAATCCACTCACCACTGTGTTCGGCAATAGTTCTACGGATTGGTGCGCGGGCGGGAATGCTTATGGTGTGGGCAGGGACAATATGTGTTGTTGCAAAATTAGATTTCTCTTTTCTCACAAAACGGCCGTTACGGTTAAATTCTCCATTGTCCTTGATTGTGCGATAAATCGTGGTCGTATGCTCAGGCACTTGGATTTCTGCACCATACTCATGTATAGTCGCAACATGAGCAACGGATGTACCATCCGGATATGTGGCATTCTCCAGCACCCCCACTCGTACCCCCGCGCGTCCTTGTGCAATCTTGGCTAAATACGCTTTTAAACTTCCGGCCTTTTTCATCGTCTAACCCTCATCGGGAATCGTGTCATTGTGTAACGCACAGAGCGATATTTAGCGGTTAATTGCCAATACTCAGCACCGAAAGGCGTTTGAACGAACCATTTCTCGTTATTGGCTAACGTGCCATAATCGAATGATACTGAAACACTTCCCTCTGAAGCACTTGCAATACGTCCTGTTGCAGTGTTCCCGTCCTCTACTCGTTGCTGCAGCATTGAGATATGTGCAACCAATAAGAGCAATAGCATTTCACGTTCTTTGATCTTGGTAACGCAGCTCTTCGGGGTATTATTTAAAAGCATTTCAGCCTTTAAAAAATTTTGCTCAAGCTGCTCATCCTCAAGCATGATTTTGGGGTACAGTCGCCGAAATTTAGCAAGATCAAATTCAACAACACCGCTCATAAGCCCCCCTTATTAATCTGCAGTACGGGTATGCACCGTGCCTTTGTCATTCTGATCGAGTGGTTCAGTACCAGACGCGTTATCCACCTTTTCTTTTGCTTCAGATTCGGTGGACTTCAATTTACTATTAGCAAAGACAAGGCCATTTAAGTAAAAGTCATGGTTTTTATGCTCAGCGACCCAAGCTTCCCAAAATGTCAAAGGAACATCTTCAGTAATACCGTGCCCACCAATGAGCTTAGAGGTATTAGCTCCATTGATTGAGATACAAGTTTTTTCAACTTGCATCACAAAACCCGTCGGTAATTTACAACCAATTGTAACCATGGTCCCTGTTGGGGTTTGGGCTGCTGCTGTTTTTACCGCTGCACGTCCACGACTTGTTTTGACTGGTGCTTTTGCTTCTGCCATTTTCTTGGCTCCTTAAAATGAAAAACTGCCCTTTTAGGCAGTATCTTAAAAATCAAAAATGCTGTTAAGAAACGATCATCGTTGCCACAAGGAACGGGAAATAAATCACTGCACCGCATGTCCCCTGAGAACGTTTTTGCTTATAGCTGGAGAGTTGAGGAATTAATGCATGCGCTCGCATTTTCTCAGTAAAGCCTAATTCAACCACGGGTTGTCCTTCATGCTCATCAACATAGAGCTGCACCATTTGCCCGGCTGCTGTCGTTTCATATTCAGGAACCGTCACAATAGTTAAGTTTGGAAAGTTCTTTTTAAGTAAATCAGTAACGTTTACCCCAAAACCATTGGTGATTGTAAAATAAGACTCTGCTTCAGATGATAACAGCATCGTCATTGCTGTTTCACGGTCAATAATACCGCCCGATTGTTTAACCAATTGCTTAAACAATTTTTGAATCGTGCCATACAGTACATCGGCATCTTCAATCTCCTCCCATTTTTGAGAGGTGATTGCCGGCTCTAGATCCGGATCATTCAAAGTCCCGTAGAGCTTCTTGCCCTTAACTCCAAAAATGTATGATTTGTTTTGGAATTTATTGAGCGCCAAAGATGCGGCTATTTGTTTGCGTGATGCTAAATCTAGACCAGCGGTTCCCGCAATTGCAGCCTCTTGCTCGCCCACGTTAATGATGGTTTGATAATGGTAGGTTTCACGCAATGGAAATGAAGCATTAGCACCGGACATGCCATTATTGCTATGGTCTCCATAAGTCGACGTCTCCCCCGTACTCTCAACAGCCATAAAACGGACCTCTTGTGAAGTCCAGTCACCTTTTTTCACTTCCTTAAATGCTTCAGCCATTTTCATTGGTTTAACAATGGTATCGATGACACGAGGATCTAGGTGAGTGGTGAACATTGATAAAACACCACTATTTGCAGTAGTCATTAACGCGCTATCCATTGCTATGCTAGCAATGTCGGCACGGGCTGCATCGGTAAGCTCTACCATTTCACGACCGGTCATAAAGTGAATACCAGCACGCTCTGCAAGCATATTAAAATCAATTGGCATTTAATTTATCTCCTTATTGTTTTGTAATTTTAGCAACACGGCCTGCTTCAGCTTTTGAAGCAACGGTATAACCTGTATCGATATAGCCTCCCTCAACATCTTCAGCAGCTTTTACATGCCCATCATCTTCACTGGCGAGAACTTTTTGACCAATTTCAGCCCCATCTTCAAAGAATGCAAAAAAGTCACCTTTTGCCAATAAGGTAATCCCTGTACCCGCAGGAATCTCCATAGAAGCCTCCACACGATGCTCAAGAATTGTTGCGGTATAACTGCGGCCAACAAAGCCCAATACACCACCATCAACTTTTTTCGGGCTAACAACACCCTCATCATCTGCCCAAGCGAAATTACCAACCGTCACCGGTTCATCACCAACGATCAAACCACCTTCACCTGCAATAACTGAGGCATAAGGATTCGTTGAGGCAAAATCTCCAGCTACACCAATTGGCAAATCACCATTGACTGATTTTTGAAAACCCATCTTTATATCCTCTTTATTAACCAAAACGGCTCACTTGTTTTGCGGTTTGTACCGATGCATCACTGTCCAATGCCAAGCGTGGTGCGCGTGTCGCCTGCTGGTTCTGTGTACTGCTCTTTAATAGCCCGACCATGGCCTTATACGCTGTTGGTGGGACGTTAGCTGTATCAACACCCTTTGTGTCTAGCGCATGCTTGTAAATCGCCTCTGCAGTATCTAAAGCGCTATCCATGGCAATAACACCGACCAATGGCTTCACTTCTTCACGAGCTGCGAATAAAGCCACAACTTCTTGACGTGCTTCAGCTTTCGCCTTATTCAGGACTTCAGCGCTATCCATAGCAGTACCTGGTAAGTCATCACCACCATCTGCCGCTGTCGGAGCTAAGCCCAATTCAGTGAGGATCTCTTTAACAATATCCTCGTCTAATGCTGCCAAGCCCGCTTTAACTTCATCGGCACCTAAGGTTACTTTTTCAGGCTCCTCTTCAATTTCCTGAGTAACCGCCTCTACAACGTCCTCCACTTGATCTTGCCCAAGTTCTGGATTTTCTGAGTCCATTGCAAAACCTTGAATGACTTTTGCAATTCGCCCAACTGCACCTTTTTTCAATTTGGTTTTATTACCCATTTGTCTCTCTCTTAATTCATCTGGTAGATGATCTGCAATAACCGCATCTGTACCGATACGACCGTGTTTAACTAAAGCAACATGATTGCCGTGAATATCTCGCATAACGCCATCATATGGCTGGCCATTCCATTCACCTGGTGTCATATCGGGGGTATATGCATAACCAGCAGAAATCTCATTAAGCGTTTCTGTTTCGATGTAACGGATCGCTTTGGCATCCCATACGCGCATTGAGCTGTAAACAATGCCATCCTCCATTTCGATCTCTGTGCCGATTGCACCAGCTGTAGAGTCTTTCTGAGGCTTTTCAGCACTGACAGGGATATGACGTAATAAAAATTGAACCCCTCTAAACGTAAAAAGAGCCTTTGACAGCTCTTCCGGATCTCGTAATAAGCGATAGATTTTTTTAGGGTCTAAACCTAACTGCTCGTAGCCAGGTATCTCTTTACCAAGGTACTCATTCACCCCACACTTGGTAATCACCGTTCGCTCAATGATGAGATGCCCATTGCCGTCATATCGCCTTACGGATGATGAATCCATCGCGATTAATTTAGGCCACATTTAATAAAACCCCTTCATCAATAATTGCTTTACTCCCACAGCGGCAATGAATCAATTGCCCAGGTTTAACCCACTGACCGTCCAGATACATGCCCTTAACCACATCAAAGGTTTTTCCATGTGCAGCAACGTGTGAGGGTCTTGGTTTTTTTCCAGCATGAGAATGCAGCCAAATAGCCTTCTTAATGCCAAGCTCTTGCCGTCTAGCACTCTCATATTCCGCATGAGCCTTGTTTGCTTGATCCGATGCAATACGGGCAGCACGACGCTGTGTAATGCCATATTCATGCTTTAAGTTCTTGGTTAGGCCAGCCAAGTCATAACCATTACTGACAGACTGCCACACATACATTTGAACTTTATCTAGGTGTCCCGATGCAATGGACTTAATGAGCCCAACGTTTTCAGCAACTGAAGCTTTTAAAACATCCGACATGTAAGGGGTCATTTGGAAACGGACTGTGAACCCAGCGTCACGCAAATGTTTCAATAGCGACTTGTCATAAGAATTGACGGTGCTATCAATAAACTGTGTTGCCATTTTTGTGGCTAAATCATCAAGCTTTATGCTCCATTGATCTGTCAAATACTCAACAACATGAGCAACCCAATCAGCTACGCCATCCATTGCTAATTTTTCCCGCTGTGCTGATGCCCGATACTCTTTAATCAACGTTTGATTAATATCGTCCTGCATATCCCTAATCAGCTTCATGATGGCTTTATAAAACTGGCGCTCGTTCCCTACATTGGATTTAATCTCAGGCAGCGTTACGGGCTTCGTTTTCAACTTCATCATCTAACTCGTCCCATGTTGGCTGTGCATCCGCATCAATGCCTGAATATTCGCTAGACTCATCCTGAGCAATACTTGTCCGAGCTTCATGTTCACTAATGATTTTAGCCTCTACAAGCGTTGCGGCCGTTTCAGCTTTAGCTTTGTTAGTGTTTGCACGTTGCTCATCAGTCATTTGATGTAAAGAGTTAAACTCGAATCCAATTTCCTCATGGATCTCACCAAACAAATGTAATTGAACGATTCGTAAAATTTGCTCGATACACTCATGGATAAATGACTCAAGCAATGACATGATGTAATCGTAATAAACACGGATCTCACCATCACTATTGGCATTCAAACCGCTAGGCGTTATCCCTAACAATTTCACCATCGGGGTTTTGCTCGGTCCAGCCATTTGCTCTTGAGCTTTCTGCATCAGCGTATCAAGCGTAGTCAATGGCGTATTAAGTTGGAAAAACTCCTCACTGTCTTTATTCAATAGCCAAGTATTTTGATTGTTCTTGAACTCATTAAACAATTGCATGCGTAGGAACGTGCTGCTGCCATCCTCATCCCCAGATAACACATCTGATAGATCTGTTTTGAGTCCAGTCATCGAAAAAGCGTGGATCAAATCACTCACCGCATCAACGGTACGCTGCCAGCGCTCAACGTAAGGCTGCATGAGCTGAATGATTGGAATACCGCCAAAGTTATAAGCAGGCTTTAACAGGTCAGGAACAGGTCGCATAATTAAAGTAATCAAGCGGTCTGCACTGATCTTTTTACCCATCACATACCATGAGGTCGGGTTATAAAAGTCGGGGGCCGTTGGATCTACTGAGTTATACTCCGCTGGTGTCGTCCACATTGGCTCGATCACTTTAAAACCGACCAAACTACCCTTTACAATGCTTTTACTATCAAGCAACAAAGGCAGATCTACATCATCCTCATGTCCTTTGATATTGATAAAAAGCTGTGCTCGGCCGTTAATCATTTCCGTTTCAATTAGCTTTCGCACCAGGGAACGCACACCAAGAGTTTTAAAACACTTCTCAATGGCTTTAACACGGCTTTTTAGCTCGTTTGCCCCCTCTCCTAACACTTTCACCTTGCCCCATTCACGGGTCATTTCATTAGCAGTTGTTTCAGGTACAGCACGATAATCACTGGATTGTGTCATTTGCGCCAAGGCAGCATAACCAACAAAGCCGCCATAAAATTGAGGGTTGCGGTTCACCATGGCTGTAATGCCAGAACAAGCACTATCTTGTGCTATTGCGGATTCTCCCCCCTCAGGTACAACACCTGGCATAATTTCAGGTAGCTTGTATTCTTGGTCTGCCTGTTGAGCACGTTGCTGCTGCAAGGTATTTACCACATCAAAAATCCGCTGATTGATTCGGTTTCTGATTTCTAACGCTTCCAATTCTCGTTGTTTTAACTTAACGCTCGTTCGCTTTTTATGGACATTCGCTTTGCCATGTTTCTTTTTAGCCATATTTACGTCTTACCCTATTAACAAGTTTAGAGCTGATTTTCATGCTCGCACGGCGCTTCATAATCTTCTCCAGTCCATAACGGAGTGAGTCAACATAGTGGTTATGTGCATCAATAATGATTGGCAACACTTCGTCTGTGAGGCGGTCTTTCTTATACGAGTAAAGCTTGAACTCTTGATAAGTTTCCTTACAACGTGGATGGATATATACCCGTTTAAATGATCGAATAAATGCAATGCCATCCTCGACAGATCCTTTGCCCTTTTCACAGGCAGTTATACGCCGTAAGCCTTTCTTTTTAAGATGACTAATTGATTCAGGACGGGCGTTATCAGCGGCGATTGAATACTTTTCAACTTCAGGAATTTTTGCCTGTAAATACTCAACCGTATCATCTAGCTCAAGACCAACCTTGCCGCCTTCATATTCGATATACAAACAATCTTCAAAAATCCATGACCGTGTGCATGCTGTCGGATCATTGGCAAAACCAAAGTCCAGCCCTTGATAAGGACCGTCCCATGTTTTAGGGTCTGGCATGAATTCTTTTTTCTGGAATTTCCCCCGGAAGATTTGTGCATCTGCATTTTCTAAATAGGCCCCCTCCCAGATCCAGTCATAATCCTCAGGGGCTAGATTCTGCTGATCGCGGCGCCGTTCCAGCTCCAGCTCTTCAGGAAACCATGGGTTATCTGAGTAATTCATCTCGACGCCGAGACCAATTAACTCGCCTGTCAGCTCATCCCTGATTTCTTCATGTCTGAAACGCTGGCTGGTTGGACTATCACGGCGTTCAGGGTTCCATGTCACCCAAACTTCTGAATTAGCCTCACGGACGGTAGGCAGCAATTTACGCCAAGCAACTTCACTCACAGTTTCAGCTTCATCCACCCAGCAAAGTAAAATACGGGCTTTTGACTTGATGCTGTCCAGATTATGCCGAAGACCACAGAAGCCATAATTCACACGGCGGTTCCGGGTACGAATATAGTTTTCGCCAATATCGTAATAAGCATTCAGAAATGGCTCTGAACGAATCGCCTGCTTGATTTCCTCCATAGACGAATCAGCTAGCGTATTCATATATTCACGTGCACCAAGCAGCATTCCACTCATTCCCGCTTCAGCAAACATATAGCCTTTAATCGCAGTCATCTTGGCAAACGTTCTGGTCTTCGCCGAACCACGTCCGCCCCATGAAGATCGATAACGTAATTTTGGCTCACTAAATAATGGAATCAATTTAGGTGGTAGTTCTATCTGTACCTTTGACATGAGGTCCTACCAGTTCAATCGTTGTAGGTTTATTGATTGATTCACCCTTACTGGTATGATCAACTTCTTGCTTGTTGGTATATAAGCCACCCATTTCTTTTGCCGCCTGCTCCGCCCATTTCGGGATCAAAATAGGGTTCTTTGGGTATTCTTCAACCAATTCTTGCAGCAACTGCAACCGATAACGTTTATTTGCGATGGGTATAGCCTCAAGCTCTTGATTGGCTTTACGGCGATAATCAAAGAATAAATTTCGGAGTTCCTGGCTTAAGTCTTTTCCAATCTTCTTCGTAGGATCGTATGCTTCACATTGCTGTTTGGTCAGATCTAAATTGAATATGTCTTTTACCGCTTTAGCAGTCTCAGTGGGCGTTTCAAACTCAGCAAGCATCCTAATGATGAAAAGCTTCACCTTCTTATTAATACGTGCCATTTCCACCAATCCGTCTAAGTACGTCTAAGAAGAATGGCAAAAAAATTTAAACCACCCTCAAGTAACAAGTGCCACAAGCGTAATGAACATCAGCACGTGACAGCTCTGGTCTTGTATTCGCTGCCTCAACCATTCTTTGCACACTTTTATTTGCCCCATAACGGCGAACAACACCTGTAAATTCCTCTACATCGTGGCCTTGAATTGCTAACTTTGGCGCGCCAGTCTCTCTGTTATATGCAGGTGTTCCGTATTGGTCTTTCTTATGTGCAATGTGATAAAGCTCATGTTCAACCAAAGCGCAAAAGTCCACATCATTAGCAATACGAGAATATGAAGCATCAAAAGTAATGAGGTATTCAGGAACACATCTGAACCATTGAATGTATTGTTCTTCTTGTCTTTCCTGCTTCCAGCCGCCAGCATTGATCATGACTTTCTCTGTTGTACCAATGACCTGACGTCCTTGTTTACTAAAGCCTGATCTAGCCCACATCACGGCAATATTTGGATAACGAAATGACCGTAAATGCAGATGATCCGAGTTAAACATTTGAGATTTAGGATCTAAAAATACCTGTCGAATCCAATCCCACATTTCTGGTGCTGGTGCAAAGTTGGGAGTATCTAACTCAAAAATCCATTCTGGAGGCATTGGCCGAACTGGAACATGAAAACCAAGCTCATTCATATTCAAACCCAAATACACTTTCCCTGATATTATAAAATTAAGACTTTGTGCCAACATTTATCTTAATTATCTATAAATATTGGAGAAAATATGAAAACTGAAACTAAAGAAATTCTAGCCTTAGAGTTAACTAAAATTAAAATCGCGAATGAAAGTAAGGACTCTGAAATTGACGCATCATTCTTAATTTCAACCTATCTTCAAGCATTAAAAGAAATTGAGGTTGCTTTTAAAGCCCAGAAGAAAGCTATGAAAATAAATCCCAAAGTAATACAAAAGATCAAGAATCTATCGTAGCTTTATAACCATGCTTTTTAAAAAATTTAACTAAATGCTTCTCAAACTCAGGAAGCTTGTCTTCCTGAATTTGTACAACAACCTTTTTAATGCGCTGTACATGAACAAAATCATGAAGTGTATCAACTGCATCAATACTCGCCTCTAAATCTTCACCAGCGTACCCTTCTAACGCACCAGCACGTTCTTTTGCGCTCATTAATTTACTCATAATCAACTCCGTTGCCCATTCACAATAATGGGATACTCATATTTATTTACGATAAAACGATATAAAAGAAAAAACCCTGCCAATAATCGATATTTAGCAGGGCTTCAAGTGCCGGAATACGCTCGGCTAATTTACAAAATGTAAGTTAATATGTGCAAAATCTTGTGACGTATTACACATCTTTTATATAAGTTGTCACCTTGTGCTATAAATTATATCTTGATAATTTATTCTTGGACTTGTAGTTGATCGATCTGATACGGGACCATCAGCATCATTTTCTCCATTCATCTTACTAAGTTCAGGCTCAACTGGAACTCGGCATCCCCAAAGTGCCGAGTTCTTTTATTTTTATATCCAGAATAAAAAAAGCCCACTCATTGAGCAGGCTTCCCCTTATGACATTTGCGCTGATCATTGAGGGTTCTTGTTATCGTAGTATTTATAGTACTACAGTTGATAAAGCAATTAAAAAAGCCCGCATCTACGGATGGCTGCGGGCATAAACTCATGTGAATAGAATAAGTGGCCATTCACATCATAAGCGAGAAATACCTAAAAACCATTCAATAAATGCAAACTTCGTCACAAATTATACACATAATCGCAAAACACGCAACTTATTTTACTTAAAGTTATTCAGAGCAACAAAAAAGCCCATCATTTGATGAGCTTTAATACCAGTGCTTTAATTACACTTCGAACACTGTAATACAAATATGCCATATTACCTGCGCAGGGTCAATCTAATTATTTCTCTCTATTCTTCAAATCGAATCTAATAAATGGGTATTTACAATGTAATGCAGCCAAACCACAACTAACATCTTCACGAGCATCATGTTGTGTACGTTTTTGATTTACCATCTCAAGCCAACTTTTATTTAAGAAGTATCTTGTAATTATCGCATTCATCCACTCATCCATAACTTCACTACGTCCTTGCATATCCAAGATAAGGCGTTGTACTGCACGAGCTTCATTATCATCGATAAGGCATTTAACTTTTAAGGGCTTTGGCTTTTTATAATCCTGTAAAAGCATGTATTCAGCAATTAAAGCCTCCCTTTGTTCCTGGGTCATCTTTTTATCTACTGGAACCTTGATCATAGACAAAATAGTTTGTGTGCGACCATCAGACCAAGCGTAAAACTGACGTAACCAACCCTCTAAATCAAATTTAGACCAATCGACCGCTTGTAAAATGTGTTGTTGTACTGCCATATTCATTTTCATCCCACCAATTGCTCAATCTGCTTAATCGCCACGCCCGACTTCACTTGCTCTGTACTAAACCGTAAAACTATAAAACCCATCATTGCTGCTTCATTGTATTTTTCCATGTCCCCTAAATAACCTTTACCCCTCGTATGGCGTCCACCGCTCCAAATCCCACCTTCAACCTCAATCAAAATCTTTGTACCGGTAATTAAAAAATCTGCTCTCCATTTGCGTTTTGGGTGGAATTTATATTCCTGCTCAAAATCGATTCTGCATGCTCTTAAGTGTGTTGCTAAAACCGTCTCACCTTCACTTGCCTGTCTGGTTCCTTGCGTTGCTGAACGGCGCTTTTTATTTTTCTGAATTGGAAATAATTCACGGTAATCAGCTAGGCTCATTGAAGTCATTTAGATTCATCACCCTTGAGCGCTTTTTCCAGATTCCCGCTTGATAATGGCGTCATGACTCCACCCGGCCATTTAAAGCTAGTGATCCAACTTCCATCCCATTTTGCCCAAACGCCGTATTTACTTAATCGGTAATACACGCCAGCTTGCCAATGTGTCGCACCTTCCGGACGGTTTTTTAATATTTCTTTAGGCATGGCTTGCTCCTTTTGATGGAGTTTTAAAACCCATCTCAATCAAATATGGAATAAATGGTTTTTGTTGCTCGGGATCTACCAGCTTTTGGGCCATACGCTTTCCAGCATCCATCCAAGATTCCCCGGTATGACAAAATGAATCTTTGAAATCAGGATGATTTACAAGACGGCGTGCAAAAGTAAAAAGCTGTTTGTCAGAGGCAAAAGTTATTACCTCCGACAATGTGTTTTCAGAATGGGATTGTTGGCCACTTGAGTTTTTATTTTCAAAAGAGCGTGGTGCTGGTGTTTTCATCTTTGCGTATTTGGCGCGAGCTTTAAGCATCCACTCTGCAAAAAACTTAACCATGAAATCATCGGAGTGATTGCGATCCTGGTTAAAACCCTCGAACGCTTTAAACTCTCTCTCAAACCATGCAGCTTTAAAAATCTCGTTGGTATCAATTGACGGATTGATAGAAAAAATTTCTAATTTCAAATTTTCAACAACAAACCACGTATTTTTTTTATTTTGATTAGTGTGTTTTGATAGTGTGTTTTGTGTGTTAAACGCTTTAACCAGTAAAGGTAAAACGCTTTTACTAGCAGGGGTTAAACCGTTTAACTGGTAAGGTTTATCTAGGTAGTTAAACGCTTTTACTAGCAAGTTTGAATGTTGAGGAAAATTTAAGCGTGGTTTTTTACTTTTTCTACCTCGATTTGATTTTTTAGGGCGATGCTTCTGGTAGTTAAACGTTTTAACTAGCTGACCTTTAAACAGCGTTAAGCTTTGAACCAATACAGAACTTTTGCTTGGGAAATTTATTAAGGCTCCAACGTTGTAATTGTCAGTTAATGAAAAAACATTTCCATGAACTGATTGCTTATGAAGTTTTACCAATCCCACCTTAACAAGCTCAGTTGTGCACTTAACTACCGTAGGCCGACTTTTACCCGATAGCTTCTCTAACTGAGATATAGATAGCGCATCATCCTCTTTATTCCACCCACGCGTTTTACGGTTAATGATGAGATAAATCTTAACCGCAGGATCTGAGATTTTATTCATTGCATCATCAACAAATGCATTTGTTACTTGAAAGGAATTAGGGGTGTATTTACTCATGATGTAAGTACCTCATGACTTTAATGCTTAATGAGTTACTCACTAGAACTCACCTTCTTCAATAATTTGAATGAAAGTACCTAAGTATCGAATGCGCTTAGCTCGGTAAAGACTCGAGATAATTACGCCAGCATGGTAAAGATAAATACCATGTGCGCCGTGTTGGTCTACAAGAGCTTGCATAAACTCATCGCGTGTTACTGCTGCGTTATTCACATCACGGTTTTGGCGTTCTAAATTTTTCTTTCGCTTATCAAGTAAACCAGTAAGGGTTCTTAAAGCAGGTTCATGCCAAGACTGAATGTTTTGCTGTCGTTTTTGTTCAGAAATAATCATATCAAGACACCTCTTTTTGCGACTCTAAGGCACGTTGGTAGTGCATCTCTATATCAGACACAAACAAGATAACTAGTGCAGCTAAACGGCGTTTTGCCTTGATTTCAGCAACCGTGGCATGACGTAAATTCTCAATGAAGACATACCCACATAGAGCTGTTTTAAGACGTTTTACTTTCAGTAGTTCTGGATCACTAGAGAAACCAACTACCTCAAGTAAGACGTCTTCATATTTTTGATGTGTAAACACCACCATATCACCAGGTAAAAACTCTGGTGGGTTGTGTTCAGTCGATTGATTTGATAAATTATTCATGTTCTTGATTCCCTTTATCGATGAACTGAAAGCCTGGGCACTCCAATCTCCAGGCTTTTTTAATGGATGAAATTTGGTGTTGAGCTCATTCGTTTGTTCTGATAAATTAGTTCGCATGTTCATTGGTTCCTTCAAGCGCTGGTGGACTAAAAAGTCTGATAGAGTCAATCAGGCTTTTTTTATTTCTAAAATTTGAGATTCAGGGCTTTCCTCAACCTTCCCAAGTAGTCCCAAACGCTCCCGTTTCTTCCTATTTTTTTCAGCCCTTTCAAGCATTAAGCTAACTTCATGATATTCACCCATAATGGCTTTCTCTAAGAGGACTACAGCTTGATGTGCATACTCGTTACCACGAACATCCGCGATCAATCGCAAACGCTCCATCATGTCGGGGAGCATCTTCAAGCGAAGATCTTCTTTTTCAAGACTCATTTGTACGTCCTTATTCAACAACTTTGTTTTTTAGAGGCTCTCTGCCCTGCGCTAAATCACGGATTTGATACTCACGGGCTAAGGGAATCTTTTCCTCTTCCCACTGGCTAATTGCGTTATGAGAAATCCCCAATTTCAAAGCCAACTGCGTAACAGTACAGCTAAGTAGGGTTAGCGCTTCAGATTTAGTCACCTAAGTTACCCTAAAAGTAATTTAACTTACCTAATTAAATAACATTAAACTTACCTTGTCAATTGGTAAGATTACTTACATATCTCAATGGTGTTTTGTGATGGAAACTCTTGGTACTCGACTAAAGCAATTGCGTAAAGTAAAAAAATTAACGCAACAACAACTAGCTGATGTGGTAGGTGTGTCTAAAACATCTGTAATTTATTGGGAGAAGGATGAAAACATTCCTAAGCATGAAAGCCTCCTTGCCCTTGCTAAAGCTTTAGATACAACACCAGAGTGGCTACTGACTGGCAAAGATCCAGAGGTTGCTGCTAGTCAATTTGAAAACAATGTTCCCCAATTTAAAAAGTTGGATATCGAGGCATTTAAGAAAAAGTACAATATTCCTGATAGTGAGGATGCTGTTAAGTTTATTGAAATGCCTGTTCAGCCATTCCCACCTCAAAAAAGATATGTTCCCGTAAAGGCCTATTCAAAAATGGGCCTAGATGGGTACTTCACAGACATGGGTTACGAGGGTAATGGTGGTGATGGTTATGTTCCTACTCATACTGCTGGAGCAAGGGCTTATGGCATAAAGGGTACTGGAGACTCAATGTTCCCAGCCATTCGTAATGGTTGGTATGTAGTATGTGATCCTGATGCAGAACTTGTACCAATGGAATTTGTTCAGGTATGTCTTAAAGATGGGCGATGCACAATTAAAGAATTCATTGGTATACAAAATGATGTATTGAGTCTTATAGCAGTGAATGGCGGTGAGCGTCTCACATTTAATATGGATGAAGTTGAAAGCATTACCGCTATCACTGACATCGTTCCTCCGAGCCAGCATAGACAAGAACATCCCCAAGCTCATTAAAAATATTTTACCCTTAGGAGAATAAGTAAGATGGACAATTCAAAACTGCCAATCAATCAAATTATTACTAGAATTAATGATGCTGCTGCAAATCATGAAGCATTAGTGCTTACTGTCGATGAGGTAAAGATTCTTTCAAAAGGAATTGGTGATAGCTTCTTTATTCCTGTACTCACTAATGAGCAAATGGTGCAGGAAGGTAAGCTTAGACAACGGATTGATAATACAAAAGAGTAAAACCTTATGAGCAAAAAATATAGACAGCCAGAACTTCACGAATATAGAAGCTTAACAAGTACAGAGCAGATGGCTATACACCAGATGCTCATCTCCTTTGTTCGTGAAGAAAATTGTCGCTTTAATATCAGAATGTCTGGTACAGCAGAGCCCTACAATCTAGTGAAACTAATCAGCATTAATTTTGAAAATGAAGCCGCTGCCATTTGGATTCATTTTGAAACCATCACAGGTGAGAAGAAGGCTCTTCCTATTGATTATTTATCAAGAATTGAGTTTTCAGGGCAACAAGAAATTTAATACCGTGACCTGACACGGCCCTTCAAAATAATCAGGTGGAGAGAAAAATGAGTTTTAATTTCGAAGATTTAAATCAAGATGTTCGTGAAAAAATGCTGCTAGAAATCCAACTTGATATTTCCAATAAAAACCTATACATCAGCAAAAGATTTAGTCAAAAAGGCATTAATGACTACCCCAATATTTTGATCAAACATGTTACTGATGGTGATGAAGTGTCACTAGGTAACGAGTTACGTCAAGATGGTAGATTTAATTCAATGGAGCAAACCAAAACAGGACTTAAGAAGGTCCCCTTTAATGCTCATGAAACTTTATCAGAAGATCAATTTAATCGCTTTTATGTAAGGGCTCTTTGTTTAGTTGCAATTGAAACCAATAAATCACTTCAAGTTTATCGGGCAAAAAATGTATCCAATGCAAGAACTGCATCCCAGCAAAAGATTGGTGAATTTATTGATCCAAGTAAACTACTTGACGATCTAAGATCTAACGGGTTAGATACAGCACTCGGTTTACCAGCAGGACCAAACTCTGGTCTAAGTGTTAGGCTTGTTTAACACCAATCAAATACAATCTCGTTACTTTCACTATTTAGCACATAATATCCAGCAGATTGAATGCCACTTTCTATAGGAATTAGATGTAATGTGCTCTTGATATTACCAGAACCATCCAACAGTGTTGATATATAGACTCCATGTTTGTTTGTAATCTCATGCAAGTCTTCAAGAAAATCTAAAGTCTTTTGGTCCATTGTTAACATCCTCATCTAGCCCACCACCACGGTGGGTTTTCTTTTGTCTATTAAAACATAAAAGTAAGTTCCATCAAAAATAAAAGTAATTTTAGTTACCATAATCCTTGACCAAAAAAAGTAAGTTAGCTTACCATTCTCTCACAGACAACAAAAAAGCACACCGACCCTTTGACCTTCCGATGTGCTTTTTCCTTACAGCGAGATCAATTATGAACGTAAAAGCAAACCCATACAAGTATTACTTAGCTATTGGCGTATCAGCTGCTATTGCTACGGTAACTCTAAATAACTGCGGTTTTCAAACTGCTGAATCAAGCACCAATACAAATAAAGTATTTGTTCCCAACACTACGCCTAGCGTATACGGCGTTAAAACACTTCAAATCACTAGTAAAGATTCTGGTATTGCTTCAGTTAATCTGGACGGCTTTACCTTGGATTTTGATTTTAAATATTCAGCTCACAAAGATGACTATGGTGTTCCTGGTTCTGACTTTATCGCCGTAGATATTACTGAGCTAGGTGAAATTAACGTTAAAGACGCAAACGGCAAACCTTATAAAGATTTTACAGATTACATCGATCATCGAAATATAAACGCCCTTCTCGTTGGCTTTATTGAAAGAAATCACCTGGTGGAGGAACTAAGTAATGAAAAAGACCTTCACCACACCATTTCGTCAGTTTCTTCTTAAAGACCAGGAAGGTTTCTACCATGTGCGTCTTGGGCCGAAAATTTATTTGGCCAAGCTGACTTTAGATTTTACGCCAGACTTTGACAAAGAGTTTGCTGGTGGGAAAAGAGCTCAGCCTTTTAACTGGTACAACGTGCTTGTAAAAGATTCACAAGATAGCGAGCCGCGCCCTATTACTACGGATGAATTATCACAAAAATGGTTCAAGCCTGAATTTAAAGGTGGTGTTAATTATCACCGCGCTATTGAACAAAAGAACCGTACTCAACCCCAACGATACAGCGCAGAGCAACGTATCGCTTATAAAAACTCTCGTTATTAATTGGGTGGCATCATGACTAATCAAAACAATGCATTACATAAAATTCAGCAAGAATTGAAAGCTCCAAAAAACAAAACTAATGATTTTGGAAAATATAAATACCGTAACTGTGAAGACATTCTTGAAGCAGTTAAACCACATTTAAATGAATTAGGCGCAACACTCGTCCTTACAGATGAAGTTCAACAAGTTGGCTCAGTTGTCGTAATTACTGCAAAAGCTGTATTTACAGATGCAGAAGGTAAAGAGATTACTGTAACGGCTCATGCTGGTGTTGACGTTAATAAGAAAGGTATGGACGTTGCTCAAACATTTGGCGCATCAAGCTCTTACGCTCGTAAATACGCTTTAAATGGATTGTTCCTTATTGATGACACTAAGGACTATGACACTAATGAATATCATCAACAAATGGACCAAGCATCCAAAAATCAAAGCAATCGTAATAACAATAATCAAGGTCAGCAATCTAATCAAAGCCGACAAGCAAACAATAGCACTCAATCATTAGCTCAGCGTTATAACAATGCGCTTGCCAGTATCAAAAATGCCAAATATCCATCAACCCTGGATAAAGCCATTGCTACTTTTGCAAATTCACAATATGCCGCTGGGATCTCTAATGCATGTCGAGCTCGTGCAGATCAAATGGGATGGAATTTTAATTCCAATACTCAGCAACAAAACCAAACTCAACCACTTCATCACTAATTAGAGGCAGGAATTTAATATGACTAACTTAATTTCAAATCAAGAAGCCTTTAATGCTTTGATGTCCGGCAAAGTTATTCTTTGCCGCCACATCGATGGTGAGTTTAAAACTTTGGATCAGTTCCCGGCTACAGTATTTCCTTTGCCAGGCTATGAGTACTGTATCCAATTGCCAAAAGTTGAATTGGCTGGGATTACATTTACTCAACCACTAACCCTTGATGATGTCAAACTGGATCAAGATATTTATCTTATAGAGCCAACTGGCAGCATTTATTGGTACAAATACAATGAAACTTCTGCTCATAAAACAGCAATTACAAATGGATTTGCTCAAGCTGATATAGAGAATGCTCGACTCCAGTTAAAGGCATTTTGTGCAGCCGTTGGCCGTGATGTAGATACAAGCGATGTTCATGTAGTTCCTATCGGTGGTGCAGAAAAACAAAAAGCAGCAAAGAAAAAATCTTCAAAGACTGCTACTCCAAAACAAGTTGAGGAAGTCAAAGCTGAGGATCCAACTCATACAGAAGTTTTGGAACCCTCTTCGACTGATGAAACCACAACATCTGAAGATTCAAACTATGTTCAACACCAAGTTTTACTAGATGCTTTGAAAATTGCAAATACAGAGCAAGAAGTAGAAAACGTTTGTTCAGGTCTTGAAAAAGAAGGTTTTACGCAAGAGCAATTGGATGAAATTGAAATTGCTAAACAAGCTCGATTAACTGAGCTGGATTTTATTGAAATGGATGCAGCTGATACAGCTAGTGAGCAAGTATTTTCTGTTTTACATGATTCATTTATTAGTGACATCGAATCTTGCACCTCAGCTGAAGAACTGAAAGCCGTTAAAAACAAGATTGGCGCAAATGACCATCTAGAAGATCTAGAACGCGACAATTTAATTAAAGTTATTCAAGAGACAACTTTCAGCGATAAAAAAACATCTGCCCCAAAAGAAATACTTAAGGGTCTAATAGATCGTGCTAATACCACTGAAGAATTAGCTAAAGCTAATGACACAATCCTGGCAAGCCAAAATAATCTTTCAACTGAGGATTTACGAGAGTTAAAACTTCATTATGAGCAACGAAAAGAAGAACTTTCACAGCTTGATTTAATAGATCCTGAACCTGCCTATCCTGAATTCACATACACCAAAGCTCTTATAGACAGTTTAATTGTTGAAATGGATATGGCTGGGAATGCTGGAGAAGTTAATGCGATCTTTGACCGCACGCGCAAATGGTCAGAAGCTCAGCGCAAGCCTTTACTAGAGGCATCACATCACCGTCTTAGACAACTTCAAAACAGACCTTTAATTGAGCGTATACATGCTGCACAGAATATTGATGTTCTACGCACCTTATTCGCTGAGATCCGTTTACTTGAAAATGGAACTCTAAAGTATGACGCGATGACAGCCTATAAAAACCGCGAAGCTCAATTGCCAGGTGCACCATTGGAGATAAGCCAATGAAATATCGCTACTCAACAAAGACGCGCATTCTTCTAGTAATAGGCGCTCACATGAACCACCAGTTCGATAATGTTAACCCTTCTGAAATCGATGCTTGCTTAGTAAATGTAAAGTTCAAAGAAGCCACATGGAGAAAGTGAAAATGAGTACAGCAGCTGAACTTAAAAAGGCCAATGAAATGAGTAATTTCAAAAAATACAAAGCGAAGGTATATGAGGCACTGGCAAATGATACTTACGGCTTAACTGTTTCTCAGTTGGCTACCGTATGCAAGCTAAGTGCGAAAACTATCAAGCAGATCTTGGCCGAATTAGAAGTCGAGAAGAATGGTGATGTTTATTTATTAATTTCTAAACAAACTTCTCCAGATAATGAACAAGAAATTATCGAATCGAAACCTTTAGAAGAGTCGCCTATAGATATCCCCACATCCATTTTTATGAATACCATTTGTCCTAAAGCTGCTGAACTCAGAAAGAAGGACCCTCAAGCATTTAGCATATTTGCTTATGATGTGATGAGATTAAGTCTCTCACTTTATTCTGAAACTACAAACATTAATCAGTTTGATATAAACGTAAAAGTATTACTCAGCAATATGGTAAACCGTCTTGAGCGATATCAAAACAGACTTAAGCCTCAGAATATAATCGTTGAAAAAAATACGGGAGTCTTTCCATGAAAGAAGCGCTCTACGGAACAAATATTTTATGGGTTTTAGCTTTTTTAATTGCAGTATTTTGGTGAGGTGATATAGATGGGAGCATTAAAATTACGCAAAGAAGAGAAGTTACAGCAGCTCATTGATTCTGGTGCAAGTTTAGTAAGTACGAATGATGCTGCTAAAGTACTAGGTTATAAGCCTAATACTTTGAGAGTTTGGGCAAGTCGAGGATGTGGAGATTTAACACCAGTAATGACAAAAAATGGAGCTCGATGGCGATTAACCGATATCCGAAATCTTGTAGGGGCTTAGGCCCCTTTTTCTTCGTCTATTATTTCCGCTTCAGTTAAAATCCAATCTTCAATACGTTGGTGATGTATTCTTAGTAAATCAACTGGACGATCTTTATAATGCTTCTCTTGGGTTGCGCTGGGTTTATGCCCCATGATTTGAGCAACTACTCCCGCTGGTACATCTAGCCACTCAGTTAAGTTGCTGAACGAACGTCTTAAATCATGAATTGTAAAACGTGGTAAACCCTTCTCTTCTAAATGTTCATAGTATTTTTTACGCACATCGGTAACATATCCGCAATTAGATTGTGTTGACCAAAAAACAAAGTTTGATTCTGGATGTTTAGGTAATTTTGATAATAATTTTTCTACATATCTAGTCATCGGAATAATGCGGTAATCTTGCTCAAATTTATCCCAGACTTTAATAGTTTTCCATTTAAAGTCTATTAAAGGATATTCGAGAGCACGCATAGATTCAGAACGTGGACCAGTTAAAATCGTTATTTGTAAGAATGTTCGGTGCATTATATTTGGTAAATCATTTACTGCTTTAAACCAAGCCGCTAATTGATTTCTTTGTATAGCTTGTTTTTTGGCCTTAACGGTAGGAACTACTTTACGAACACGTTTTGATTTATGTGCTTCCGCATTAACTACTTGTGAATATACTTCATGTTCCATACACCAATTTAAGAATGCTCTTAATGTCCTAAATGCTAGTGCTGCACGGGTTGGTCTAGTTTTAGCCTCTTCAATTTGCCAATAAATAATAAACTCTGAATTAATCTCATATAAAGGCTTATCTAATAAAGAAGCTAAAACACCAGGCACAGTTAAACCCTGTCCTCTTTTTTTCTTTTCCCCACCCCGATGTATTAAAGTAAAGTGATCATCAATATAACGATTACTCCATGCTGTTTTATTTTCTTCTACATATTCCATATAAGCAGATTCAAACTTAATCTTCTTTTGCTCTTGAAAACCAGAATATTCATTATTTTTATCATTCTCTTCTGCTTTACTACGTCGCGGATCGATACCCTGATCGCAAAGCTGTTGTAAACGCCTAGCTTCTTTTCTTGCATCATCAAGAGACCAGACAGAAACACCACCAATAGTTATGCGAATTGATTTGCCTGAAACTCGGCTTTGAAAAATAAAAGACCTGTTTTCATTTTGTGTTACTCTAACTGACAAGCTAGGTGTGTCACTATCCCAATAGAAAATTTGGTTTTTACCCTCTGGCGGAGGATCCAGTTTTAAAACTTTTAAGGTTGTGAACTTAGTTTTCATTAGAAAGTAGTTACATGGGCTTGGTGTAAGCAGTATGTAAGCAAATTAATTCAATCATAGTCAACACCAATCAACACACTTTTATATTAACCTCATGTTTTAACTAAAAATAAATAAATTTAATAGACAATCATCAACAGTAATAAATACTTTTAATTCAGGACTCATAATCCGTTGGTCCACAGTTCAAGTCTGTGTGGGCCCACCAAATACCAAACCCCATAAACTAAAAAGTTTATGGGGTTTTTTAATATGTATTCAAATAGAATTTGGTTCACCGTTATAAACAATACTTAAAATTTAATTATCAAATTTTAAAATTTATTTTTATTCCCAAACTTCAGCTTTTTTAAAATAAATTTTCTTTGTGCACTGAATATTTCTGCTTCATCTATTAGGCTAAGATTTGTTTCCGCATAGGTTCCGAATGCTCTAATTGAGTATCCCAGAACTTTTCCCATAAATCACAATACTCTAAGCATATCTTTTCAATATAGTTATAATCTTCTTCTGTACAAGCTTGCATCAAGACATACCATAAGTCTTCTTCATGATCATCATCCGCGGCTTCGGCACTCTCATCCTCAGAAATACCATGTACATGATAATAACCACCACCCTCCACCTCCAAACCGACGGCTTTAGTTGCTTTACGTAAAGGTGGACTGTAAAGGATAACCTCTTCTTCCGCGACTGCTAATAAGGCTGAAACAGCTTTATAGTCATGGTAAGCATTTTCTAAAAATACTCTAACTTGATCTGCAATGTCACTTGGTTGATAAGTCAGACGATCTTCTTCCGTAATACCGAAATCATTTAATACATCTTCAAATAAAGGATAGTGAGCATATTCTGGGTTTCCCTGATAATAACCATCTTTATCTAAACCGGGTCGAAATCCAAACTCATCAAAAATATTTAGGCTTAAAAGAAAACGTGGAAACATTTTTGCGCCAGCATGCAATCTTGGCTCTAATTGTTTAGTTTGAAATTGGGCCATAAGCAGTGCATCAGTAAAAGTTTGCACAATTGCGTGACGATATTCTAAGTGAATTTTTTTTAAATTTTCTTTATTAATTTTTCCGTCATTTAAAATATCAATTGCTGGATGATTTGACACGGCATGGTTAGCAATTTTTGCTCTTAAACAGGTTAAAAAGTCTGAATTTTTTCCCCATAGTTCGGCTGAAATGCTTTGCTTCATCCCTGCGAGTGCTTTCTTTCTAGGATTATTAAAATTCTCAAATTTCTTAGGCATATCCACTCTCATTAAACTTATTGAAGCCTGATCGATTTTTTACATCTTTTATTATAAAAACAATGACTTAAATTAATATTTAAATATGTTCCCTTATCAATCAATATTAGAATTAAAATCATACGAAATCAAATAGAAAATTTAAAAAAAAACTTAGTTAATGATAATCATTATCACAATATAAACTTGTATCTAATCCCTTTTTTTATTATGATAATTCATATTAAAATTTTAATTTTTTAGATTAAGTTATAATTAGTGCTAACTATATGGAATAGTAATGTCAAAAAAAGAAGATATTATAAATACTGCTTTAAATTTATTTAATCAGATTGGTTACAATGCTACTGGTGTTGACCGTATTATTGCTGAATCTAACGTTGCAAAGATGACATTTTATAAATATTTTCCTTCAAAAGAAAATTTAATTATGGAGTGTTTGCAACATCGAAATTTAAATATTCAAAACTCAATTAATGAACAACTAAGTTTACATCAAGATGCTAACCCACTTGAGAAAATTCATATTATTTTTAATTGGTATATTGAATGGATCAATAGTGAAACATTTAATGGATGTTTATTTAAAAAAGCATTTATTGAAGTGTCTAAACAATATACTTCAATTCGTGAACCATTTTATGAATATACGAAGTGGTTGACTCATTTATTACAAGAACAACTCACTCGATTAGGGATAGAAAACCCTACTCCACTTACTCACATTATTATTTCTATTATTGATGGGATGATTATTGATGGAACAACAGATAAAACGCTTATTAACTCTGAAAAAATTTGGCAATATATTAAATATTTGATTAATGAAGAGATACCTCAGCAGGTATCTTAAGTTTTAAAATTATCTAAGTTTATTATTTTTAATATTAAGTTTAAAAGAAAAATAAATAAACATTTTAAATCTTTTATAGCTTAGATAATCTTAATTTTGAATGCGCTACTTTAGCTTTCATAATTTTTCTAGGCTTTTTTACAAACTCATATTAGAATCCTGAAAATTTATCACCTTGCACTGATCTATGAAAAAATTTCTAGGTAACTCTATCTTTAAAGCTGCTGGCTGGACCTATAATGTAGATCCAGAAATTCTTGAGAAAAAACAAGTTATTATTGGCTTTGAACATACCTCTAATCTAGATGCAGTGCTATCTATTGCTCTCTTCCAAATTTTAGACATTAAGATTCATACTTTAATAAAGAAAGAACTTTTTAAGGGTCCCCTTAAGCCAATTCTAGAAAAACTTGGTGGCATTCCCGTTGACCGCAAAGCGAGTAAAGATATTGTTTCTCAAATGGTTGAACAATTTCAAACTCATGAAACTTTTAACTTGGTGATTGCTCCTGAAGCTACTCGTGCCAAAGATGGCTCTGAACGTAAACCTATCCGTACAGGTTTCTGGCATATTGCCAAAGCAGCCAATGTTCCTATTGTACTTATGTATGCCAACGCCCGAAGCAAACAAGGTGGAATTCTAGGCAAAATTTATCCAACAGACTTACAAAAAGATTTGGAAACGATTAAAGAGCTATATGCACAATTTGACATAGACATTAAAATTAGCTAAATCAAATTGGACTTGATTCGGCCTAATCTCACTCATTAGGCCTTAAGCTTATTATTCTTATTCAATCGGCTAACAAAACGCAGGGCAACAGTTTTCAACAAAACCAAGCCTATGCTAATATTCCAGCACTTTTGCATTTTCTTTTTTGGAGTTCACGTCCATGGCGGGTCATTCTAAATGGGCCAATATTAAGCATCGTAAAGCGAAACAAGATGCAAGTCGCGGTAAAGTTTTTACTAAATATATTCGTGAAATTGTGACTGCTGCCAGACTTGGCGGTGGAGATGCTGCTAGCAACCCTCGTCTGCGTGCAGTAGTTGAAAAAGCTCTTTCAGTTAATATGACACGTGACACCATCAACCGTGCAATCCAACGTGGTGCCGGTGGTGAAGATAATGATGATTTAAAAGAAGTAACTTACGAAGGTTATGGTGTTGGCGGTGTTGCTGTTCTTGTTGAGACAATGACAGATAACTTAAACCGTACAGTACCAGATGTACGTCACTGTTTTAGTAAAACAAATGGTAACTTAGGTACAGCAGGTTCTGTAGCTTATCTATTTACTAAACGTGGTGAAATTACTTTTGAAGATGTGTCTTTAGAAGACAAAATCATGGAAGTTGCTTTAGAAGCTGGCGCTGAAGATATTGAAGTTTCAGAAGATGAAATTTTGGTAATCACTTCACCAGAAACTTTTGGTGAAGTTCAAGATGCTCTGACTGCTGCTGGTTTAAAATCTGACAATGCAGAAGTGGTCATGAGTCCATCAACCAAAGCTGAAATTACTGATGTTGACCAAGCAAAACAAATTCTTAAAATGATTGATATGTTTGAAGATCTCGATGATGTACAAAACGTTTATACCAACGTTGAGTTCACAGATGAGGTTTTGGCTCAACTTGATGCCTAAATCAAACATTTGAAAAAAAAAACGCACCCAATGGTGCGTTTTTTTATAGTTTATTTAATAAGTTATAGCAGTTAAAAACATTATATTTTTTAATAACAAAGCTGGAATGCAAAGCAACCACATTGTCAATTTTTCCAATACGTCTTAATAAAATTTCGCTGTAGTCATCCATGTTGCGTGCTACAAGTTCCAAAATAAAATCAGCACTTTGCCCTGTCACTAGAAATGCATTGGTCACTTCTGGAATTGCTTCTATTTCGGAAAGAAACTTGTCAAATGTTTCAGTGTCATGCTTACTCAATGAAACTTGCAATAAGATGTGCAAGGTAAAGCCAAGTTTACTAAAATTAATTTCCCTTTTGAGCTGACCCATAACGTTGGCTTCAATTAGGTGCTTAATCCGGCGATGCACAGAACTGACTGACAGATTGATCCGTTCTGAAAGTTCATTCAAATTTAAGTCTTCATGAGACAAAATTTCTAGAATTTGTTTATCAAAACGATCTAACTCCATTCCTATCTCCAGCCAGAATTTTACAATGAGGACAGTATACCCTATACAACTCCCACGCATTGAAAAATACGAAGGTTTAAAAATAGCTAAAACATTTATTTCTTTTACATATTTTATTGCAGTTATGCATTTTAACCGTGCAAATAGTGGAGCATATGACTCATTTTAGAGAGTCAATTTCATGCTCTCATTTATTTTTTTTAATGAAAGGTCCTATTTACACTTCTATTTTGACATAAAGCAATGATAAGAATAGAAATTTGACTATTTTTCTAATTTCTTAAAGTTGGCATTATTATTGTTATGTATTTACAGGAAAATTTTTATCCATGTCGGGGAATTCCTGTGAATAAGATCAAAACACTAGTGCTAGCAATGAGTTCTTTAGGTGTAATTAGCGTGACAATGCCTGTGCATGCAGCTACAGATGCTGAAGTTAATGCGTTGCGTAATGAAGTAAATGATTTAAAACAACTCGTCCAGAAACTATCTGATCAACAAAAAACAGCTTTGTCAGTCAGTACTCCACCAGCACCTCCCGCAACACCTGCTGCTTCTACCTCTCCTGTATCAAAACCGGGTTGGATGGCAATGGCTGATGGGCAAACCCAAGTTAAGCTTTATGGTAATGTCCGAGTAGATGCTACCTACGACTTTAAAGGTTCAAATGGAAGCATTTCAAATGCAGCCAACTACCCTTTAAATAAAGATGATCCAAGACAAGATTCGTTAAATGTATCTGCTGCGACCTCACGAATTGGTCTAGATATTACTCGGCCTACTCAATACGGAGATTTAACGGGTAAAATTGAAGCCGATTTCATGGGTGGAAATGGTGATAATGGCAATGGAACCTTCCGTGTTCGCCATGCCTACATGTCTTTAGGTAAATGGTTAGCAGGTCAAACGACTTCACCTTTTGTAAATACTGATACCTCACCAGAAACACTAGATTTCACTGGAGCTGTTGGTACAGGCACTACACGTACGGTACAGGTTCGTTACACTCAGCCAATTAATGCACAACAGAAAATATTAGTTGCCTTAGAAGGCGGTGATGTCGAAAAAGTGAGTAATGCTGCTGGGGGAAGCCGCTTTCCTGCTTTAACAGCACGATATGATTTTAAAACTGCAGATAATAAAGGCCTATTACAATTACATGGTCTTGCACATGAAAATCGAGTGGCGCCCAAAGATAGCTCTTCTGAAGAAAAATTTGGTTGGGGTATTGGGGTTGGTGGTAAATATGATTTAACTCCTCAGGATAGCTTAGTTGCTAACTACTATCATGTTAAAGGAGATGGCCGCTATTTATCTTATAGCAATTCTGCTTATGCCTATGACACAACAACACAAGATATTAATTTAGGTGAATTTGATAGTGCCGTTATTGGCTATCAACGAAAATGGAGCCCTATCCTCCGCTCTACTTTTGCAATAGGCGGTGTTCAATATAAAGATGATAGCACCTATGCAAATAGCAATTTAACCAGTACTAGCTATAACAAAGAAATTTATAATGCTTTGGTCAATTTAATCTGGAATCCAGTTAAAAATATTGATTTAGGTGCAGAATATACTTACGGTCAGCGAGAAACTTTTGCAGGTGATAAGGGTGATTACTCGCGTATCAATTTGTTAGCAAAGTATAATTTTTAAAAATCAGATGTAATAAAAAAAGAGCCTTTTGAAGGCTCTTTTTTTATTACCAGTATTAGTGCATGGCTTGAATTTTTTCTAAGAAAAGTTTAGCACGCTCGTGGCGAGCATCTAAATTATCAAAAAATTCATGCGTTGGGCAGTCTTCTAAAATCTTACCTTCATCCATAAAAATTAAACGGTTAGATACTCTTTTAGCAAAACCCATTTCATGTGTAACACACATCATGGTCATACCTTCATGTGCAAGTTGTACCATCACTTCAAGTACTTCACCGACCATTTCAGGGTCAAGTGCAGAAGTTGGTTCATCAAACAACATACAAATTGGGTCCATGGACAAGCCGCGTGCAATCGCTACACGTTGCTGCTGTCCACCAGACAATTGGCCCGGAAACTTATCTTTATGCGCAAGTAAACCTACACGTTCTAAATATTTCAGGCCTTTTGCACGAGCATCGGCAACTGAACGCTTTAACACTTTGACTTGAGCAATTGTTAAATTTTCCAAGACAGTCATGTGTGGAAAAAGTTCAAAGTGTTGAAAGACCATTCCCACTCGTGAACGGAATTTAGCAAGATCCGTTTTTGAATCTTTCAAAGAAACTCCATCAACAATAATGTCACCTTGTTGAAATGGTTCTAACGCATTTACTGTTTTAATGAGTGTTGATTTTCCTGAACCAGATGGTCCGCAAACAACAACGACATCACCTTTTTCAATACTCGTCGTGCAATCTGTTAAAACCTGAAAATCACCATACCATTTAGAGATATGTTGGATGTCTATCATTGGCATTTAAAATCTCCAATTAGCGAATGATGGCAATTTTTTGCTGTAAGCGTTTGACTAATTGCGACAGCACAAACGAACTACAGAAGTACACTACAGCGACGATTAAATAGAATGTTGCTTTCGTTTCAGGACCATAAGTATTAGCCAAGGTATCTGCACGACCTAAAAAGTCTGGCGCACTAATCACATACACTAATGAGATATCCTGAAATAAAATAATTGTTTGAGTTAACAATACTGGGAGCATGTTACGAAAGGCTTGAGGTAAAACCACGTAGCGCATTGATTGACCATAGGTAAAACCTAGCGCGTAACCTGCATTTACCTGACCTCTTGAAATAGACTGAATTCCGGAACGTACAATTTCCGAGAAAAATGCAGCCTCAAAAATAGCAAAAGTCACAACACTCGAAAACAACGGTCCCCAATATGTATCAGATTGAAACTCAAATATTTTTGGCAACAAAAAGTAGAAAATAAAGATCACCTGAATCAATGGAATACCACGAAACAGATCGACATAAAATTTTGCGAAATTACTTGCAATGGCACTGCTTGATAAACGCATCATTGCCAATGGGGTTCCGATCAAGATACCGCCCATCATCGCCAATACAGTCACGGTAAGGGTAAAAATGAAACCTTCTTTGAGTGCCGCGATCACGTCAGGATTTTGTAATAAAGAAAAATCCATAATTACTTCCCTCCTGAACCTAAGCCAGGTACAGCCATTCGTTTCTCAATCCATGCCATCACAAACTTAATGCTATAAGTGATAATCAAATAAACAGGTGTAGAGAGAATAAGAATGATGATGTCCTGAGAAGTTTCTTCCCGCATGGTTTTTGTATAAGCAAAGAAGTTCAAAACACTTAATGCATATAAAACAGCTGAGTTTTTGAAAACGTTCATTGCTTCAGAAGTAATCGTGGGCCACACAGTACGATATGCAACAGGTAAAATGACATAACGATAGCTTTGTGCAGTGGTAAAACCTACTGCGGAAGCAGCAAATTTTTGTCCTGTTGAAACAGTATTAATACCAGCACGTATGTGCTCAGATACACGCGCAGCTGTGTAGAGACCTAATGCAAAAACACCAATAACCGCAGGTTGCTGATTTAAAAGATTTTTCCACCATCCACCAGCAACAACATCTCCACTGCCTGCACTTATGCTATCCGGTAAAAATTCAGGAAAAACAAATGCCCAGAAGAATAGCTGCACAATAAGTGGAATATTACGGAAAATTTCAACGTAACAATTGCCAATAAATGCGAGAGGTTTGTTGGGTAATGTACGAATTACCCCTAGGAGAGAACCTAATAAAAATGCGATAAGAAAGGCTATAACAGCTGTCCAAACCATAGTAAAGACGCCTGAACCTAACATTTGTAACCATGTGGGCGCTTCAGCATGAGCATTGTAGCTTGAGCTACCAATTACTCTACAGACTGATTCTGCCCATGCGGCTTTATCGACACCATATTCATTAGACTCCGCACAGAATATAGTCCAGTTTAGCGAGCCGACTGACATGTTTGCCCCTTAAATGAATATCTTTAGGAAAATAGACCGCTTAAGCAAGTGAGGTTTCACTTGCTTAAGTAAATTTAGGACAAAAAGATCTTGTTAGATCCCTGCATCTGTTGGGTGAGCTTTTAATTTTTTATAAGATGAACTTTGTGGCATGTTCAAATTTGTATTTTTTGGTGGAATTGGCGATAAGAACCACTTCTTATATAAAGCGTCCATTTGACCAGTTTTCCATAGATTATTTACAGTACGGTCAGCAATCGCTTTAAACTTTGTATCACCTTTAGCAAGCATAATGCCATAAGGCTCTGATGAAAGTACTGGACCAACAATTGCGAAAGCTTTAGGTGTAGAAGACTTGGCAACTAAGCCAGCTAAAATATTATCGTCCATGACAAATGCAGCAGCACGGCCTGATGCCATCATAGCAAAAGAGTCAGAGTGATCTTTACCATAGATGTTTTGGATATTAAGCGCTTGGCCTTTTTCATTCATCTTGATGTATTTATCAGATGTTGTACCTTGAGTTGTTACAACAGCCTTGCCATTTAAATCTGCCAAACTTTTAATGCCAGAGTTCGCTTTAACTGCCATACGTACTTCAGTCGCATAGTAGTTTGTTGAGAAACCAACTTGTTCTTGGCGTTGCTTAGAGTTTGTGGTCGTACCACATTCCATATCGATATTGCCTGCTAAAAGTTCAGGAATACGAGTTGATGAAGTTACTGCCTTGTACTCAACTTTTAGCCCAGGCATTTTCAATTCTTTTTTAATGTCATTTGCAAACTGGTTACAGATATCGACTGCATAACCTACTGGTTTACCTGCAACAACATATGAAATTGGGTCAGAAGATTCTCGGTGGCCAATGATGATTTTTCCGCTGCTTTTAATTTTAGCTAATGTATCTGCTGCCTGAATTTGAGAAGTAGCACCAACCGTACAAAGCATAAATGTTGAAATAATGAGAGAGGTTGCAGAACGTTTCATAAGAACTCCTTGATGATCATTCTCTCTATTTATCTATAGAATCATTCATATAGAGCAATAGAGTGATTTATTATTAAATTGCAATTATCGCGCCAACTTTTCCAAGTAGGACACATCCATTTGCTTCACTTATTTTATTCAGTCTGTTTTGCAGAGTTAATACCTTTAAAACTGCTAACATGTTTCTACTTTAATCTATGTTTTAATCTTCTGTCTATTATTAAGCTCATCTATTTACACTTTAATGTGGCAATTATTGATTACAATGTAAACACATGCACAATAAAGAGGCTTAACTTGAGCTAAAAACTGTTTTTAGAAAAATTGTATTTTGTGAAAATAATAAAAATTAAAAATTATTAAGCATTTAGACTAAAGTTGAATAATGAGGTAAATAAAGAAATTCCTATAGCAAAATAATATATATAAATGTTTTAATAAAAATCATTTAGAAAATTGATAGTAATATTTAAGTTAATGACTGAACTTAGAAATATTACAAAAATGCCCTGAGAAAATCAGGGCATTTTATAAATTTTAAATTCCTCGCCAATCTACACGTGCGTTTCTTTCGGTTTGATATATTCTTAAAACATATTGGCCTAGAGGTAAATCAAGCAAATATTTTTGATAGTTGCTCCATTCCTCAGACACTTCTTCTGCTTCTTCACGCTCCCATGGCGTACCTTTCACCTCTAATAGTGGTGCAAGCATCGAACAGACAGAAATATCGGCAAGACTTAATCGGTCACCCACCATATAGCGTGCTTGATTTTCTATTAGATACTGGTTTAGTTCATTTATGAGTTCGTCCATCTGCTTTTTGGATTGGCTCACTAACTCTTCTTCAAGCTTATAGTTCTTCTTTACGAGTGTTTTGAGAAAAGGTTTTGATATTTTTTCAAACTGACGTAAATAGCCTTGTTCACCCATCATAATTTCTAGAGCATGGTCCCCTTGGGCTAAATTATGTGCTAATGCCCAACGGCGCACATGTATCCCAAGATCATCAGCCAAACTATCAATTTTCAGTATTTGTTGCCTAAGTTGCTCATCACGGCGCAAAAGCGCGTGTTCTGGGTAGGTATCATCCAGATAAAGTGCAATTTTGGTTGATTCAGCAATCCATTGATGATCATCTTTCAAAATTGGCAGCAAATTTTGCCCTGTTTTGAGTTGTGCGAAAGCACGATGAAACCCTGGAATCAAGTTATGAGCCACATAATCAAGTTCTTTATGGTCTAACAACCAGCGAGCTTTTTCACAATAATGGGACAAAGGAAACTGATACAAAACCCGCATAAAATCTCCACGTTTATTTTTATTTGACTATTTGTACAAAAATGGTCGATGGTAAGTAGATACTTTAGAAGCTATTTTTAGTGAAAACAATGGATATTGTGCTCATTTTTGCTGACAGTTAAGTCTATTTTTTTTATATCTTTTTTTACCGTACTTATTGCTCTTTTTCATATTAAAACGAGTTTTGTTATTATTTTTTTGCATTAAAAATATAAAGTGTTGATTAATATAAACTTTACATATCTTTATTTATCCTTTAAAAATCAAAAAAAATGCTTTGCACTTTATTTCATAAGCTGAGCATAAGTCCTCGTTTAGTGGAAAATTATTTCTTTTGTAAGGTAATGACAGCAATACAAGGTGTCATTATGTCTAATTCTCTATCTAAAACGACGGCATACGTCCAAGTCATTCAAAATGATCAACAAGCCATTAATGCCGCTTATCAAGTGGCGGATTATGCTTTAGAGGGTCGTAATACACGTGATCAACAACGCTTATTACCTCATGAGCAAATCGAAAGCTTTAGCCAAAAAGGCTTAGGCGGAATCCGAATTGAAAAAAAATATGGCGGAGCTTTTGTATCCAATAAAACCTTGGCACAAATTTTCCGTATTTTAAGTAAAGGCGATGCAAATGTTGGTCAGATTCCACAAAATCAGATTAGCCTTTTAAACCTGATCGAAATCATGGGCACAGAACAACAAAAACAATTTATCTTTTCAGAAATATTAGCAGGAAAACGTCTTGCCAACGGTGGCCCAGAACGCAATACACATGACTCAAAAACACTAAAAACCACGCTCTCCATTGAAAATGGTAAATATATTTTAAACGGTGAGAAATTTTATTCGACTGGAACAAGTTTTGCTCACTGGCTTGCAATTAAGGCTGTTCATCTTGAAGGCCATGTCGTTTTAGTGATTGTTAACCGAGATACTCAAGGCATTGAAGTCATTAATGACTGGAATGGCTTTGGTCAACGTACAACTGCGAGCGGTACAGTTAAATTAAATGATGTTGAAGTTAATCCTGAACTTATTTTTGATGAACGCTTATTAACACAAGTCCCAACTTATCGCGGTGCTTATTCACAGTTATTACAAGTTGCAATTGATGTTGGAATTGCAGAAGCCGCTTTTGAAGATACCTTATCAACTATTCATAAAGCACGTCCAATTATTGATGCAAATGTTGAAAAAGCCAGCTTTGAGCATTACACACTGCAAGAGGTTGGTAAGTTAAATATTTTGCTCGATGCTGCAATTTTACTACTTGATGAAGCTGCTGAATATTTAGATGAACTTGACCAACTTGAAAATGTCACTGATGAACAAGTAGCGAAAGCTTCAATTTTGGTTGCTGAAGCGAAAGTCTATGCCAATGATGCCGCTCTACAAATCTCTGAAAAACTGCTGGAACTTGGCGGTAGCCGTTCAAGTTTAAGCCAGCACAATTTAGATCAACATTGGCGAAATGCCCGTGTACATACGTTACACGACCCTGTTCGCTGGAAATTACATGCCATTGGCAATTATTACCTGAATGGTCATTTCCCTGCCCGCCATGCTTGGATTTAAGGAGAAATTGTCATGACTTCATATCAATCGGTTCAAACTAAACACACATCGGCATCAAACCAAGCACACATTATTCAAAATGATGCTGAAGCTTTAGAAATTGCTAAACAATTTGCTGAGCAATTTAAAAAAACCGCAGTAGAACGCGATACCAAGCGAATTTTACCGTATACCGAAATTGATGCTTTGAGCCAGTCTGGGCTTTGGGCAATTACAGTACCAAAGCAATATGGTGGTGCCGAAGTTTCAAGTCATACTGTTGCTAAGGTTATTGCTCTTTTAAGTGGTGCAGATGGTTCAATTGGTCAAATTCCACAAAACCATTTCTATGCTTTAGAAGTCTTACGCAATACGGGAACAGAAGCTCAAAAACAACGCTTATATGGCGAGGTGTTAAATGGCACGCGCTTTGGTAATGCACTTGCTGAATTTAAAACAAAAACTTCGACTCACAAACAAACCAATATCCGTCCACACGAAAATGGTTATCTCATTCAAGGTGAAAAGTTTTACTGCACAGGAAGTTTATTTGCTCATCGTATTCCAACCTTAGTTTTAGATGATGCAAGCCGCGAATATCTGGCGTTTGTAAAAAGTGGTTCGCAAGGATTAAAACTTGTCGATGACTGGTCTGGCTTTGGACAGAAAACCACAGGCAGCGGCACAGTTAAGTTTGATCAGGTTTTTGTAGATGCAGACGATGTTATTCCTTTTGATACTGCATTTTTACAACCAACTTTAGTGGGACCTTTTGCCCAAATTATGCATGCATCGATTGAGGTAGGCATTGCACGTGCAGCCTTTGAAGAAAGCTTGCAAAGAGTGCATCAAGCCCGCCCATGGATTGATTCACAAGTAGAAATGGCAAGCCAAGATCCTTTAACGATTTATGAATTAGGACGCATTGCCGTAGATGTACGAGCAAGTGAAGTTCTATTAAAACAAGCTGCTCAATCAATTGATGCCGCAAAAATTGAAACCACACCTGAAAGGATTGCTAAGGCTTCAATTGATGTTGCCAAAGTACGTGCTCATAGTAGCGATATCGCATTAAAAGCGTCGTCGAAGCTGATTGAACTTGCTGGTAGCCGTGGTAGTCAAGCACAAGATGGCTTAGACCGTTTTTGGCGAAATGCGCGTGTGCATACGTTGCATGATGCTGCACGCTGGAAATATTACTTTATCGGTAACTATGTTTTAAACGGTGTTCTACCACCTCGTCGGGGGACATTGTAATGACAGATTTTAAAGCTAAAGAAATTTTGCTGAATGCCTTTGATATGAACTGTGTTGGGCATATTAATCATGGTCTATGGACACATCCACGTGATGAGTCACACCGTTTTAATGAACTGAGCTATTGGACAGAACAAGCCAAAACCTTAGAAAGTGGCCTATTTGATGGTTTGTTTATTGCCGATATTACAGGTGTATATGACGTCTATCAAAATGGTATTGATCTGACTTTAAAAGAGTCTATTCAGCTTCCGAGCCATGACCCTTCCACACTCATTTCAGCTATGGCAGCAGTCACTCAAAACTTAAGTTTTGGGGTCACTGTTAATTTAAGCTATGAACATCCGTATCAATTTGCCCGTCGCTTTGCGAGTCTTGACCACTTAACTCAAGGTCGTATTGGCTGGAATATTGTTACCGGTTATCTAGATAGTGCGGAACGTCTTATCGGTCAAAAAGGTTTAAAAGACCACGATGCACGGTATGAACAAGCCGAAGAATTTTTAGAGCTTTGCTATAAATATTGGGAAGGTTCATGGGAAAACGACGCTGTAAAAAAAGATAAAACAAATCGTGTTTTTACAGACCCAACTAAGGTACATACCATTCACCATCACGGTAAATATTACCAAAGTGAAGGCGTATTTCAGGTATCTCCTTCCGTGCAACGCACCCCAACATTATTTCAAGCTGGTGCTTCACCGAAAGGTATGCAGTTTGCGACTCGTCATGCTGAATGTGTATTTATTGGCGGTGACAAACCCGAAAAAATTCGTGAACAAGTGAAAAAGATTCGTGCTCTTGCCGAACAACAAGGACGTTCAGCGGATGACATTAAAGTCTTTGTTGGCATAACCGTTGTTGTTGCCGAAACACATGATTTGGCTGTACAAAAACTTAATGAATACCGTCAGTACGCAAGCCCTGAAGCAGGCTTAGCTCATTATGCGAGTTCAACAGGTATTGACTTGAGTAAGTTTGCTGATGATGAAGCAATTCCTTATCAGAAAAGTAACAGCATTGTTTCCATTACCGAAAAATTTAAAGAACAGCAAATCACTAAAAATGATTTAAAAGCTCAACATGTTTTGGGTGGTCGTTATCCACTCATTGTCGGTAGTGGCGAAGAAGTTGCTGAATATTTAATCCATCTTTTAGATGAAACCGATATTGATGGCTTTAATTTGACGCGTACTGTTGCACCTGAGTCTCACCACGACTTTATTCGCTTGGTCATTCCTGAGCTACAACAACGTGGTCGCTATAAAACTGCATATAAAACGGGTTCACTACGGAACAAAATCTTTAATCGGGGTGATCAATTACCGAAACAGCACCCTGTTCAAGCGTTCCGATGTAGTCCCTATAACAACAGCAAAAACTTAACAAAAATTGAAGAAATAACTGCTTAAATTTGGAGATAGACATGGCTCAAACAGCCTCTAAAAAATGGCTAGGCGTAGGCTTAGTCGTTGTAGTCCTTTTTGTTGCTTTATTCTTTTGGAATAAACACCGTCAAAGTGGCTCAAATGAACTTGTAATTGGCATTAGTCCACCATTTGCAAAAACTTTACAAGCTGCTGCCGATGAAGCGAAGCTACAGGGTTTAAATGTGAAACTGGTTGAATTTTCTGACTGGAATACACCAAACATTACTTTAAATCATGGAGATATTGATGCGAACTTTTTCCAGCATCAACCGTTCTTAGACAATGCAATTAAAGAAACTGGCTTTAAATTAAAGGCATTTGCTGTGGGTGCAGCATCACATGTGGGACTTTATTCAAAGAAATATAAAAGCCTTGATGAATTGCCACAAAATGCACGTGTAGTCATTCCAAATGATCCAGTGAACCAAGGTCGTGCCCTACTACTTTTACAGCAAGCTAAATTAATTACGCTTAAAGATTCAAACAATCATTTATCTGCACTCAAAGATGTTGTTTCAAACCCTAAAAACTTGCAATTCATCGAGGTTGAAGGACCACAAACTGCTCGTGCAATTGATGATGTTGACTTAGCTTTTGGCTACCCACATTACTTACGCTTAGCAAAAACAGCTGACCCTGAAAGTGCACTTTTACTTGATGACAATACCAATAAACGTTATGCCATCTTGTTTGTAGTGCGTGATGACTATCAGGACAAGGGCGACAAATTGAAGAAATTTGTTGAGATTTATCAAAACTCGCCAAAAGTTAAAGCTGTCTTAGATGCTGAGATTGGACCAACGCTTTGGTTCCCGGGCTGGAAGTAATAACGGAAAGATTATGGCTATTCAGTTCAAACAATATAAGCCTTGGTTACTCGGAATTACGATTTTAATCGTGATTCTGGGTCTCATCGGTTATCGCTATATTAAAAATAAGCAAACCGATGATGTTTTAACGATTGGCATTAGCCCACCTTATGCTGAGCTATTACAAAGCGTTGCCAATGAAGTTGAAAAGCAAGGTGTTCACGTCAAGCTTGTTGAATTTTCTGACTGGCGAGCACCGAATGTTGCCGTACAAAACGGCGATATTGATGCAAACTTTTTCCAGCAAAGCGTTTTTTTACGTAATGCAGTTAAAGAAACAGGATATGACTTACACGCATTTGCTGTGGGTTCAGGAAGTCACGTAGGTTTATATTCAAAAAAATATAAAACACTTGATGATTTACCTTTAAAAGCACGTGTTGCTATTCCAAACGACCCAGTCAATTTAGCTCGCGCTTTAATTTTATTACACCGTGCTGGCTTAATTCAGCTTAAAGATAGCAACAATGAACTTTCAACGACCCAAGACATCATTGCGAATCCTAAACAGCTAAATTTTGTTGAAGTTGAAGGCCCTCAAACCGCACATGCATACAACGATGTCGATTTAATTTTCGGCTTTCCTCACTATTTAAAAATGGCAAAGGTAACCGACCCACATAGCGCATTATTTTTAGATCCAATCGATAAAAAATATGCAATTTTGTTTGTGACCCGTCGCGATTACCAAGATAAAAACCAAAAACTAGCAACCTTTGTTAAAGCATTCCAGAACTCAAAACAAGCACAAGACATTCTGGATAAAGACTTTGGCCAAGGTATGTGGTTTCAAGGCTGGAAATAAGGAGAATGACGATGGTGAGTTTTGGATCACAAGTTGATTTTTCTCTACCCCATATCAAAATTCGCGGTTTAAATAAATTTTACCAATCGCAGGGTCAAAAACTGCATGCCTTAAAAGAAATTAACCTTGATGTTCCCCAAGGTAAAATCTTAGGCATTATTGGGAAAAGCGGTGCAGGCAAATCTTCCTTGCTCCGTACTTTAAATGGCTTGGAACAAGTGAATACTGGCAGTATTCATATTCATCAACAAAACATTGCTGAATTGAGTCATGCCGAGCTCATCCAAACCCGTCAACGCATTGGAATGATTTTCCAACATTTCAATTTAATGTCTGCAAAAACAGTTTGGGAAAATGTGGCATTGCCCTTAAAAGTTTCCAATTACAACAAAGCAGATATCGACCAACGTGTAAATGAAGTTTTGGCTTTAGTCGGGCTAGCAGATAAATCTAGCTATTATCCATCACAACTTTCTGGTGGGCAAAAGCAACGTGTCGGTATTGCACGTGCACTTGTTCATCACCCTGAAATTTTACTTTGTGATGAAGCGACTTCAGCGCTTGATCCAGAAAGTACAGCCACTATTTTGGCTTTACTTAAGAAGATTAATCAGGAGCTTGGCTTAACTATTGTATTAATCACTCACGAAATGCAGGTCATTCGAGAAATTTGCGATCAAGTCGTAGTGATTGATCAAGGTGAGATTGTAGAGGCTGGACAAGTTTGGTCTGTATTTTCACGACCAGAGCAACAAATTACTCAAGAATTGCTGAATCTTGAACAGATCACTCTACCTTTTAAGATCAGTCCGTTACCGGATGAAAATTCGACTCATATTATTATAAAACTTAAATATGAGGCTGAAGCACATCAGGTTCCTGATATTCAAGAACTACTTGCTAAGTTTAAAGCACCCGTCAATTTATATCAAAGTCAGGTCGATACCATTCAAGGGCATATTATTGGCTCACTTTTAGTGGGTATCCCTAATGTAGAAATTGATATTTCATCCATCCGACAAGACGCATTAACAGCAATTGCACAATTTGAGGTACTTGGCTATGCCCGACCAGCTCATTGATCTATTAATTAGTGGAACTGTAGATACCTTACTGATGGTGGGTGCATCTGCGTTTATTGCTTTTTTAATTGGCTTACCGATTGCTGTAGTTCTAGTAAGTACTTCTGAGCATGGCATTCACCCATCACAAAAGATTAATCAGGCTTTGGGCTGGGTAATCAACATTACTCGTTCTGTACCTTTTCTTATTTTAATGGTTGCCCTGATTCCGCTTACTCGCTGGATTGTAGGTACGAGTTATGGCGTTTGGGCAGCCGTTGTTCCCTTAACTATTGCAGCAATTCCTTTCTTTGCGCGTATTGCAGAAGTCAGCTTACGCGAAGTCGATCAAGGCTTAATTGAAGCAGCACAAGCAATGGGTTGTAACCGTAAACAAATTATTTGGCATGTGCTTTTACCGGAGGCTTTACCAGGTATTGTGGCAGGCTTTACCGTGACTATTGTTACCATGATCAACTCCTCTGCTATTGCTGGTGCTATTGGTGCTGGTGGCTTAGGAGACATCGCTTATCGTTATGGCTATCAACGTTTTGATATGCAAATTATGGTCGCTGTAATTTTAGTGTTGATTGTTTTAGTCATGTTAGTACAAGCGACTGGTGATGCATTAGCCCAGCAACTTGATAAACGTAAAGTTTAAACGCAAGAGAACCCTGCTCTAGCCATGACTTTGTCATGGCTTTCATGTAAAATCAGCGACAATTTTTAATTTACACATTTGTGAGTGGTTTTCATGGGTTTTAATTGCGGTATTGTTGGTCTGCCAAACGTAGGGAAATCTACCCTTTTCAATGCATTAACGAAAGCAGCAATTGCAGCGGAAAACTTCCCTTTCTGTACCATTGAGCCAAACACAGGTATTGTTCCTGTACCAGATCCACGTTTAGACAAACTTGCTGCGATTGTTAAACCGCAACGTATTTTGCCAACTACAATGGAATTTGTAGATATTGCAGGTCTTGTTGCTGGTGCATCAAAAGGTGAAGGCTTAGGTAACCAATTCCTTGCTAACATTCGTGAAACTGATGCAATTGCTCACGTGGTACGTTGTTTCGAAGATGAAAACGTGATTCACGTAAATGGTAAAATTGATCCGTTAGATGACATCGCAACCATCAATACTGAACTTGCACTTGCAGACCTTGAAACTGTTGCTAAAGCAATTTTACGCTTAACTAAAGTTGCTAAAGGCGGTGACAAAGAAGCTGTTGCAACTAAAGCAGTTTTAGAAAAAATCCAACCATTACTAGACGAAGGTAAACCAGCTCGTGCGGCTGATTTGTCTGATGACGAACGTAAATTAGTTCGTGGTTTTGGTTTAATGACTTTAAAACCAACGATGTATATTGCCAACGTTGCTGAAGACGGTTTTGAAAATAATCCGCATTTAGATGCAGTAAAAAAACTTGCTGCTGAAGAAAACGCAATTGTTGTCCCTCTTTGCAACCAAATCGAAGCTGAAATTTCATTATTAGAAGATGAAGATCGTGCTGAGTTCCTAGAAGCAATGGGCATGGAAGAACCAGGCTTAAATGTGGTTATTCGTGCAGGTTATGCGCTTTTAGGTTTACAAACTTATTTCACTGCTGGTGTACAAGAAGTACGTGCATGGACAGTAAAAGTTGGTGCAACCGCTCCTCAAGCAGCTGGTGTGATTCATACTGACTTCGAAAAAGGCTTTATCCGTGCTGAAGTTGTTGCTTATGATGACTTCGTACAATACAACGGTGAAAACGGCGCTAAAGAAGCTGGTAAATGGCGTTTAGAAGGTAAAACTTACATCGTTCAAGATGGCGATGTAATGCACTTCCGTTTTAATGTTTAAGTTAAAGTTTAAAAAAAAGCCCCAACATATTGGGGCTTTTTTTATATTTATAAGGAATGATTCAGATCCATCATCTTTCGTTTACTGCGTGCCTCTTGTAAAATACGCGCATGCAATGGCTTTCTAAAACCTAGCATAAATATAAATTCTGCCAATACAAATAACGGTCCTATCGCGAGTCCAATCACATCATCCACAAAAGCTGGTTTTTTCTTTTCGAAATAATGCCCAACAAACTGAAAGATCCATCCCACCACAAAGAAACCAACGCTTGCTGCTAACCATTCTCCCCAAGATAATTGGGCAATTTGGCTCGCAAGTGGATAGACAGCGACTAAAAGAATCAGCATGAGTAAACCAAATACTTTATCTAAAATAAAATAATAAATCGTACTAGCTGCAATCAACACCATGGCTAAAGTAAGTTTAAAACTACCAATATCTATCCCAGCTCTTGCTGTTAAACATAAAATTGAAAACACGATGAGTGGAATACCAATAAAATGCGTCAAAATATTTTTATGATTTAAGTGGTAAGCCGCATATTTGCTAAGCTGTTGCTCCAGATTTGACATGAGTTGTTCCCTATTTATCAACATATAGTCATACTGTACAAATAAGGAAAACTTAAAGTTGTCAGCTATTTGACAAAGTAATGATTTTTTTCATGGATGGCCCAAATATTGGACATTATTTATATTAACCGATTAAAAGAAAACACATGGTTTAGTGTGCTTCCGGAGGCATTCCAAAACTTTATTCTAGAACATGGTAAGCAAAGAACCTTTGAAAAAAATAGTTATGTGTTCCGTGCCCAAGATGTGTTTGATGGCATTTATACTGTGCTTGAAGGATCAATTAGCTTGGGTTATGTTGACGTAAATGGTAATGAAGCACTTTCTGCAATTGCTGAGCCAATTATGTGGTTTGGCGAAATATCGCTGATTGATCATGAACCGCGCTCACACGATGCGATTGCTTTGAAAAAAAGTACGGTTCTGCATATTCCTGCAAGGCCCTTAAATGAGCTACTCAAAGAAAATCCCTATTACTGGTACTATTTTGCTCGTTTAACGAGCCAAAAACTCAGGTATGTCTTCTTAGAGCAGATTGCTATACAAACACGCAGTATTTCTCAAAGGCTTGCTCAACGTCTTCTGTTCATTTTAGAAGGTTATGGGAATCATATTCTTATTCAAGATCATCACATCCATATTTCTCAAGAACAATTGGCAAATATGCTGACCACATCTAGACAGACTATCAACCATGAGCTGAGCCTGCTCGAAAAACAGAAAATCATCAAAATTGCTTTTAGAAAAATTGAGATTCTAGATATTGAGAAATTGAAAGTAGTTGCTCAAGCACAATCCTAATTTTTTAAAAGCGGCTAAATAATAAAAACTTAAAATTAAATTAAAAAATTAGATAACACTGCAAATCAAAACATTGTTCAAACTTTATTTCCACAAAATAAATGTGTTAAAGCAGATATTTTCACCCTACACTCAAGCTGAGCAATAATACTCAACAAGGCACTGATTAACATGAAAAAATTATCAAAAATTCTTACAGCAGGCGTATTGGCTATGTTAAGTGTTTCGGCATTTGCATGTCCTAAAGGAACTCAATTACAAGGCGGTACAGGACAAAATCACAAAGGTGGAAAATGTGTAGCGGTACATGGAAAAACTACCGCTCAAAAAGTGAAGAAAGAAGCAACTAAAACTAAACAGGATGTGAAAAAGGATTTAACCACGCAAAAACATGATGCAATGACCAGCGCGACTCATGCTCAACATAAGTCGCAACAAATGGCTCATCAAATGAAACAGGATGCTGTGAAAACTGCAAACACCGCTAAAGCTGCGACAAAACCGTAATTAACATTCACTCATTATCGTTTAAAAGCAAAAAAGCGAGATTGATCATCTCGCTTTTTATATTTGTCTGCTTTATTTTGGAGAAGTATTTCCAAGATTTGGCGTATCGATCGCATCCTTACATTGCGCTTTATCCCGCTCATAATCTGCTTGTTTCTTAGCAGCAGAATCATTATTTTCAAGCGTTTCGCGTGCCCACACATCTAGACTCGTTAAAGCTTTACGACAAAGTGCGTATTTCCCTTCTGTCACTGAGTCAGTCATTTTCACATTAATACGCCAGTCCGTACTCAATTGACGTAAAGGTTTACGAACTTTGTCATCGATTTGACTCAGTTGCTTTTCATAAACCAAATGCTCAACCGTATTAATTAATGTCCATGCTTTTTGAGCATAAACAGTTGCATCATTGGTTAGTTTCGGTGCTGGTTTAATTTCTACTTTTTTTTCTGCACCCTGATTACCATTGTCACAGCCCTGCAATGTAAAAATACCTGCACTCAACATGGCGATATAAACTAAACGAATCTTTGCGTTGAACATATCAAACTGCCGATTAAACATTTCGGCACTATGCTATTAAATTCGGCTACAATACTCAATCTTTCAAGTATTTTTATCATTTGGTTTATTGCCAAGGTGCATTGTGTCCAAACAACAATTGATAGCTGATCAAACGGCAACTTTTTGGCAAGGTGCCAAAGATAGTCAAGCTATCGTACTCACCTATTTACCCGTTTCTTTTGCCTTCGGTGTTTCTGCATCTCAGTTTGGGTTTACACCATGGGAAGCTTTTTTCCTATCTTGCTCAATGTATGCTGGAGCCAGTCAGTTCTTGGTTGTCGCACTTTTGGCCAGCGGTTCATCCATCTGGTTAACGGCATTAACCGTCATTGCACTTGATATTCGCCATGTGCTTTATGGACCTGCCCTATATAACCTCATTCCAAGCAAGTTAAATCTTAAAAAAACGGCGGTTTGGGCATGGGGATTGACCGATGAAGTTTTTGCAAGTGGCATGATCCAACTTTCACAACGTCGTCAGCAATGGTCTGAGTCTTGGATGTTAGGACTTAGCTTATTTAGTTGGATGGCTTGGGCAAGTGGCTCTTTACTAGGCGGATTATTTGCAGATCAGGTCACTCATCTTCCAAAGTTTTTACAAGCAGCATTAGATTTTTTACTTCCAGCTTTATTTTTGAGTTTCTTGTTAGCGGCTTTTGAGCGAAAACATAGCCTCGTAGTCGCTGTATCTTTAGTCGTTTCAGCTTTAGCCTGCTATTGGATTAACTTATCTGCGGCTATTTTTATTGGTATTCTTTCAGGCATTTTGGCAGGCCTGTTTAAACATTATGTTTTAAGACAACAAGAAGAGGTCGAAGTTTAAAATGAACCTAGAGATTATTCTGGTCGGCATAATTGTGGGTATTGCTAATTTCGCCTCACGTTTTGGACCATTCTTTGTTATACAAAAGCTGCAAGGTACACAGCAAAGACGCGGTTCAGTCTGGTTAAAAATTGCTTTGGGAAGCATTGGTATATCTGCAATTAGCGCCATGCTTGTGGTTGCGACCCTTCCACCACTTCTTGAAAATCCAGACAAGAGTTTCGCCATGCTTATCGGTTTTCTGGTTTTAGCAGGCCTTTATTTTAAATTTAAGAAAATTGTTCCAGCAACTTTAACTGCCGCAATTGTTTATGGCCTGATCTATACTTATTTACCTTTATAAATAGATAAACTCATCTTCCTTATATACACTAAAACCTAGCCAGAAGCGTTTAAGATTGAAACTTCTGGTATGAAAAATCTAATTTTTTGAATTGATTAAAAAGATAACTTCATCTACCTATTAGAGATAAAAATGTCACAAATTAAAATTTACGCAAATGAACAAACGATTATGCAATATCGAGAATTACTTTCTCATGCCATACATCAAGCCCTCATTGAAGAATTGAAATATCCGGTTGAGAAAAGATTTCAACGTTTTATTAGCCTTAAACCGGGAAACTTTATTTATCCTTCTGACCGTAGCCAACACTACATCATCATTGAGCTTTCAATGTTTATAGGTCGTAGTACAGAAACGAAAAAGAGACTCATCCAAACATTATTTCGCAATATTGAAGAACAATGCAAAATAGCGCCTCAAGATATCGAAATTACGATTTTTGAAACACCTAAAGAAAATTGGGGTATTCGCGGTAAAAATGCAGATGAGCTACTTTTAAACTATCAAGTTAATGTCTAAATAAAGTACATTCTTAATTGTCCGACAAAATTCATTTTTTATGCGTTATAAGGCTTAACTCCATCATAAGTTCTGCTATGCTTAAAAAAATAATTTTGTCAGGATGATTCGCATGAGCGTGACACTCGGTACCCCACTTCAATCTTCTGCATTTAAAGTTTTACTGTTAGGTTCAGGAGAGCTTGGCAAAGAAGTTGTAATTTCACTACAACGCCTTGGTGTAGAAGTACATGCAGCCGACCGTTATGATCATGCGCCAGCCATGCAAGTTGCGCATTTTTCTTATGTGCTAAATATGGCTGATCCTACTCAATTAAAACAACTCATCGAAAAAATTAAACCGAATTTAATTGTTCCAGAAATTGAAGCCATCGCTACAGAAGTTCTTGTTGAAATTGAAGCGAGCCAAACTGCAACTGTCATTCCTTCAGCTAAAGCTGTAAACCTGACAATGAACCGTGAAGGTATTCGTCGTCTTGCTGCTGAAGAACTTGGTTTACCTACCTCTGCTTACCGCTTTGCAGACTCACTAGAAAGCTTCCGCGCCGCTTCTGATGATATTGGTTATCCAAATTTTGTAAAACCAGTGATGTCTTCTTCAGGTAAAGGTCAATCTCGTGTAAAAAGCTTCGATGAAGTCGATGCTGCTTGGGAATATGCGATGCAAGGTGGTCGTGTTAACCAAGGTACGGTCATCATTGAATCTCAAATTGATTTTGATTTTGAAATTACATTACTTACCGTTCGCGCTAAAAACCCTGAAACTGGTGAAATCGAAACTCACTACTGCGACCCAATTGGTCACCGTCAGGATGCAGGTGATTATGTAGAAAGCTGGCAGCCTCAACCAATGACACCTGCTGCACTTGAAGAAGCAAAACGTATTGCAAATAAAGTGACAACAGCACTGGGTGGCTGTGGTATTTTCGGTGTAGAACTGTTTATTAAAGGCGATAAAGTCTGGTTCAGTGAAGTATCACCTCGCCCACATGATACAGGTCTAGTGACTCTAGCATCGCAATTTCAAAGCGAATTTGAACTGCATGCTCGTGCAATTTTAGGATTACCAGTGAACACAGCTCGTCATAGTGTTGCTGCGAGTGCAGTTATTTATGCAGGAGTGGATGCCAACAACTTAAGCTACAGTGGCTTAAATACGGCGTTAGCCAATCCAAATACTGACCTACGCCTGTTTGGTAAACCAGAAGGTTTCAAACGACGTCGTATGGGTGTGGCAACTGCTCGTGCAGAAAATACTGATCTTGCTCGTACTTTAGCGAAAGAAACCGCTGATCAGGTAAGCGTAAAAACCAACTCTTAATATTTACTTATTGGTAGACCCATTTTCATGATCAATACATCGCCATTGCTGAACTACGTTACAAGCCATCATGATATTAAAGCCATTAATCAATGGCGAACGGATGTAGAAAAGCAATTGCAGGATTCATATGAAAATGGGCAATCTATTCGAGAAGTCATTAAAGCGCGCTCAGACCTCGTTGATGAAGCACTGATCTTTTTATGGAAACATGCCGAACTCGACCAGACAGGATTAGGTCTTTTTGCCGTAGGTGGTTATGGGCGCCGTGAAATGTTGCCCTATTCTGACGTTGATATCATGATTTTGTCAGAACATGAAATTAACGAAGAAAACGAAAAGCGTATTTCTACATTCATTTCCTCTTTGTGGGATGTTGGCAATTTCAAGCCCGGCATTAGCGTTCGTACCATCCAAAGCTGTGTTGAACAAGCTGCAACAGATCTAACCGTTGCAACTACTTTAATTGAAGCTCGTTTAATTACTGGTAATAGTCAACTTGCAAAATGGCCGCGTCGTATTGTTTCGCAAACGTGGACAGACAAAACATTTTTTGATGCAAAAATGGCTGAACAAGCTAAGCGTTACCACCAACACAACAATACTGAAAGCAATTTAGAACCCGATATTAAAAATGCACCGGGTGGCATTCGTGACATTAACCAGATTGGCTGGATTGCCAAGCGTCATTTCCGTGTGAACCGCATTTATGACTTAGTACATCTAGGTTTTATTTCAGAGTTTGAATTAACAGTTTTAGAAGAAGCTGAAAGTTTTCTTTGGGAAATTCGCCACCACTTACACCGCTTAGCGAAACGTGATGAAAACCGTCTTTTGTTCGATCATCAAAGAGAAATTGCGGCTCAATTTGGTTATGTCCGTCAAGAAGGTCAGCCTGTAAATTACGGTGTTGAGCAGTTCATGAAACGCTACTACCGTACCGCACAACAGGTTTCTACCCTCAATGAAATGTTGTTGGCCTATTTTAGCGAATCGGTCATTACTCCACGCTTACCAAATTACGAACGTAAAATTGAAGAAGTTAATAATCATTTTAAAATCGTTGATAACAAGCTTGCCGTACAACACCACAAAATATTCGCAGAACACCCAAGTGCTATTTTAGAATTATTCTATATTTTGGCTAATCGACCGGATATTGAAGGCATCCGCGCTCGTACTTTACGCTTACTTATTCTTGCTGCAAAACGCATTAATCAAAATTATCGAGATAATCCCGAGCATCAAGCACTGTTTATGTCGATTATTCGCTCACCCTATCGTCTATACGATACTTTGGTTGCGATGAAGCGCTATGGTGTTTTAGGAAACTATATTCCAGCATTTGGCCAAATTATGGGGCTTATGCAATATGACTTATTCCATATCTACACAGTCGATGCTCACACATTATTATTGCTGCGCAACTTAAACCGTTTTAAAGAACCCGAGTTTGCTAAAGAATTTCCTGTTGTAAGCTCTGTTTTCCAACGTCTCGCACGTCAAGATATTGTATTTATTGCTGCATTATTTCATGACATTGCTAAAGGCCGCGGTGGAGACCATAGTGAACTCGGTGCAGAAGATGCAATCGAGTTTGGACGTGCGCACGGCTTTACAGAGCGTGAATGCAAATTAATTGCATGGCTCATCCACAACCATTTGCTCATGTCACTAACTGCTCAGAAAAAGGATATTTCCGATCCAGATGTTGTTAAAGATTTTGCTGAAAAACTTGGCGATATGGAACATCTTGATTATCTATATACCTTAACGGTTGCCGATATTAATGCGACGAATCCAAAACTGTGGAACACATGGCGTGCCTCACTTATGCGTCAACTTTATACGCATGCCCGTGATGTAATTCGTACAGGTTTAAGTCGTCCTGTTGACTATCAAATGCTGATTGAAGACACCAAATTTGCAGCGAGTGAATTATTGGTAAATAACTTCTCGTTGGCAGACGTCGAAAAAGTATGGCAAGAACTTGGTGATGAATACTTCATTAAAGAATCGGCAGATGAAATTGCATGGCACACTCAAGCAATTTTGAAACACGGTGATAATCCAGAGCCATTAGTACTGTTGCGTGCTCACCGTAAAGCTGCCCAAGATGCAGTGCAAATCTTTATATATACACGTGACCAACCCAACCTTTTTGCCACCACTGTTGCAGTTTTGGACAAAATGAATTTAGACGTTCAAGATGCAAAGATTATCACGGCAAGTACGGCATTTAGCTTAGACACCTATGTTGTGCTTGATCGTTTCGGGACATTGCTGACCGACCCTGAACGCGAAGAAACCGTTAAAACTGCATTAGTAAAAGCGCTTAGTCAGCCAGATCAATATCCAGGACTCATGCAACGCCGAATTCCACGTCAACTACGTCATTTTGATATTGAAAATACAGTTGACGTTACATTGAATGAAGCGTTACAGCAAAACATGGTCGAAATTTCAACACTTGATCACCCTGGCCTACTTGCACGCGTAGGTGGCTTATTTATGATGCAAGGTTTAGACATCCATTCAGCTAGAATTGCAACTTTAGGTGAACGTGCAGAAGATATTTTCTTTGTCACGAAAAAAGATGGAAAACCGTTAAATAACGAAGAGGTCAAACTCTTCTCGGAAAAGCTTAAAGCTGCATTAGATGAAGCATCTAATCAAATTTGTCAGCACTGAAACTCAACTAATTGGTAACTGTTTAATGAACTCTAGCTTGTCGTTATTGCACCCGTATCCATTTGAAAAGTTAAACCAGCTTTTTAAGGATATCACTCCTGCTCATCTTCCATTGATTCCACTATCAATTGGTGAACCTAAGCACCCAGCACCAGAGTTTGTTAAACAAGCAATTATTGATAACTTTAATCATCTATCAACTTATCCGAATAGTAAGGGTTTGCCAGAGCTTCGCCAAAGTATTGCAGAGTGGTTAACCAAGCGCTTCAAACTGAATAGCATTAATGCAGAAAATCATATTTTACCTGTATCAGGCACTCGTGAAGGGATTTTCTCATTTGTTCAGGCGCTCATTAACCGTGAAGACGCGCCGTATGTAGTAATGCCGAATCCGTTTTATCAAATTTATGAAGGTGCAGCCCTACTGGCTGGTGCAAAACCTTATTTCATCAATTGCACCGAAGAAAATGGCTATTTAGGTGATTTTGATGCTGTACCAGCAGAAGTATGGGAAAAAACAGCCCTTCTTTTTGTATGTACTCCAGGTAACCCAACAGGTACTGTGCTTTCTAAAGAGCAATTCAAAAAGTTAATTGCCTTGTCTGATCAATATAATTTTGTTATTGCTTCTGACGAATGCTATTCAGAGCTTTGGTTCGATCAAGCACCTACAGGTTTACTAGAAGTTTGCGCAGAACTTGGTCGTGATGACTATAAAAACTGTGTCGTATTCCATTCACTTTCTAAACGCTCAAACTTGCCGGGTTTACGCTCAGGTTTTGTAGCGGGTGATGCAGAATTATTAAAACCATATTTGCAGTACCGTACTTATCATGGTGCAGCAATGCCTGTTCAACATCAGCTTGCATCAATTGCAGCATGGAATGATGAAAGCCATGTTGAAGAAAACCGTAAACAATATCGTGCAAAATTTGATTTATTCCAAACCGAACTAGGTCACTTATTACCTCTGCAAAAGCCAGATGCTGGTTTTTATTATTGGTTAAAAGTTGATAACGATGAAACTTTTGCCAAGATGTTAATGGAAAAAGCACATATTAAGGTTTTACCTGGCCGTTATTTATCTCGTGACACAGATCAAGGTAACCCTGGGGGAAATCATGTGCGTATGGCTTTAGTTGCCGATTTAGCGCAATGCGAAGAAGTAGTTAAGCGTTTAAAAGTAATTCTCTAAGCATAAGTAAATTGTACAGCCTTTAATATTACTAAAGGCTGTACACTACATTAACTATAAATAACCAGCAGTACTGCAAAAAATATAAAAGCCAGACTAGAGCAATAATATAAGCCCTTAGCAGAACGTTTAATCTGTTCTAGAACCCGATTTTGAAGCAATAAGCGAACCAATAATAAGTTCCAACCAAGCACAACCCCAGTCATCCACGTACTCATCAGCAATTTTTGAAACAGACTAAAGTCATGCTGAATGAGCAACATTAAGCTGCTATAAAACATAATATTTTTCGGATTAAGAAGACTAGATTGTATTCCTAACATTAAACTTTTAATTTTATTCTGGTATTTTTGTTCTTGATCTATCAAACCATTTTTTTCAATAGCAAAAGTTAAGGTGCCAGACCGAGCAGCACTAAAACAATGGTAACTCAAATAAACCAAATACCCAGCCCCAAGCCATTTAAGTACTAAAAGAATGTTCGTACTCAAATTTCCAAGCAACATAAATCCAAACATACACGCCATCAAAATCAAGGCATTACCAAAAGTAATTCCCACAATGACACCATATGTATAGCGCGAACCTTTTTGTAAAAGACTGGTGAGAATCAGAAAGAAGTCAGGTCCAGGAGATAACAAAGCTAAAAAGTGAGTAAAGGCGATAACTAAAAAAACTTCCATAACGGTTTCATCTGTAAAACAGTATGGAATAGCTTAAAAATAGAGAAAAATAATTTCTTGTAAATTATTGCGCGGCAACGAGTTGGAACTGACGAGGAGTGATTCCTGTATGGGCTTTGAAAGCTTTATGAAAATGGCTCTGATCACTGAAGCCTAAATTTACAGCTAGCTCTGCAAGTGGAATGCCTTGTTTTAATTGTGCTCTGGCCTGATTAACCTTTAAATTAATTTGAAATGCATGGGGTGTTAAGCCCACATTGGTTTTAAATAGGCGAATGATTGCATATCGACTAAGGCCTACCTGTTGGGCAAGCTCTTCTAAAGAAATAAATCGTTCGGATGATTTAATAATATGAATCAAGTCCAAAAAGCTTTCATACAAATATTGAGTTTTCTGTATTTCTTCTAATATAAAATGAGGTAATAACAACTGTGTAAGGCAATATATAAGCGACTGTTCTTTTTCGAGAATTAATTTTTGAGAATCAAATAAAGTTTCATTCATATCAGAAAAAGCCTGATATAAATTTTCATCTTTAATAATGAGAGGTCTATGCTGGGGCAAATTTAAATCAAAGCCCTCTTTTTGAAACTCGGCGTACCATTGATTAAGCCAAGATATATCCAGATGCAGCATCTGGTAACTCCAAGCCTGATCAGGAACCGGGTTACAAGAATGTTCAATGTGGGCAGGCACAATGACTAATGTGCCGGCAGAAATCTTTTGTGCTGTACCAAATGAGCTTTGAAAAACGCTATTCCCTTCGTCTATAGCTCCAATTGAAAATGTTGGATGACTATGAGACTTATAACATGTTCGGCTAAGACAAGACCTTCTGGTTTCAACATAAGGCATTCGCCCATCTTGCCAAAACTCAAAAGCTTGGGGAATAGCGTTCATTGAATTCATTAACTTGCTAATGCTTTTTCAATATCAGCTTCTAAAGCTTCTGGTTTAGTCGTAGGAGCATAGCGATTTAACACAGCGCCATCTCTTCCCACCAAAAATTTGGTAAAGTTCCATTTAATCGTGCTACTGCCTAAAATACCTTTAGCTTCACGTGTTAAATATCTAAAAATCACATGAGCTTCCGGTCCTTTTACATCAACTTTTGCAAACATCGGGAATTTCACCCCATAGTTGCGCTGACAAAAAGTACCGATCTCTTTATTGTTACCAGGATCTTGCCCCCCAAACTGGTTGCAGGGAAAACCTAAAACTTCCAAACCTTGATCTTTATATTTCTCATAAAGTTTTTCAAGGCCAGCAAATTGTGGTGTAAAACCACATTTACTCGCAGTATTTACAATTAGTAAAACTTTACCTTTGTAATCAGCTAATTGCTTAACTTCACCCTCTAACAGTTCAGCTTCAAACTGATAAATATTACTCATGGATAGGTTTCCTCATCATTTTTTTCTTGTGATTTCAGTTGTAATGATGCCGAGTTTACACAATAGCGCAAACCAGTCGGCTGTGGTCCATCTTCAAAAACATGCCCTAAATGGGCTTCGCAATCATGACAAACAATTTCTGTTCTGACCATACCATGCGATAAATCGTCATGTTCTTCAATTGCGGTTGCCTCAATCGGTTTAAAGAAGCTAGGCCAACCACAACCACTGTCATATTTAGTATCTGATGAGAACAATTCTGCGCCGCAGCAACGGCAGACATAGGTACCATGTTGCTTAGTATTCCAGTATTGCCCCGTAAATGCAGGTTCAGTGCCCTTTTGTCGTGTAATCCGATACTCTTCTGGTGATAACTCTCTTTGCCATTCCCGGTCTGTTTTATTGACTTTTCCCATGACATGCACCTTTATTCTGATGTAAACATTTCTGATGATTGAGTTTTTATATTTACGCCATTCATCACAAAAACACTAGTCTCTGAACGTAAAATTTGTTGGAATTTAATCATCTAAGCAATAGAAAGCAAAAAGTAAGCAAAATTCAAAATCAAAAGTAAGCAAATTTATGTTTTATTTTCTTCCAAGGAAGCAAAGATGGTGCTATTCTTGTTTGGCACGGTTGTATAGGACAAAACATGTCTCAGAAAAAAAGTGTGCTTTTCCAGCAACTATTACCAGTTATCAAACAGTATCAGCAATCGGGCTTTACCCATGAAAAAATTGTTGAATTACTAAAAGATCAACACGATCTAAATTTGGTAACAGTTAAAACATTTAAAAGTTATTTATACCGATATGCAAAAGTGAATCCAGCTATGTCTAAAAATACTGCTACCCTCCAATCCATGCCAACTTCTCGAGAAATAAAGAAATCATCGAAGCTTGAGCATGTTTGTTATGACATTCGCGGACCAGTATTACGAGCCGCCAATGAAATGGAAGAGCAAGGACATAAAATCATTAAGCTAAATATCGGCAACCCTGCTCCATTTGGTTTTGAAGCCCCACAAGAAATTATTAATGACGTTGCTTTAAACCTACCAAATGCAATTGGTTATGTTGATTCAAAAGGTATCTTTCCAGCACGTAAAGCTATCTGCCAGTATTACCAACAAAAAGGCATCCTAAATATGCACGTGAATGACGTGTATATTGGTAATGGCGTATCTGAACTTATTGTCATGGCGATGCAAGGCCTATTAGATGATGGCGATGAAATGCTAATTCCGATGCCAGATTACCCTCTCTGGACAGCAGCGGTTAATCTTTCAGGTGGTACAGCAATCCATTATAAATGTGATGAAGAAAATAGCTGGTATCCAGATATTACTGATATTGAAAGTAAAATTACGCCGAACACACGCGGCATTGTCATTATTAACCCGAACAACCCGACTGGTTCAGTATATCCACGTCATGTACTTGAACAAATTGTCGCACTTGCAAAGAAACATGACTTAATTTTATTTGCTGATGAAATTTACGACAAAATTATTTATGACGGCATTGAACATGTTTCGGTGGCGTCATTAGCTGGTGACCAGCTATGCGTATCTTTTAATGGCTTGTCAAAAGCTTATCGTATTGCAGGTTTCCGTTCAGGATGGATGGCAATTACTGGTGACAAAAGCCGTGCTGCTGACTATATCGAAGGTTTAGATATGTTGGCATCTATGCGCCTATGTGCAAACGTTCAAGCTCAATATGCGATTCAAACCGCCCTTGGAGGATATCAATCAATCAATGACTTGATTCGTCCAGGTGGCCGTTTATACGAACAGCGTAATATTGCCTGGGAAATGCTAAATGAGATTCCCGGGGTAAGCTGCGTGAAACCAGAGGGAGCAATGTACTGCTTCCCTCGCCTCGATCCGAACATCTATCCAATTGAAGATGACGAAAAATTAATGCTTGATTTGTTGCGTGCAGAAAAAGTGTTATTGGTGCAAGGTACGGGCTTTAATTGGCCAACTCCAGATCATTTCCGCGTGGTTTTCTTACCTGCTGAAAATGAATTACGAGAAGCAATTACTCGCTTAGGTCGTTTCTTAGCCAACCGTCGTTAAAAAAATGCATATCAAAAAAGGCATCTTAAATTGGATGCCTTTTTTGATAATTCTATTTTATTATTTAAAAAAATAATTATCGCAAATACTTTCACCTTTCTAGCTATTTTAAAACAACACTTTGAAGTTAAATGTTTTTCATTGGAAATTTAATTCTTTTAATCTTTAAATTCACTTTAATAATTCATTTATATATTTTTTACCATACGTTTAAATTTGTGTGTAATTTCGCATTTCTCTCAATATTCATTATGCAAAAAATTCATGGATCAATATATTTTTGCATTTCACACTGCTTCAAAATCGAGCAACAATCCCCTTCCATAACAACATCACCATATTCGATTCGGTTTAAACAGATACAGATATCTAGGAAGATAAAATCGTTAAAACGACCGAACTGAACTAACAAGGAAAGCTTTCAATCATTCAAATCCCATCAAAGGATGATTGAATCAAATGGATAGAGGTTCATATGAAGCAAAAGAAATTGCTCAAGTATATTGTTGTTGCTATTTTACTTGGCATACTGACAGGTTGGATTTGTCACCACTTCTTTAATGAAGGTGAACAATTGAAGCAAATCGCTTCTTATTTCAGCATTATTTCAGACATCTTTTTACGCTTAATCAAAATGATTATTGCTCCACTGGTATTTGCCACAATTGTTGCAGGCATTGTATCAATGGGGAAATCTACATCAATTGGAAGTATTACACTTAAGTCAATGACTTGGTTTATTACTGCTTCGTTTGTATCGCTTGCCATCGGTATGGGATTAGCTAACTTCTTCCAACCTGGTGCAGCTTTAGATTTAGCATTACCAACAGCTCAACAACTTAGTGGCGCTTCTCTCCCAGCGACCACTGGCTTTACACTACAATCATTCTTAAGCCATGTTTTCCCACGCAGCATTGCAGAAGCAATGGCCAACAATGACATCCTACAAGTACTCGTTTTCTCAATCTTCTTTGGTTCAGCTCTTGCTTTTGTAAATCAAGGTAAAGAAAAAGACTCTGTCATTATCCGTTTGACTGAAGAACTTAGCAAGATCATGTTCCGTATTACCGATTACGTCATGATGTTTGCACCTTTTGCAGTATTTGCTGCAATCGCTTCAGCAATTACGGTACAAGGTTTAGGCTTGATTGTTGACTACGGTATTCTAATCGCAGAGTTCTATTTCGGTCTTCTGTTGCTTTGGATTATTTTGTTCTCTGTTGGTGCAATCGTACTTAAAAAAGATATTTTCCGCTTAGGCAAATTAATTCGCGAACCTGTAACACTTGCTTTTGCTACAGCTTCAAGTGAATCTGCCTACCCTAAAGTAATGGATGCACTAAATAAATTTGGTGTACCTAAAAAAGTGACTAGCTTTGTATTACCTTTGGGCTATTCATTCAACCTAGATGGTTCAATGATGTACACCACGTTTGCAGTACTGTTTATTGCTCAAGCCTACAACATTGACCTTAGCTTCACTCAACAAATCTTAATTCTGTTAACGCTTATGGTGACAAGTAAAGGTATTGCGGGTGTATCACGAGCTTCTATCGTCGTTATTTCAGCAACACTTACCATGTTCCATTTACCTGAAGCAGGCATTCTCTTATTGCTTGGTATCGATCAGTTCCTTGATATGGGTCGTACTGCAACAAACGTAGTAGGTAACAGTATTGCTACTGCCGTAGTTGCTAAACTTGAAGGTGATAAAGTAACTGACACTGAAGAACTACCAGAGCCTGTATTAATTAAATCAACTCAAGAACAAACGACCGCTTAAGTTTCTCTTTTCTCCCACTCTCCCAACTTAAGAGCAATTTTATATGACCTTATAAAATTGCTCTTCTTTTTATTCTAAAATTAAACAATAAAAATTTATCTGTATTTTCATATTAAATAATGAACCAAAAAATGCGTTTTAACTCCTATTAAATTTTCTTAAAGTAAACCTTAAAAAGAGAATAAAAATCACCCAAATAGAATTTATATTCTTAGAAACAAACATCAAGTGATTAAATTTTAATTCATTTTATTACAACTTAATTATATTAAACTATTGTAATTATTATTTAGCTTCTCTACCAAAAAAAATATATAATTTATTTTACAAATAATAACTTTTACAATCAACACTATATAAATACCAAATGGTAAATAAAAACCCCATCATACCCATTATTTTTTAATTTTATAAAGATAGAAAAATCATTTGTTTTCTTTATATTAAAAAGTAAACAAATCGAGATAAATTAGAAAAACTTAATAGATTTTTTATTTTATTCATGATATTTATTAACGCTGAATAAAAGCAATGACTAAGTAATTGTTGGTGAAACAAAATGCTATTCAGGGATGCTTCTTATTCAGCAAGTTACGAATATGTTTTACATGGTATGTATTTTGCTTAGGAAAAGCAGACATATTCGACAAACTTTTTTTACTTTCGTCACTTCATAAGGATATTTTCGATGTTGACTAAAACTGTTAAATCTTTAGGTTTAGCGATGGGCTTATTGGCCTGCTCTCTCCCACTTTACGCAAAAAACAATGTAGTTGTTGTTGCCACTGGCGGTACTATCGCAGGTGCTGGTGCAAGTTCAGCAAACAGTGCAACTTACACTGCTGCGAAAGTTCCAGTTGATGCCTTAATTAATGCAGTTCCACAAATCAAAGATTTGGCGAATGTAACTGGTATTCAGGCATTACAGGTCGCTTCTGAAAGTATTACTGACAAGGAATTATTACAAATTGCTCGTCAAGTAAATGAGCTGGTGAAAAAACCATCTGTTAATGGTGTTGTGATTACTCACGGTACAGATACTTTAGAAGAAACAGCATTTTTCTTAAATCTGGTTGTTCACACTGATAAGCCGATTGTTATTGTTGGTTCAATGCGCCCTTCAACTGCTCTTTCAGCAGATGGCCCACTTAACCTTTATAGTGCAGTTGCTTTAGCATCTTCTGATGATGCAAAAAATAAAGGCGTTATGGTTCTTATGAACGACTCTATTTTTGCTGCGCGTGATGTAACTAAAGGCATTAACATTCACACAAATGCTTTTGTTAGCCAATGGGGTGCTTTAGGTACATTAGTTGAAGGCAAGCCATACTGGTTCAGACAGTCTGTAAAACGTTTTACAAATGCTTCAGAATTTAATATTGAAAATATTAAAGGTGATGCACTTCCAATGGTACAGATCGTTTATGGCTCAGACTCTATGCTTCCAGATGCTTATGAAGCATATGCAAAAGCTGGCGCTAAAGCGATTATCCATGCAGGTACTGGTAACGGTTCAGTTGCGAACTATATCGTACCAACTTTACAAAATCTTCACGACAAGAATGGTATTCAAATTATCCGCTCATCACGTGTTCAACAAGGTTTTGTAGTGCGTGATGCCGAACAACCTGACTCTAAATATGGCTGGGTAGCAGCACATGATTTAAATCCTCAGAAAGCACGTCTTCTTGCAGCATTAGCTCTTACCAAGACTACCGATGCTAAAGAAATTCAACGCATGTTCTGGCAGTACTAAGTTTTTCAACCAGCTCAAACCTAGAAGTTTGAGCTGGTCATATTTTATAAAAATAATGTCTTTTATATTAAATCTGTACAATAGATGTTCAACTCATTCTTCTTAAATAATAAAATCCTTAACAGTTTGCCAAAATATTAACCATTTCCTTTTAACTTTGCGTGTTAAACTATGCTGCGGTCGCATTAAGGATTGGTTTATGCAGTTTGTTCATCTAGGTATTTATACAGAATTTTCGATTACAGAGTCGATAGTTCGCATACCTGACTTGGTCAATGCTGCGGTTAAAGACCAAATGCCTGCATTGGCATTAACTGACCTCTCTAACCTCCATGCGGCGGTAAAGTTTTATAATTCTTGTTTGAAAAAAGGAATTAAGCCGCTTTTAGGTAGCACAATTCGCCTTGATGATGCTCAACATCGTGTCACCTTACTTGCAATGAGTGATATTGGGTGGAAAAGTCTGACCGAAATCGTTTCACGCGGTTTTATTGAAGGACAACAGCTCAGTATTCCATGTGTACAAAAAGAATGGGTACTTGAACAGCATCAAGACATTATCGTTTTACTTGGCCAGCATAGTGATGTTGGTCAGATGCTTTGCTCATCTAACCCTCAAAAAGCTGCTCCCCTTTTAGAAGCATGGCTCGAAAAGTTTGGTAATCGTGTTTATCTTGCTTTAACACGTACTGACCGTCCTGGTGAAGAAGACTTTATTCAAGAAGCAGCTAAGCTTGCTGCTCAATATAATGTTGGTGTAGTTGCACATAATGATGTGCACTTTGTAGAAAAAGAAGATTTCGAGGCACACGAAGCACGTGTTTGTATCGCTGATGGTTATGTATTAGCAGATAATCGCCGTCCACGGACGTATAGCCCAGAGCAGCACTTTAAAACCTCAGATGAAATGATCGAGTTGTTTTCCGATATTCCTAGTGCTATCGAGAACACCTATCATATTGCCAAACGCTGCAACGTTAAACTACAACTCGGTACTTACTTTTTACCTGACTATCCAATTCCAGATGGTTTTACCATCGACACTTATTTTGAACATTTATCTAAAGTAGGTTTGGAAGAACGCTTAAATTATCTTTACCCTGTTGAAAAACGTGGTGAGGATTGGCCAGAGATTCGTAAGCCTTACGATGAACGAATTGATTATGAAGTCGGTATTATCCTCAAGATGGGTTTCCCAGGATACTTCCTCATCGTCATGGACTTCATTCAATGGGCAAAAAATAATGGTGTTCCTGTAGGGCCAGGCCGTGGTTCAGGTGCGGGTTCTTTAGTCGCATATAGCTTAAAAATTACAGACCTTGATCCACTTCGTTACGATCTACTCTTTGAACGTTTCTTGAACCCAGAACGTGTATCGATGCCTGACTTTGACGTCGATTTCTGTATTGCTGGACGTGACCGCGTCATTGATTATGTATCGCGTACTTATGGTCGCGAAGCCGTTTCACAAATTGCAACTTTCGGAACCATGGCAGCAAAAGGTGCAATCCGTGATGTTGCGCGTGTATTGGGTAAATCTTACGGTTTAGCTGACCGTATTTCAAAAATGGTGCCTACCAAACCGCTCGGTGTGGACTTAGCCACTGCTATTGATATGGAACCTCAGCTTAAAGATATTGTGACCAACCCATCTAACCCAGATAACGACGATGCAAGCGAAATCTGGGAAATGGCATTAAAATTAGAAGGTGTAACCCGAAATACTGGTAAACATGCCGGAGGTGTAGTCATTGCACCAGGTAAAATTACCGATTTCTCGGCTGTACTTTGTGATGCAGATGGAACAAACCGTGTTGCTCAATATGATAAAGACGATGTAGAAGCAGCAGGTCTGGTCAAATTCGACTTCTTGGGCTTACGTAACTTAACCGTTATTGAAGACGCGATCCAAAATATTAATAAAAACCGCGACAGTAATGATCAGCTCAATATCTTGCATGTTCCTCTAGACGACGCTAAAGCATATTCTGTCTTTGCCGATGCAAATACAACAGCGGTATTTCAGTTTGAATCCGTCGGCATGAAACGGATGCTTAAAGAAGCACGTCCAAGTAAATTCGAAGAAATTATTGCGTTCGTATCATTGTATCGTCCAGGTCCAATGGACCTTATTCCTGACTTTATTCACCGTATGCATGGTGGAGATTTTGAATATCTTCACCCCCTTCTTGAAGGTGTATTAGAGCCAACATACGGGATTATGGTTTATCAGGAACAGGTGATGCAGGCTGCACAGATCTGTGCAGGTTACACGTTAGGCGGCGCAGACTTATTACGCCGTGCAATGGGTAAAAAGAAACCTGAGGAAATGGTTAAGCAACGCCAAATTTTCCTAGAAGGTGCTGCTGAAAAAGGTATTGATGAAAGCACAGCCAACCATATCTTTGACTATATGGAAAAGTTTGCAGGCTATGGTTTTAACAAATCTCACGCCGCTGCTTATGCACTCGTTGCCTACCATACAGCATGGTTGAAAGCTCATTACCCTGCTGAGTTTATGGCAGCGGTAATGACATCGGAAATGCAAAACACAGACAGTGTTGTATTCTTGATTGATGACTGTCGAAATAATAATCTTGATGTCTTACCACCATCGGTCAACATGTCGACCTATCACTTCCATGCGAGTAATGATAAAACGATTGTTTACGGTTTAGGTGCAATTAAAGGCGTCGGCGAACAAGCAATGCAGTCAGTTATTGACTCTCGTCGACAATATGGCCCTTATACAGATCTATTCGATTTTTGCCATCGTATTGATTTAAAGAAAATCAATAAGCGTACTCTTGAAGCTTTAATTCGTGCGGGTGCACTCGATTGCTTAGGTATTGAACGTGCAAGCTTAATGGCTCAATTGCCTGAAGCTGTTCAAGCTGCTGAACAAGCTCGAAGTAACCGTGAAAGCGGTATTATGGATTTATTTGGTGAAGTTGAAGAAGTTCAGCGTAAGCCAGCTAAACCTGTAAAACCGTGGAGCGATGAAGTTCGTTTAAAAGGCGAAAAAGATACGCTTGGTTTATATCTAACAGGCCATCCAATTGACGTTTACCGACAAGAACTCAAAGCATTTATTCCTGTAAAACTAAATGAAATTACAGCTACGCGTCGTGGCGTTACTACGGTTTATGCAGGTTTGGTCATTGATGTCGCAAACTTCCCGAACCGAGTTGTTATTGTACTTGATGATGGTACGGCACGTATTGAAGTCAGCTGTAACCATGAGCGCTTCCAACGTTTTAAAGATATCGTTCAAGTAGAACGTGTTGTAGTTTTCGAAGGCGAAATCTATGAACGAGAAGGCTTTGATCGCCCAATGGGACGTTTAACCAAAGCTTTCACCTTAAATGAAATAAGACAAAAACGTGCTAACAGTATTCAAATCAAATTAACAGAAGAGTTCATGCAACCAACTTTGGCAAAAGATCTGCAAAACATGATCTTGCCATTTTGCAATGTAGATATGCATCAACATATCGCTCTACAGTTACAAATTGATCAACCCTATGCTCAAGCCGAGCTTCTGTTTGGTCCGCAATGGAAAGTCGCTCCTCTAGATGAATTACTTGCTAAGCTCAGAGATTATTTTGGTAAAGATAATATTTATATTGAATATCAAGTAAAGTCGAAAGCGGCTAAAGCGGCAGACCCTGTTCGTCCACATGCTGTTGCCTCTCCTCCTGCGGGTATGTCTATGGACGATGCATTGGATTTATACCAAAGCGAAGTTTCTCAATATTCGTAATTTCTGGAAATCTTATGAGTTCGTTTGACCACACCACCGTGTCAAAACAATTAGCACAAGTGCGTATTGTCATGGTAAATACAACTTTGCCTGCTAATATTGGCAGTGCTTTACGTGCCATGAAAACAATGGGACTCATTAAATTAGTTCTCGTAGCACCCAAAACATATCCTCATCCAGATATACAAGCACTTGCTGCTGGTGCCCAAGATTTATTTGAGCACCTTGAGATTGTAGATACCCTAGAAGATGCAATTAAAGATTGCCATTTGGTTTTTGGAACAAGTGCACGTAGTCGCACCATTCCTTGGCCTTTACTGGATGTGCGACCTGCAGCTAAAGAAGCCATTAAAGCAACAGCTCAAGGACAACAAATTGCGATTGTCTTTGGTCGCGAAGACCGTGGTTTAACTAACGAAGAATTAGCACTAGCAAATTACCATTTAACGATTCCTGTAAATCCAGACTATGGCGTGTTGAATGTAGCTCAAGCGATTCAAGTCGTATGTTATGAGCTTCGAATGTCTGCTCTGGAACAAGACCAAGTCGACCAGAATGTAGATGAAATGCCATTAGTGCAAGGTCAAAGCATGCAATGGGATGAACCTTTGGTTACTCAGCAACAAATGGAAGAGTTTTATCCTCATCTGGAAAAAATGCTGACTGAAATTGAATTTTTAGATCCAGAGAATCCACGTTTATTGCCTTTGCGCTTGCGTCGTTTGTTTGGTCGTATACAATTAGATCGTATGGAATATCATTTACTTCGCGGTATTTTTAGTCGTGTACAAGCTCTAACCAGTGGTAAATGGAAAAAAGCATTATCTGACAAGGAGGATCAACCCAATGCTTAAACAGCTTAAAGAAGATATAAAGGCTGTATTTGCGCGTGATCCTGCTGCCCGCAATACACTCGAAGTTCTTACGACTTATCCTGGCATTCATGCAATTATGATGCATCGTGTTGCACATGAATTATGGCAAAAAGATTGTAAAGGTGCAGCTCGCCTACTTTCGTCATTTAGCCGTTTTGCCACAGGAATCGAAATTCATCCGGGTGCTAAAATCGGTAAGCGTTTTTTTATTGATCATGGCATGGGTGTTGTGATTGGTGAAACTGCTGAAATTGGCGACGATGTTACGCTTTATCATGGTGTTACCTTAGGCGGTACAACATGGAAAACAGGCAAACGTCACCCCACTTTAGAAGATGGTGTGGTAGTTGGTGCTGGCGCGAAAATTTTGGGTCCATTTACGGTAGGTAAAGGTGCTAAAGTCGGTTCAAATGCTGTAGTGACTAAAGCTGTTCCTGCGGGTGTGACTGCTGTTGGAAATCCTGCTCGCTATATCTATAAAGATACCGACAAGAACCAAGATAAAGATGAAGAACGTCGCCGTGATTATGCACAAAGTATTGGTTTTGCCCCATATGCGACAACTGCTGATCAGTCAGATCCTATTTTAGAAGGTATGCGCGTTTTGCTTGATCGTATTCAGCACAATGAAACGCGTATGAATAATTTATGCCAGCGTTTATCAGAGCTAGACCCTAGCTTCAAAAAAGAAAGCCAAGATGAACAGCCTTTTAGTGATGAAGAGCTAAAAATACTTGAAGAAGTTCGTCGTGAATGTGGCGCACAAAACAAGATATCAAAAACGTAATATTCTTGATTCATAATGTAACACGCTTACCCTTGCATGTCGGTTTAGCTTTTCCTAGACTTACCAGTACCAAATCTGACTTTACTAAAATGAACGGAAGATCCTATGAATTTTAAGCCTTTGGCATATATCATCCTTGCGACCTCAAGTTTAACAGCTTGTACAATGGCACCCGTAAAAGAACAAAAAATTGAGCCTTTTGTTTTCAAGGAACCAGAGCTTACTCCTCCTTTTTATGCACTAAATCCTTTTAACTATGATCAACCGCCAGCATTTGAAGTTGCGTTAAAAGAAGCTGCTGCACAGCCGGTAACGAAAATGGTGGTTAACCGTCAAGATGATCCAACCAAACAGCTTACTCTCGACACCAATAAACTGATTGTTCCGACTGTAAATAACACACAGCGTTCAATGAAATATGCAGTTTTGGCAGGTGAGAATGAAATTGATGTTACAAGCATTGATGACTTCTTACAGTTAGTAGAAGGCAAAGCACGTCACTACCCACCTCGCTTTACTGACCGCCAAGAACGTAAGGGCTTTGAAAGTAAACTAAAAGAAGTAACACAGCAGCTTGATACACTTGCTGCAAATGAAAATGCATCATTTGATATTTTACTTCGCGCGTTTAAAGCAAGTGTTCTTGCACGCAACCTTGATTTAGGTACTGTTCATACCACTAAATCTTTAGAATATGCTCAAAGACTTTTAAAAATTAATCCAGATGATGCGGAAGCAAACTTTTGGTTCGGTTTTGGCTTATCTGAAGGTGGTGGTCAACGTGAAGCCATTCCATATTTAGATAAAGCAATTAAAGGTAATGTTCAAGAAGCATATCTAGCTGCTGCAAATAACTATATTGCAATGGAGCAGAAGAAAAATGCGATCCAAACACTTAAGAACTATAAAGTTAAATATCCAGATGAAGCGGAAATTGCTGATCGTTTAATTCAAGAAATTGAAAAACAAGGCCGTTGGAACGTATGGCAAGTTTTAACGAACCCTGCAATGTCTGCAACTACTCCTAGTACAACACCAAAAAAATAATCTTAATTTTATAAAAAGGGCTGTTTTGACAGCCCTTTTTTTTATTTGATCATTTGAAAAATATTTTAAAATTTGTATGATCTACCTACCATTGAGCCACTATATTTTGACCATAATGTTTTCAATAAAAAGAAGCAAAACAGTATTGACGGTCATACTCCTCGGTTCAATTCTGAGTGGATGCCAGGTCGTCAATGTTAAACAGCAAGCTTTGAATGTAACTATTGCAAATGAACGTAATAGCATTCTTACACAAGATAAACTCAGCGAAGCCAGTCTGAACGTTTTATCAATGTCTGGTCAGGAAGCTAAAGTTTGTACTGACACACCTGATACCTGTGTAAATCAACTCAAAAATTTACCTCAAATTTTAGATGAACAGTTCTTATCTGCTGCAAGTGAAATGTACCTGGCAAAAGCAATGGCCTTGTCAGATTCATCTAATTGTAAAATTAGTAGATTTACTAAACATAAGTCCGAAGAAGAACAAACGAATATTCAAAGTAAATATGATGATTGCTTAGACCAGCAGTTGAATTTACTGGATAAAAGTATTCGTTATAGCTATGCCTACCTATTCTCAACAAAACGTCAGCCTAATGACCGTATTTTTGATAATAGACAAGTTCAAATTCGAGACTTTTATAATCAAGCCATCGCAAAAATGGTGAGTGTTTATGATTTACGCTACCCTAAAAAAAATGTAGTAGAACCTCAAATACATATTGGTAAAAGTGTCTATTCGATTGATTTCGAATTTCACCAGCAGCTTGCTGGGCAAAAATTAGAGAAGTTAATTTCTAGTTATAATTTAAATTTTTCGGGCTTAAGAACAATTAACCGTCGTGATGGTTTTGGATCTGAATTTGTAGCGGTTTTTCCGAGTTCAGGAAAAGAGGATATTAATGAATATATTTTAGACCCACTTAAATACAATTATAAAAATGGCGTTAATCCAAATATTCATCATGCACGCTATTTGGCTGCAACGATTGTAGCTGAACCAAAAGCGACCACTGTTGAAGAAATTATTAATAATCCTGAATTCGTGATTCGGGTTTACGATCCATACCGGACCGATAATATTAGTGTAGCAGGCAAACAATATCCTCTAGCAGCTAATTTTTCAGCACCTTACGGCCTATGGTTAGCCGAGAATAATTTAGGTGTCGCGGCTTATTTAAGTCTGATTGATCGTGATCAGCATTTAACCATGCCACACCTATATATGCTTGAACCATACAACCCAAATAAGAAAATTATTGTGTTAGTACATGGCCTAGCAAGTAGTCCTGAGGCATGGATTGCTTTGACTAATGATGTTATGGGTGACACGGTTTTAAGAGATAATTATCAAGTTTGGCAAGTTTTCTATTCGACTAATATGCCGATTCTGGAAAGCCGTTTCCAAACCTATGCCCTTCTTAAGCAAGCTTTTGGTTCTTTAAACCCTAATGATCCTGCCGCACATGATGCTGTACTTGTTGGACATAGTATGGGAGGTATTATTAGCCGTTTACTGGTAAGTGATGGAGATATTACCAAGCCTGCTTTAGAGCTAATGACGACACGTCAGCAAAATCGCTTTAAGAAACATCCAATGGTTACTGAACGATTGCAAATGCATTCAATCACTAATTTTGATCGTGCAATTTTCTTGGCTTCCCCTCATCGAGGTACAGATTATGCAGATCGCTGGTTTACATTAGCAGCGCGTAAAGTTATTCGTCTACCTGGTGCATTTTTGTCGGCTGTAGCAACTTCACTCACCACTGAAAATTTAGATGTTAAAGATTTCTTGAGTAATATTGATAGTGGTTTGATTCAAAATGGACCAAGTGATTTGAGTCATCAGTCCAAATTTATGGAGCTTACAGAAAATATTAATCCTCATAAAGGCTTGGTTTTTCACTCAATTATGGGAAACATTACCAAGAGCGATGATCCAAATGTGATTACAGATGGTATTGTCCCTTATAAGAGTGCTCACTTAGAAGGTGCCAAATCTGAGAAAGTTCTTCCAGGTGGACATTCAATTCAGTTAACGCCGCAAGCCGTTTTAGAACTGCGTCGTATTTTACGAGAACATTTAGTCGAACATGGTTTATATAAACCATAAAAATAAAAAGAGCCAAAGGATAACCTTTGGCTCTTTTGTTTCTGGATCTAAATCTTATTGCCCAGAACGGATGATGTAATCAAACGCAGAGAGCGATGCTTTCGCGCCTTCACCTGTAGCAATAATGATTTGTTTGTACGGAACCGTAGTACAGTCACCCGCAGCAAATACACCTTTAACATTGGTTTCGTTGCGGTCATTCACAATGATCTCGCCACGATTGGTTAACTCAAGCTCACTGTCTTTCAAGAAGTCAGTGTTTGGCAATAAACCAATCTGTACAAAGATTCCTGCAAGCTCAACTACATGCTCTTCATCAGTGGCACGGTCTTTATATTTAAGACCTGTCACTTGTGAACCGTCACCTAACACTTCAGTACTTAAGGCATTCATAATCACAGTTGTGTTTGGCAAGCTATGCAATTTGTTTTGCAAGACTTGGTCAGCACGAAGTTTGGTGTCGAACTCAACTAAAGTCACATGCTCAACAATCCCTGCAAGGTCAATTGCAGCTTCTACACCCGAGTTACCACCACCAATCACAGCAACACGTTTGCCTTTGAACAATGGACCATCACAGTGTGGGCAGTACGCGACACCACGAGTACGGTATTCTTGCTCACCCGGTACATTCATTTCTCTCCAACGCGCACCTGTTGAAAGGATCACTGTTTTCGATTCAAGCTTTGCACCGTTTTCAAGTTCAACCTCAACCAGACCATTTGCTGTTTGATCTGCACCAACGATTTTGCTGACACGTTGCAGGTTCATGATATCAACATCGTATTCACGTACATGCGCTTCCATCTCGGCAGCAAACTTAGGACCTTGAGTTTTTTGCACAGATGTGAAGTTTTCAATGTCCATGGTGTCCATCACCTGACCACCAAAGCGTTCAGCCACGATACCTGTGTTAATGCCTTTACGTGCCGCATAGATTGCAGCTGTTGCACCTGCAGGTCCACCACCAATCACTAACACATCAAACGCATCTTTGGCATTCAACGCCACTGCATCTTTTTCAGCTGAGTTGGTGTCGAGTTTTGCCACAATCTCTTCAAGTGTCATACGACCTTGACCAATGTGCTCATTATTTTGGAACACCATTGGAACCGCCATGATTTTGCGTTGTTCTACTTCGTCTTGGAAGAATGAACCATCAATCATGGTTGCAGTTGTGTTCGGGTTATAAATCGCAATCAGGTTAAGCGCCTGTACCACGTCCGGACAGTTATGACAGCTTAGCGATACAAACACATCAAAGTCAGCTTTGAGGTTTAAGCCTTTAATCTGGTTGAGCACTTCATCAGAAACTTTAGGAGCATAGCCAGACACCTGTAACAGTGCCAAGATCAAAGATGTAAACTCATGGCCCATCGGTAAACCAGCAAAGAACACACGAGGCTGTTCACCTGCTTTAGCCACACCAAAGCTTGGACGACGTGTATTGTTGCCATCAAAACGGGCAGTGACCTTGTCAGAAAGTTCAGCAATTTCGCTAACCAGTTCTTTAATTTGAGCAGCTTTATCTGATTCATCTAAAGCAGCAACTAATTCGATTGGACTTTCTAAACGTTCTAGGTAAGCTTTTAATTGAGTTTTAATGTTTTGATCTAACATCTGTTTTTACTCCAATACATCCAAATTCTTTCAATAGGTGCATAGTACGTGAAAACACAAAATAGGTGAAACAGTATGTTTTTATAGATTCGATCGGTTTTTTAGATTTAATTATTATTTACTTCAATCAAAAAAAGCCGACCTGAACTCATCCAGCGCAGGTCGGCAAACTGGTTAAACTAGAGTAACACCACGCCAAATACAGCCCCAGCAATCAGGACATGTAAGGGATGAACCTTTTTAATTAAAGATAATAAAGTTGCAATGACTACCATAATGACAAGTAAAGTATTTATTGCAGCCGCCTCAGAAATAATCCACGCACTGGCAAGTACTGTTCCCACAGTGACTGGTTGTAAAGCAAGCTGTAAAACACGGCGCCATTTCTTATCTTTAAATTTTGACCAACCTCTCATTACAAATACAGTAATAATAGATGAGGGTAAAAATTTGGCGGTTGATGTCACAAGTAAACCCGATAGCCCTGCTACATGCCATCCTACCAACGGTACAATCATCATGTTTGGACCGGGAGCTGCTTGGGCTATTGCGAATAAGGCACTAAATTCTTGTGCCGTCATCCAGTGATGAATATCGACCACTTGACGTTGCATTTCAGGCAAAATTGTATTGCCGCCACCAAAAGCAATAAGTGATAACTGAGTAAAAATGATGGCTAAAGTAAGTAGAACTGCGCCCATTACACACGTCTCCAAATAACAGCTGAATAAAATGACAACAAAACCAACATGGTCAAAAGCAAGGAGATTTTCAGAAAAGCGATGCTGACAATTGCCACTACAACTACACACATCGCTAATGGATTACGTAATAAAGGCTTGAGCATTTTCAACCCTGTTGCAACCAGTAGCCCAGCTGCTGCTGCTGCCAATCCTTCAAAAAGATGCTTGACCATGAGGTTGTCTTGGAACTGCTCATAGACATAATGTAAAAGTACAACAATTACCGTCGGTGCAAAGATTAAGCCAATCAGTGAGCTTACTGCACCGCGAATGCCACGAAACTCCATGCCAATCGCAACAGATAAATTAATAATATTGCCACCCGGTAAAAATTGACACAGACCAAGTAACTCAGTGAATTTTTCAGGACTTAGCCACTCTCTCTGCTCTACAACGACTTTTCGTGCTAAAGGCAACACGCCGCCAAATCCAATTAAACCTAATGTTAAAAAACCTAAAAATAGTTCTGTGCAGCTCGGTACACTCTCCTTCTGCACGGCAATCTCAACATGGTTCATTTTCGTTACTTTTCACTTTATCTGACCAAGATAGAATGATACTTTTATGACATATCTACAAATGCTTTTATTTTCTTTAACCATACCCTAAAGGTATTCCTATGCTAGATTTGCACAAGCTTCATGCCTTTGTTGTGGTTGTTGAAGAAAGAAACATTACCCACGCGGCAAACCGATTATTTATTCAACAGCCGCCTTTAACGCGTTTACTCAAAAAACTGGAAGAAGAACTCGGGACACAATTACTTGTTCGGCAACCACGTGGGATTGAACCGACTGAAGCAGGTTTAGCATTATTTAAAGAAGCACAAATTTTATTAGAGCATGCCAAACATATTCCTAAATTAGTTCAAGATGTCAGCCAAGGTAAAACAGGACAACTCAATATTGGTTTTACAAGTTCTGCAGGCTTGCATCCACTGATTTCATTAGTATTGCGCTCCTATCGGGAAATATATCCAGGGGTACAAACCAAACTTGAAGAAGCAGGCAGCCAAAAGCAATTAGATCGGTTAATCTCCGAAAAACTTGATATCGCTTTTTTAAGAGCCCCTATTAGTCGTGATATTGGGTTAAAACATCTTCATATATTAGATGAGCCAATGATGGTGGCATTGCCTATAGGACATCCACTTACGCAAAAAGAAAAAATTAGTTCAAGTGACTTATCAGATGAAAATTTTGTTTTATATCGTCGTTCTTCAGGACAAGGTTTATATGACAACATTTTATATAGCTGCTACCAAGCGGGTTTTAGCCCACGTATTATTCAGGAGGCGCCTCGACCTACCGCAACATTAAATTTAGTCGCTGCTGGAATTGGTATAACTATTGTACCGGCCTCAATGCATAACTTCTGGGACCATGAAATTGTTTATCGCGAATTTGATAGTTCAATAAAACTTAATGCTCCTCTTTACTTGATTACAAGAGAAAATGAAAATTCAGCCAAAGTGGCAAATTTTATTGATCTTTTACAGAAATTATTGCCTACCATCTAAATTCGCATTAAATATCAATAAAAAAGTGCTCTAATATGAGCACTTTTTATTGTCATCAATCTACTATTTTTGATTGACTCGTTTTGATAACTCTTCTGCCGATTCTTTACGTTCCGAATAACGATCTGTCAGATATTGTTTTTGTCCACGTGTTAATAAAGTGAACTTATAGAGTTCCTCCATTACATCGACAATTCGGTCATAGTAAGAGGATGGTTTCATACTTCCATCTTCTTCAAACTCTAAAAAAGCTTTAGCAACCGAAGACTGATTTGGGATGGTAATCATACGCATCCAGCGCCCTAAAATGCGCATTTGATTCACAGCATTGAAAGATTGAGAACCTCCACTAACTTGCATAACGGCTAAGGTTTTACCTTGTGTTGCACGAATTGCTCCCCCAGCTAAGGGAATCCAATCAATCTGAGCTTTTAAAATCGAACTCATTGCACCATGACGTTCTGGTGAACACCACACCATACCTTCTGCCCAAGCCAAAAGCTCATGCAACTCTTGCACTTTAGGATGATCTGTTTCTGCATCCTCTGGTAAAGGTAAACCTTTAGGATGAAAGATTTTAACCTCGGCGCCTAAATATTCAAGAATTCGTCCAGCCGTCAACACAGCAAAACGGCTATAAGAACGCTCACGATTAGACCCATATAGCAGTAAAATGCGTGGTGGATGTTCAAGTTGCTGTGCTTGCACTTGTTCCAAAGTAGGCTTATCTAAAAGATTTAATGCCACATTGGATAAATCATTGTTAAGACTGTTCATGTGAGAAATACTTTTTCTTTAGCCAAAGAGAAACTGAAACGAGTGAAATTAAAACTGGAACTTCAACCAATGGTCCTATGACTGTAGTAAATGCTACAGGTGACGCTAAACCAAATGTTGCAATCGCAACGGCTAAAGCGAGCTCAAAGTTGTTACCCGCAGCGGTAAATGAAATAGCAGTGGTACGTGGGTAGTTATTTCCCATACGTTTACTCATAAAGAAGCTAATGAAGAACATCACCACAAAGTAAATCGTCAGTGGAATCGCAATTCGTAGCACATCTAAAGGTAAGCTCACCACATCACCACCTTTTAAGCTGAACATCGCAACAATGGTAAAAAGTAATGCAATCAAACTAATTGGACTAATTTTTGGCAAGAATTTAGTTTGATACCAATCTAATCCTTTTGCTTTCACTAAAATGAGTCGCGTTAGAAAACCCATTAAAAATGGAATACCTAAATACACCAATACAGCATGGGTAATGGTCCAGAAATTCACATCAATGACTTGACCAGCCACACCAAAATACGGCGGCAATAAAGTTAAGAAAAGCCATGCATAAGTACTAAAGAATAAAATTTGGAAAATACTGTTAAAAGCAACTAAAGCAGCAACATATTGGTTATCCCCACAGGCCAAACCGTTCCAGACCAATACCATTGCAATGCAACGTGCCAAGCCTATCAAGATTAGACCTGTCATATATTCCGGATAGTTATGCAGAAAAATAATCGCTAAAGCAAACATCAAAATTGGTGCAATTAACCAGTTTTGGACTAAAGACAAAGCCAACGTTTTTTTATCTTTAAATACTTCCGGTAAAGCTGCGTAATCCACCTTTGCCAAAGGTGGATACATCATTAAAATTAAACCAATTGCAATCGGAATATTGACGTTATCTACACTAAGTTGATTCAAAGAAACCGAGGCTTGAGGAAAGAAAACACCTATGGCTACCCCTAAGCCCATGGCAATAAAAATCCATAGCGTCAGATTCCGGTCTAAAAAAGAAAGCTTTTGCTTAGTCATCTCGGCTCTCTTACTCAATATGAGAGATTTTATTAATCTCAGCAATCAAATGTGAACGGTTTAAGTTCGCAACATCTAATGCAAACAATGCATCTAAACGACGGTTAATATGATCTACAGTCTCTTGGAAAGCTTTTAATTTTTCTTCTTTTGGCAAGTCCAAATGAGATGGATCACTTAAGCCCCAGTGTGCTTTGATTGCACCGCCTAAATAAAGTGGGCATGCTTCTTGTGCAGCAGAATCACAGACTGTAATCACAACATCTGGTTGATACTGCTCGCAGTCATCAATGGTTTTGCTCCATAGCCCATCTGTTGAAAGACCTAAGTTTTCAAGAGTTTCAATGGTTAATGGATGCACCTGTCCTGAGGGTTTACTACCTGCGCTATACGCTTTCCAACTTTCTGGTGCACGGCTATTAAATAAAACTTCCGACAAAATGCTACGACAACTGTTTCCTGTACATAAAAATAAGAATTTCATGATCTTACTCACAATAAGTTGAAATAGAAGAAAACTGTGAAGATGATTGATTCACTAAACTTTCATCTTGGTTTCCTATAATTTTCAAAATTTCAACGGCCCAACTTGGTAAATCTGGGTTGACGCTGTAATACACCCATTGCCCTTGTCTTGAGTCAAGTAAAATGCCATGAGTACGTAATAGCGCTAAATGTCGGGAAATTTTTGGTTGGCTTAAATCAAGTTGTTCGGTCAGTTCACAAACACATATGTTTTGTTTGCTTAAAACCAATTTAAGAATGCTTAACCGAGTAGGGTCCGAAAGACATTTAAAAAAATCGACTTGAGTAATCATGTCAGTAACAGTTCATATTCGTTATTGCAAATATACGGATATCCATATATAAATGCAATATCTTAATTCGGCGATAAATTTGTCATGACAGAGCTAGTGAAGATTTACCATAACCCTGCTTGCGGAACCTCACGTAATACGCTGGCACTTATTCGTCACGCTGGGATCGAACCCATTGTTATTGAATATTTACAGACACCTCCTAGTAAAGATGAGCTTACTCAACTCATTTCACAAGCTGGGTTAACTGTTCATGATGCAATTCGTAAAAATGTTGATCCATATAAAGATTTAGATTTGGAACAAGACAGCTGGACAGATGAACAATTAATTGATTTTATGATTCAGTACCCAATTTTGATCAATCGCCCTTTTGTGGTGACTTCAAAAGGTACACGTCTGTGCCGCCCTTCTGAAATTGTCCTTGACATTTTAGATTCAGAAAACTTAGGCTATTTTGCAAAAGAAGATGGTGAAGTGATCATTAATGAACAAGGTCAACGAGTAAAATAATTTAAGATTCTCATCAATATAAAAAGCTAAATGGCACAATACCATTTAGCTTTTTGTTAAATGAAAACGGTTAAAAGTAGGACTTAATAAAAGGGAGGAGTTGTTCTCCTATCACCATGCCTAATAAACCGACTAATGCAACAAGAGGTGGAGCTGGCGACTTCACATTTAAAACGTAATATAAGACACCAACGAGCAACCCTACAGCCAAAGATAATAAGTACATTTTCATGGTACATACCTTAGAGAACCAAGCCATTTAAAGCGGCAGGTTCCCATACTGTTTTATTTAAAATGCAAAACACGAACAACCCAGTGCGCCCCAGAAAGATTTTTTATCTTTATCATTTACAGGAACATCAAGCATCCATGAGTGGCTATGTCCATGCATACCGCAACTGCTAGCACATGCACATAGCGCGCTTTCTGACTGTAAAGACTGATTTGAAGGTGCATTACGGTTTTCAGATAAACGCCATTGTCCACCAAAGCGTTTTACTGGCGACCATGTTGGTGATGCTGGTGGTAATGGAGGATCATCCTGCTTAAACTCTGCTCCGGCATATACCACTTTGCCACCTAAAACAGTGAGCACAGACTCAATCCACTGAATATCATCTGCTTCAACTTTGAAGTAGTCATCAGACAATACAATCAGATCGGCAAGTTCGCCTGCTGTTAGTGAGCCTTTGACACCTTTTTCACCTGAAAACCAAGCCGAACCTTTGGTCCAGAGCATAAGCGCTGTTTGGCGGTCTAACAGATTTTTTTCATCATACAAAGGTAAACCACCAACAGTTTTACCTGTGCTCAACCAATATAAGCAAACCCAAGGGTTATAAGATGCAACACGTGTTGCATCTGTTCCCGCACCTACAGGAACACCGAGCTCTAACATTTTCTTAACTGGTGGCGTTGCTTGAGCAGCTTCTGCACCATAGCGTTTTACGAAAATCTCACCTTGATATGCCATACGGTGTTGAATGGCAATACCGCCACCCAATGCACCAATACGCTCAATATTACGTTCAGATACGGTTTCGGCATGGTCAATAATAAATCGGGTTGCAAATGGCTGTTTTGAATTTACTTTTTCAAATACATTGAGCAAACGATTAATACTTTCATCATAGGTTGCATGAATACGAAATGGCCATTTTTTTTCAGATAAATGCTCTACAATGGCTTCGAGTTCACCTTCCATCTTTTCTGGTAAATCCGGACGTGGCTCATAGAAATCTTCGAAGTCGCCCGCCGACCAAGTCAGGTTCTCACCCGCTCCATTCATTCTAAATAGTTCATCACCATCGCCTGGGAATGTCATTTCTGTCCAGCGACGATAATCATCAAGTTCTTGACCAGCCTTTTGAGCAAATAAGTTGTAAGCAATTCGCACCGTCATTTGATTTTGATCATGCAATTGCTTAATCACATCATAATCTTCAGGATAGTTTTGCCCGCCGCCACCAGCATCAATCGCAGAAGTAATACCTAATCGGTTCAATTCACGCATGAAATGACGAGTTGAATTGACTTGATCTTCAACTGGCAATTTCGGCGCTTTACCTAAGGTCGAATATAAAATCATAGCGGATGGAGTTGCGAGTAATAGACCTGTTGGCTCACCCTTTTCATCTCGTACAATCTTGCCGCCGGGCGGGTCTGGTGTGTCTTTGTTAAAGCCTAATACATCAAGCGCAGCTCGGTTCAACAAAGCGCTAGCATATAAATGTAAAACAAATACTGGAGTATCAGGAGCGGCTTTATTAATTTCTTCTAAAGTCGGTAAACGCTTTTCGGCAAACTGGAATTCAGTCCAACCACCAACCACACGTACCCATTGTGGAGCTGGTGTATTATCAGCTTGTTCCTTGAGTAAGCGTAGTGCATCCGCTACAGAAGGTACACCTTCCCAACGCAGTTCCATATTGTAGTTCAGGCCACCACGAATAATATGCAGATGGCTGTCATTTAGACCCGGTATAACGCGACGACCATTTAAATCTACAACTTTGCTCGTCGCTGATGCCAGCTTCATGATCTCATCATTTGTGCCGGTGCGTACGACTTTACCATCTGCTATGGCAATTGCTTGTACTTCTGGATTTTTAGGATCTAGTGTGGTGATTTTACCGTTTTTGAGTATGAGGTTTATTTCGGTCATTCTGAACTCCATTCTTGTGAATTATCGTTCTAAAAAATAAAGGCATATCCGTATTAATATCACTTCAATATTGAATACTAGACATGCCTTTACCTAAATAAGTACTATTTTATTTTGCAGGAACTGGCGCAAGTACTTCGTGTTTTGATGTGGTACGTTCAGGTGCCTTATGAACCATTGTATAAGCATAGTCAACGCCCATACCATAAGCACCAGAATGCTCACGTACAATTGCCATGACTGCATCATAAGTATCACGGTGTGCCCAATCACGCTGCCATTCAAGTAACACTTGTTGCCAAGTTACAGGAACGACACCTGCTTGAATCATGCGCTGCATAGAATAATCGTGCGCTTCTTTCGATGTACCACCAGAAGCATCCGCAACCATATAAATTTCATAATCACCTTCAAGCATGGCACCAAAAGCAAAGGTGTTATTACACACTTCAGTCCATAAACCTGAAACAATCACTTTCTTACGATTATTTTTTGCAAGCGAATCACGTACTTTTTGGTCATCCCATGAATTCATTGAAGTACGTTCTAATAATGGAGCATCGGGAAGTACATCTAAAAGCTCAGGATAGGTATGACCAGAGAAGCTTTCCGTTTCAACCGTGGTAATAGTGACAGGAATATTGAAAGTTTTAGCTGCTTTTGCTAACCCTACCGTATTATTTTTCAATACTTGGCGGTCTATTGACTGTACCCCAAAAGCCATTTGTGGCTGGTGATCAATAAAAATAACCTGACAATTCGTTGGTGATAGTTGTTCTAAAAGTGATTTATTCATGGGTAAACTCCATTATTCCTTATGAGTAGTGCATTGAAATTGCTTACTGGTCACTATCAAAACAGATAAAAATGTAAAAGCATAGACAGCAAATCAGCACGAATCTGTATCCTGTACGAATACAATAAAAACAATGATTGCTTTTTAATTTTTATAGTTTAATCATTGATATATATTTTTTTAACTTTCGCTTATCCATGGATCGATTAGACTGTATTTCCACTTTTGTAAGTGTCGTAGAACATGGTAATTTTAGTAGTGCAGCCAGAGCACTCGATATCTCTCGTGACTTGGTTGCCAAACGCGTTTGCTACCTCGAAAATGACCTAAAAACTACACTATTAACCAGAACCACAAGACAGATGAACCTCACCTCTTGTGGAGAAAAGTTTTATCAACATAGCAAAGTCATTTTAAGTGAGTTTGAATGGGCTGCCTATGAAATTAGCTACAATCAGCAGTACCCTGAAGGAGAACTCAAGCTCAATACACCAATGTCTTTTAGCAATATTTTTCTTCAAAATATAATTTCAGACTTTATTGAAAAATACCCTAGTATCAAAATTGATTTGTTCATGACCGATCAGTTATTAGACATGAATAATAATAAATTTGATTTAACAATTCGTGTAGATGGCTCTCCTCCAAATTTGGCAAATAGTAAAATATTAAATACCTATCAACGATATTTATATGCAACGCCTGAGTATTTTAATCAGCATGGATTACCCGCCTCTTTAGAGGAACTCAAAGATCATAAATTTTTAATTTATTATCAAGATAGCCGTCATAAGAAGTTGATTTTCCAAAAAGATCAAAAAGAAGTGTCCTTTAATTGTTTCCCTGTGATGACCTGTAATAATGGTGAATTATTATTAGATATGTGCCTAAAAGATCACGGTATTGTCTTTCTTCCAGAGTTTATTGCAGAGCCTTACTACAAGGAAGGTAAATTACAGAAATGTTTGGAGGACTACACCAGTCAGCCACTTCATTTATATGTGACATGGCCAAACCGTAAAATTTTATCGAAGAAAGTAAAACTATTTATTGATTTTTTAACGCATCAAATCGCTCCTATAAAATAAGTGGTCTGGGCCTTTTCCATAAGAATTGGCCCACTTTTTTTAGTTGGTTTGAGTAGCTTCAATCTTCTTATTTTTAAATAAATTTAATAAATTTTGCTCTGCTGTTACTACGCTGTTTTCTTCAATAAATGTCGTCGCGTAGTGTTCTAAATGCTCTTCCATCAGTTGTGTGGCTCGTTTTTCATCGCCTTGCTCAATAGCATCTAAAATTGCACGATGTTCATCTGCCGAACAATTATTATGTTTTGGAATTTCATACAAACCAATTAACAATGATGTTCTCGCAATAAGTGTCTGCAAATAGCTGGTCATAATCGTATTTTGATTAGCTTCAACAAGCTTTAGATGAAATTTACCTGATAGCTTAATCCACTCGGCCCAATTTCCAGCTAAACGTTCATGAGATTCTTGATCGACTAAAGCTCTAAGCTCACTAAAATCTAAGTGATGAGACTTTTGTGCAAGTTTTTTTACCGTGGCGATTTCAAGCATGCTGCGTGCTTCAAAGACCTCTTTTGTTTCATCAAGGCTATGTTCTGCTATGAGTGCCCCACGATTGGGCTGTATTTCGATGACTCTATCATGGGCGAGTTTAACAAAAACGCGTCTTAAGACTCCCCGTGTCACACCAAATGCTTCACATAATGGCGCTTCAACCAAGCGTGCTCCAGGTGTAAGTTGCCTATTTAAAATAGCATCTACAATAGCGTTATATATATGGTCATCAATTTCATCATTGCTCATTTCTACGGCTTTTTTTGGTGCATTCGATGGCATTGATTTCTCCATTTTTATTAACGCCCTCTCTTCTTTAAAACATTATTTAATTTGAACAGTGTATGTCCAACTTAACTATTTGGAAATATTTCTCTCATAAGAACAATATCTATGCTGGAAGATCTATTCAAGATTTAACATTATAAGATTGTTCCATTCCTTTAAATTTACTCATTTTTTTATAACAGATTAAGCAAACCAACTTTCATTAATTTATCCCTAAATACCCAAACTATTAGTTGAACGGAAAAACTCACAAGCTTTGATTTCAGAATTTGGCATAACTCTTGCTCAATTAAGATTGTGCACAATTTAAATATAAAATTGCGCACAATCCCAATTTCATTCTTTTAGACAGAAGTCCAAAGCTGCTGAAAGTACCCACCATCTTAGGGAAGTGAGCGTTCAAGATGAATAATAGCGAAGCAATAATTAAACCTTCTTATGATGCAAAACTGACAAATCAAGACTTAGCCCCTTTAAAAAAGCAAACATGGGGTGCTTATAATATTTTTGCCTTCTGGATGTCTGACGTTCATAGTGTCGGTGGTTATGTTATGGCCGGAAGCCTTTTTGCACTTGGGCTGAATAGTTGGCAGGTACTTTTATCTTTACTCATTGGTATTGCAATTGTTCAGTTTTTTACAAATCTGATTGCCAAGTCTAGCCAACAAACAGGTACTCCCTATCCTGTTATTTGTCGTGCAACTTTCGGTGTGCTGGGTGCAAATATTCCTGCCGTTATTCGTGGTCTGATTGCAGTCGCGTGGTATGGCATTCAAACCTATTTGGCCTCAAGTGCATTCTTATTGGTCATTTTAAAGTTCTTTCCGGAATGGTCAGTCTATGCAGATGTTTCAAATTATGGATTTCTTGGACTGTCCTTTTTAGGATGGATCGGCTTCATGCTGCTTTGGCTACTACAAGCTATTGTTTTTTGGTCTGGCATGGACAGCATTCGTAAGTTCATCGACTGGGCTGGCCCCGCGGTCTACGTTGTGATGTTTGCCATGGCAGTATGGCTCATCTGGAAAGCTGGATGGCAAAATATTGATTTAAACTTGAGCGGTGTTCAGTACGACGGTTTCGCGGTTGTACCTATCATGATCGGTGCTATTGCTCTTGTTGTTTCATATTTTTCAGGACCTATGCTGAACTTTGGCGACTTCGCTCGTTACGGCAAAAGTTTTAGTGCCATAAAAATGGGCAACTTTCTTGGTTTACCCATTAACTTTCTAGGCTTTTCTTTACTTACCGTGGTTTGTATTGCAGCAACGCTACCTGTTTACGGCAAACTCATTACCGACCCTGTCGAAATGGTTGGCAAATTGGATAACACCTTTGTAGTCATTTTAGGCAGCTTGACCTTAATGATTGCGACCATCGGGATTAATATTGTCGCTAACTTTGTTTCGCCTGCCTTTGATTTTTCGAATGTTTCACCGAGCAAAATTAGCTGGCGTATGGGTGGAATGATTGCAGCAGTAGGTTCAATTTTCATCACCCCATGGAATCTGTTTAATAACCCTCAAGTGATTCACTATACCATTGATATTTTAGGTGCATTTATCGGCCCACTTTTTGGTGTATTGCTAGCTGATTTTTACCTCGTCAAAAAACAAAAAATCGTAGTAGATGACTTATATACCTTAGACCCTAAGGGTTTGTATTGGTACAAAAATGGTTATAACCGTTCTGCTTTTTATGCCTTAATTCCAGCTTCATTAATTCCTGTTTTGTGCGTACTTTTACCGCAATTATCTGCGCTTGCTAATTTCACTTGGTTTATTGGCATGGGGCTTGGTTTTGTGATTTACCGATTTCTTAACCAACCGCTTACTCATGCTAAATCTGTAATGACCAAGGTATAAGTACAATGAAAATTAAAATTATTAACCCCAATACTACTCAAAGCATGACAGACAAAATTGCTGCATCAGCAAAGATAGTCGCGGGGGCTGGTAGTCAAATTATTGCAGTGAGTCCTCAAATGGGCCCTGCAACGATTGAAAGTTATTATGATGAAGCATTAAGTGCAGTAGGTGTGCTGGAGGAAATCCGACAAGGTGAACAGCTAAATGTAGATGCCTATGTTATTGCCTGTTTTGGTGACCCTGCGCTTTATGCTGCCCGTGAAATTACGTCAGCACCTGTGATTGGGATTGCTGAAGCAGCTATGCGTACCGCAAGTTATGTAAGTACTGGGTTTAGTGTAATCACAACATTACAGCGGACAGTGAATATGAGTTGGCATCTGGCTCATCGCTATGGGGCTCAGCCCTTTTGTAAAAATGTTCGAGCTTGTCACATCGCAGTTGAAGAGTTGGAGCTTCCTGACTCAGATGCTTATCGAACCATACGAGATGAATGCGCAAAAGCGCTCGCTGAAGATAAAAGCGATGCGATTGTGTTGGGCTGTGCAGGTATGAGTGATTTATGTCTAAAGCTACAAAATGAGTTAGGTGTAATGGTTATTGACGGCGTCACAGCAGCAGTTAAGCAAGCAGAAATGTTGGTTCAGTTAAATTTAAAAACCAGCAAAGTTGGTGATTGGGCCTCACCTCCGGTGAAAAAATACTCAGGCATATTGTCAGTTTTTGGAACACACTAGAGATGAGTTACTGTTTCAATTCCAACTCAAAACACTGCATTGGAATTGAAACAAAGAGAAATTAAAAGAATTAAACCTCGGCTAACTCTGGCTGTTGTTCTTTTTTATAAAATGGCACATCACCATTAATGGTTGCACGGTGCATAATTCGATGTGCATCGCCATAATCAAATAATGCTTTATGTTGCGTGCAGCGATTATCCCAAATCGCTACATCACCATCTTGCCATTTCCAACGCAAATGAAACTGCTCTTGGGTCGCATGTTCAAACAAGAAATTAAGCAACCGTTCACTTTCTTGCTCGGATAACTCATTAATTCGAGTGGTAAAGCCTTCACTTACAAACAACAAAGGCTCACCTGTAACAGGATGGGTACGCACCACTGGGTGAACCACTGGTGGGTTACGTTTAAATGTTTGCAAAAGCTTTTCACGTTCTTCATCGTTATGGGCAAAACGCTCAAGTGGAAAAGACTTACGAATATCATGTGTCGCCGTTAAACCACGTAATTTTTGCTGTAATTCAAGCGGAAGGCCTTTAAAAGCTGCTGTATTACTTGACCATAACGTATCGCCACCTACAGGTGGAATTTTAATAGCTTGCAACACGCACCCTAATGGTGGATTTTTGCTAAAAGTCACGTCTGTGTGCCAAAGTTCATTGTCACGCAAATCTTGTTTCCAACTGTCGAGCACCATGACTTCAGGCACATCTTCAATTGAAGGATAAATTGGGTGCACATGTAAGGTGCCAAAACTACGTGCCAAGTCTGCTTGTGCTTGAGGCGCTAATTGTTGCTTTCGAAAAAAAATGACCTGATGATCAAGCAAAGCCTGATGGATTTGTTGCGTCGTCTTTTCATTTAACGCATTCAAATCAATATCGTGAATAATTGCGCCAATGGTAGGCTTGATCACTTCAATATTTAAGTTTGCTACTACTGTATTCATCTTCTTTACTACAACTGCTGACCATACCAAGGAGAAAACTGTTTTTGTAACCAACGTAAAAACAGCTCAAAACTAACTGCGACAATCGCAATCACAATAATGCCCAAAATCACCGTATCGGTAATTAAAAACTGTGCTGCCGACTGCACCATAAACCCAATACCACGGTCCGCTGCAACCAACTCCGCTGCAACCAATGTTGACCAACCTACCCCAAGACCAATACGGATACCAGTAATAATATGAGGTAAAGCTGTTGGTAAAATGACATGCCAAAATACTTGTGACTGACTTGCTCCTAGCGACAAGGCAGCTCGTTCACGATTAAGCTGATGGCTCAACACACCATGCGCACTACTAATAATGACAGGCGCCAAAATCGAGAAGAAAATCAAAAGTACTTTTGTGGTTTCGCCAATACCGAACCAAATTACGAGTAATGGCAAATAAGCTAACGGTGGGATTGGACGTAATAACTCAACCAAAGGATCTAAAACTGCACGTACCCATTTGTTCAACCCCATCCATAAACCTAAGGGAACACCAATCACCACAGCAGCAATCAAAGCTAAAAATACACGAGAGATACTGGCTGCTAAGTGTTGCCACAAGGTTGCCTTCATAAAGCCTTCTTGGCTTACCGATATAAATTTTTGCCATACTGCCTGTGGGCTAGGTAAAAACAGTTCAGGTACGATATGCAAAGCAGTAATGAGAAACCAGAGCGCAACAACGCTTCCCACACTGATTATGCTTACCACCAGAGTTCGATGTTTCTCAAAAAATGACGATAAAAATGAAGGATTTTCTGTTTGCACATCTGGCTTAAGTTTTAGCCCTGCTTTGTCATATTCATAGACGTTATCTTTAGTGCTCATGTGGTTAACGCCTCCTTACCGCTTTGCTTTTGTGCCCTTAAACTTTCAAATAGCTGTTCTCTAACCTGAATAAATTGAGGGTCAGATTTAATCGAGCGAATAGACTCGCCCTGACGATATCGCTTCGCAAAATCGAGATGTAGAGTTTCTACAATTTTGCCTGGATGAGCTGTCATCAGAACTAACTGATTGCTGAGCAACAATGCTTCTTCAATGTCATGGGTAATTAAAAAGAAGCTTTTATTTTGCTGAATCCATAAATCGAGCACTAACTGCTGCATGTTTTCACGTGTAAAAGCATCGAGTGCTGCAAAAGGTTCATCTAATAAAATAAATGGCGCGTGACTAATCAAAGCTCTTGCAATGCCGACACGTTGTTTCATACCACCGGAAAGCTCCCAGATATTGGCTTTTTCAACGTGACTTAAACCCACAATTTTTAAAATTGCGCTCACTTGCGCTTCGATATCCGCACGCTTTGAACCTTTTAACTGCAAAGCGAAGCCAACATTATCTGCAACATTCAACCAAGGAAGTAATGCATGATCCTGAAACACCACAGCGCGGGTTACATCTGGTCCATTTACGACTTCATGATTTACAAGCACATCACCGGAACTTGGCTTTTGAAAACCAGCCAAGATATTAAGCAAAGTTGTTTTGCCACAACCCGACTCACCTAAAATGACAGTTAAAGAACCTTCTTCAATCGTTAGGTTAATGTCTTGTAAAACTGGCTTTTGCTGTTTAGGAAAAGTCAGATGAATATGTTTGGCTTCTAATACACTCATGACAACTCCTTAAGGCTGCAAAAATGAAGAGTTCACATTGCCTTTATAATCGGCTTTAAGTTGGTCGACTTTGCCCTGACCTTTTAAGAACTTCGCAGTATCAAAAATATTTTGCGCAAATTCACCATCTAAAGTTTGTTTTTGCTGAGCGTGGTCAAGGTAAATATTTCCACTTAATAAAAGCGGGATATCTTTTGGATCAGAACCTGTTAACTGAGCAATTTTCTCAACGTTATCGGCATTTTTAACGTAAGTAGCTGGGTCTTGATTATATTTTTCGAGTTGCTCAAGTGTGGTTTTAACAAAAGCTTTTAGGAAATCAGGATTTTTCTCTGCAAAATCTTTACGTACCACCCATAAGTCGTAGGTTGGAGCACCCCATTCACCCACTTGTTTTGAGTCGGTTAAAACCGTGCCAGATGCTTTGGCTTTACTTAAAGCGGGTTCCCATACATAGGCAGCATCAATATCACCACGTTCCCACGCCGCTGAAATTTCAGGTGGACGCAAGTTAATAATTTTTACTTTGTCTTCTGGAATGTTCCAATGTTTAAGCGCAGACAATAGGCTGTAATGCGTAGTTGAAACAAAAGGTACTGCGATGGTTTTACCAATTAAATCTTGAGGGGTTTTAATGCCTGATTTATTACTTACTACCAATGCTTCAGATGCACCAAGTTTTGAAGTAATTAAAAATACTTCAATCGGTAAATCACGGCTTGCCGCAGCTGCAAGTGGGCTTGAGCCAATATTACCAAGCACAACATCACCTGAAGCCAGAGCGTTTACAACGTCTGAGCCGGCATCAAATTTTTTCCATTGAATGGTACGTTGACTATGCTTTTCATATTCCCCATTTGCTTGCGCTACTTTGCTTGGGTCAACCCCTGTTTGATAAGCAATGATGACTGGTTTGCTGTCACCAACTGAAGCACTTGTATTATTGTCTTTCTTATTTTGCCATACGATAAATGCAACAATTGCTACAACCACAATTGCCGTGATAATCAACGGTTTGGTCTTTGTGCTCATAATTTCATGATCTTTCAATAATATAAGCTCATGGTATGCAGCTGGCCTTATAATGAAAAATAAAAAAATATGAGTTGCTTATCAGGTTTTTATAAATAACTTTTCCTTATAAGTTTTTATCTTTTGGTAAAAAGAAAATATCAAACAAACTTACAGGTTAGAGGTAAAATTAAAATACTTATATATCAATAATTAAAAATGATATTCAAAAAATACATGATGATGAACACCTGACACACACCCTCTAATTATTTTATCCTACTCATTTCATCATTTTTGTTTTTGCTTATCGCAACCAGAGTTTTGCATCTAATTAATTTTCATTCTTTTATATAAAGTACAGATTTTATTATCTTTTTATCTTTAATCTTCTGCAAATATTGAGATTTGGACAAATCTTTTTCTGGTTTATACATGAGGCAAATTTAATTTTTATTTTTTAAGAGGAGAAAGAATCTTTTGTTTAAACATCCCACAACTTTCAAAAAAATATTCATCGCAACGACTTTAATTACATTCAGCCTTTCAAGTCATGCAGCCCTTACCTTTGGTAATGCTGAAGAAGGCCAACTTAAAGTGAGTGGTACTGTTCGGGCTAAATATGTTTATGATTTTGACTCTGAACCTTCTACGAGCAAATTTTCCTTTAACGACGCAGTATTATGGTTGGACTACAACTCCCCGAAATGGATTGGTCGTTTAGATTATCGGGTTTATGAATATTACGGGCGTCTAGGCGATGCCAATTGGCTGACCGATGCATGGATGGGTTATAAAATTAATGACAACAGTAAAATTATTGCTGGCTTAAACCCCGTTCCTTTTGGCTTGGGTCGCTTTTGGGGAAATACTTATTACTTAGGGATTGCCAATAGTGCAGGTTGGGAAGATGTGCATAACCTTGGGGTGAAATATGACTTCAATGATGGAATCAATGAAGCACAACTCGCCTTTTACCCGACCGATGGTGGTACCTATAGAGGTAAAAGCAAAGACTCAAGCCGATTTAGTATCAACCCTGTCAATGCAGATGACTCTGTACCGCAAGGCACCAATACCAAAGAAAAGAACTCCATTGTTGTTCGCGGTGCTCATACCTTTAAAAATGTTCTAGGCCAAGAAAATTTCTCTACCCAACTTGGTGCCTCTGCGTGGTATTCCACCATTGAAAACAAACGTTCAGGACAAGATGGCGATCGCCAAGTGTATTCAATTTTTAGCAATACCAATTATAACCAATGGAATTTACAGCTTTTGGCTGGTTATCAAGACATTGATAATGCCGACACTGAATATAAAGATCATCTGACTCTGGGCGGTTTCGATTATTCATTTAACTCTGCAACCAAAGGTCAAATTTATTCAGCCGAACTCAGCTATTTATTTCCTCAGCAGTTTGGCCCGATTACTTCAGTTCGCCCGTACCTAAACTATAGTTCTTATCGAAAAGAACAAGATGGCTTTAAAGACTCAACCCGTTTTATACCCGGCATTGCGTTTAATTATCAAAAATTGACAGTACAAGCCGAGTTGCTAGTTGGCAAACATGATCCATATTTAGGCGATAGCGAAGGTCTGGCAGCTGGTGGAACCAATGATAAATGGAATAAAAAAGCGTTTGTGATTTTTGCTTATTATTTCTAACCCACAAAATAAAGGCCAACACATGTTGGCCTTTATTTTTTATCTAAAAATTTAGATTTAACTAATCAATTACAGGTGAATTATTGAGTGGAAGTTCTGGACTGTTTTCATCAATCACATCTACATCTTGGGCAGTAGGCTCAAATTTAATAAGTAGTCCAATCACAATTAAAGGAATAAAGGCAAACACAGAAATAATCAGATAAACATCAGTTTTATAACCCGCCATCCAAATTGGCAACACAAACAAAGCAATTGCTTGAGCCACTCCAGTTACTGCACGGTTAAACCCGACACCAACGCCACGAATCGAAGCTGGATAAGCCATGGTTGGATAAACCATCATTTGCGCACCTGGCCCAAAACCTTCAGCAAAAAGCCATAAACCTAGCATGCCAATTGCGGTATAGAGTAAAAAGCTATTACCCGGTTCACCAATCAATGCCAATGCAATGAGGGCAATAAACTGAAGTAAAAAACCTGTAAGCAGCACATGCCGAGATTTAAATCTGCTGGCGACAAATACACCTAATAGCCCACCCGTAAATGCAAACAGTAAATTGAGTCCGAGCGTTGTAGTAATGGTCGTCAAAACATCTGTATGAAAGAACCGTGTCAAAATAGAAGGTAAAAAGAAGGCAATGGTGGTGTACTGAAACGCCACCGAAATATGAATCACAATGGCCACAATAGTTCTTGGCAAATAGGTTTTATTAAATAAAACTGCAAAACCCTCACGCTTTTTCTTTTCAGCGGTTCTTTCTACTTTTTCAACTGTAGCCACTGCATTAATTGCATAGGACTCTTGTAAAACTTTAGCCGCCCCTTTTAAATCACCTTGGTTTGCAAGCCAGATTGGTGATTCAGTTAAATATTTACCGCGAATGAAAATAATGAGTAGCGCAGGCACTGCTCCAAAAATTAAAGATGCTCGCCATAACCAGTTGCTATGTTCAGGTGGTAAAAGAAAATAAAGTGCCAGAACCAAACCAAAACAGACAGAAGAAGCCGCATACCACATTGGGCACCATGCCGCTAAACGGGCTGCTTTATTGCTACTGCCGTTAAATTTGGAAAATTCAGATAAGTAAGACATTGCGACGGGTAAATCGATCCCGACACTAATTCCCATAATAAACCTGGCTAAAATTAAAACCCATACATTTGGTGCAAAGCCTGCGACAATTGCCGCAATGACGAACAACACCATGTCAGCCATAAACACTCGATAACGACCAATTTTATCCGTTAGCCAACCGCCAATTAAATTACCTACAATGGTTCCACAGACAATGGCTGAAGCCACCACACCCGTCATAACGGGACTTAAAGAAAACTCTGATATGACTTGCTCAATACCAAAAGAGAGCGTGGTCAAATCATAGGCATCAATAAACACGCCAATCAGCGCCAACCAAATGACTTTATTAGACTTGCCCTTCCCTGCAAACTTGGAAATTAATTGTGAAACATCATCGGGAGATTTAATTTCATAACGGTGGTTATGATCAAGTTCTTGTGTGCCCACTTAATAATTCCTGTATTTTAATCACAGAAACAAAATAATGATTATTCACATAATACAAAAACAAATTAATCTGATGTTTTAATCTGAATTATAGAATTATATTTTCATTATTAACTCAGCAGTAAAATCGATATAAAAGACAAAATAAAAGCTGGTATTTAACCAGCCTTTATTTAAGTACTATTTACAACATTAACTCGCCTCAGCAAGTTTTAATTCTTTTAGATTGCGATATTTAGCACCGCGGTGATTTTCAGGTAAATAAGGACCTGCACCAAATAATTTTTCTCTTAATGTTCCTTGTGCATATGAGGTTTGATATACCCCACGTTTTTGCAACTCTGGAACAATAAACTCAACTACGTCTGCAAAGGTTTGATGAGCCAAAATATAGGCAAGATTAAAGCCATCGATATCGGTATCTTCAACCCATTGCTGTAAAGCATCGGAAACTGTTTCTGCCGAACCCACCAATACTGGGCCATTACCACCTAAGCTATTCCAGTTTGCAATTTCCTCAATCGTCCATACACGCTCTGGATCTGCATTTACATAAGAATCTAGTAAAGATTGAATCGCATTGGTTTGAATATATTCAACTTTGTCAGTCGGTTGGTATTGTGAGAAGTCCACACCAGACCAGCCAGACAGCAACGTTAAAGCTCCATCATAGCTTCCATAGCTTTGATATTCTTTAAACTTAGCCTGAGCTTTTGCATCGGTTTCGTCGGTTACAATAGACAAGAGCGCATAAATTTTAACTGAGTACGGGTCGCGGCCTTCTTGAGCCAGTTTTTGGCGAATGCCTTGCACGACTTTTTTAGTAGCAATTTTAGATGGTGCTGCAATGAATACGCATTCGGCATTTTGGCTGGCAAACTTCTGCCCGCGTGAGGAAGCACCTGCTTGATAAAGTACAGGCGTCCGCTGTGGTGATGGCTCACAAATATGGATGCCCGGTACAGTAAAGTATTTACCCTCGTGTTGAATTGGATGCACTTTTTTATAGTCAGCAAAGATACCGCTTTGACGGTCACGAAGTACCGAACCTTCTTCCCAAGAACCTTCCCAAAGTTTATAAAGAACTTCTAAGTATTCATCAGCAATATCATAACGATTGTCATGATTGACCTGAGTTTTTAGGCCTAAGTTTTTCGAGCCACTTTCCAAATAAGAAGTCACGATATTCCATCCAACCCGCCCTTTGGTTAAATGGTCTAGGGTACTAATACGTCTAGCAAAAGGATATGGATGCTCAAAGGAAATAGATGTGGTCACACCAAAGCCCAAGTGCTTTGTAACTGCCGCCATGGCTGGCACAATCTGCAAAGGATCATTGACCGGAACCTGCACTGCGCCTGTTAAGGCATGTTCAGCACTTTGATGGTAAACGTCATAAATCCCAAGCACATCTGCAATAAAAATACCGTCAAAAAAACCGCGTTCCAAAATTTGTGCTAAATCTGTCCAATATTCTAAATCTTTATATTCAACAGAGCGATCTTGAGGATGTCGCCATAATCCCGGAGATTGATGTGCAATACAATTCATTTCAAAAGCATTAAAACTAATCTTCTTAGTCATAAAAATAAACCAACATTTTAATTACTTTTATACTAAAGCAATTTCTATCTATTCTTTATAATATAAACCCCAAACAAAATATGATTTTATTCTAATAGATTTTTATAGTTTATTTTAAAAAACAAAAACAAAAACAAAAACAAAAACAATATTAAGCCGCTAAAATAGCAGCTTAATATCTAAACTTTAAAATTATTGTTTAGCAACGTTACCAATTCGCCACTGATAAGGCGGTAATGTTCCATTCACACTAAAATCACCCACAATTCGATTTTTAAACACTCTTGGGTTGTGTGAAGATAAGGTTCGTACATTTCGCCAGTATCGATCTAGGCCTAAATCTTTATCTGTTGCTGAAGCACCTAATGCATCAAATAAAATGGTAGATGCGTTTAAGATTAAATCAGTAATAACTGTTTGAGACTGTGCACTTTCAAGTTCGGCAAGTGCATTCTGTTCTTCTTCAAGCTGCTCATTATTTTGAAATGCAGCTAAGTAAGCACGTTGTAAGCTGCGTGCAACTTTTTCAACAATCGCCCCTGCACTGTAAGCAGCGCCACGAATTTGTCCCACTACTTGTAAAATTTGCGGGTCCTGTTTTACAAATTGAGCATTCGCATGAGTGTAGTTTCGGGTACGTTTAGCAACAGCTTGTGAAACCTCATATGTAGCAGCTCGCCCTAAACCAGTAATGATTGCTAGTTGCACAAGTTGATAATAAGCAGCCGAATATTTAAAACGATCATCATCAGGTAAGATTTCAGCTTCATCGACTAATACATTATGGAAATATGCTGTACCACTTGCAGTGAGTTGCTGACCAAAGCCATTCCAGTCATCAACAATTTCGATACCTTCATCTTCACGGCGGACAACAACTGAGCCAGATTCACCCTTTAAATCTGTTACACCAACGTCAACCCAATCTGCATATAGACTACCTGTGGTGTAGTATTTTTGACCTTTAAGGCGAATTTTTCCGTCAGCATCCCGATGTAAATGAGTTTCGAATTGATCGATTGACTCTTTACCACCCTCCGACCATGCACTGCCAACCGTTTCACCATTTGCAATACGACTTAACCAGCGCTGTTGAAACGCTTTATCTTTACTTACCAAGACATCTTCAGTGAAACCGAAGTGCACACGCAACGCTTGCGGTAAATTTGAGTCTGCTTCTGCAAGTTCAATTAACAATGCAAATAGTTCAGGAATAGTTGCCTCAAAGCCACCATGTGCCTTAGGAAGTCGTAATCTTGTAAAACCAATATCTTTGAGCCACTGAAGTTGTTCATATGGCAAAATGTGCTGTTGCTCACGGATTAAAGCCCCTTCTTTAATCCGTGCAAATGTCGGTCTGAAATTTTTTGCCAATTCATCATAACGTTCAGAAGGCCCTTCACCCCATACCCGAGAAATGATTGAGGCCTGACTAAGTGCAGCGTGAGTTAATGAACCGAGATGATGCTCAAAATTTAGATTTGTCATTTATGTAAAACCAATATTGCTTTGCTTTTACCATAAAATATTTATTTCACATGAAAACGATTATTTTTTTATAACAGTATTCATTCTTCATATAACGCCAGAAAATGCCTACCAACATTAAGCGATCTCTTTCTTTTGAAGACTATGCTGACTTTGCAATAAGGTTTGCATATATTCTGAATAGACAGATAACTTCTCAAAAATATGTTCCGAATAAAACATATCATCAATTAAATGGGTCATTTGAGAGGCGGTAAAAGTATCGCATAAGCCTACAAGCTGTGCATTTAGCTGGGCAAATTGGGCACACAATTTCACATAGGTTTCATCTTTATTTTTAAATAATAATTGACGCATATCTAAATCATTTAGATCGTTTAAATCAGTATCTTGTTGAGGATTAATCCAATAAATTTTGACTTTTAAAAACAACGCAAGCTCTTCTAAATGCTCTAGGTCTATATCTAAATTCGTAATTAAAAAAATGGTGGAGATATCACTTCGGCACAGCGCTTTGATTAAGCTTAAATAAATAAACCCGAGTTCAGTCAGCTCGGTTAATTCTAAATCTAGATATATTTTTAGACTTTCAAGAACTTCATCTACTTTAAACAAAACTTTCTTTTCGGCTTGATAATATTTATTGAGAATAGCAAGAACGGGCTTTGTCGCTGGTGTTGTATAAATAGCAGGCTTATTGAGGTTAGCAAAAACAAAAGGTGAAAATAGATAAGCCAAACTGCTTTGCTGCGGATGAATATGTGATTGAATTAAATAAACAGTTTGAGATTTAGAAAAGTCTCTTAAGACTTTTGCTCTTAATAAAGTTGCTTCAAGATTAACATAGGCCTGCTCTAATTGAGCCATTATAGGTGCTGGAATAGCCTGATTTTTAATAATTTTATTTAGGATATTGAGTTGAGAAGTAATAAACATTTTTTAACATCCAAGCTATTTTAGAAGAGCTACACTTAAACCAAGGTCTTTAATAACCTACGTAACAACCAGACCTCATACAAAACAACAAGGGAATAGACAAGAAGAAATTTATCCTGTGCTCATTTGTAAACCCAAAGTCCCATTCATGGTATTTTTGAAGATTGATTTTGGTCAGCCATAAATCTTGTTCATTTTTTATTTTGGACTTTAGATGAATGGATATATAGCTACAGATAATTGAAAAAAAACTATAGCACCCATAATAATGACTTCGGACTGTTATAGTTTTATAAAAAATTTCTGTATCTACATATACAAAATAAGTGAGTGCATGATTAAGAAAACTTCTTAAGGTAGGTAGTTTTCATGAAACGATCTATGGTTCATCGTCAGATATTTCATCAATGTTTCAATGCAACATGCATTTTTACAAATGCAACATCAAGCATAAGCTTTGTTAACAGATTGAGAACAATCAATCGGTCTATTCCCTTGAAATATCAAGCAATTATATTGCTTCGCCCTTTTGGCATTTTACTTGCTAAGAACATTTATCACAGAAGTAAGTTCAATCGTCAAAATACTTTATTGCCTGAAAATAAGTATTTAACACAATCAATCATCATCAGCTAGTTCACAGGGGGAATGTATATGAGCCTCGGTCTAACCGCTTTAGAATTAGCACGAATACAATTTGCTTTCACAGTATCCTTTCATATTATTTTTCCAGCCACCTCCATTGGTCTTGCCTGCTTTTTAGCAGTTTTAGAGTGGAAGTGGTTAAGAACCCAAAACCCGATTTATAAAGATCTATTTAAATACTGGATCAAGATCTTTGCCGTTGCCTTTGGTATGGGTGTGGTCTCGGGCGTGGTCATGAGTTATCAGTTCGGTACCAACTGGAGTGAGTTTTCTCGTATTGCAGGAAGTATTACCGGTCCTTTACTTACCTATGAAGTCTTGAGTGCCTTCTTTTTAGAAGCTGGTTTCTTAGGCATTATGTTATTTGGTTGGGGACGTGTCGGTCCCAGAGCCCATTTCTTTGCCACACTTATGGTTGCGATTGGTACCTGTATTTCCATGTTCTGGATTTTATCATCCAATAGCTGGATGCAGACCCCTCAAGGCTTCGCTATAGAAAATGGCATTATTGTGCCAAAAGACTGGTTTGCAATTGTCTTTAACCCATCCTTCCCTTACCGCTTTGCCCATATGGGTGCAGCAGCCTTTTTAGTTTCATCATTATTGGTGGTCGGAACTTCTGCATGGCACTTAGTGAAAGGCCGTCGTGATGAATTGGTAAAAAAATCGTTCTCGATGGGTCTATGGATGGTGCTTGTGACTTCATGTTTGCAAGTCGTAATTGGTGATAATCATGGCTTAAATACTCGTGAGCATCAACCAGCCAAACTAGCAGCGATGGAAGGTCATTGGGAAACGAATCACAATGAACCTATGCCACTGTTACTCTTTGCAATTCCAGATATGAAAGAAGAACGAAACCATTTTGAAGTGGGTGTTCCATATTTAGGTAGTTTAATTTTAACTCACAGTTTAGATGGCCAAGTTACAGGTTTAAAAGACTTCGCACCTGAAGATCGACCAAATTCAACCATCGTTTTCTGGAGCTTCCGTGTGATGGTCGGGCTTGGCGTACTCATGGTCACGCTGTCTTTAATTGCTCTTTGGTTACGTAAACGTGGAAAACTTTATGAAACTTCATGGTTCCATAAATTTGCTTTAGTGATGGGGCCATCTGGTTATATCGCTATGCTTGCAGGTTGGGTAACCACTGAGGTCGGCCGTCAACCATGGGTGGTATATGGCATCCTACGGACTAAAGATGGTTTATCTCATACTGTATCGGCAGATCAAGTCGGCCTGAGCCTCTTTATTTTTGTAGTGGTATACACCATCGTTTTTGGCAGCGGTATCTACTACACCTTAAAATTGATTAATAAGGGCCCTACATTTATCGATACGCCAAATATGGAAGCAGGCGGTGTTGGACACTTTAAAACACCAATGCGCCCACTCAGTGCTGTCGATGAAAACATTGACAGTAAACAAAATTCTGGGGAGAACTGTCATGATTGATCTTTCTTTAATATGGGTCGGTATTATCGGTTTAGGTGTCATGATTTATGTCGTCATGGATGGCTTTGACTTAGGAATCGGGATCATGTTCCCTTTCATTAAGAACAGCCAAGAACGTGATGTGATGATGAATACCGTAGCCCCTGTCTGGGATGGCAACGAAACATGGATGGTCCTCGGTGGAGCTGGTCTATATGCTGCATTTCCACTAGTTTACTCAACGGTTTTATCGGCACTGTATTTACCTATTATTTTTATGGTAATTGCCTTAATTTTCCGTGGAGTCGCATTCGAATTCCGCTTTAAAGCTCATCGCACCAAATACCTTTGGGACTTAGCTTTTATTTGGGGTTCAGTGTTAACTAGCTTCCTTCAAGGCATCATCTTGGGAGCCTATATTCAAGGCATTAAAACCACCAATGGTATTTTTTCTGGCGGATCACTTGATTGGTTGACACCATTTACCTTCTTTACTGGTATTGGCGTAGTTGCCATGTATGCCACTTTAGGATGTGGATGGCTTATTTTAAAAACCGAAAAAGGCTTGCAGCAACGTATGTATGAGCTTATGCCAAAGCTGATTATTGCACTGCTCATTATTTTTGGTGGAGTGAGTCTATATACTCCGTTGACTCATCCTGAAATCGCAGATCGCTGGTTCTCTTTACCAAATCTGTTCTATTTTAGCCCAGTACCTATTTTGGTCTTATTGTTTGTTGGTTTGATTTTATCAGCGTGTAAAAAGCAGCAACATGACCTTAAACCATTTATATATACGCTAGCCCTCGTTTTCCTTGCATTTACAGGTTTTGTGATTAGTTTATGGCCTTATATTATTCCGCCATCAGTCACCATCTGGCAAGCCGCAGCTCCACATTCAAGCCAACTGTTTGCTTTAGTCGGTGCGCTCATTCTGATTCCAATTATTATTGCTTACACTATTTTGTCTTACTGGGTATTCCGTGACAAAGTACGTGTAGGTGATGAAGGCTATCATTAAAGTTAGGAGGGTTTTATGAAAAATTTATCTTCTAAACTGTCTCAAACCCAATGGTTTATTTTGCTATGGCTAGGTGGTTTTTTAGCATTAGCTGTTATTGCTGGTTTGTTTAAAGTGATATTGATTTATGCAGCCCCTTACCTAAAGTAAACTTATTTTTATAAGCAAATGCCGTTTGTAGATTCTACAAACGGCATTTATTATTGATTAAGAGCATCTTTCATTTTGTCATTTCGTGCAGCCAATACATGTATAAATCAGAACAACTTGCCCATAGCATTCGCCAACTCATTGAGAGCGGCACTTTAAATGCACATGAGAAGTTACCTTCTTTAAGAGATCAGGTGCAACGCTCTGGTTTTAGTTTAATGACGGTAATGAATGCTTACCAAGAGCTTGAATCTCAAGGTTTGATCTATTCCAAAGAAAAATCGGGATACTTCGTTGCCGAGCAAATTACGCTTAAACCTTTAGAACAATATTCTGTTGTTTCACTCAATTCTAAAATTGAAATTAACTCTTTAGTTTTTAAATATCTTAAATCGATTCAACATGAGTCTGTCATCCCGTTTGGCTCGGCCTTTCCCGATAGTCAGCTTTTATACGCGCCAAAACTCATTCAGATTATGGGGCAGCTTGCCCGCCAGAAACAAAGTTACGACCAGACTACGAGCCTACCTCCCGGCAATTTAGCTTTACGAAAACTCATTGCTCAACGCTACTGTATGCAAGGGATTCAAACCGACCCAGATGACATTGTCATTACATCTGGAGGATTGGATGCGCTCAATCTTTCTTTACAAGCAGTTGCTCAACCAGGTGATTATATTTTATTACAGCAAAACATATTTTATGGAGCTTGGCAGGCAGCAGAACGTTTAGGGTTAAAAGTTATTACCATTCCTGAACATCCTCAACATGGTTTTGATCTAGAAGCTTTTGAACAGGTCATTAACAATTATCCAATTAAAGTATGTTGGCTCATGCTTAATAGCCATAATCCAATTGGGTTTACAGTCAGCGATGATATTAAATATAAAATTGCAAAATTGCTTCATGAGCACCAGATTTATTTGATCGAAGATGATGTCTACGAAGAGCTGTTTTACGGCGGACAAAAACCACTTTCAATGAAGTATTTTGACCAACAAAATCTGGTGCTTCACTGCTCGTCGTTTTCTAAAACTCTAGGTGCAGGTTTTCGGGTGGGTTGGGTCTATGCGGGGAAGTTTTCAGACCATATTCAACACTTACAACTCATGAGTACCATTTCAGTGAATGCACTCATTCAAAATGCATTGGTCGAGTTTTTGTCTCATCATCACTATGAAAAGCACTTACGTACTCTCAGACTTTCACTTGAGCGTTATAAAAAGCAGTTTTATCATTATTTAAAGCAACATCTGCCATCAACTTGTGAGGTTTACTACTATCCAAGTGGTTATTTTCTTTGGGTTAAGCTACCGAATAGTTTAGATAGTATGCAAATTTATGAAGAGTTAATTCAACAAAACATTGGGGTAGCTCCAAGCCCATTGTTTAGTGTTTTACCCGCGCAGCAGCATTATTTAAGAATCAACTGTTCTTTTGAATCGACACCTAAAATTCAAAGTGCATTAGAACAAATCATTAAGACAATTCAACAAAGAGTTGAAGCTGTTTCTTAAATAAAGTACTTCGACCTAAGCACAATTTTATAGTGATGGTTTTGTGGTAACTTTATAGCTTAAATCTATATTTTTAAAGGAAACAGGTTCAAGGAATTAATATGGAAATTGATGAAGAACTCACCCTTAAAAAGATACAGATTTTTTTAGCATTTATGCGTTGTGGCAACTTATCTAAAACAGCGACAGAAATGGAGCTTAGCAATGTCAGTGTTCACAAAGCATTGCACTCTTTAGAAAGTGCTTTGCGTTGCCCACTTTTTAAAAATGAAGGACGTAATCTAATTCCGTTAAAAAGTGCCTATGTATTTGAAGAACGCGCACAAAAAATCGTACAGGACATTTTTATAACCGTAAATAAAACGAGAGAAGCTGCTGGCTTTGCGGCAAAAGTTTTACATTTAGGTTCTCTTTATTCTTTGACTGTCAAAACAATTCCAAATGTGATTAGTGGTCTTAAACTCAGACGTAGTGAACTAGATATTCAACTGTTACTGAGCTCAAATCAGGATTTAGTTAAAAAGCTTAAAGCAACGGAACTTGATGCGATTATTGTGGCACTCAATGAAACCACTCAAGATGATGACTTTGAAATTTTGCCGATGTTTTCAGATGATATTTTTCTGGCGGTAAACAAAGATTCTAAATATGCAGAGTTTAAAGACATTGATTTAAGTTTATTAAAAGAAGAGACCTTCCTCACTTTAACCAAAGGCTTTGCAACCCATAACGATAGCGATATTATTTTTAAAAAAGCAGGTTTTTCTCCTAAAGTTGCTTTGCAAGTGAACGATATTTTTACCTTAATTAGTATGGTCAGTTCAGGCGTTGGCTTTGCCCTTTTACCGGGTCGTATTTCTGCGGTTTATGAAAGCTCAGTTAAGCTTATTCCCTTAAAACAGCAATATCATATGCAACAAGAAATTGGTTTGGTTTTCTTAAAAAGTAAAGAACGAGATCCAAACTTACTCGCACTGATTGCTGAGTGTCGTATGTTTGCTTCTAATTTTAAAAGATAAAAATAAGGGCCGTTGTTTTGTATAACAACAGCCCTTTTATTTGAGTATTAAATACTTATCAGCCTACCAAAGCTTTAACGGCGAAGAATAAAACGGTTGGTCCCATTAAACAGCCAAGTCCCGTATGGAACGTTGCTGTGAGCGCGCCATAAGGTACTAAACGGCGATCTGTTGCTGCCAAACCTGCCGACACTCCACTGACAGTTCCAGCCAATCCACCAAAAATCATGGCAGAACGTGGATTATCGAGTCCCATAAATTTAGCAGTGAGCGGTGTTGAAACCATCACACAAATTGCTTTAACCAAACCGGTTGCAATCGACAATGCCATTACTTCTGAGCTTGCACCAATCGCAGCACCCGTAACTGGTCCCACAATATAAGTCACCGCACCCGCACCGATTGTGGTAATACTCACTGCATCGCGATAGCCAAAAATCCACGCAAACATACAACCAACAATAAATGGCAGAATAGTTCCAAGGAATAAAGAGAATGCGCCAATAAACCCAGCTTTTTTCGCTTCAGTGGCTTGTACCTCAAATGCCGTTGCTACAATTGTAAAGTCACGTAGCATTGCACCGCCCATGAGCCCTACACCGGTAAAGAGTGCAAGATCAGTTATGCCTTTTTCACCACCCGTCATTTTTCCGCCAAACCAAGCCAAGATTAAACCAATCACAATCGCAATTGCTGAAGCATGCACTCGTCCATTGGTTAAATATTTAGATAACTTGGTCGACAACCACATAATTAAAGCAATTAAGGCGAAAGCTGTAATTAAACCTAAATGGGTTAAGTCTTTTAATAATAGATCAACCATGAACTTTGCCTCCCATGCGGTTTAATGCAGTGTCTTCTTCCTTCGGTAAAGGGGTTGCTTTGTTATAATGACTTAAACCCGCGATCGTGAGCGTACAAACGATAACTGAAACCACAGCGGCAAAGAGTGCCATATGTCCACTAGATAATGCTGTAACCACGTTTTGTTGTGCTGCCATAGCAACAACAACAGGAATATACATAGTGCCCCAGAATGAAACGCCTTTTTCGGTTTCAACTGTCATAACACCACGTTTTTCCATCCATAACCGTATGCAAATGAGTAAAATCATGGCGATACCCACGCCACCAACGTTGGACTTTACGCCCAATAAAATGCCCAACAGATCACCGACAATCACACCCACCAAGGTGCAAAGTGCGAGTAAACCAACTCCATATATAATCATGACAATCCCTCATATCCTTGGATCATTTATGCTTTTGTAAAATCAGATTCAAAAAGAAAAACTATTGTCCTGTTCTTTTTGCATTGCCATCTGAATGCTGTCTATGCGTGTTCCTTGAAAAGACAACACGGTTCCTTCTTTAAATGTTCGACGTGCAAGTGTAGTGAGCACCGTTCCCGGCAAAGCTTCGATCTGTAACCTGACACCTCGCTCCCATGCAGCTTGAACGGTACTTTCCCAATCCACCATTCGGCTCATATTAAAAGCCAAGTCATCCCTAATCTGTTCAGCCTTGCCTAAAGTGCGAGCCGTTGTACCACTTAAATATCGAATTTTAGGCTGCTTTAAAGTGAGTCCCTCCATAGACGCTGCAAGTTGCTCTGCTTGCTGACTTAGTAATTCACAGTGCGATGGCACCGATACATCTAATTTTTTTGCCACCGCTCCTTGTGGCTTTGCCAAAACAGCAACTTGGTTCATGGCTTCACAACTTCCTGAAATAACGATTTGGTTATGTGCATTAATATTTGCGACAAACACCGCTGGCGTTATTTCATAAATTTGTTTCACCCATGCTTCTACAGTTGCTCGGTCTGTACCAATCAGCGCAGTCATGCCATAGCCAATTGGATATGCGTTTTGCATGAGTTCCCCTCGATAGGCAACTAAGCGAATGGCATCTTCATAGGTTAAAACCCCAGCGACAACTGCTGCCGACCATGCACCAATCGATAGACCCGCTACATAATCAGGTTTTAAGTTTTCAGCAGCTAATAATGCTGAACTCACCACGCCTGAAATGAGCAAACAAAGTTGTACGGCTCGCGTCGATTGCAACGCAGCCGAACTGTCTAGCATCAAGACATCTTCTTTGAGTGCATCCGATGCACGCTCAAGATGTTCTTTGACCAGCGCGCTTTGAGGTAAGTCGTGCAACATATTGCTTCGTTGCACACCTTGTCCCGGATATACCCAAATTGAAGCCATGATATCTATTCCCTAATTCCATGGGTTTTCTACTAAAACCGCACCATCTGCACGTTTTAATAGAACTTTTCCGCTATTCCTAGCCCATTCTTTTAGCGCTAAACCACCTTGTGGCAGTTGTAGCTGTATATCCACATTCAGCCCCGCTTGCTGAAAATTTTCGAGTAGCTCGACTGCTTGCTTTTTGGCAAAAGGCTGTTCAGCTCGAATCAACAAATCTATGTCACTTTGCTGGGTGACTGTTTCAATGCCAGTTGCCAACTCAAACCCAAAACTTCCTGTATAGCCCCAATATCCTGAAAAACTTTTCATGATGTTAGAAATGCTCTGCAAACGTTCTGCCAAATGCTCAAACTGCTGCGTATCTACATTACTCAGTACTTCTGGCTTAAGTTGTTTGGTAATAGCAGATCGTGGCATTTGAGCTGCATATCGTTGATGACGGAATTGCCCTCTTATACCCACAGCCACCTGATCTACGGGAGTGATTTCCCGCCGAACTACAACAGGATCACCTCGTTGCAATACTTCTTTCACCCAAAGCGGAGCATCATCAGCCAAGCAGTCGGCTGCCATGCCCCACAGCAAATCATGGGCTTCGAGATCAAGTTTCATGACCATTGCTCACGCAATAATTCACGAACCTTTTTAGACATCTGACGGTTTTGGCCGTGAAGTCTTTGTTCCAATCCTCTAGACTGCTCAGCATTAATTTCTTTAAATGCTTGAGCAATTGCTTGCTTCGCTAATGAAAGATCATCGTTTGTCGGCTGTTCAGGGTTTTCAACCGATAACAGCTCCGATAACAATCCAAGCGTTGCATAACTTTCGATGTCATAAGCCATTGGAGGAATGCTTGCAGCCAATTGTTCTAACTCATCAACCGACCGTTGGGTCACACGTGCAGCAGATTCTTTACCCATCGCATGCACCATAACACCAGAATCTTTTAAGGCAATAATACGATTGGCTTGGTAACCATGTGCTAAAAAAGCGCCTGACATCGACTTACCAACCAATAAACTGACAATAGGATGGCCTGCTAATCTAGCTCTAGCGTAGCTGTCTACTGCACCCGCTAAAGCTTGATGAATACCTAATAATTCTTCACGGCGACCATAGGCCTGACTAGGTACATCAACTAGACATAAAATGCCGCGTTTAGTCTCGGCATGCGCATCAGCTTGAATTACATCATCTACAGCCTTTGCCAAGCTCCAACCTTCCAAAAGGCCAACTTCACCTTGCCTCGCTCGCGGGAACAAATTATTGCTGTCTTGAACAACGGCAATCACACGTACCGCTTGCTGATCGATTTGACCATCAGCCACCCAAACCGAAGCTGGAAAACCTTCAACTGTCTTAAAGCCCTGCGTAAGTGCTTTAAACCAATGTGCGCCACGAGTAGATGCTTTTAATGTATCAACGGCGATATTCATACTTGTTCTCCTTGATACAAAGCTTGAACCTGTGCTGGGGTAATCTGCTCAGCAGTATCGACTTGTTGTAGCTGCGCTAAATAGAATGAGTAATTTGAACTACGATGCTGATTAGGCACGCCTTGGGCTAAATAGTCGATCACTTGCTGGCGAACTTTCTGGCGATCATCGTCAACATAGGCATCTGCTAAACCACTGGCAAAACGCTGATTTCCCCCAGTTATACTCCAAATAAATGGACGATCTTTGGCGTTATATTCTTGTACACCAGCTTCTTGTTCAATCACTTGCGGGCCATTTAAGCCTAAACGTCCTTCTTGTGTCATTACAATGTAGCTACATAGTCCAGCAGCAATCGACATGCCACCAAAGCACCCTACACTGCCTGCAACTACAGCAATCACTGGTTGATACTGCCGTAAGTTCACAATTGCAGCCTGAATTTCAGCAATTGCAGCCAAACCCAGATTTGCCTCTTGCAAGCGAACGCCACCCGTTTCTAGTAATAAGATTGCAGCCGTTGGAATACCTTTAAGATTGTCTTCAACCGCAAGCTCTAATGCACCGGCAATTTTAGCACCACCAACCTCGCCTAAGCTTCCACCCTGAAATAAGCCTTCGATTGAAATCAAAACTACTGGTCGCTCTTGAATAGATCCTTTTACAATCACTACGCCATCATCTGCTTGCGGCACAATATTTTGCTTAACAAGCCAAGGTGACATGACGCGTGCAAATGGATCGAGTAACTCGCGAAAAGTCCCTTCATCTAATAATGCTTTGGCACGTTCTCTTGCACTGAGTTCAATAAAATCTTGTTTATTTAATAAACTTTGGATATCAGTCATGAGCAATCTCCTCCAAAGCCTGTTCCAGACGTAAGCGAACAACACCGGGGGTTGCGCCAAAGTCATGAATATCAATATTGACGGCTGGTGGTATTTGCGCTGTAAAAATCCGTTCAAAAAGATTTTTCCAACGTGCAACGCTACCATCCACAGAAGTCACCACCTGAATAATGGTTTTCCCCGCCTCACCAGGTTCCATCAAAATTTCTAAATCACCTGAACCCACACATCCGACTAATGCCTTTTTTACAGGTGGCTCTGTCGCCAAAAACTCAAAATGAAGTGTTTCCATAATCAAAATCCCTCTTTATTTTTTGAAGATGACTGCTCAACACGATTTATAAACAAGGTTGCTGCCAACAAATCTGCGGCTCCGCCAGCGGATGCCTTCATCCGAAGTAGGTCAATCTCTAACAAATGCAAAGCACGTCGGCCTTCTAGGCTTGAACTACCGCCGAAATCGAGCACTTGCTGAGCCCCTTGTTGCATACGCTTTAGGCCGTGAGTTCCAGAGCGATAGAGCACGCAGGTATCTGTCAAGTTAGTCATGATGGCAAGTAGCGCATCTAAGCGAGCAAACTCTTCTTTCATCGGTTTACTGCGACTTTGATAAAGCTGCTTTAAACCAAAATTCACAATAGTTGGGAAGCCTTGTTGTGCCTGTTCTTTTGCACCTAAGACAGCTAATTTTTTCTGTACCTGCTGACCATGACTCAAAGCCTGTTTGGGAATAAAGCGGTCTTCTAACTGAGCAATCTGACCTGCTAGCTGACACAACTCAACAGCCGATAAGTACTGTTGATTCGTGCGTGCCAATGCAGCTGCCGTGACCATTAAACCCAAAGCCCAAATTGCACCGCGGTGTGTATTAACCCCATCTGTTGCCAACATCATGACTTTTTCACCTTGGCGACCAATTTCACCAATGTCTTCACGCAAGGCCTGACACACTGTTCCGTGCTGGATTGCTGCTTGCGCCATCGCATCAAACATTGGGCCTAAACTTTTTGCAGAGCGTTCCATTAATTCCAAAGTCAGATCATCATGTGCGCCACTGCCACGACGGTCGACCAAAGCTGGCTTTGGTGTCAGATTCACTTCATCAATTAAAGCCTCGACCGCCATGTCTGCCAAAAGCTGACTATGGCTGAGTGTTTGATATTGAATTTGAGCCATCATTACCAACTCCTGAATTTTGCAGGGGGTTGATATAAACCATCTGACCATGTCACCAAGTCGGCAATATTTTTTGCAGCTAAAAGTTCACGTGTTGCATCAGTACGGCGAATGCCTAAATCCTCAGGGAACACCACTAAACCTTCTCGTCTTAAACGTGCTGTGGTTTTAGGGTCTTGGCTTAAACCAATACTGGTCACTCCTGCCACTGCGGCAATCATGGCTTGACGCTCTTCTTGGCTGCTTGCTTTATATAGATAAGCAATGCCTTCTTCGGTGAGTAAATGGGTGACATCATCGCCATAAATCATGATCGGTGCTAAAGGTAGGCCTGCGGTTTTAGCCACATCAATCGCATCAAGACGCTCTACAAAAGTCGGCTTACCGCCCTCTTGGAAAGTTTCCACCATTTGCACAACTAACTTTTTACCACGTGCCAAATAGGTGTCTGTTTCATTAGCACCTTGCAAGCGCATATCCAGCCATGCTGGCGTATCGTGACGACGTCCGCGTGGATCATGTCCCATATTTGGTGCACCACCGAAACCAGCCAAACGACCTTTGGTGACAGTCGAAGAATGTCCCATACCATCAACTTGCAAAGTTGCACCGATAAATAGATCAACGGCGTACTGACCTGCAAGCTGACACATCATGCGGTTGGAACGCAGCGCCCCATCACGTCCTGTAAAGAAAACATCAGGACGAGCTGCAACATATTTTTCCATGCCGAGTTCGGTACCAAAGCAATGCACGCTTTCTACCCAACCTGTCTCAATGGCAGGAATTAAGGTTGGGTGTGGATTAAGAGTCCAGTTTCGGCAAATTTTTCCTTTTAAACCTAAAGACTCACCATAGGTTGGTAAAATCAGTTCAATTGCCGCAGTGTTAAAACCAATACCATGGTTTAACGATTGCACATTATGCTTTTCATAAATTCCGCGAATTGCCATCATGGCCATAAGCACATGAACAGGTTTGATATGTTTCGGGTCGCGAGTAAATAACGGTTCAATATAAAAAGGCTGGTCTGCCACAACCACAAAATCAACCCAAGAGGCAGGAATATCGACACGTGGTAAATCAGTTACGTCATCGACCAATTCATTAACCTGGACAATCACAATGCCGTCACTAAAAGCCGCAGGTTCAATGAGTGCAGGAGAATCTTCAGTACTTGGACCTGTATAAATATTGCCTTGGCGGTCTGCCATAAAACCGGCCGAAAGCACCACATTTGGAATAAGATCGACTACAAGGCGTGAATATAGTTCGATATAAGTATGAATGGCGCCAATTTCTAATAATCCATCTTCAATTAACTGGCTAATACGCAAACTTTGAGGGCCAGCAAAAGAGAAATCGAGTTTACGTGCAATACCTTTTTCAAATAGATCAAGATGTTCTGAGCGTCCAACGCTTGGCATGATCATATGTAAATCATGCAAAACATCTGGATTGGTTTGTGCCAAAGATCGAGATAAGAAATCTGCTTGCTTTTGGTTATTCCCTTCGAGTACGACTCTGTCACCCGGTGTAATCAGCGTTTCTAAGACTTTAATAATGTCTTGAGTTGGAATGACCACACCATCGGTATATTGGTTTGCCATCTCCAGTTTTAGCTGTTTAGCATGACGCCGCTTTGTCCATAACCGTTCTTTATTCTGAACTGATCCTTCCATGTGCTTACCTATATAGATCGCAGTTTTGTTCTGAATCTATAAAAGCGCTTTATGGAATTTTGATCAATCAACCTACATCGGTAGTTATTAACCTGAAGTTAATGGTTGAAATAAAGAATAGCTATTGATGAAAGAGTTTTAGGACTTTTAACCTACGACTTATTTCTAACGCGGTTTGCTTAACAACCAGTGCAAGTTTTGACGAACCGCAGGCCACTCGTGTTTAAGTGGCCCACAAAATATCATCTTTGAGAATTTGAAATTAACTGCCCTTAGAACCTTACCTTTTCATTCACGATTTAGAACTAAATAATAATTTCATACCCAATCCAATAAAACCTAAAGCAAAACTGCGCCTAAACCACTTTAATACAACAGGTTTGCCTACTACATGTTGACGCATCATTGCCGCAAAAGTGCCATAAAACATAAAAACCACTAGCGTAATGAGCATAAAGATTGCACCCAATAGCAACATATCCCATGTAGGTGTTGTCGTATCAGTTCTAACAAACTGGGGTAAAAAGGCCAAGAAAAACAATGGTAATTTGGGGTTAAATAAATTTATAAATACAGCATAACTTATAATTTCGAAGGCTGAATGTTCTTTATTTTCTTGTTCAAAATGAAATGTTCCCTTCTCCTTAAGTGATGACCAAGCCATATACAATAAATAGGAAACTCCTAGAAATTTTAAAATAGTAAATAGATAGGGACTAGTGATAAACACTAAAGCAAGACCGGCAATCGCCAGCACCATGTGTGGAATAATACCAAGAGTACAACCCACCGCCGCAAACAGACTGGCTTTTCCCCCTCGGGTTAAACCTGTGGCAATGGTATAAATTGCGCCTGAACCCGGCGAGATAACCACAATAAGTGATGTAACTAAAAATTCGATACTGATCTGCATAAGCCACTCCAAACATGGATTTTGGCTGAGTATTACAGAGATACAAAATAGTAGTCTTGAACAAAATTGTAGAAGTTTTTCTAAGATAAAATAGCTTTTTGATAACGACTCGGAGTAATGCCTAACTGGCGAACAAACGCTCTTGTCATATGGCTTTGATCAGCAAAACCTGCTCGTAAGGCTGCTTCAATTAGAGTATTTCCCTCTAACAGATAACGGCGTGCATGGCATACTCGTCGTTGTAGTAAATAGGCATGTGGCGTAATACCGATCTCACGAGAAAAGCTCCGCAATAATTGAAAACGGCTCAGATCACATAAACTAGCCAACTCACCGAGTGTAACCGCGTGCTCCGACATATCATCAAGATATTCCTTGGCACGTTGAGCAGAATAACAACGGGCGTGTTGATAGCGTTCAGATAACATGTGATAACGACTTACATGCATCAAGCTAAATAAAAACATTTCCTCCAATGCTGTATTTTCAGCAACGGGCAATGACATTTCATTAAATAATCGCAATAAGCACTGACCTAAAAGCCTATCACGTACCAAAGGCTGCAATACGGCATCGGCACTACGCCCTTCAGCAGCCAATTCTTGTTTTAATATTTCTGGCTGAATATAAACCATTTGCCATGCACGAGGACCATCAAGCGGTATACCATCATGAATTTCACTAGGGTTTACAATAATGACATCACCCGGTCCTGCCTCAACATGACCAACTAAACTCCATGAACGTTGTGCACCGCTGGTAATGATTCCAATACCGAGATGATCATGTGAGTGACGTGGAAAACTATGCTCGGTCAATAATGATAGAGCCTCCGTTCCAACCATTCGAGAACACAGTGGATCAACCTGATGGACTGGTCTAGACAATGGACTCATCCTGTAATAATAGTTATTTATTCTAATGCTTTTTCAAGAGCCGTAGAAATTGTGATCAAAGCATTAATTTTGCATAATTCATATCATTCAGCAATCCTCTCTCAGCTAGAGAGGATACTTTTAGAAGAAATGAATTGTTAAATCATTTTACTCTTGGCTTACATAGTAACCATTCCAAGTTTTGACGAACCGCAGGCCATTCATGTTTTAAAATGCTATAAACATGAGTGTCCCGTAAAATATCATCTTTGACAATTTGATGGCTTCTGAGCACGCCATCGAGCTTTGCACCTAAACGTACAATTGCGGCTTGGCTTTGCACATTTAAAGAAGATGTTCGTAACTCAATCGCAATGCAGTCTAAAGACTCAAATGCATGAGCCAACAATAGTTTTTTACACTCAGTGTTCACAGGCGTGCGCTGCGCAGATTTACGATACCAAGTCGAACCAATCTCTGCACGGCGATGAGCTGCTTCAATATGCATTAAGGTCGTCATACCCACCGCTTGCCCTGTTTTTCGGTCTTCAATATAAAATGGCAACATGCTTCCAGATTGTTGCAAACCAAGACGTCTTTCAATTTCAGCAGTCATCTGTTCAGGTCTTGGAACACGGGTATACCAAAGATTGTAGAGCTCACCATCGCAAACTGCTTCTGCTAGAGATTCAGCTTGAGTTAGATCTAGCGGCTTTAAAATAACGTGTTCGCCTACCAACTCAACAGGTGTAGTCCAAGACATGTTTTTCTCCTCAATCAATACTAAAATTTTATATTTTCAAAACTATTTGTTTAACTCAGCCACACTGTACATAGCATCCGCTATAGTTTTATGACCAGATTTCGATAAACCATCCGCCGCACCTAAAATATCTCGACGATCTTTGTTTTGCCCAAGTTTTGATTTTCCTTGAAGCTTGGTAATTTCAATTTCTATACCGACAATAGCTTTTAGCATGGGTTCTAGATAGTCTTTTGGTGCATCAGACATTTTCCATGGTTCAGGTTGAGATGCTTCATGTGTACGGGTTAAACGAGCCACAACACCTCGAACATAACGCTCATCATCTCGAATCGTCACTTTACCGTAAGCATGTACAACTCTATAGTTCCATGTTGGCACTTGTTTGTGCTGTTCATGTTTGGATGGATACCAGTTTGGGGAAATATAAGCATCACCCGCCTGAAACACGACGAGTACTTCATCTCCATTTTTAACGTCCTGCCAGACAGGATTAATTCTAGACACATGCGCATGCAACACCCCTAAGTTCCCTTCATTTGTCTGTAATTCAAACGGAAGATGATTTGCATCTAAACCATTGCTCCCATGAGTAAAAAGCACACCAAACGGATGCTCCAAAATAAGAGAATGTAATACATCCAAACGGTTTTCTGCAAAATCATCAGGGATATACATGGCTAAGAACCTCGTTGTAAATATCAGGGTTATTTATATTTTGTGTTGTAAATTTTCTGGTTTATGTGGTTTATTAAAAAGAACCACTTTGTATTTTTTTAAGTAGACCAGAATTATGGCAAGAATGGCAAAAGTTGTTGAACTTCCGTCTATTGCAAAGATTGATAAAAGCCAAGGAAAGATTAGTGCTCAATTGACCCAAGCCTTACGCGAAGCTGTGCAAAGTGGTGATTTGCAGCCGGGAGACCCTTTGCCATCTTCCCGAGAACTGGCTCAAACCCTTGATGTGGCTCGCGGAACCATTATTGAAGCTTATGATCAGCTTTTAGCCGAAGGTGTTTTTGATTCTCAAGCAAGAACTGGAACTTATGTATCTCATGCTTTGGTTAAAACACCTGCGCAGCAACATTTAAAAAAAGAATCGATTAAACCAAACTCAATACCTTTGACCAAATCTGCACTTTCTTATGCCCAAGTGCTCAAGGAATTTAAACCACTTCCCCATGTTCCATTTGCTGTATCTGTACCGGTTGGCCGCACTCAACCCAGTGATATTTGGCGTAAGTTTGGCAATAAATTTAGATCGCGAGGCGCAGGTGCACCTTCGGGATATGGCGAGCCTCAAGGTGTATTATCACTAAGAATTGCTATTGCAGACTACGTGCGTCGTTCACGCTCTGTACACTGTGAGCCTGAACAAATCGTGATTACGCCCGGCATTCAACAAGCGCTTTATATTTGCAGCCAGATCTTATTTGAAGCCAAAGATGAGGTCTGGATTGAAGATCCAGCTTATCGTGGGACCACAGCTATTTTTGAGCATACCGTACAAAGCATTGGTATGGTGCGTGTTCCAGTTGATGAAGAAGGTATTCAGGTTGAAGCTGGAATTAAACTGTCTCCAAATGCCCGTGCAGCTTTTGTAACCCCTTCTCATCAATATCCACTTGGCATGCCTATGAGCTTGGCAAGACGTACTGCATTATTGGCTTGGGCCAAGCAGCAAAATGCATGGATCATTGAAGATGACTATGACAGTGAACTCCGCTATAACGGTCAGCCCTTTCCATCTTTACAAGGCATGGCACCCGATCAGGTGATTTATCTCGGAACGTTTAGCAAGGTTCTATTTCCATCTCTTAGACTTGGCTATGCAGTGTTACCTAAGGAACTGGTGGCACCTTTTTGTGGACTCAGGGTGTTAATTGATAGACACCCACCTACAGCCGACCAACATGTTTTGGCTGCTTTTATTCAAGAAGGCTATTTGGAGCGGCATATTCGACGTATTCGGAATGTTTACTCAGAAGTTCGAGAGCACATTATTGGTTTAATTGAAAAATACATACCTCAAGAGCTGGCTTGGTTACAACCGGGCGATCAAGGCATGCATATGGTGTTATGGCTTGCTCAACACATTAATGACGTTGAAGTTGCAAGCACGGCAGTCAATGCAGGCATTGCGATTAAGGCAATTTCACCGACATTTTCAAAAGAACAGCAACGTTCAGGTTTAATTGTTGGCTTGGGTGACTTTGAACCCGAACTGATGAGACAAGCCATAAAAAAAATATCAAAAATCATTCAACAACATGACAAGCCTACTTAGACAAAATCTACAACAGCAACCATAGATGAATAGCAAACGGGCCAATCAGCACCATTAAAATACCTGCAATGACCATAGTTAAACTTGCAATTACGCCCTCTTCACTATTGCGCTGCTGAGCTCGGACTGTACCAAAACCGTGGGCTGCGTTCCCAAAGGCGGCTCCATTTGCCACATTGGAACGGATTTTAGTAATCGCTAAAATTGCATCGCCACAAATCATACCGACCAAACCGGTAATAACGGTAAATAGTGAAACCAAAGCCGCTGAGCCGTGAATATCTTCAGCTAAAATCATGGCAAATGGTGTTGAAATCGAACGTGCCATCAAACTATTGGTGACTTCGGGACTAAAATGGAACCACTGTGCCATTTCATAGGCAGACATCACGCCCACACTCATACCCACAATAATCGCGATAGATAAAACACCTAAGTTTTTACGGATTGTTTCCCGATAACGATAAATCGGTACAGCAAACGCGACCGTAGCTGGACCTAATAAATTAACAATCCACTGCGTATCTTCTGAATAAGTTTGATATGAAATGCCAAAAATCGTCATCAAAATGATGGTGAGTACAGGCACACTAATCGCGGGTGACAACCAAAGTTTTGGATGCTTTTGATAGATTTTCTTTGCCACGACATAAGCTACCAAAGTCCAGATGAGGCAAAGAATTGACCAAATATTCATGTCATTTTCTCTTAGATATGCCTATGTTGAAGACGTTTTCGAGCCTGTAAATAAGCCTTCAAACGATTGTAATAATGAATGGTCAAACACGTACTTAGCATGACTGAAATAGTCCCAACTGCAATGCTCAAGACAATTTGCCAACCTTCAGTCATGAACAAGGTTTTATACTGAACTACGGCAACCACCACAGGCACAAAAAACAGTAATAGCTCACCTAAAACAACGGTTGCCCCCATTGCTACCTGATCCATTTTGATAATTTTAAAGAACAGGCATAAAAGCAATAAAAACATACCTAAAATGCCTGCCGAAACAGGTACGCCAAGTTTTTGATGTAAAAGATATCCCACCCACCAAAATCCAGCCAAAATTAGAATTTGTTTAACTAAAGATAAAAGTGAAGGTCGTGAGGGTGTTCCAGAAGCAGATTCAGTACTCATTTTACGAAATTAAATGGTTAACTACACCATTATGCTATCTTGATTAAAACCGCTAAATATGAATTATTCATGTTAATATTATTCCAAAATGGAATAATATACTCTTCGTTATGCTCTCTTTAAAATCATTACAGTGTTTCGTTACCTTGGTAAAAACTAAAAGTTTTACCCATACTGCTGAAGAGTTGTATCTGACTCAACCCACTATTAGTAAAATATTACAACAACTTGAAGAGCAGCTTCAGGTACAGCTTTTGGTTAAACCCGATCACGGTCGAAAAAGACAAATCGAGTTAACGGAAATTGGAGAGCGTATTTATCAACATGCGATTGAACTTCTTCAGGCAGAACAAAACATCTTTCTTGAAATTGAAAACTATCAACAATTAAAAACAGGTACTTTAAAACTTGGGGTACCACCTTTAGGTTCACAGCTCCTAACGACTGCCCTGTTTGATTATCACCAACAGTGGCCAGATATTGAATTGGCTTTTATGGAAGTGGGCTCACGCGGCATTGAACAAGCATTGCTCAACAACGAACTAGACGTTGGCGTTTTATTACAGCCCTTTGATGAACAAATTTTTAATAGCATTGAATTATGCAATTACCCTTTAATGGTTCTTTTACGTCGCGATGCGACTTGGGCAACACGCAAAAAAATAAATCTAGAAGAGCTACAACATCAGTCATTTTTAATGTTTCCAGAAAACTTCTCTTTAAATAGTATTATTCTCGATGCCTGTAAACAACGTGGGTTTTATCCCTCTATCGCTTGTCGTACCAGTCAATGGCACCTCTTGGCAGATATGGTTTTACAACGTATGGGAATTGCTCTGCTGCCACAATATTATACCGACATGCTGGACCCTACTTTATTTGCAGCAGTACCGCTTGAAAAACCAAATATTCAATGGCACTTAGTCATGGCTTGGAAAAAGAATGTTCCTGTCTCACCAGCGGTACAAGCGTGGCTGAGCATTGTTCGTCAGCATTTTCAGCACATTAAACCCTAATGAACAATGAAATTGCTTAATTCAGAAATCGATAAAGCTTTTCCACAAAAAAGCTACCCAATCTTGGAACAGCTCACTTAGACTAGATGCCATCCGTTTTATGACATGGACAATAACAATGAATAATGAACATTTTAAACTGTACACAGATTCACAATTTTTAAGCCCTTACGCTTTTACAGTTTTTGTCGGGCTACATGAAAAAGAAATTCCATTTGAAATAGATACGATTAATCTGGCACAACAAGGCCAGTTTGAAAAATCTTATCTCGAAAAGTCATTAACAGCAAAAGTTCCTGTACTTGAACACAATGATTTTGCCTTATCAGAATCTTCTGCCATTTTGGAATATCTAGAAGAGCTCTATCCAAACACACCAATTTATCCAACAGATATTCAGGCTCGGGCAAGAGCAAGACAACTACAAGCATGGCTCAGATCAGACTTGGTGGCTTTAAGAACTGAACGTCCAACTGATGTCATTTTTATTCAACCCAACTCCACTCCACTTTCAGAAGAAAGTCTAAAAGCAGCCGAGAAACTTTTCTTTGTTGCAGAAAAACTTCTTGCGTCCGATGCCAAATTTCTTTTTGGTTCATGGAGCATTGTGGATGCTGAACTCGCACTGATGTTACAACGTCTCATCCAAAATGGTGATGCTGTACCAGAGCGATTAAAAAATTATGCACTGCAACAATGGCAACGCCCGAGCGTTCAAAAATGGCTTGCCTTGCGACGTAACTAAATCCTATATTTCAACCAAACATGAGATAAAAAAATGAGTGATTCAAACTATATTCCTCCACAAGTTTGGCAATGGACTGGAGAAAAAACCGATTTAAACCAACCTACTTCAGGCGCTCGCTACGAACATACTCTGCCCGTCGGAAAACACCCGCTCCAACTCTATTCTTTAGCAACACCTAATGGTCAGAAAGTCACTATTTTGCTTGAAGAGCTTTTAGAATTAGGGCATCAAGATGCTGAATATGATGCTTGGCTCATTAAAATTGGTGAAGGACAGCAATTTGGCAGTGGCTTTGTAGAAGTTAATCCTAACTCTAAAATTCCAGCATTGGTTGATCATAGCCAAAACCCACCCTTAAGAGTTTTCGAGTCTGGCTCAATTTTGCTTTATTTAGCTGAAAAATTTAAAGCTTTCATTCCGACCGATATTGCTGCGCGTACTGAATGTCTCAATTGGTTATTCTGGCAAATGGGCAGCGCGCCTTATTTAGGTGGTGGTTTTGGACATTTTTATGCCTACGCACCTGTCAAAATTGAATATGCGATTAACCGCTTTGCCATGGAAACAAAACGATTACTTGATGTGTTAGATCAGCATTTAGCAAAGCATGAATATTTAGCTGGTTCTGAATATACCATCGCTGATATTGCTGCATTCCCTTGGTATGGTGGTCTAGTTAAAAACTGGGTCTATAACGGCGCGGAGTTTTTAGGTGTTGATGAATATAAACATGTAAAACGTTGGGCAGATGCGATTTTGGCACGCCCTGCTGTTCAGCGTGGTCGTATGGTCAACCGAACTTTTGGCGATTTAGAAACACAGTTACATGAACGTCATGATGCAAGTGATTTCGAGACTAAAACGCAAGATAAAGTTTAATCGTTATTTTTTAAATAAAACCCACTTTTGCTTAAACAGTGGGTTTTATTAGTCTTCAATATTAAAAATTATTTAATCTATTGATGTAATGAAAGTCCTTTAATTGCCTTATCAACTGCTTTTTTAGGTCCTCTTAACGCTACCCCGACCAAATTTAATTGATTTGCATCGTCGGCCAAAAAAGCCGCTCGATTATCCTCATCATTTCCTGTAGAAAACATGGCATATACATATGGAATAATCGTTAAATCTTGCTCAATTGCTTTACGATGCGCTTTTTGTAGTCCTGATAAATCACCTTCAAATACCAACATTGGCTGCCCTAGCATATTGCCGTACTCATAACCATTTGCATCGATATAAGGTTTACCCAACATTTCAGGTACAGCCGAAGCAATCCCCGTTGCCAAAAAAGCCACAACATTTAGCCTTTGCCAAGTCGCAAGATCATTACGGACAATCAACGCAATTTTTGTGTCAAACATAAACCTCTATCCTGAATCATTTATCTCAAGTCAGTCATCATGCCTAATCCCGATTTTTCTCGTCTTGTACGTTTGTGCAAGCGCAATCACAAACGTACAAGACCCTAAATTTACGAGTCAGTATGCTGGGTTGTTTTTGATTCAGTAGATGCGTTATGGAAATCTTTCTTTATACCTTAAGTGTGATGTATAGCCCTGGCCCAGTAAATTTCATGGGTTTAAATTCGGGACTTACAGGACAGTTCAAAAAAACGATTTATTTTTTTATAGGTGTCGGCTGTGCGATGCTGATGTTATTCATGATTTTTGGATATGCAGGTGCGGCTATCATTCCACAAAATGCCCTGCACTATATTGCCTTGCTCGGCGCATGTTATACATTCTATCTTGCATTTCAGATGTTAAAGGCAGATATCGACATTAATGATGAAACCACTGAAATTCAGACGCTTTCTTTCTGGAATGGCTTTTGGATACAAACATTAAATCCAAAAGGGATTTTGGTTATTTTGCCTGTTACAACGATTATGTATCCAACAGCGCACATTACTGGCATTCAAATCTTCTTAGTATCGTTGCTCATTTCGATGGGTGCAGCAGGTGCACCCTGTCTTTATTCGTGGGCTGGTGCAGTGTTAGGCAAAAAAATTAAAAATAAAATTTGGTTTAATCGCTTAAATAAAACCATGGCAATGACGCTAATCATTTCTGGCATATTTATGCTTTACGATTTCTTAAAAGGTATAAATCTAATTTAAGATAAAGTTTATGTCAGTCTAAACAGGCTGACTTTTAAATAACCTGTTTAGGAAGATAACTTGTTGATCATCCGCCATCTGGCTGGAGTCAATCCAAATGCTTTTAGAAAATGACGAGTCATGTGGCTCTGATCAAAAAATCCTGCAATTAGGGAAGCTTGAGTCAATGACTCTCCATACATTAGACAAGACTTCACAACCTCTAACCTACGCATGGTCATATATCGATGTGGGCTTGTACCAAATAGCAGTCGAAAGTCGCGTGAAAGACTCCAACGGTCACGCCCAATATTTTTTTCAATATCATCTAAAGAAATATTCTCAAATAAAGATGCATGTATAAACTCTCTAGCACGTTCCGCTGCGACATAGTCATAAGAATGAGAAGTTCGCTGTTTTTTATCAGAAATTTCGTAAAGTGTAGTGGCTAAATCATATAAAGCATCTTGCTTTTCTAAAGGGTCGATATACTGGTCTATCCCTTGCAATAAAACATCTGTTGCCTTAAATAATCGGATATCTTGGCTTAGTCCATTCTCAAAAAATGGTAAAGGCTTACCCTTCATAATTTCCTGTAGGGTTGCAGGCTCTACGTACACCATCCGATATCTAAAACCATCTCGTGTACCTGACTCTCCATCATGTTTTTCATCAGGATGTAACACCATGGTCATTCCTGGCAAGCTATGTTTCATCTCTCCCCGATAATGAAAACTTTGAACACCAGTTAATGTCCGACCAATTGCAAATGTATCATGACGATGCGACTCATAAGCATGATCATTAAAAAATGCTTCGATTCGCTCCAGACTATTTGGATCAGAATTTCTGACAATCCAATCATTTGCATTGGGCAGTTCAATCACATAGTCACCAAAATCTTATACTTCTAAACAACATTGAGTATACAAGTTATGGCTTAGACGCTAAGCATTTATTTTACAAAGCAACCAGTTATTCGCTTTAGCAGTGAATTCTCTGATTGCTAAATATGATGTGACATTAAACAACGAGTTTATTTAATTTTTATACTTATCTAATTTTAATAATAGTTAATAAGATTAATTAATAATATTTCTAAAAAATCCCCACATGCTCTATTTATAAAAAAATATATATAAATAGATATTCGTTATTTCTGCTTATATTCAAATCAGCGTAAATTCAACAATAACAATCTAGATAGAAGATAAAGGATATTTTTAATGAATGCCAAATTAAATACAGAAAACCGTTCTGGTTTTATTTCATCGGGTTCAAATACATCCTTGTCAAATGAAGAGATTCTTTCTAAAGCAAAACAATATGCCCAAGACCATGAACTTAATTTTAGTGGAAGTTTATCACCCACTGATGCATGGCATCTCGTACAACAAGGACAGGTTGTTTTAGTTGATGTACGCACTAACGAAGAGCGCAAATTTGTAGGATATGTTCCTGAAAGTATTCATGTTGCATGGGCAACAGGCACCTCTTTCAATCGCAACCCACGTTTTTTAAAAGAACTCGAAACCAAGACGGGTAAAGATAAAACCATTCTTTTGTTATGTCGTAGCGGAAACCGCTCAGCATTAGCAGCCGAAGCCGCATTTAATGCGGGTTTTGAGCACATTTATAACGTTCTTGAAGGCTTTGAAGGTGACTTAGATGACAAACAGCAGCGTAATCAAAAAAATGGCTGGCGTATTCATCAACTCCCTTGGCAACAAGACTAAAACTTCAACACATTTTCAGTGAATCAAGGAAAGCTTGTGACTCAATGGAACATTAATGCTGTTGTACAGGGTTTACAACAAGCAAGGCATGACTGGCGTCAGCAACAGCACAGAATCAAAGAATTTGGAGGCCGTGAACTTCCATCTAAAGAAGCTTTGAAAGCTATTTTAGATGATCTCTGCGGGATTTTATTTCCAATGCGTTTAGGCCCTGCCGACTTACGTCAGGAAACTGAAGATTCTTATATTGCCTATACTTTAAATCGGGTACTCACAGCCTTACATGCTCAAGTACAACTGGCTTTAAATTATGAGGCAAAGCGTCATTTGGGTCATTCAAGCACAGCCCAACAGCCACAAGAGCTTGCTCAAAACATTGTGCAGGATTTTGCTAATACCTTGCCTTCTATACGTCGTCTTTTAGATGGCGATGTGCGTGCGGCCTACGAAGGCGATCCGGCGGCACATAGTGTGGATGAGGTACTACTCTGCTATCCGGGCATATTTGCGATTATTCATCACCGAATTGCGCATCAGTTATATGCCCAAGTACCTCTACTGTCTCGCATTATTTCTGAGTTAGCCCACTCTGCAACGGGAATTGATATTCATCCAGGTGCACAAATTGGTAAAGGATTTTTTATAGATCATGGTACTGGCGTAGTAATTGGTGAAACCAGTGTCATTGGGGAACGTGTCCGTATTTATCAGGCAGTAACGCTTGGAGCAAAACGCTTTGAAACCAATGATGATGGTGCTTTGAAAAAAGATTATACACGCCATCCAATTGTTGAAGATGACGTTGTGATCTATGCAGGTGCCACTATTTTAGGCCGCATTACGATTGGTCGAGGGTCCATTATTGGGGGAAATGTCTGGCTGACACATAGTATTGCCGCAGGTAGCCAGATTTTACAGTCACCAAATGAGTCTTATCAAAAAAATCATATTCCCGGTTAAAAACTATAGATGTGAAATAAATAGATAAGGAGACAAATAAATAGTAAGAGCTGAATTAAATTAATTTAATGCTTATTTCTCATTTAAATATATTTTTATTTTAAAGATAGATTTTTAATTAATAAGCCACCTATTCAAAGTTTATAAAACCTTTTTATTTTTTTAAAACCAGAACTAATTCTAGTTTATAGCAATACTAGAGTTTTTAATTTTTTGATTTTACCAAGCCACTGTAATAAGGAAAAATGATTCATGGCGAAAAATACTGATAAAGCCCAACTTGCGCTTGGGGACCATGCGGCTCGCCAACTGGCCAATGCAACCAAGACAGCTCCTCAACTTTCTACGATTACTCCCCGATGGCTGACTCACTTACTTCAATGGCTTCCTGTTGAAGCAGGTATTTATCGCCTAAACCGTGTAAATAATACCGATGATATTCAGGTGGCTTGCACACAGCGTGATGAAGCAACTTTACCTCAAACTTTTGTTGATTATGACCCACAGCCACGCGAATATTTTTTGAATGGTGTATCTACTGTTCTGGATGTACATACACGTGTTGCTGACCTTTACAGCAGCCCCCACGATCAAATTAAGGAACAGCTACGTTTAACGATTGAAACCATTAAAGAACGTCAAGAAAGTGAGCTCATTAATAATCCTGAATATGGCTTATTGGCGAGTGTGACAGATGATCAACGTATCTCAACTTTAAATGGCCCACCAACTCCAGATGATCTTGATGATTTATTACGTAAAGTCTGGAAAGAACCAGGATTTTTCCTTGCCCATCCAGATGCGATTGCAGCATTTGGCCGTGAATGTACACGTCGTGGCGTACCGCCTCCAACAGTGAGTTTATTTGGTTCGCAATTCATTACATGGCGCGGTATTCCACTCATTCCATCTAATAAAATTCCGGTAGAAGATGGCAAAACTAAAATCTTGCTGCTTCGTGTCGGTGAAAAACGTCAAGGTATTGTCGGCTTATTCCAACCTGGGCTTGCCGGTGAACAGTCACCGGGGCTTTCAGTGCGTTTTATGGGCATTAACCGTAACGCGATTGCATCTTATCTGATCTCGTTATATTGCTCGCTTGCAGTATTGACCGATGATGCTTTGGCAGTATTAGATGATGTGGAGGTGGACAAATATCATGACTACCCAGTTAACTACAAGTAATCTGCAAGGTAGTCCAACGGGGCCTGAAGTGGCTGGTGTTAACCCACCATCCAACTTCCCCGATGAATCTACCATTGCCCGTCTTGCCAATGAGTTTTTTTCAGCATTGCCAAGTTCAGGCAGTTCGGCATCTCCATCGGGACTCAATTTGGACTTACCTGTAGGTACACCTCCACACCCACCACAACCGGGTGAACCATTTTCGGCACTCAGTGGTCGTGCGCCCAATATCGCCTTTCAGAAAAGTCTTAATCCAGAATATCCTGAGCATATTCCAAATTTGCCAGACTATCCTGAACGTCGGATTGTCGCTTCTGCACCTGTGGTTGGTGGTGCAAATTTACCTCGTCCCCCATTTGAACCACATTTGCCACAAGCTGTTCATAGTGAGCCGAATGTGCCACGTATTGAACCAAACTTACCGACAGGTACTGGTGAATCACCTTATTATTTTTTAAATGATTTTTCTACTCCAAATGCAGCAGAACCTTCTGTTACTGGTGTTGAAGATAACTATTCAATTGCGCAGTCTTTTCAGTTGCCGCATGGCGACCAGCTAAAGTCTTTACTCATTGAAGATCGTTTTGCAGCTGACACACCAGCAAAAACCTCACCAAGCTCTGGATTTTATTTCTTAGACTTACCACAAAGCGGGCAAAGTTATAGTCACTATCAACCATCTCAACCTACCTTTGTAGCAAGCAGTGCTCAGCCCTTAGATGTGCATGCCATTCGTCGTGATTTTCCAATTTTGCAGGAACGCGTCAATGGTCGCCCGCTAGTCTGGTTTGACAATGCTGCTACTACGCAAAAACCGCAGCGCGTAATTGATCGGATTGCTTATTTTTACCAGCATGAAAACTCAAACATTCACCGTGCTGCACACGAGTTGGCAGCTCGTGCAACCGATGCCTATGAACATGCGCGAAATGTAGTTGCCCGTTTTATTGGTGCACCCTCTTCCAAAGAAATTATCTTTGTTCGAGGAACCACTGAAGGCATTAACCTAATTGCAAAAACATGGGGCGAACAAAATATTGGTGAAGGTGATGAAATTATTGTTTCTCACTTAGAACACCATGCCAATATTGTGCCTTGGTATCAACTCACTAAAAAAACAGGGGCAAAATTACGGGTTATTCCAGTTGATGACACGGGGCAAATTATTTTAGAAGAGCTGCCAAAACTGATTAATGAACGCACTAAACTGCTGTCTATTACTCAAGTGTCTAATGCTTTGGGAACAGTTACCCCTGTTGCTGAAGTCATTAAAATTGCTCATGCCAAAGGTGTACGTGTATTGGTTGATGGCGCTCAATCTGTTTCGCATATACCAACCGATGTTCAAGCCCTCGATGCAGACTTTTTTGTGTTCTCTGGGCATAAAGTGTTTGGTCCAACAGGCATTGGTGCAGTCTATGCGAAACCAGAACTGTTAGACACCATGCCAGTTTGGGAAGGTGGCGGCAACATGATTCAGGACGTTACCTTCGAACAGGTGGTTTACCAACCTGCGCCAAACAAGTTTGAAGCTGGAACTGGGAACATTGCCGATGCAGTTGGTTTAGGTGCGGCTCTTGAATATGTCGAAAGTCTAGGTATTCATAACATTGCGCGCTATGAACATGATTTGCTTGAATATGGTCAAAATGCGCTTAGCAGTGTGTCTGGTTTACGTCTGATTGGAACTGCACATCACAAAGCCAGTGTTATGTCCTTTACCTTACAAGGCTATTCAACCGAACAGGTCGGTAAAGCTTTAAATCAACATGGTATTGCGGTACGTTCTGGGCACCATTGTGCACAGCCAATTTTACGTCGTTTCGGTGTGGAACAAACCGTGCGCCCGTCTTTGGCTTTTTATAATACAACGGAAGAAATTGATTTATTGGTTTCGGTATTACATCAACTGACGCGTAATAGGCGTAGCAATTAAATCTATTTCTAGACTAGATAAGACTGCTTTTGAGCGGTCTTTTTTATGGATTATTTCTTAAAACTACTTTAGCTCAACTTCATATATACGAACAAGTCAAAGTAGCTATCACAGAGGAGTCTTATTATTTTAAATTCAATTTCTGAATTAGCCTTCGGCTAGACTTACTTTGGTTTCGCCCAAAGTAAGCATAAGCATTTTCATCTGCAAAACCTGTCCTCTTCTTATATCTAATCGATATATCGCAGAAACATAAACTGTTTAATACCACGCAGGTTGCAGATGATTTTAGCTCGAATTAAGAGTCATCAATAGTTCGGACAACGCAAAGCGGTTATCACGGCGGAGTCTTATTATTTTAAATTTGATTTCTGAATTAGCTTTCGGCTCGAGCTAAGAGTCATCTACAGCCTGCCCATAATTTATAAAAATAATGTTTTCGCAACATTTCCTGATAGATGAAAACAGTTAACAGGTTCTGTAGATGACAAAGTTTTTTGGTTACTTTTTCCAAAAAAAGTAACAGAATTAGCTACTTTCTATTGGTGTATAAACGATAAGACTCCGCCTTGAACACTATAAGCAATCTAAAATCGTACTTCTGCAACCTCACTAAATACTCACGGCAATTAAACAAATAATCCCCAAATCAATCTCAATGCAATTCCAATTAACAACAGCCCCATCACCCTCTCAAAATAAACCCCAAACTCCAAAAACCGTTTACGTACTATTGGATGAGCAAACATTACACTCACCACCATAAACCAGATCGCATTAACCATACACATCCATACGCCATAAAAGATCTGAACTTTCATGGGGGTTGTTACACTCACAATCGTCGTGAAAATCGCCAGAAAAAATATCGTGGCTTTCGGGTTAAGACCATTAGTTAAAAAACCCATCGTAAAGGCTTTAAATAAACTCGGAGTATCTGTATCTGCTTGGTCATTAATCTCAATATTAGTATTCGGCTGACTACGCAAACATTGCCATCCTAAATAAAGCAAATAAGCTGCTCCCGCTGTTCTGATGAGTGACATGAGCCATTCGCTTTGTTGAATCAAAAAGCCAATGCCAACAAGCGTATAAAACACATGGACCGAAATTCCAACACCAATACCAATCGCAGTCAGACATCCAATTAAGTAGCCATAACGTACACTTTGTCTTACCGTAACCACAAAATCTGGTCCCGGTAAAATCACTGCCAGAAAGTGAATGAGTGCCAGTGTTAAAAACTCATGCCCATACAACTGCCACATTTATTCAGCCTCCTTGGCAACGCTATAGCTGACACTGAGCTTTCCTTTCTTAATCTGATAGGACTGAATTTCTATAAAACCAATATCCCCTAATGCTGCAACATGAGTCCCGCCACATGGAAATGCAGAAAACTCACCAAAACCGATTTCGCGAAAACCATCTGCATGTTGCTGAAGATTGGCTGGTAAATTAGCCTGAATATATTGTAAACAATGCTGTTCAAGCATTTGAGCATCTAACTGCTGAGCTGTGTCCAAAGCAATGAACTGAACTCGTGCATCATGTGGCCAGTGTTGTGCTTTTACAGCTTGCCAGCCAAATAGATGCATTACATGTCCAAGCAAATGTCCTGCTGAATGTAAGCGGCTATGATAACGACGTCCTGCTTCATCCACTTGTGCAAAAGCCACTCCCAACTCAACAGGTTGTGTGCAGTAATGAATAATTTCCCCTTGTTCAATCGCTACATGCACTACATCAACTTCTGCGATTTTGCCCGTATCACTCGGTTGACCGCCACCTTGAGGATGAAATGGGGTTACCGATAAATGCACGGCAAAACGCCCATCTTCACAAGAATTACACGCTAGAACTTCAACCTCAGCGGCAAGAGCACCTGTTAAATACAATGCTTGCGTCATACTTTTCTACATACACGTTAAGATAAAAAAGATTGTATTGCGATTTCTTAAACGCGATAATCCACTCTAAATCCAAATAACTTTTGCCTCATGAGCACAAATCAAAGTTTAGTTCTTTTAAATGAAATGGCGACTTTCGTTAAAGTAGTCGAGTCAGGGAGTTTTTCTGAAACGGCTCGACAACTCGGTACTACACCCTCTGCGATAAGCCGTGCAATTGCTCGCTTAGAACGTGCTTTAGGAACCCGCTTACTTTATCGAACCACACGAAAGCTTCGCTTGAGTGAAAGTGGTCAACAGGTCTATCAACGTTGTTTAGATATGGTCAATGCGGCACAGGCAGTGATGGAAAGTTCAGGCCAATTTCATATCGAACCGCAAGGAATCATTCGTCTGAGTGTTCCAAAAGCCGTTGGACATTTTATGATTCATCCACACTTACCTGAGTTTTTAGAACGTTATCCAAAAATTGATATTCAAATGCTTTTAGAAGACCGTTACGTTGACTTAATTGATGATGAAGTTGATTTAGCGCTTCGAATTACCGAGCAACCCTCTGGCGGCTTAATGGGACGAAAACTCATTGATATCGATCACTTGATTTGTGCTACTCCTGAATATTTGGAAAAACATGGCATACCAACCCATCCTCATGACTTAAAACAGCATGAATGTATCTATTTGGGTGAACAAATCAGTGATTCAAAATGGAAATTTCAACAAGGGAATAAGTCCATTAACGTTGGTGTGCGTGGCCGCTATGCTGCAAATCATACAGGTGTTCGTTTAAGCGCAGCCCTACAGCATTTAGGAGTAGCCAGCTTACCCTACTTTGTTGCGCGCCATGCTTTACAACAACAGACTTTGGTTCAAGTTTTACCCGACTGGGATTTTAAGACCTATTACAGCGGTGGGCTGTGGTTACTCTATCCGCCAACACGCCACGTACCGCCTAAATTAAGTGTATTTATTCAATATTTGGCAGATAAATTGGCAGCAGAGCCGACTTTATTTAAGTTCAAATGATATAGAATCAAGGAATTAACACGATAGAATCCAACCTTTTAACCTCTAAAGCAATCAGCTAATTCTGTTACTTTTTTTGGAAAAAGTAACCAAAAAACTTTCGCATCTACAGAACCTGCCCCCTGTTTACATCTATAAAAAATATTGCAAAAACATTATCTTTATAAATTATGGGCAGGCTGTAGATGAATTCTAGCTCGAGCAAATCCTATCTAGAGTCCTCTTTATTAGAATTATTCAACCAATAAATCTTTTGGATTAATCGTATCGCCATAGACTGGTTTTAAAGTTTTTTCATAAGCTTGATGAATTACACCTTCTTTTGCCAATTTTTCTAAATCTTGGTTCAACCAGTCCAATAGCTCTTTATCACCCTTTTTCACTGCTGGCGCAATTAAGTCCTGCTCACCTAAACTTGTGATGCCTACTGTGTAATTTGGATTTTCTTTAGCCCAAGCTAAAACCAGCAAGTTGTCATGTGCTAAAGCAGCACCACGGCCGTCTTTTAAAGCATCAAAGGTTTCAGTGTTTTGCTCATACTTTTGCAGTTTAATTTCAGGATGAGTCTTAGTGAAGTATGAATCAGCCGTAGTGCCTTTATTCACCAACAAAGTTTTATCTTTGAGTTGAGCAACATCAGTAATTGGATGAGTTTTAGGAGACACCACACCCAAAGCAACTTTTAAATAAGGTTTAGCAAAATCGACTACTTCTTTACGTTCTGGTGTAACTGTAAAGTTGGCAAAAATAATATCGACTTTATTGGCTTTTAAATATTCGACACGATTTGCAGCTTCAGTTAAAACAAACTCTACCTTGTTTTCATCACCCAACAAGTCTTTAGCAACATGTTTGGCAATCTCTACATCGAAGCCCTGATTTTTACCTTGAGCATCTAAATATCCAAACGGCGGTTTATCGCTAAATACACCAATACGCACGACACCATTCTTTTTAATCTGCTCAATACTCGACACAGTTTGAGTACTGTCAGCTGTTTTTTCATTAGATTGCGTGCCTTTATCACATGCAACCAAACCTAAACTCAGCAAAGATGCAGCGAGGACATGCTTTATATTTTGTAAAGTTAGTGTTGTCATTATTTCACCCTATCGTTCTTGTAAAAGTCTTATTTAAAATCACAGTGCCTACTTTTAGACACTGCTCCAGCGATATCGAAAATTACTGGCCTACATCTAAAAACACATTAGGATTAACCGATTCACCATAAATTGGTTTTAAGGTTTCATCATAAATTTTCTTAATTTCACCGCTTGTTCTTAGCTGCTTAATTTCAGTATTGAGCCAATTCAATAATTGGGTATTGCCCTTTTTAACTGCTGGTGCAATAAACTCTTGATCACCAATAGACTGGATACCCGCCACATAACTTGGGTTCTTCGCGGCCCACGCTAAAGCATAAGTACTATCTTGTGAAATTGCGTCACCACGACCATCAGTCAAGGCTTTGAACGCATCGGAGTTTCTTTCAAACTTCAGTAAATTCACTTTCGGATAGTGCTTCGTAAAATAGGTATCTGAACTGGTGCCTTTATTTACAATTAACGTTTTACCTTCCAATTGAGCAATGTCAGTAATTGGTTTGGCTTTAGGCGAGACAATCCCGAAAGCACCTTTTAAATAAGGCTCGGCAAAATCTACAACTTCCTTACGTTCAGGCGTTACTGTAAATGTCGCAAACACAACATCGGCACGATTGGATTTTAAAAACTCCACCCGATTTGAAGCTTCAGTCACAATAAACTCAACTTTTTTTTCATCACCAAGCAAATCTTTAGTGACTCGTTTTGCTAAGGCCACATCAAAGCCCTGATTATTGCCAGCACTGTCTACATAACCAAACGGCGGATCGTCAGCAAAAACGGCAACTCGCAACACCCCATTTTTTTTGACTTGCTCTAAAGACTGGTCTTCTTGAGTATTACTTGCTTGCTCAGTTGATGGCGTTTTACTACATGCCGTTAATAACACTCCAGCAACAGCAATACTGCTTAATATTTTTATTGAATTACGTGTAAACATTCACTTCCTCATGATTCAAATAATAAAAATTTAGTACGACAAAATATTTAAAAAGGTTTTAGCTCGTTCTGTTTTCGGCTGTTCAAAAAACTCTTCAGGTGAAGCCTGTTCAATAATTTTGCCCTTATCCATAAAAATAATGCGGTCGGCAACCTTACGGGCAAAGGACATTTCATGTGTCACAATCAACATGGTCATCCCCTCATTGGCTAGTTTCAAAACTACATCGAGCACTTCTCTGACCATTTCCGGGTCAAGTGCGGCTGTAATTTCATCAAGCAAAATGACTTTAGGTTGCATGACCAGTGAACGGACAATGGCGATACGCTGCTTTTGTCCACCAGAAAGTTGTCGCGGATAATCGAGTTTTCGTTCAAAGAGTCCTACTCGCTTTAACAACTCATCTGCAACTTGTTCAGCTTCATCACGGCGGCGTTTTTGCACTTTGAGTGGTCCAAGCAAAATGTTGTCAATGACATTCATATGCCCAAATAACTCATAGTTCTGAAAAACCATGCCAATTTTTTGACGAGCATTAGTCCAGTCAACATCTTTACCCAACACGCCCGAACCAGTTAAACGGATTTCACCACCTTGAATCGGTTCTAAGCCATTAATACAACGCAGTAAGGTACTTTTACCGCAGCCCGAAGGGCCTAAAATAACAACCACCTCTCCTTGTTCTACATCTAGATCAATGCCCTGTAAAATATGACTTTGTGCAAATGATTTCTGTAATTGTTGTATCGATAACAAAGGCATAATTACTCCCAGACCTTTTCTAAATGTGCCGCCAAACGAGATAAGGGATAGCAAATCAGAAAATACAAAATAAAAATAAAGCCATAAATCCAAAGAGAAGCACTCGGCACAGTCAGCAGCGAATTTTCAATAATTTGCTGGCCCACCTTAATGACCTCCACCACACCAATCAGAACTGCCAAAGAGCTGGTTTTCACCATTCGGGTAAATAAATTAATCGCGCCTGGTGTTACTCGTTTTAGACTTTGTGGGAAAATAACGTAGACCAATGCTTGAACATGAGTCAGTCCGAGCGCATAGGCCGAATCTCGTTGATGCTGATCGATCGAGGTAATGGCTGCACGGACCAAATCGCCCATTTCAGCCGTACCCCATAAAACAAACACCACAACACACACCCACATTGCAGAAAACTGCCAGTTAAACCATGTCGCAAAGCCGAAATAAAAAACAAAAAGCAAAACTAAAATTGGAATGATTCGAATCGCTTCTAAATACAAGCGGCACAGCGCTTTAACCGCTATATTTTTAGAGGTCATAATGACGCCTAAAACCGTGCCTAAAATTGCAGAAAAAAATACCGAAATAAACGCAATTTTTGCAGTTGCCCACAGTCCCCACAGTAAACGTTCGAGATGACTCGCCTGAAATAAATAATCAAGTTCCATGGCTCACCTTCCGACTTCTGTGTTCCAGATAACTGGTTAGAATAGAAACGGGCAATAAAATAATCAGATAAGCCATGATTAATAAGAACAAAGCTTCTGTTGTTTTATAATCCATGCCAATTAAGTCTTTGGTGACAAAAAGCAGCTCAACGACAGCAATCGCACTCACCACAGAACTTTCTTTAATTAAAAATAGACAATTTGCTCCAATTGCTGGAATTGAAATAGCAAGCGCTTGAGGAAAAATGACATATCTAAAAATTTGAATCGGTTGCAGACCAATACTTTTTGCAGAGTCAATCTGCCCTTTTGCAACAGACTGTAGCCCCGCTCGAAAAGCTTCTGCCATATAGCTTCCGCCTAAAAATGTCAGTCCAATCACACCACAAGCAAAACCATCGATTTTGATGCCAAGTTTTGGCAAACCGTAATACAAAAAGAATAGTTGAATTAATAGAGGGGTATTTCGAGATAACTCAATATAGAACTGGGCAATTCTATTTAGTACCCGCACGCGATATGTGATTAAAATGCTGCAAATTAGTCCTACAATAATGGCCAGAATAATGCTGATAATTGAAATTTTCAGCGTGGTCAAAGTTGCAGAGAAAAATTGCGGCAACACACTATGGATATACTGCCAGTTCAAGGAAAATTCCAAAAAATAATATTAAAACGTTATAAATATTTAGCTCTAATCAGCGATCAAATATTTGTGTACCGAGTTTATTTTTTTCCCAAGTGGTCTAAAACTATTTTTATTAGATAAGCTTTTCTATAAGTTTGATAAATTTGATTTGGCAATCGAAAGCATTCAAATCAGTTGAATATAACCGCTTAAAACATGTTCATCACAGTCTATATATAATAAAAAAACCAATAAAAAAATCGGACACCAACGCCCGATTTTTATGAAACAACTTTCAGTCTATTGCTTATTTTCTAAGGACATCACCAATGCTTGGATCTTTATCAAATACTGATTTTGCATAAGGGCAAAGCGGAATCACTTTCACTTCTTTTTCACGAACAAAAGCAACTAAAGCATCAAGTAATTGTCGACCTACACCTTGTCCCCGATAATTTTCATTCACATCTGTGGCATCAATAATCAGCATGCCTTCGCCTGCCCATGTATAAGTCATTTCACCTGCAACGGTTTCACCATCAAGTAAACTAAAGCTACCGTGTTTTGTATCATCTTTTTGTTGAATATTCACAATAAATTCCTCTTCTTACGACTCATATTTATTTAAAAATAACTTTGTATATCTTGAACTATAAGAACAAATCTAAGTGTAAAAAAATAGCCTGTTTTTAGCAGCGAGTCTGTATGCTTTTTAAAGACAATTCATGCATAAAACTCATAATTCTATTCGTAATTCCAGGCCTAATCCTTTCAAACCCTTGCTGATAAGCTCTGCAACCAGATTTGTTCATTTCTTTTATGAACATTTAACGGTTTTAAAGTCGGAACTTTTATGTCTTCTTTCCATCAAATTGAGCAAGATACACATGAGAATAGCACACCAGCATGGGGTGCTGTATTTGTAATGTCACTATGCTGTGCAGTATTAATTGCCTCAGAATTCATGCCCGTAAGTTTACTCACACCAATCTCTTCAGATTTAAATATGAGTGAAGGCCAAGTCGGTCAGGCAATCGCAATTTCAGGCATTTTTGCTGTGGTAACCAGCTTAACTATTAGCCGTGTATTTAAGACATGGGATCGCCGTCATATCATGCTGTTACTTACCCTACTCATGATCGTTTCTGGCATGCTGATTACATTTGCTCACTCTGCTGCTTTATTCATGGTGGGTCGTGCAATTTTAGGTGTAGTGATTGGTGGTTTTTGGGCCATGTCGACTTCGATTGTGATGAGACTTGTTCCACCTCTGTCAATACCTAAAGCACTCGGTCTGTTAAATGGTGGCAATGCTCTAGCAACCACAATTGCAGCACCTTTAGGAAGTTTTCTAGGTTCAATCATTGGCTGGCGTGGCGCTTTTTTCTGTATCGTTCCTATCGCGATTATTGCGCTTGTATGGCAATTTAAAAGTATGCCCGCTCTTCCAGCAATGATGTCTGCTGAAAAGTCACAAAATCCATTTGGACTACTGAAACGTCCGATTGTGTTTTATGGCATGACAGGGATTTTATTGTTATTTATGGGGCAATTTGCGCTATTTACCTACTTACGCCCATTTCTAGAAACCGTTAGTCATGTCGATGCGGCCATGTTATCCATTTTATTACTCATATTAGGTATCGCGGGTTTAGCTGGCACATTCGTGATTAGTTTTATTCTTCATCAACATGTCTATCGCTACCTCATCCTTATTCCTTTAATGATGGCAAGCATTGCTTATGCCTTCGTGCTTGGTGGTCAGCATTTGTGGTTGGTCGCAATATTGATGGGATTATGGGGATTCATTGGAACTTCGGCACCTGTCGCATGGAACACATGGCTTGCACAGACGTTGCATCAAGATACTGAGGTTGGCGGCGGTTTGATGGTGGCGATTATCCAATTTGCAATTACTTTAGGTGCAACTTTGGGAGGCCTGTTATATGACTCGCATGGCTATAGTGCTACGTTTTATATGAGCGCTATTGTGTTGTTATTCGGTGCTATCACTGCTTTTATTACATGGCGAAGTGCTACTCACGCAACACATCAATAACCAACCTTAAGGCAGGCGAAAGCTGTCTACGATGTGGATAGTACAGGTGGTATCCGGGAAACTGGATACTGTACTCTTCCAATACCTGAACAAGTTTGCCTTGATCCAGATCTTGTTGGATCAGCTCTTGCGGAATGTAAGCCAATCCAAATCCAGCTCTAACCGCCTCGACAATATCGTAGCTTTCATTAAATATCCATTGTCCTTGAATTTTGATTTTTGTTTCTTGTCCATCCTTCAAAAATTCCCATGCATACACACTGCCTTGGGTTGTTAAACGAAAGCCAATACATTGATGATTAACCAGATCTTTGGGGGTTGTGGGGATCCCATATTTCTCAAAATATTCTGGCGTTGCAATCACCGCCATTTTGACATCTGCGCTAATACGTACCGCAATCATGCCATCTGCTACACGACTTCCAAAGCGAACTCCTACATCAAATCGTTCCGCAACAATATCCACCATACCGCTATTGGCAGCTAGCTCAACTTGTACATCAGGATAATCACCAGCAATCTTTTCAAGTTTTGGAATAAGAACTTCCCGTATCGCATGGCTACTGGCATTAATACGAACCGTACCAGCGGGCTGATCCCGAAATGATGTTAAAAGCGATAATTCATTATCAATCTGGTCAAAGCTGGCGCTAATGGTTTGCTTTAATCTTTCACCCGCGGCTGTCGGTGAAACGCTTCGTGTGGTTCGGGTCAGAAGTAGCATCCCTAAACGTTCTTCTAAACCGCGAATGGTATGGCTTAGCGCAGACTGTGAAATTCCCATTTTTCCTGCGGCCTTCGTAAAACTCCCTTCTCGAGCCACCATTAAAAAAGCATAAAGATCATTATAGTTTTCTTTGTTTATCATCTGCTTTTATCTCTTTTCACGGTTTAATTTAATTATAAATGATAAAACTATTTATGAATATTGCTCATAAGTCCATGTTTGTTTTTTAGGCTAATTATTATAAAGAAGATTCATTAAAATCGATATCAAGCAGTGAGTATCAAGATTTAGATGAGCTCAAGCATAAAAAGTGCCTGATTTTATTATTATCAAAAATTAATAAATTCAGCTCATACCTTTACGCTACAAATTGAATAACTTCACTGTATTTAAGTGCGTTCTCTTAAAGAAATGAGGTTCTTCGATATGGCTAATCAGAAGTTTTTTCTCGCTTTACTCGGCATCTTTTTCTCGTTTTCAGCCATATCTATCTCTTATGCAACAAGGCCTACGGGCAACAATCAACAAAGGTTATCGATGATGAAAATCCGTATTGATATTGAGGGATCAAAGCAATCGCTATTTGCAACATTACCCATGACACCGACTGTTCAAGATTTTGCCAAGCAGCTTCCGTTGACATTAACCCTTAAAGATTATGACTCTACTGAAAAAATAGCCGACCTACCCACCAAGCTAACTACACAGAATGCACCCAATGGCTATGCAGGACAAGCTGGTGATCTTACCTATTATGCTCCTTGGGGCAATCTGGCTTTTTTCTATAAAGACTCAACTGTTGGGTACGCAAATGGTCTTATTTTGCTTGGGAAACTTGAGGCTATTCCCCAAGAGTTCAAGCAAAAACAACCCATCAAAATTTCAATTTCCCAAATGAAATAAGCATGAGCAAATTCACCCATTCAAATTATTTAAATTGAGGTATCCATGACTACATCTCCCTTCTTTAAAAAGCTTAAAACCCATACAGCAGCGGCAATTTGCGCTGCAACAATTGGTTTATTCTCCTCAACCTCAGGTATGGCAGCAGACATGTCGAATGGCGCAAATAACTTTTATCAAAGTCAGCAAGTGACTATTCAGAAAGTCACTTTTAAAAATCAATACAACATGGATATAGTCGGTAATCTGGTTATCCCCAAGAACTTAAATAAAAAACTAAAAGCCCCCGCTATTGTAATTGGTCACCCAATGGGAGCCGTGAAAGAACAAAGCTCTATGCTTTATGCACAGAAACTGGCTGAACAAGGTTTTGTAACCTTGGCAATTGATCAATCATTTTGGGGTGAAAGCGCGGGCCAACCCAGAAATGTAGTTGCACCTGACATTTACGCAGAAGCATTTAGTGCGGCTGTAGATTATTTAGGAACACAATCCTTTATTAACCGTGAACGTATTGGCGTACTCGGCATTTGCGGAAGTGGAAGTTTCGTTATTAGCGCAGCAAAAATTGACCCTCGCATGAAGGCCATTGCCACTGTCAGCATGTATGATATGGGAGCTGCAAACCGTAATGGCTTACGTCACTCACAAACCTTAGAGCAAAGAAAGCAAATTATTGCTGAAGCGGCTACGCAACGTTATGTCGAGTTCACAGGCGGTGAAACAAAATATACCAGCGGGACTACGCATGAGTTAACGGCAGATACACATCCGATCCAACGTGAATTTTATGACTTTTATCGCACCCCACGCGGAGAATATACGCCGAAAAGTTCATCAAAAGACCTTACAACGCACCCAACACTAACAAGTAATGTCAAATTTTTAAACTTCTATCCATTTAACGATATCGAAACTATCTCACCACGCCCAATGCTGTTTATTACAGGTGATCAGGCCCATTCAAAAGAGTTTAGTGAAGAAGCTTATAAACTCGCAGGCCAACCTAAAGAACTTTACTATGTTAAAGGTGCGGGACATGTTGATTTATACGATCGTGTCGATCTCATTCCATTTGATAAATTAACCAGTTTCTTTAAAAAAAACTTGAAATAAGAGGCATGATAGAGGCTCAAAACGGGCCTCTATTTTTAAATTTATTTAATGAAACTCTTGCACTAGACTATTAATATGCGCCACGGCCGCAGTTCGATTTTCAACACAAAGCTTTTCAAAAACATGTTCTAAATGTTTGTTTACCGTCCGCGGGCTCAGCTCCAAAATTTCCGCAATATCTTTATTGGTTTTACCTAACAATAACCAGTGCATGACTTCTGCTTCACGCTGAGTCAACTGTGGGCAATATTTTAAAATGTCAGCGACGTCTAATGCAGGTGTAGAAGTCTTGATCTGTATAAGATAATTTTTCGCCACACTTGTGCCAGATTGCCACGGCGTTAATAGTAAAAGCTGTAATTGCTGAGATGGCGTTGAATAAGAACAGCTTGTTAATTTTTTTGGATCTTTTTCATGTTCCAAGTCTGAAAACCAAGCTTTTAAACCTGCCTCAAAACCATCAATTTCAGGCAAATATTGATTCAATAAATCACTGGCTTTTTGGGTTTTCCAAACAATTTTACCTTGAACATCTAGAGCAAGAATGGCAGTTTCAGTTGCATCAATCACTTGTTTTTGTTGCTGCAATAGTTTGGCATGTGCCAAATGCGTTTTTACTCTTGCCAGTACTTCTTCAATATTCAGTGGCTTGGTTACATAGTCCACCCCACCGACCTGAAAACCACGCACAATATGCTCTGTCTCCGACAAACCTGTCATAAAAATGACGGGAATAAACTGAGTAATTGGACTTGCTTTAAGCTGTATACAACTTTCAAAACCGTCCATATGTGGCATATTGCCATCGAGCAAAATCATATCCGGTAAGCATCGGTGTGCAATCTCAATTGCACTTAATCCATCTGTCGTAACAAGTACACGATACCCAGCCTGATCCAGACTTTCATGCAATAAGCCCAAATTTTCCGGTACATCATCCACAATCAGAATAACAGCCTGCTCAGTTGTTGAAGCCTGCTGAAAAGAAACATGTTGCGTACTCATTGCTTATCCTGAATTAATCGTTGGGCGTGTTTTAAATCAAACTTTTGAATAGCCTGTTCAAGCTGTTCCCATAACTCGTTATGCTCCGGAAAATTTTGACGACATTGCGTTAAAGTCTGTTGAATTCCACGAATGTAGCCCTGTCCAATCAAGTCATCTAGTTGCTGCAAGGCTTGAGTTAAATCTTGTGGGCCATTGTTTTCTGGTTGTCTTGTTGGTGTATAAACAGTGACTTTTTCTTGCTTATACGTCTTTACATGAAGTGCTTGAACCACATTATTTTCTTCGGTTAATGTTGACTTAGAATCAGCCCACACCAGCCCCAACTTATCTCCAATTTTACTCAGCAACAAATTGAGGTCGATTGGTTTTAGCATAAAGTCTTCACTTAACACCGCATCTTGTGGATTGACCTTACGTTCACCTGCATTGGCCGAAATAATTAAGATCGGCACATTGGTAATATTATTTTGACGTAATAACCGCGCAGTTTCCCACCCGCCCATCAAGGGCATATTCAAATCCATTAAAATCAGGTTAGGCTGAAAAATAGGAACACGTCTTAAACAATCAATGCCCGACTCGGCTTCTTCAATAATGAAACCCAAAGGTTTTAGAAAATTAGCAACTAAACCTCGATCTACAGCTTCATTATCGACAACCAAAATTCGTTTTCGCTCGCCTTGATAGCCCGTAATCTGGTTGGAATAAACATTAGAAATTGGATGAACCACCTCTTTTGAAGGCAAATAAAACTTAATTTTAAACTGTGAACCCTGATTGAGCTGGCTACTCACAGATAGCTGCCCGCCAAGTAAATCGACCAATAATTTTACAATCGGTAGTCCAAGCCCTGTTCCAGTAAATCCACCTTGAACCACATTACTGCCCCGTTCAAACGGATTAAAGATTCGCTCTAAATCCGCTTCGGCAATGCCACAGCCCGTATCTCTAATTTCAAAATAAGCCGTTTGGAAACGGTAATCGACTTTCAAAGTAATTGTGCCGCTCGTCGTAAATTTTAAAGCATTACCCAGCAAATTAATGAGTACTTGCTCTAAGCGTTTTTTATCGGTACGAACATAGTGCGGTAGGTTTTCTCCAATTTCATAGATAAACTGCAAATTCTTCTGTTCAAACTGTGGCTGAAACATTTGAATAATCTGTTCTATAAAATTTGGAAAATGCACATCCACCACATTTAAAGAAATTTTGCCCGTTTCAATTCTTGCTAAATCTAGTAAACCGTCAATCAGTGAAGTTAGATGTTGCCCACTACGGCTAATCACCCCGAGCGCCATTTTGCCTTGTTCCGAGAGCTGCTCTTGTTTTTGAAGTAATTGGCTATAGCCCAAAATACTATTTAGAGGTGTTCGTAGTTCGTGGCTAATTCCAATGACATAACGACTTTTTGCATCATTTGCTCGTTCTGCTGAAATTCGGGCATCTTGCAGGTCTTTCGAAGTGACTTCATGCGCAGCAATTTCATCAATCAATAATGCTGTTTGTTGATGTGTCTCGATTTCAGCATTACGGCGGCTTTCATCGTTTAGTACCAACCACCATGCCGCAACGCTCATTAATAAAAACAAGATGGTGTAAATTTTGACAAATAGCGTAAATAGCTGAGGAACTCCTTCAGCATTAATCGTTTCTAAATAAGCTTTTTCTTGGATATAAACCAGACTTAAACTCACCGCCAAAACAATAGAAAGTCCTAAAGTCATTAATAAATATAAACTGACCCGACTATTTAAACGACTGGCCCAACGTTCTGGTAAATAATGCCAGATGGCTTTTTTAAGTTGCACCGACCAACGTCCATCGGGTTTACACAAATCGTGACAGCGTGCTTCGAGTGAACAGCATAGTGAGCAAATCGTACCGTTATAGGCTGGACAGCCTGCCATGTCAGCAAGTTCATAGTCCCTTTCACATACAACACAGTTTGCAACCGAAGTTGCCTGAATTTTTTCAGGCTGGCGCGCAATGTAATATTTGCCTTTAGTTAGGTAAGCAATGATAGGAACACATAACATCGCACTTCCCAGCGCAATAAAACTCGCCAAGCCTTTCGCCATTAATCCGAAAAAGCCCAAATAGCTAAGCATCGATAACACTGAAGCAATCAGTAAGGCTCCCACACCGACGGGGTTAATGTCATATAAATAAGCACGGCGAAATTCAATTCCCTTCGGACTTAAACCCAAAGGTTTACAAATAATTAAATCGGCAACAACAGCACCAATCCATGCCAAAGCGACATTGCTATATAGCCCCAAAATACGCTCTACCGCATGGCTAATGCCCATTTCCATCAAGACAATGGCAATGAAAACGTTAAACAGAAGCCAGACAATTCGCCCTGGATGGCTATGAGTTAAACGGGCAAAAAAGTTTGACCATGCCAATGAGCCAGCGTAGGCATTGGTCATATTAATTTTAATTTGTGCCAAGCAAACAAGTGCCAACGTGAGAATTAAAGCAAGCTGGGGATTTGGAATAAATTGTTGATAGGCAACCCAATACAGATACGTCGGATTGTCTAGTTCAGAGACAGGAATCAACAGCTGAAAGGCTAAGACCATCAGCAACATGCCCATCAAAACTTTTAAAAAACCAAAAATAATCCAAGATGGACCACCTAAAAAAACAGCAAAACGCCACGCAGTTCTATTTTTTTGCTGTTGTGGTAAAAAGCGTAAATAGTCAGCTTGCTCACCAATTTGGATCACAAATGAAAAAATAAGGGTGCACGCCGCACCAAAGTAATACAGATTAAAATCGGTCGAGTTTGAAACCGCACCAACAAAATGCAGACTACTACTTAAAATTTGTGGCTGTTTCCAAAGTACAAAAAACCACGGTAACAACAGCAACAAGAGCCAGATTGGCTGAGTGATTGCCTGAACTTTATTAATAAAACCAATACCTTTGACCACTAAAGGTAAAATCACCAATGCAGAAATTAAGTAACCAACAACTTGTGGAATGCCAAGGGCAAGCTCAAGTGCCATCGCCATAATTGCGGCTTCAAATGCAAGCAAAATAAAGGTAAAGCTGGCATAAATCAGAGAAGTAATGGTCGAGCCAATGTAGCCAAAACCTGCACCACGGGTGAGCAAATCGACATCTACATTATATTTTGCAGCGTAGTAACTAATCGGCCAACTGGTTAAAAATATGATGGTACATACGACTATTGCCGCCCACAGAGCGTTGCTAAAGCCATACTGCCAAAGCATGGTCGCCCCAATAGCTTCCATAGCCAAGAAGCTAACTGTCGAAATTGCGGTATTGGTAACAGTCCAAGGCGACCATTTACGTACTGATGTGGGCGCATAACGGAGCGCATAATCTTCGATACTTTCATCTGCCACCCAAATATTATATTCACGGCGCGTTTTGATCACACGTTGTGGCGCTTGTTGGGGACGTGAAGAATCTGGCATAACACTCATGTTTGGCATGTGGCTGCATTAAACCCAGCAATCCTTATGCCAAAAGTCATTTATCATTGCGATTTTCTCGAATACGCACATATACGCAAAATAACGTATTTTCAATTTTCCCCAAAAATCACACACTCAAATTCATCAAAAAACAATGATCAATATTTGTGTTGATTGACCGAAAATGATTGGGAGATTGATGTTATGAGTGTATCTGAACATCCAAATCTGGACACTGTGCAAGGTACAGATTCACAAAAAGCAGTGAATGAAACCTTAGAAGATTATACTTTACGTTATGCTCCACATAGCTTTCGGCGCTGGAGCCCCAAAGTTGTTGCTATTACTGCACTTGGTGGTATTGCCTATCTTGCTGACTTTTCTATTGGTGCCAGTATTGGTATGTCTTACGGAACAACCAACGCTGTTTTCTCCATTTTATTTGCAGCAATTATTATCTTCTTAACCGGTATTCCTCTTGCCTACTACGCAGCACGTTATAACATCGACCTTGACTTGATTACCCGCGGTGCAGGTTTCGGTTACATTGGATCGGTCCTCACCAGTATCATTTTCGCCAGTTTCACATTTATTTTCTTTGCCCTTGAAGGTTCAATCATGGCGCAAGGGTTATTACTCGGTTTAGGTATTCCGCTTTGGGCAGGTTATCTCATCTCAACCGTTATGGTGATTCCGCTGGTGATTTACGGTATGAAGGCCTTAAGTAAATTACAAGTGTGGACAACTCCGCTTTGGCTCGTTCTCATGATTGGTCCTGTGGCCTATCTGATTTACCAAGAACCAACCTTAGTCAGCCAGTTTGCTACTTTTACAGGTAAAGAAGGTTTTGCGACTGTAGATATGGCTGCCATCATGTTGGGTGCTGGTATATGCCTATCTTTGATTATGCAAATTGGTGAGCAAATTGACTACTTGCGCTTCATGCCCGCTAAAACAAAAGAAAATAGCAAAGCATGGTGGGCAGCCGTAATTTCAGCAGGTCCGGGTTGGGTAATTTTAGGGGCAATCAAACAAATTATTGGGGCATTTTTAGGTTTCTACTTATTAACAAAATTACCGGGTGTAAACAGTACTGAACCTGTTCAACAATTTAATGCAGCGTTTCATGACATGCTTCCGGGCTGGGCTGCTCTAACACTTGCGGTTATTTTGGTGGTCATTTCTCAAATTAAAATTAACGTGACCAATGCTTACTCTGGTTCCCTTGCTTGGACAAGTGCCTACACTCGTATTAGTAAACATTATCCGGGTCGTATTGTCTTTGTGATAGTGAACTTGGCAATTGCCCTTGCCTTAATGGAAGGCAACATGTTTGCAGTACTGGGTAAAATCTTAGGGTTCTATTCAAACTTTGCGATTGCGTGGGTTGTGGTGGTTGCAACAGACATTTCAATCAACAAATATGTTTTAAAGCTTTCACCAAAAGAACCAGAATATCGTCGTGACATGCTATACAACGTAAATCCTGTGGGTATGGTTGCGTTCCTTGTATCAGCAGGACTATCGATTGCCGCATTCTTCGGATTACTTGGTAGCTTCCTAGCTCCTTACTCACCACTCATCGCTCTTGTACTTGCTTTTGTATTAACACCAATCATGGGCTTATTAACCAAAGGAAAATACTACATCAAGTCACATGATGATGGCATTAAAGAACCACGTTTTGACGCTGAAGGTACACCAGTTGCAACAGTTTACCACTGCCGTGTATGTGAAGAAGGTTACGAGCGTCCAGATATTATGTTCTCTCATAAACATAACGGTACGATCTGCTCTTTGTGTAAAACACTTGATACCTAAATATCCTTAAGACTAAAAAAGAAGCTTTTTTAAAGCTTCTTTTTATCCCTAAAGATTTTAGCCAATCGGAAATAAACGTTCAGGCACAACATCTTTCATCACAATGGTTGAGATAAGCCGTTGCACACTTGGAATAGCCGATAATTTTTCATCATATAGCCGCTGAAAAGCGGGTAAATCTTTTGCTACCACATGCAGCAAATAATCTGGCTCACCAAATAAGCGCTGGGCCTGAATGATTTGCGGAATATCAATCACAGCATTTTCAAACTTCTCGACTGCCTGCTTATCACCTTCTTTAAGCGTAATAAAAACAATCGCTGAAAACTCAAATCCCACTAAATTCGGGTCGAGTTCTGCCCGATAGCCTTTGATGGCTCCTGACTCTTCTAAAGCCTTCACTCGTCGATGACATGGTGAAATGCTTAAGCCTACTTTTTCTGCCAATTCAGTAATAGATAATCGGCCATTTAACTGCAATTCAGCAAGAATCTTTTTATCTGTGCGATCCATTTAGAAAAATCTACCCCAAATGAGTGTGATATGAGCAAACATTTAAAAGCACATTCTAAATACATGAGCATATTATTTTCAACAAGTTCGAATGAATAGGAATTTTTTCTAAACCACGAGCGAAACCTTTGGAAAATAGTTTGCCGAGATAAGCATATGGCTTTTAACATTTTTATTGCATTTTGGAGTGTCTCCATTCTTTTTATTATTACCCCAGGGGCAGACTGGGCCTATGCCATCTCGGCAGGAATTAAAGGTAAAGTGGTAGTACCTGCCGTTGCAGGTATGCTATGTGGGCACTTTATTACAATTTTGCTGGTCGCGGCTGGTGTTGGTCTGCTTGTAGCAAATAACCCGACGGCTCTGATGATTCTTACTGTTGCGGGTTCTGCTTATTTATTATGGATGGGAATAAATTTATTACTTACCCCTCCTACTCCAAATCAGTCTGAGTCTGAAAAAGCGCAATCATGGTTGAGCTGGGCAACAAAAGGCGTTTATGTGAGTGGCTTAAACCCGAAAGTTTTTCTACTCTTTTTAGCCTTACTCCCTCAATTTATTGACACCACTGCATCATGGACGGTGACTACGCAAATTGTTGCCTTTGGTGTTGTCCACATGATTAGCTGCGCGATTATTTACTTAATGGTAGGTTACGGTTCACAAGCTATTCTAAAAAGCAGACCACAGGCAGCACGCTTAGTAGGACGGTTTTCAGGTGGTCTTATGGTAATCATCGCCACATGTTTATTGATTGGGCAAATTTAAAAATATTACTTAGCTTAGAGTTACTGGTCCCTATCTCGGATCAGTAACTAAAACCATAAAATATGAAAACAACACCTTATCTCATTCGTTTGAGGTTATAAGTCACGACTCCCCAAATGACCAGTTCTTGCCCTTCTTCAATATAAATATTTTGATAATCAGAGTTTTCTGCTTTTAGCCAAATTTTAGGTGGGTGGTAATTATTATCGATCATTAAACGTTTAACGGTAAAATCATTGTCAATAAGCGCAATTACAATATCACCAGATTTAGCGGGAAGACTACGGTCCACAATAAGCGGGTCGTCAATATCAATTCCAGCGTCTAACATTGATAAAGAATTGGCTTTGACAATAAAGGTGGCATTTTCATTTCTAATTAAATATTCATTTAAATCGAGTGCTTGCTCAATATCATCTTGCGCTGGCGAAGGAAAACCCGCAGCAACACGTTCAGTAGCTAAAGGAATATGGTAAATTTTATCGTTATTTGCATGGACCTGTTGAACCTTCAATTTTGAGCTAAAATCTGTCCGGTTGTCGGTTTTGACATTATTCAGTAACCAATTTTTGATAAAGTTCACTTGAGACTCAGGAACACGAATCACTTTTGTGGGTTCATTGAACTGTGCTTTACGACCAGCATTTTCACGGGCACCGCCATGCTCAAACTCGTTTTTCTTTGACATCTCGCCTCCATTTCACCGTTCAAATCCTACACAGACAATGTAACTTGAAAAAGTTACATTTTCAAGTTGACGAAATATTTTTTTTGCATAACAATAAATCCCATGATCAGATTTTAATCCATTTTGCTTTTAACAGGGATGTTTAAATCAAAATGGCAATTTGAAGAAAATCAAAACCTATTATGGGATAGTCCTGATTACTGACTGTTTTATGATTTTTATCAAATGAGATTCTGAACATTTAACATTCTGGTTAAATTCAGTTTTTTGGTATGGAGACATGCGAAATGAAAAATCAACGTGATGCAGTTTTAGGTTATGCAAATGAGCAACATGCTTACTATATCCGCCTCATTGAAAATGATGCGGTATTAGGCGAAAGCTATGGAATTTTCTGTGAAAATCCGGAAAGTGAAGCAGCAGAAAGTATTATGACCACCCTATTTTTAAAAAAATCTTTTTGGTTAAATGGCTCTGAATATCTTGATATTGTAAAAGGGCTACAACCACTCCCACAGTAAAGTAAATAAATTAAAAAACAAAGGAGGCAAAAGCCTCCTTTGTTTTTAAAGCACTATGCTTAAGACGTAAACCGTCCAGAGGCATCGCGTTTCTGATTTCGTGAATTTTGTCCACGATCATCGTCATCACGGTTGCGGCCTCGACCTCGACCACTTGAACGGCCGCGATCATCGTCAT